>NZ_JBFTLB010000004.1:0-373145 GCF_056396225.1 Terrabacter sp. 05T424
AGAGCCTCCGGGGCAACCCTTCAAACTTACCCGCCTCACACTTGGGAGTCAAACCCGCGAACCAGCCTTCAGACCGTCCAGATTCAACCCGCTTGGTGCCAGCGGCTCCTACCCTCCAAAGCCTACCGGATCAACCAGTGTGCTTCGGACCGCTCCGCGCCGGTCCCGATGGCTCGGGGGCGGCTCGGAGCACCCGGTTCGGAGAGCCGATCACTCGGTCTCGCTCCGGGGCCGTCCGAAACCTTACCGGATCAACCGGAGTGCCTCAGACCATGCTCTCCAGCCCCGGGACCGGCCAACTTCGCTAGGTGATCTCTCACCGCCGCGGTGGCGTCCGTTCCTCCCTGTCGGGCTGACGAAGAGAACATTACATGGGCCTCCCGGGATCTCATAATCGGCCCGGTGGAGGCCCTCCCCGAGTGGCTGCGTAAGACTCTGACCTGCGAGAACGTCGCTCAGGACACGCGATCGATGACGATCGGCGGCAGGTCGGGCCGTGAGCCCTCCGGGGCGATGGTGAACCCAACCTCGAGCGCTTCCAGCGCACGGGCGAAGCGCTCCGGCTCGTCGGTGTGCAGCGTCATGAGCGGCTCGCCGCCACGGACCGTCGCTCCGGGCTTGTGGTGCAGCTCGACACCGGCACCGGCCTGGACCGGGTCCTCCTTGCGGGCCCGTCCCGCACCGAGGCGCCAGGCCGCGACACCCACGGCCAACGCGTCGAGCTTCACCAGCACGCCGTCGGCCGGGGCCAGGACGTGGTGCGTCTCCTTGGCGGTCGGCAGCTCGGCGTCGGGGTCTCCCCCCTGCGCCCGGATCATCCGGCGCCAGGCGTCCATGGCCCGACCGTCGGCCAGGACGTCGGCAGGGTCGACGTCGTCCTTGCCGGCGCCGGCCACCATCTCGCGAGCGAGGGCGATGGTCAGCTCCACGACGTCGCCGGGTCCGCCGCCGGCCAGCACCTCGACCGACTCGCGCACCTCGAGGGCGTTGCCGGCCGTGAGCCCGAGCGGGGTCTCCATGTTCGTGAGCAGCGCGATGGTGTGCACGCCGGCATCCTTGCCGAGACGCACCATCGTCTCGGCCAGCTCACGGGCTTGGCCGAGCTCCTTCATGAACGCCCCGGAGCCGACCTTGACGTCGAGCACGAGCGAGCCGGTGCCCTCGGCGATCTTCTTGCTCATGATCGAGGTGGCGATGAGCGGCACGCAGGACACGGTGCCCGTGACGTCGCGCAACGCGTACAGCTTCTTGTCGGCGGGGGCGAGACCGGACCCGGCGGCACAGATGACGGCCCCGACGTCCTCGAGCTGGTGCATCATCTGCTCGTTCGTCAGGTCGGCACGCCAGCCCGGGATCGCCTCGAGCTTGTCGAGCGTGCCGCCGGTGTGGCCGAGCCCGCGCCCTGAGAGCTGCGGGACGGCGACACCGCACGCCGCCACGATGGGCGCCAACGGGAGGGTGATCTTGTCGCCCACTCCCCCGGTCGAGTGCTTGTCGCTGGTCGGGCGCGAGAGGCCCGAGAAGTCGAGCCGTTCGCCCGAGCGGATCATGGCGTCGGCCCACCGCGCGATCTCGCGGGGGGTCATGCCATTGAGGTAGATCGCCATCGCGAGGGCCGACATCTGCTCCTCGGCGACGACGCCTCGGGTGTAGGCGTCGATGACCCAGTCGATCTGGCCATCGGACAGCTCGGCCCGGTCACGCTTGGCGGAAATGACGTCTACGGCATCGAAGGCTTCGCTCACCGGACCATCATGTCCCAGGGCAGGCGTCGCCGGGCCACCGACGGGAGCGTTCAGCCCTGGGCGTGGCGCAGGTTCTCGGGACCGAACGCCTGGGGCAGCACCGCCGACATCGGGAGCACTCCCTCGGGGGTCATGAGCAGGCAGCCGGGGCCGCCGTTCTCCCACAGCAGCTGCCGGCACCGGCCGCACGGCATGAGCGCCTGGCCGTCGCCGCCCACGCAGTAGACGGCCGTGAGCAGCCCGCCGCCGGTGGCGTGCAGCTCGGAGACCATGCCGCACTCGGCGCAGAGCGTCACTCCGTAGGCGGCGTTCTCGACGTTGCAGCCGGCGACGACGCGACCGTCGTCGACGAGGCCCGCCACCCCGACCCGGAAACGCGAGTACGGGGCGTACGCGCGCTCCATGAGCTCGACCGCGCGCAGGCGCAGGGCCTCCCAGTCGACGTTCGCGCCGGAGTCGTCTGCGGGCCCGACCGAAGCGGCCCCGGCCGTATGCCGCCCAGCGGGCTCGGCGGCATACGGCTCGGTGGCGTGTGCTTCGGTGGCGCCCGGGACGGCTCCCTCGGACACGGGTGACACCTAGTGGTCACCCGCCATGAGCCGGCCGATCTCGGTGCGGTCGGCGTGGCCGCCGGGCATCTCGGCGACGACCTTGCCGCCGTGGATGACGGCGATGCGGTCGGCGAGCGAGAGCACCTCGTCGAGCTCGGCCGAGACGAGCAGCACCGCGGCGCCCTCGTCGCGGGCCGCGACGATGCGGCGGTGGATGAACTCGATGGAGCCGACGTCGACACCACGCGTGGGCTGGGCGGCCATGAGCAGCTTGGGCCCGAAGCTCATCTCGCGCGCGACGACGACCTTCTGCTTGTTGCCGCCGGAGAGCGACCCCGCAGGGGCACTCACGCCGGCGGCACGGATGTCGAACTCCTGGAAGAGTCCCTCGGCGTTCTTGCGCACCTCGTCGAAGTCGCGCACGAAGCCGTTGGCGAACGGCTTCTCGGAGAACCGGTTGAGCACGAGGTTGTCGGCGAGCGAGTAGGAGGCGACGAGGCCGTGCCGCTCGCGGTCCTCGGGGATGTGGCCGACGCCGGCGACGTGGGTGTCGCGCGGGTTGGCCTTGGTGATGTCCTTGCCGAGCAGGTTGATGCTGCCGGACTGCGGCGGCCGCATGCCGGCGATGGCCTCGACGAGCTCGCGCTGGCCGTTGCCCTCGACACCGGCCACACCGACGATCTCGCCGGCCCGGACGTCGAGGGTGAAGCCGTCGACGGCCCGCAGGTTCCGGTCGTCGAGCACGACGAGATCCTTGATCGACAGGACGTCGGCGCCGGGGGTCGCCTCGTCCTTGTCGACGCGCAGCACGACGTCGCGGCCGACCATCATCGTGGCGAGACCGCGGGCGTCGGTGTCGGCCGTGGCGACCTCACCGACGACGGCGCCCTGGCGCAGCACGTAGACCCGGTCGGCCGCGGCGAGCACCTCGCGCAGCTTGTGCGTGATGAAGACGATGGACGTGCCGCTGGCGGCGAGGTCCTTCATGACGGACAGGAGCTCGTCGGTCTCCTGGGGCGTGAGGACGGCCGTCGGCTCGTCGAGGATGAGCAGGTCGACGCGCCGTGAGAGCGCCTTGAGGATCTCGACGCGCTGCTGGGTGCCGACGGGGAGGTCCTCGATCTCGACGTCGGGGTCGACCTTGAGACCGTGCTTGGCCGACAGCTCGCGCACGAGCTTGCGGGCTCCGTCGATGTCGAGGACGCCGCGGCTCGTCGTCTCGTGGCCGAGGATCATGTTCTCGGCCACCGTCATGACGGGCACCAGCTGGAAGTGCTGGTGGACCATGCCGATGCCGCGACGGATGGCGTCGCGGGGGTCCTTGACCGGGGAGGCGTCACCCTTGATCGTGATCGTGCCCTCGTCGGGCTTGACCAGGCCGAAGATCTGCTTGACCAGCGTCGACTTGCCGGCGCCGTTCTCGCCGAGGAGGGCGACGATCTCGCCGCGCCGGACGTGCAGGCTGATGTCGCGGTTGGCGCGCACCGTGCCGTAGGACTTCGACAGCCCGGCGATGTCGAGCAGTCGCTCGGCCTCCCTGTCGGCGGACGGCTGCGTGGACGACTGGGCCGATGGCTGGACCGTTGCGGTCGGCTGCTCGCTCACGAACCCTCTCCCTTCACGAACGGCTGCCCGACGGCTCCCGGCGCCCGGACGCGGCCGGCGGCGACCGCCAGCACGACCAGGGTCAGCAGGTAGGGCAGCAGGGTGATGAACTGCTGCGGGATGTTGATGACGCCCTGCAGCTGCGACGCGAGCGCGTTGGTGAAGCCGAAGAACAGCGCGGCCGCGAAGACGCGCAGCGGTCGCCAGCCACCGAAGATGAGGATGGCGAGGGCGAGGAAGCCTCGGCCGGCGGTCATGCCGCGCTCGAAGCCGGCCGTCGCCTCCATCGAGAGGAACGCGCCGGCGGCACCGGCGAAGATGCCACCGATCGTGACGTTGACCAGACGCATGCGGATGACGTCGATGCCTGCGGTGTCGGCGGCCGAGGGGTACTCGCCGATGGACCGGGTGCGCAGGCCCCAGCGGGTGCGGAACAGCGCGAAGTGCACCACCGGCACGGCGAGGAGCGCGAACATCGCGATCGGGCCGGTCTGGAAGAACACGTCACCGATGAGCGGGATCTGCGACAGCACCGGGATGTCCCACTGCGGCATGTTCGACGAGAGCACCTTGCCGGGGCGGTAGAAGAAGGACGTCAGGCCGGTCGCGACGATGTTGATGACGACACCGGCGATGATCTGGTCCATCAGACCCTTGACCGTGGTCAGCGCCAGGAACGCACCCATCGCGATGCCCGCGACCATGCCGACGAGCACACCCACGATGAGCGAGCCGCTGGCGGCCGCGGAGAAGAACGCCGCGAAGGCGGCGACGAGCATCTGGCCCTCGATGCCGATGTTGACCACGCCCGACCGCTCGCCGACGACACCCGTGAGGGCGCCGAGCACGAGGGGCACCGCGAAGAACCACGCCCCCTTGAACATGGAGGTCGCGACGTTGTCGTTGATCGCGTAGAAGACGTAGGCGGCGACCAGCAGCACGACGGTCGAGCCGACCGCGACCTGGTTGCGCTTGACCCATTCCATGTCAGGACCCCCAGCTGCTCGCGAGAGCGGAGGACTTGGCGGTGTACCTGCGGAAGATCAGCTTGGCGATGATCGGCAGCGACACGAGCAGCAGCGTGATCGCCAGCAGCATGTCGACGATCTCGGGCTGGATGCCCGTGTTGAACATGAGGTTGGACGAGCCCGCGCGCAGCGCGCCGACGAGCAGCGCCGCCGGGATGGTGCCGAGCGGGTTGGACCGGGCCAGCAACGCGATCGTGATGCCGTCGAAGCCGAGGGAGCCCGCGATGCCGTCCTGGTAGCGGTAGGGGTCGATCTCGAGGTACTCGACCGAGCCCGCGAGACCGGCGAGGCCACCGGCGATCGCCATCGCGAGGACGATCATGCCGCTCAGCTTGATGCCGGCGTACGAGGCGGCGTGGCGGTTGCGGCCGATGGTCTCGAACTGGAACCCGAGGGTCGTCCGGCGCAGCATCCACGCGACGGCGAGGGCCAGCACCAGCGCGATCGGCAGGCCGATCGGCACGACACCCAACGGCACGAAGCGCGAGCCCTCGGGCGCGGGGAAGGAGGCCGGGTAGGCCGAGGAAGGGTCTTTCATCGGGCCGTTGACGAGGTAGTCGATGAGGCCCGCGGCGATCGAGTTCAGCATGATCGTCGAGATCACCTCGTGGACACCGCGCGTGGCCTTGAGGGCGCCGGCGATCGAGGCCCACATCGCACCGGCGAGGATGCCGCACACCATCGCGATGATCGCGACGACGACGCCGGGCGCGTCGCGCACGATGTGCGCGGAGGCCGCGGCCGCGATGGCGCCGGCCATGAGCTGGCCCTGCGCGCCGATGTTGAACAGACCGACGCGAAGCGGGATGACGACGGCGAGGCCACAGAGGATCAGCGGCACCATCTTCTCGAAGGTGCCCTGGAGGCCGTCGGCCGTCAGGAAGGAGTAGGTGAAGAGCGTCTGGTACGCGTAGAGGGGGCTGACGCCCTGGGCTCGGATCAGCACGGCACCGATAACCAGGGCCGCGACCACGGCCACGAGCGGCACGATGATCGACTGCTCGCGCACGAGCACCCCGAGCACTCCTGTGGGTGGCGGGGGCGCCCCGCGCTCGGGCACGACCGGGGGCGGCGTCGCCTCGGCGGTCGGCTGGGTGGTCACGGCGCCGGCGTTGTCGGCGCCTGACGGCTCATCTCTCGAATCGGCCATCTCGGACCTCTCGACTCCTTGTGTGGACCAGTTTTCGGTACTGCGCGCCGCTCTCCGGCGCAGAACGACGTCGAGCGGGTGCCCCTGTGGAGCACCCGCTCGACGTTCGTCATGACGGGACTCTAGTGCCGACCCCGTCGGGGGTCATGCGCCTTCGGTTCAGCCTGCCTTGTAGCCGGTTGCCTGCGAGCCGTCCTCGAGCTTCTTCACGACGTCGGCGACCTTGGTCTTCACGTCGGCCGGGACCTTGCTGTCGAAGTCGTGGAACGGTGCGATGCCGGCGGTGCCGAAGAAGTTGCCCGGCTTGATCGTGTTGCCCTTGATCGCCTTGAGCAGCTCGCCGATGCCGTCCTTCTCGTGCTTCTCGGCCGAGGTGATGAGGCACGGGTGCGCGGCCGGCAGGGTGTCCCACTGGTCGAGGTCGACACCGATGCAGAAGACCTTGTCGCCCGCACCGTTGGTCTTCGCGGCCTCCTGGAGAGCACCGTTGCCGGTGCCGCCACCGGCGCCGAAGATGAAGTCGGCGCCCTGCGCCAGCATCTTCTTGGCCTCGCCGGCGCCCCACACGGGGTCGTTGAAGGCGGTCTGGCCGGCCGGGTGGTAGACCTTCGAGACCGCGACGGACGGGTTGGCGGCCTTGGCGCCGTTCTCGTAGCCGGCGGCGTACGCCTGGGTCGGCGGGATCTCCTGGCCGAGGACGACGCCGATCTTGTTCGACTTCGTCATGAGACCGGCGAGGTAACCGGCGGCGTAGCCGGCCTGGTCCTCGTGGAAGATCAGGCCCGTGACGTTCGGGACGACCGGGTCGGCCTGGAACTGGTCGAAGCCGATGAACTTCGTGTTGGGGTACTGCTTGCCGGCGGCGCGCGTCGCGTCACCCATGAGGAAGCCGACCGTGACGATGACGTCGTACTTCGCGTCGGTGAACTGCTTGATGTTCTTCGCGTAGTCCTTGGGGTCGGTCGTCTCGACGAACTTCGTCTGCGCACCCAGCTCGCCCTTGACCTGCTCGACACCCTCCCAGGCAGCCTGGTTGAAGCCCTTGTCGTCGACCTTGCCGACGTCGGTCACGAGGCCAACGCAGAACACCGAAGCGCTCGAGCAGTCGCCCGAGGCGGCGGTGTTGGTGCCCCCGCCGCCGGAGCCGGTGGACGGGCCCGTGGACCCACCACAGCCAGCGAGTGCGGCGACCAGTCCGGTCGCGACAACCGCACTCAACTTCACATGTGAACGCAAGGCGCTCTCCTTCAGTCCGTCGGGCCGACGACGACATCGGCCCAGATAGCACGGAACTGTAGACCCCGTCACGACAAGATCTGAGCGCCTCGGAGCAAGTCGCAGGAAGTGTTATCGATCCGCGACCGCACTCAGCGGAGTAACGCCGCCGAGGGCGGGCGTGCCCGCCAGCTGGGCCGCCGCGGAGAAGACGACGCCGGCCAGCGTGCGGGCTCCGACGACGATCGCTCCCTCGTCGATGACGAGGTCGCCCCGGTGCAGGTCGTAGGTCGGGCCGCCCGGCGTGCGGGTGCCCAGGCGGGCCATCGCGCCGGGCACGTGGGTGAGGTACCAGGCGAAGTCCTCGCCGCCGAGGGACTGGGGCGTCGGCGCCACGAACGCGCCGGTGCCGGTCACCGCCGCGGTGAGCGCGTCGATGCAGCCGGCGTCGTTGACGACGGGCGGCACGCCCTTGGTGATCGTCACGTCGGCCTGGACGGCGTACGGCTTGACGACCTCGTGCACGACGGCCTCGAGCAGCCGCTCGACGCCCTCCCAGATGCCGGCGTCGAGCATGCGCAGCGTGCCGCCCACCTTCCCCGAGGAGGGGATGACGTTGTGCGCGCCGCCCGAGTGGATCGAGCCCCAGACGAGAGCAGCCCCAGCGCGGGGGTCGAGACGGCGCGACAGCACGGCCGGCACGTCGGTGACGACCTTGGCGAGGGCGTAGGTGAGGTCCTGCGTCAGGTGCGGCCGCGACGTGTGGCCGCCGCGCCCCGAGAGGGTCACCTCGACCTGGTCGGCGGCCGCGGTGATGGCGCCCACCCGCAGGCCGACCTGTCCGGCGTCGAGGTTGGGGTCGCAGTGCAGCGCGAAGATGCGGTCGACACCGACGAGGCCGTCCTGGGCGACGACGTCCTCGGCGCCACCGGGCATGAGCTCCTCGGCGGGCTGGAAGATGAGGCGCGCGCCGATGCCGGCGTCGACGAGGCGGTCCTCGGTGGCCTTGAGCGCGAGAGCCGCGCCGAGCAGGGCGCTCGTGTGCACGTCGTGGCCGCAGGAGTGGCTGACGCCGTCGGTCTGCGAGGCGAACTCCAGGCCGGTCTGCTCGCGGATCGGCAGGGCGTCGAGGTCGGCCCGCAGCGCGATGCGGCGCACCGGCTCCGGCGCGCCGAGGTCGGCGACGAGCCCGGTGCCACGCAGCCGGCGCACGCTGATGCCGACGCGCTCGAGGCGCTCGGCGACGACGGCCGTGGTGCGCACCTCGCCGCGTCCGAGCTCGGGGTGGGTGTGCAGGTCGCGACGGATCGTGACGAGCTCCTGGGCATGCTGCTGGACGGTTCGGGCGACGGCCTCGAAGGGCAGCGAGAGGGAGCGGTCGGTCACGAGCACGGGATTCTAGCGAGAGGATGGGCGAGGTCCCCGCCGAGAGGGGTCGACACGAGGCGGGAGGGGCGCGTGGAGGCTGGTGCGGAGGCGGGTGCGGACCGTGGTCCCGCGCGCGAAGACGTCGACCGCCCGCTCGGGGCCGACGCGGTGCGACACGTCGTCGCCCAGGTCGACAGCGCGCTGCCCTTCATGACCGCCACCTGCGCCGGCTCCCCCGCCACGGTGTGGTTCGCCGACGTGATCGCCCACGTGCGCGCGGGATCGGATCCGCTGCTGCCGTGGCGTGACGCGTTGGGTGCCCAGATGTCGCAGCGGCACGCCGTGGCCGTGCGTCCGCACGTGCCCGCGGCCTTCGTGCTGCAGTGGTGGTGCGAGGTCGCGGCGACCCCGATCGCGTATGCCGCCGCGCTGGGGCCGTGGGTCCTCGCACCGTCGCCCGCCGGGCTGGGTCTCGAGCTCGCGGCGGGGCTCAACCCCCACCGGATCGTCGTGGACCCGGGGCGGGCCTCGCTCGTCGCAGAGCCCGACCCAGCGCGGCGTCTGGAACGCGGCCACACGGCATACCTGGGCCTCGTCTCAGAGGTCGTGGCGGCGTACGCCCCCGAGGTGCGGATGGGCTCGCGACAGCGGTGGGGGGTCGTGTCGGACATGTGGGACACGGCGGTGCGGCTGGCCCACGGCGCGGCCGGAGAGGACGTCGGACCGGCGTCGACGAGGGTGTCGTGCTGCTTCATCTACGCGCTGCCCGGGATGCGCGAGTGCGCCTCCTGCCCCCGCAGCGCGTGACGCGCCCGCAGAACTAGGGTGGCCGCCATGTCTGCGCGCCTCCCCTCGTCAGAGCTCGTCGTCGTGCACGAGGACGTGCGCGACGCCCTGGACACCGGCGTCGGGGTCGTCGCCCTCGAGTCGACGATCCTCGCCCACGGGCTCCCCCACCCCGACAACATCGAGATCGCCGGGCAGATCGAGGACGCGGTGCGCGCCGGCGGCTCGGTGCCCGCGACGATCGCCGTGCTCGACGGCGTGGTGCACGTCGGCCTCGGTGCCCCCCAGGTCGAGCGCGTCTGCACCGACCCCGACATCGCGAAGCTGTCGGTACGCGACGTGGGCGTCGCTGCGGCACTGGGGCGTTCGGGCGCGACGACCGTGGCGTCGACCTCCGCGCTGGCGCACCTCGCCGGCATCCGCGTCTTCGCGACCGGCGGCCTGGGCGGCGTGCACCGCGGCGCCGCCGAGACGTTCGACGTCTCGGCCGACCTCGGCGTCATCGCCTCGACACCGGTGCTGGTCGTGTGTGCGGGGGTGAAGTCGATCCTCGACGTGGCCGCCACCCTCGAGACCCTCGAGACGCTGTCGGTGCCGGTGCTCGGCTACCGCACCGACGCCTTCCCGGGCTTCTACCTCTCGGACTCGGGGCAGCCGGTGCCGTGGCGGGTGGAGTCCGCGGAGGAGGCGGCACGCGTCGTCGTCGCTCGCGACCGGCTGAGCACCGACGCTGCAGGGGTCGTGCTCGCCAACCCGCTGCCGGCGGACCGACAGGTCGACCGGGAGCTGCACGACCGCCTCGTCACCGAGGGTCTCGCGCTGCTCGAGCGCGAGGGCGTGCACGGCAAGGACGTGACGCCGCGCCTGCTCGAGTTCTTCCACGACAACTCGGGTGGCGAGTCGCTGCGGGCCAACGTCGAGCTCGTGCTGGCCAACGCGCGGCTCGCCGGCGAGGTCGCCGCTGAGGTCGCGCGGCTGTCGCACGACGGTGAAATGGCTTGGCAGGCATGAGCGCTCGTCCCGTTGTCGTTGTCGGGGACGTGGGGCTCGACGTCATCACCCGACCCTCCGGCGACATCCAGTGGCACTCGGACACACCGTCGTCTGTTGCGCTCGTGCCCGGGGGCGCTGGCGGCAACTCGGCCTCGTGGCTCGCCGGGCTCGGGGCGTCGGTGACGCTGGTCGCGCGAATCGGCTCGGACGCGGCGGGATCCACGTGCCGGCACGAGCTGGAGGCGGCCGGGGTGACGTGCGCCTTCGCCGTCGACCCGGCCCTGCCGACGTGCATGGTCGTGATCCTGCTCGACGCCCACGGCGACCGCACGATGTTCCCCGACCGCGGGGCCAACAAGGCGTTCTCGGTCGACGACGTCGACCTTGCCGGGCTCGGGCTCGGGCCCGGGCTCGGGACTGGTCTCACGGCCGCGACGCGGCCGCACCTGCACCTGAGCGGCTACGTGCTCTTCGACGCCGGGTCGCGGGCCGCCGGGCTCGAGTCGCTGCGGCAGGCCCGCGCCCTCGGCTGGTCGACGTCGGTCGACCCGCAGTCGCCGGCGCTCATCGAGCGCGAAAGCGCCGAGAGGTTCCTGTCGTGGGTGGCGGGCGTCGACCTGCTGCTGCCCAACGAGAACGAGGTCGCGGCGCTCGGTGGCATGCGCACCATCCTCGAGCACACGGACGAGGTGGTCGCCACCTACGGGGCGGCCGGGGCCAGGTGGGTCGGGCGCGGCGTCGACGAGAGCGCCGAGGCGCCGCTCGTCGAGAACGTCGACGCCACCGGATGCGGTGATGCCTTCAACGCCGGGCTGCTCTCCGCGTGGCTGCGCGGCGACGACCGTGCCTCCGCGTTGCGGGCAGGGGTTGCGGCCGGCAGTGCCGCGGCAGCGCGCGTCGGCGCCCGACCCAGCTAGGGCGTGTCTCCTGAATGTGGGCACGTTCGGCTGACATGGTTGATGCATGTCGCGTTCTGCCGTGCTGACCGATGCTCAGTGGGAGCTGATCGAACCGTTGATGCCGTCCTCGGATGGCAAGCGCGGCAACCGATTTCGTGACCACCGCACGATCGTGGAGGCCGTGGTGTACCGGTTCCGGACCGGGATCGCGTGGCGTGACCTGCCGGAGCGGTTCGGGCCCTGGCAGACGGTCTGGAAACGCCACCGCCGGTTCTCGGGGGACGGCACATGGGACCGGATCCACACCGCGCTGCTCGCGCACGCCGACGCGGTTGGGGAGATCGACTGGAACGTGAGCGTGGACTCCACGATCAACCGGGCCCACCAGCACGGCACGAACCTGACCCGCGTGACCCCGGCCATCGGGAGCACAGGGGGCTCTGTCGAATCACATGAATCTGCTGCTCGAGCCGGCTGACCACGCGGTCGGCCGCTCCCGTGGCGGACTGAGCACGAAGATCCACCACCTCTGCGACGGCAAAGGCCGCCCGCTCGTGCTGCTCCTGGGCCCCGGTCAAGCGAACGACTCGCCCATGTTTCCGAACCTGCTCAATGCGATTCGGGTGCCGCGCCTCGGCCCGGGACGGCCGCGGACCCGGCCCGACGCGGTGCTGGGCGACAAGGCGTACTCCTCGCGTGGCAACCGGGCTCTGCTTCGCTCGCGC
Source organism: Terrabacter sp. 05T424 (assembly GCF_056396225.1). NCBI lineage: Bacteria > Bacillati > Actinomycetota > Actinomycetes > Micrococcales > Intrasporangiaceae > Terrabacter > Terrabacter sp. 05T424. The sequence goes on from NZ_JBFTLB010000004.1 coordinate 12,066, forward strand.
GGCATCACGGCGGTCATCGCCGAACCGTCCGACCAGGTCGGGAACCGCAAACGCAAAGGATCCAAGGGCGGCCGGCCTCCGGGCTTCGACGCCGAGGCGTACAAGGGCCGCAACGTCATCGAGCGCTCCTTCAACGTCCTCAAGCAGTGGCGCGGCCTGGCCACCAGGTACGACAAGCTCGCCCTGACCTACCGCGGCGGAGTCGTCCTCGGCGCGATTGTCACCTGGCTACGCGAACTGGGAGACACGCCCTAGACGGCATACGCCCTCGGGCTGTTCGACGGACCGCTACGAACAACGCCTGTCGCGGCGGCGTCACGCTCGGACGAGGAGCTCGTGGCGGTCCGTCGACCGGGCGCACGGCATATGCCTGCAGCGCCGACGTGCGGTCCCTACGATCGGGAGAGGTGGTGGCGCCCGCGGCCCCGACGGCGGGCCGCGAGGAGGCCTCATGTCAGGCGAGTGGCACCGGATCGACGACGGCGACCTGCCCGGCGAGGGCCGGGTCCGAAGCGTGGTGGTCGACGGTCGCAGCGTCGCGCTGAGCCGGTGCGGCGACCGGCTCGGCGCGCTCGAGAACCGGTGCCCACACCAGGGCGGCCCGCTCGGCGAGGGCTCGATCGAGAAGGGCTGGCTGCGCTGCCCCTGGCACGGCTACGACTACGACCCGATCACCGGCACCCCGCCCGAGGGCTTCGCGGACGCCCCCCGCGCCCACCCGGTCGAGGTCCGGGAGGACGGCACGTGGGTGCAGCTGCCCGAGATCGAGCCGCACCGTCGCACCGTCTCGGACGTGCTCGTCGAGACCCTGGTCAACTTCGGGGTGAGGCACGTCTTCGGCATGGTCGGGCACTCGAACCTCGGGTTCGCCGACGCCATGAGGCGGGCCGAGGAGCGCGGCGAGCTGACCTACATCGGGATCCGGCACGAGGGCGCAGCTGCGTTCGCGGCCAGCGCGTACGGCAAGCTGACCGGTCGGCCGGCTGCCTGCTTCGCGATCGCCGGACCCGGGTCGACGAACCTGCTCACCGGGCTCTACGACGCGCGGCTCGACGGGTCACCGGTGGTCGCCGTCTCGGGCCAGGTGCCGAGCTCGGTCCTCGGGCGGGGCGCCTTCCAGGACGTCGACCTCTCGGCCGTGTTCGCCGACGTGACCCTGTCGACCACGACCCTGCACGCCGGAAGCAACCACGCCGAGCTCGCCGCGGTCGCGGTCAAACGCGCCGTCGACGGCCGGGGCGTCGCCCACCTGGTCCTGCCCGACGAGGTGCAGGTGCTGCCGTCCGATGCTGCCGCCGCGGTTCCGGACGGACGCGTCGCACCGAGGCTGTCCCGCGGGGACGAGGGTGCGCTGGCCCGAGCGGCGGCCCGCATCGCGCAGGCCGTCCGCCCGGTCGTGGTCGTCGGGCACGGCGCACGGGGCGCCCGGGCGGAGGTGGTCGAGCTGGCCGAGCGGCTGGGCGCCCCCGTGCTGACCACCTTCAAGGCCAAGGGGCTGGTCCCCGACACGCATCCGCTCGGCGCCGGCGTGCTGGGACGCAGCGGTACGCCGGTCGCGAGCTGGCTGATGAACGAGGCCGACCTGCTCGTCGTCGTCGGGGCGTCCTTCTCGAACCACACCGGCATCGCCGCCTACAAGGACATCGTGCAGATCGACGACGAGCCCTCGGCGATCGGTCGCTTCGACCCGGTGCACGACCACGTGCTCGCCGACGCGGCGCTCGGCCTGCGTGGCCTCCTCGGGCTGCTGGAGGAGGCGCGCGACGGCGTGCGCGCGGCGGACCAACGCGGCGACGTGGCTGCCCGTTGGGAGATCTGGCGCGCCGAGAAGGCCCGACGAGCGGCCGACGACCGCGGCCACGGCGTCTCGGCCGCCGCCGTCTTCGACGCCCTGTCGCGACACGGGCCGGAGGACGCCGTCGTGGCCGTCGACGTCGGCAACCACGCGTACTCCCTCGGGCGCTATCTCGAGTCGAAGGGACAGCCGGTGCTCATGTCGGGCTACCTGGGCTCGATCGGCTTCGGCTACCCGGCTGCACTTGGGGCGTGGGCGGCCGATCCGAGCCGCCCGGTGGTCGCCGTCACCGGCGACGGCGGGTTCGGGCAGTACGCCATGGAGCTGACGACCGCGGTCAAGTACGGCATCCCGGTCAAGCACGTCCTTCTCGACAACCACGTGCTCGGGAAGATCGGCAAGGAGCAGGTCGCCGAGCGCTTCCCGGTCTGGCACACCTCCCTGCACAACCCCGACTGGGCCGGCTTCGCGGCCCTGTGCGGCGCGGTCGGGCTCGCCGTCGACCGCGCCGACCAGCTCGACGCCGCGATGCGTGAGCTCTTCGACACCTCTGGACCGGCCATGCTGGCCGTCGAGCAGGACGTGGAGCTGCTGTGACGGCCGGGGGCGCCAGCCTGGCGACGACCGTCCGGGCGCTGCACGTCGTGGCCGAGCTCGTGCTGGCCGGGCCCCAGTTCCGGACGAGCGGGTCGATCGAGCTCGGCGTGCGGCCGGGCGGCTTCGGGACGACGGCGACCCCTGACCTGTGGGTCGAGGGGGCCGAGCTCGTGTCGGACTCCGGGCGCTGGCCGATACGGGCGACGACCGCTGCCGCACTCGCGGCCGCCGCCGAAGTCGAGGTGGGCGAACCCGCCGGGCTCTACGGCGACGGTTCGCACGGGTCGGCGGACGAGACGCTGGACGCCGACCCGACCGACGCGCAGTGGGTGGCGGAGTGCTACGCCCGGGGTGACGCGGCGTTGCGGGCTTTCGCGCCGCAGGTGCGCCCGGTGCTGTGGCCCGAGCACTTCGACATCGGGATCACGGTCGGCGACGTCGCCTACGGGGTCTCCCCCGGCGACGGTCACGTGACCGAGCCGTACGCGTACGTCAGCGTCCGCCCCGTCCCCGTCGGGCCGTTCTGGAACGTTTCCTTCGGGTCGGCACGGCCCATGGGTACCCTTCACGACGCGGCCGCGGTCCGCGCGTACTTCGCGGAGGGGACGCGTCTGCTTGCAGGCGACGTGAGCTGACGCGCACCGCGCCGGTGGCGGGCTGGTGGCCGAGCTGCCTTCTGTCAGAAGGTCTCTCGTGGCTGGTAGGTGCCCCAGACCTCGCGCAGGGCATGGGCGACCTCGCCGCCGGTGGCGCGGGCGGCGAGGGCATCCTTCATCGGGTAGAGGACGTTGTCGGTGCCGCGGGCGGCGTCCTTGAGCCTGGCGAGGGCGGCGTCGACAGCTGCCTGGTCGCGGTCGGCGCGCAGGGCCTCGAGCCGGGCGCGCTGGTCGGCCTCGATGGTGGGGTCGACACGCAACGGCTCGTACTTGTCCTCGACGTCGACGGTGTACTTGTTGACGCCGACGACGGTGCGTTCGCCGCCGTCGATCTCGAGCTGGACGCGGTAGGCGGAGCGCTCGATCTCGGACTTCTGGAAGCCCTGCTCGATCGCCGCGACCGCGCCGCCCTTGTCCTCGACGGCCTGGATCAGGGCGACGGCGGCCGCCTCGATCTCGTCGGTCATGGACTCGACGACGTACGAACCGGCAAACGGGTCAACGGTTTTGGTCACATCGGTCTCGTAGGCGATGACCTGCTGGGTGCGCAGCGCGAGCCGGGCGGCCTTCTCCGTGGGCAGCGCGATCGCCTCGTCGAAGGAGTTGGTGTGCAGCGACTGGGTGCCACCGAGGACCGCGCCGAGCCCCTGCAGGGCGACGCGGACGAGGTTGACCTCGGGCTGCTGCGCCGTCAGCTGCACGCCGGCGGTCTGGGTGTGGAAGCGCAGCATCATCGACTTCGGGTTCTGCGCGCCGAAGTCCTCCTTCATGATGCGGGCCCAGATGCGCCGGGCCGCACGGAACTTCGCGACCTCCTCGAGCAGCGTCGTGCGGGCCACGAAGAAGAACGACAGGCGTGGGGCGAAGTCGTCGACGGCCAGACCCGCGGCCTGCGCGGCGCGGACGTACTCCATCGCGTTGGCGAGGGTGAACGCGATCTCCTGCACGGGCGTCGCCCCGGCCTCGGCCATGTGGTAGCCGCTGATGGAGATGGTGTTCCAGCGGGGCATCTCCTTGTGGCAGTAGGCGAACACGTCGGCGATGAGGCGCAGCGACTCACGCGGCGGGTAGATGTAGGTGCCGCGGGCGATGTACTCCTTGAGCACGTCGTTCTGGATCGTGCCGGTCAGCTTGTCGCTGGCGACGCCCTGGCCCTCGGCGACGAGCTGGTAGAGCAGCAGCAGCGTCGAGCCGGGGGCGTTGATCGTCATCGAGGTCGAGATCTTGTCGAGCGGCAGCCCGTCGAAGAGGGTGCGCATGTCGTCGAGGCTGTCGATCGCGACGCCGACCTTGCCGACCTCGCCGTGCGCGATCGGCTCGTCGGAGTCGTATCCCATCTGGGTCGGCAGGTCGAAGGCGACCGAGAGGCCACCCGTGCCGGCCTTGACCAGCTGGTGGTAGCGCTCATTGCTCTCCTTCGCCGTGCCGAAACCGGCGTACTGGCGCATCGTCCACGGCCGCCCGGTGTACATCGACGGGTAGACGCCGCGGGTGAACGGGTAGCTGCCGGGGGCGCCCAGCTTGGCCTCGGGGTCGAAGCCGGCGAGCGCCGAGGCGTCGTAGACGGGCTCGATGGGCAGGTCGGACTCGGAGCGCGCGCCAGTGCTGTCAGCCATGGTGCCGAGCGTATCGGCGCCCGGGCGGCGGTCCGGCGCTCCCGTGACGAACGTCGCCGATCTCACGCCCACGAGGGCGTATGCCGTCGCGCAGGCACCCGGGGCCTCCCTCGCCGGCCGGCGAGGCGGCGGCATACGTTGGCCTCTCGACGTGCGGGAGGGGGCGAACTTTGGCCACTCGACGTGCGGGAGGCGGCGAAACTTGGCCTCTCGACGGTTGAGAGGCGGCGAAACTTGGCCTCTCGACGGTTGAGGTGGTGCAGGTCAGGCGTCGTCGTCGGGCCAGCCGCGGGTGATCGTCGCCTTGTGCTCGTCCCACTCGCCCTCGAGCGCGCCGAGCCGGTCACCGAGGAACTCGAGGAAGGCGACCGAGAGCTGGAGCCGACGCCCGGCCGGTGTCGCGAGGCCACCGACGGCGGGCACGCCGGCCCGCAGGCTCGTCTCGATCTGGGCGAGCACGCGGTCGCGCGAGAGCATGGCGCCGTGCCAGGCGTCGGCCTGCACCACGTAGACGTCGCGGCGTGAGCCCCGCTCGCGCTCCTTGCCGATCATGTAGGTCTGGGTCAGGTAGCGGACCGCCCCGGAGATCGCGGCAGGGCTGACGTCGAGGGCATCGGTGAGCTCGGCGGCGGTCATCCGGCCGTCCTCGTCGGCGAGGAGCTGGGCGAAGACCCGGGCCGCGAGACGGGGCATGCCGGCGTCGGTCAGCGTGTCGCCCAAGCGCTCGACGTACGTCGACACGGCTCGGTCGTCGCGGGTCGCCTGTCGCGCCTTCGTCATCAGCCCCTTCACCACCTCTCCCCGTCGCTGCACACTGGGTCCCAGTCACTCCCTGTGGAGACCATACCCATCCGTCACAACATTCAGTAAATCGTGAATGTTGTGTATTGTCGATGGCATGAGCTCAGCGATCCAGGTCCACGACCTGCGCAAGACCTTCGGCCACACGGTCGCCCTCGACGGGCTCGACCTCGAGGTGTCCACCGGCGAGATCCACGGCTTCCTCGGCCCGAACGGCGCCGGCAAGTCCACGACGATCCGCATCCTGCTCGGCCTGCTCCGCTCAGACGGTGGCACCGCGACGCTGCTCGGCGGCGACCCGTGGCGCGAGGTCGAGACCCTGCACCGGCGGCTCGCCTACGTGCCGGGCGACGTCGCCCTCTGGCCCAACCTCACCGGCGGCGAGGTGATCGACCTGCTCGGCAAGCTGCGCGGCGGCCTCAACGAGCAGCGACGCGCCGAGCTGCTCGAGCGCTTCTCGCTCGACCCGACGAAGAAGGGACGTTCGTACTCCAAGGGCAACCGCCAGAAGGTCGCACTGGTCGCCGCGCTCTCGTCGGACGTCGAGCTGCTCATCCTCGACGAGCCCACCTCCGGCCTCGACCCGCTCATGGAGGCCGCCTTCAAGGACGCGGCCCACGAGCGCCGCCAGCAGGGCGCGACGATCCTGCTGTCGAGCCACATCCTCAGCGAGGTCGAGTCGCTGTGCGACCGGGTGAGCATCATCCGAGAAGGGCGCAACGTCGAGTCCGGCACGCTCGAGCAGCTGCGCAGCCTCTCGCGGACCACCGTCGACGCCACACTGTCGCGGCCCATCAGCACGGAGCAGCTGCGCGCGGTGCCCGGTCTGGCCGACGTCTCGGTCACCGACCACCACGTCGTCTGCGCCGTGGAGACGCAGCACCTCGGCGACCTGCTCGTGCTGCTGGGGCAGCACGGCATCCTGACGCTGACGAGCGCGCCCCCGACGCTCGAGGAGCTGTTCATGGACCAATACCGCACGAAACCGGCTGCGGCGCAGGACAGTTYGAACCCCACAGACGCCGCGACCAGCGCGCCGGCCGAGCTGAGGAGCACGAGGCGATGAGCACGTTCGCCGGCACCGGGTCGTTGGTGCGCCTCGCTTCGCGGCGCGACCGAGTGCTCATCCCCGTGAGCGTCCTCGCGCTGGTGGCCTTCGCGGCCGGGTCGGCCCAGGCGACGATCGGCCTCTACCCGAGCCTCGCGAGCGCCCTGGAGATCATCCGCCCGCTCGTCGACAACCCGGCCGTCGTCGCGCTCTACGGCCCGATGACGAGCCTCACGCTGGACTCGTTCGCCGTCTTCAAGACCGTGCTGCTCGGCGGCGTCTTCGTGTGCCTGCTCGCCTACATCGTCGTGCGCCGCCACACGCGGACCGAGGAGGAGTCGGGCCGTCTCGAGCTGCTCGGTGCCGGCGCTATCGAGCGCCGCACGCCGCTGACCGCAGCCATCCTGCTCGGCACCACCACGGTCGTCGCCACCGCGGCGCTCACTGCCGGGTCGCTGGCCGCCGTCGGTCTCGACGGGCGCGGCTCGGTCGCCTTCGGTGTCTGCTGGCTCGTCATGGGCCTCTCGTGGGTCGGGATCACGGCCGTCGCTGCCCAGCTGACCGAGACCACGCGCGGCACGGCGGCGATCTCGCTCGGCGCCCTCGGGGCCGCGTTCCTGCTGCGCGCCCTCGGCGACACCGCCGACAGCGACAACCCGGCACGGTTCCTGACGTGGCTCTCGCCCCTCGGGTGGGGCCAGAAGACGTCTCCCTACGGCGAGAACCAGCTGTGGCCGTTCTGGATCGGGCTCGCCGCGTTCGCCCTGCTCGTCGCGCTGGCCTACCGGCTGCAGGAGCGGCGCGACCTCGGCGCGGGCCTGCTGCCGAGCCGACCCGGCCCGTCCCGCACCTCGATGCGCACCGTCGGCGCCCTCACGACGAGGCTGGCCCGCGGGACCCTGATCGGCTGGGCCGTCAGCGCGCTCGTGATCGGGGCGGTGGTCGGCTCGATCGCGTCCAACCTCGAGTCGCTGACCTCCTCCGACACCACCATGGAGCTGCTGCGCAAGCTGTCGGGGGCTGGCGGCCAGGTCGCCCTCATCGACACCTTCTTCACCACCGAGCTGCACATCATCGCGTTCGCCGTGACGGCGATGGGGATCTCCCTCGTGACCCGGCTGCGCACCGAGGAGACCTCGCTACGGGCCGAGGTGCTGCTCACCACGACCTCCCGCATCAGGTGGGCGGTCTCCCACCTCGTCCTCGCGTTCGTCTCCACCGCCGTCGTCATGGCGCTCGTCGGCCTCGTCGCGGCCGTCGCGGACGGTGAGCGTTCAGGCGGAGTCGGGGCGTCGGTCGGCCGGCTCGTCCCGGCGGCGCTCGTCACCGTGCCCGCCATCTGGGTGACCGTGGCCGTGGCACTCCTGCTGGTCGGCTGGGTGCCCCGGCTGACCGGACTCGCCTGGGCCGCCCTCATCACCTTCCTGCTCCTCAGCGAGCTCGTCCCCGTGCTCGGCCTGCCCGCCTGGATGATGAACCTCTCCCCCTTCGGCCACGTGCCCTCGATGCCTGCCGAGGACGGCCGGGTCCTGCCGCTCGTCCTGCTCACCGTGGTGGCGGCCGCCGTGGCTGCGGCAGGCCTGGTGGGCGTGCGCCGGCGCGACATCATCGCCTGACGGCGTACGGCCGGGGCGTATGCCGTCACGCGCGGACCCATGCCCCCGGCCAGTCGTGGCTGTTCCACCGGACGGCGGGCCACCCATCTGTACCGTGTGCGCATGACCGCCATCCCCGGGCTCTGGGCCGTGATCCCCGCTGGGGGGTCCGGCACCCGGCTCTGGCCGATCTCGCGCCGCCACTCCCCCAAGTTCTTGCACGACCTGACCGGCTCCGGCCAGTCGCTGCTGCGTGAGACCTGGGACCGGCTCTCCCCGCTCGTCGGTGACCGGATCCTCGTGGTGACGGGCGCCGCCCACGAGGACGCCGTCCGCCGCCAGCTTCCGATGCTCGGCTACGACGCGGTCGTGGCCGAGCCCTCCCCGCGCGACTCGATGCCCGCCATCGGGCTCGCGGCCGCGATCCTCGAGCGCCGCGACCCGGAGGCAGTGCTCGGCTCCTTCGCCGCCGACCACGTCGTCACGGACACCGAGGCGTTCCACAGCGCCGTCTCCGAGGCCGCCGGGCTGGCCCGGCGCGGAGAGCTCGTGACCATCGGCGTCGAGCCGACCGAGCCCTCGACGGCGTTCGGCTACATCAAGGTCGGGGACGCTCTCGGGGTCGACGACGCCCCGAGCGCACGGCGCGTCGAGGAGTTCGTCGAGAAGCCCGACCGCGAGACGGCCGCGAGTTATCTCGAGACCGGCGAATACCGTTGGAACGCAGGCATGTTCGTGGTCGGCGCCACCACGCTGCTCGAGCTGCTCGCCGTGAACCACGCCGACATGGTCGACAGCCTTCGCATCATCGCGGCCGACCCGCGACGCATGCGTGACCTCTGGCCGTCGCTGCAGAAGATCGCGATCGACCACGCCGTGGCCGAACCCGCCGCGGCGGCCGGGCGGGTGGCCGTCGTGCCCGCGTCCTTCGGCTGGGACGACGTCGGCGACTTCGCCTCGCTGACCCGGCTGGTCACCGAGTCCCCCGCTCTCCCGGGCATCACCGCGATCGGACCCGAGGACGACATCATCGCGATCGACTCGACGGCGATGGTGGCCACCGGCGGCCGGCTCGTGGCCCTCATCGGTGTCGACGACCTCGTCGTCGTCGACACCCAGGACGCGCTGCTCATCACCCGCCCCGACCGGGCGCAGGACGTCAAGAAGGTCGTGGAGATGCTGACGGCGCAGAACCGCACCGAGCTCACCTGACCACTGCCTCCCGTCGCAAGGATCTCGGCATTCGCATACCGCGCCTGGCCGGGCGGGTCGACAGTGGAGCCATGACCTCGATGCTGCCCGAGGAGGGCGAGTACCTCACGACCGGCTGGGAGGTCGACCTGCCGGCCGCGGACTCCCTTGTGCGACAAGGCGTTCTCGCGCACGTGTCGTGGGCGCGAGCCTTGACGACGGCGGCCCGCGGGGACTTCGCGGAGGGCCACGGATGGTGCGCCGGTCGGGGCGGTGGGGCGAGCGCCCTGCTCAACTGGGCGATCGTGACGAGGCCGCCGCGCAGCTGGGCGTCGACCATGGGAGCCCTCTCGGCGGCATACCCGGACGACGTCTCGGCGATCGTGATCAGTCCGTTCCCGGCGCCCGACCTCACGGCGCACGGCTTCGAGCTCGTCGGCCACCCGCCCCTGATGTTCCGGCCGACGTCGGGGAGCGGCACCGCACCGGCCTCGTCGGTCGAGGTGCGGCAGGCGACCACGCCAGGCGAGCTCCAGGACGCGGAACGCGTTCTCGTGGAGGGCTATCCGATGCCAGACATGGCCGACCTGCCTCCGGGCGACTTCTACCGTTCCGACGTCGTCGACGCCTTGACACGCGTCTTCGTCGGTTACCTGAACGGCGATCCGGTGGCCACGTCGGCGGCTCACTCGGCTGCCGGGGTGACGGTCGTCGAGAACGTCGCGGTGCTCGCGAGCGCCCGTGGGCGGGGCGCCGGGGCGGCGCTCACGTGGGCGGCGACGACGACGTGGCCCGAGCAGGGCGCCGTGCTCATCGCCAGCGACGACGGGCAGCCCGTCTACGAACGTCTCGGCTTCCTGCGGGTCGAGCGGTGGACCTGCTGGCTGCGCTCCTGAGAGCACTGACCCTCACGTGGTCTCCCCGGACGTATGCCGCCGAGCCGGGTCACGAGCCAGCCAGCGCCTCTCGGGTCGCCTCGGCCACGAACTGCCTGAACTGCTCGACCTGCTCGTGCGTCTCGACCCCCACCGGCGCGTAGTGCGTCGAGCGGCGCCGACGGTCGTGCCAGAAGCCGCCGGTGCCGATCGGGTCGGACGTGGCCACGAGCCACACGGCGGTGTCGGCCCCGGAGTCGGCATCGCGCAGGAGCGGGCCCGTGAGCGCGGCGAAGCGCGGCAGCGACTCCGTGACTCCCGGGGTGGCGGCCCACCCGGGATGCATCGAGTGGACTCGGATCCCGTCCGCCGCAAGGTCGCTCGCCCACAGCCCGGTGAGCACCAGCTGCATCCGCTTGGTGCGGGCGTAGGCGGTCACCCCGGAGTACTCGCCACCCGCGTACTCGGGGTCGGCAGCGTCGAGCCGCTGCCCGTAGGCGCCACCCGACGTCACGACGACGACGCGACCGTCGGCCAGGGCCGGGCGCAGCGCCTGGGTCAGCACGTGCGGGCCCAGCACGTGGGTCGCGAGCGCCAGCTCGTGCCCCTCGGAGGTCGTCGTGCGTCGGGGTGGCATGACCCCGGCGTTGTGGACGACGGCGTGGAGCCGGGGCACCTCTGCCATCAGGGCACGGGCGAACTGCGCCGTGCCGGCGAGGTCGCTCACGTCGGCGACGTGCACGGCCACTTCGGCGAGCGGCTCCTGGTCGAGCAGCGACGCCCGTGCCGAGCCGAGGCGCCCGGCGTCACGGCCGGTGAGGTGGACGGTCGCGCCGAGGTGAGCCAGACCGCGCGCTGCGGCGAGACCGAGCCCACCGCTGGCGCCGGTGACGAGGACGTGACGCCCGACGAGCGCGCCCGGGGCCGGATCGTCGGGCCACCAGGCGCGGCGCACCGCGGGCCCGATCTTCGTGTAGCCGAGCACCAGGGACTTGTCCATCAGCCAGTCGGCCGCCGCCGCTGCACCATCGAGCACCATGCGCCAACCCTAGGCGCCCGTCGGTGCACGAGTCCGTCACCGGCACGTCACCGGACACACCCCGGCGCGTCGCCCGGGCAGCGCCCGGGATCGTCACCGTGGACACGTGCGAGTCGCCATCGTCACCGAGTCGTTCCTGCCGAGCGTCAACGGCGTCACCACGAGCGTGTGCCGGGTCATCGAGCAGCTCCGCGCCCGTGGGGACGACGTGGTCGTCGTCGCGCCGCGCTCCCGGGCCGCCGCACCAGGGCGGTACGGCGGTGCCGCGGTGCACCGCGTCGCCTCGCTGCCCGTGCGCCAGTTCGACGTCGGGCTGCCGACACCCGAGATCGAGCGGGTGCTCGAGGACTTCGCTCCCGACGTCGTCCACGTCGCGAGCCCCTTCGTGCTCGGGGCGCGTGGCCTGGCGGCAGCGCGGGGCCTCGGCCTGCCGACCGTCGCCGTCTTCCAGACCGACATGCCCGCGTACGTGCGCCAGCACACTCCCGGCGCTGCGGGCGCCGCGGCCGCGGCGACGACCTGGCGCTGGATCCGGCGGATCCACTCGTGGGCCGACCTCACGCTCGCGCCGTCGTCGGCCGCGCTCGCCGACCTGAAGGCCCACACCGTGCCACGCACCGCGCTCTGGGGTCGCGGCGTCGACGCCGCGCTGTTCAACCCGGCCTGGCGGAAAGACGCCCTGGCCAAGGCGCTCCGACGCGAGCTGGCCCCCGGCGGAGAGCGCCTCCTCGGCTACGTCGGTCGGCTCGCCCCGGAGAAGGAGGTCGAGCGGCTCGCCGACCTCGCCGACCTCCCCGGCACCCGGCTCGTCGTCGTCGGCGACGGGCCGTCGCGCGACGCCGTCGGCGCTGCGCTCGCCGAAGCCGTCGCCACCTCCCCCGGTCGGCCGAACCGGGCGCCGGTCTTCCTCGGGTCGCGCCACGGCGACGACCTCGCTCGCGCGTACGCATGTCTCGACGTCTTCGTGCACACCGGCACCGCAGAGACCTTCGGCCAGACCATCCAGGAGGCCGGCGCCAGTGGGCTTCCCGTCGTGGCGCCTCGGGCGGGCGGCCCCGTCGACCTCGTCACCGACGGCGTCAACGGCTACCTCTTCGATCCCGACGAGCCGGGAGCCCTGCGGCGTCAGGTGTCCCGGGTGCTCGAGTCAGCCGACCACGCCGCGGAGCTGGGCCGACGCGGGCACGAGCTCGTGCGCCACAGGTCGTGGGCGCGGGTCGTCGAGGGGCTGGTCGGGCACTACGACGACGCGATCGCAGCCCGCACCGTCCGTCGGGCCGGGGTCGAGACGCCCGCTGCCTGAGGGGCGCCGGGCGAGTCACCCCATCTGTGACGCACGTGACACTAGAGTGTGCGAACGCGCCCAACCAACGACGGTGGAGGTTCGCACGATGAGTGGTACGACGCTCGACCCGGGATCCCGGTCAGGTGGGTCCATGGCCCGAGGCGTCGGCTCGCCGGGTCGGGCGCAGATCCCGTGGCGCACCCTGAGGGGCGACCGCTGGTGGCTCGCGCCGGCGGTGACGTTCACGCTCATCGTCATCTGGCTGCTGTACGCGCTCGTGCGCACCTCGATGCAGCGCTACTACTACGTCCCGGAGTTCCACTACCTCACGCCGTTCTACTCACCGTGCGTGACGGCCTCGTGCCACCCCGACGCGCGCCACCTGGGCACGTGGCTCGGTGAGATGCCACCGCTCGTGCCGTACGCGTTCTTCCTCCTGCCGATCCTGCTCGGCTTCCGGCTCACCTGCTACTACTACCGCAAGGCCTACTACCGGGCGTTCTGGCTGTCGCCGCCCGCCTGCGCCGTGGCCGAGCCGCACGCGAAGTACAGCGGAGAGACCCGCTTCCCGCTCATCCTCCAGAACGCGCACCGCTACTTCTTCTACGCCGCCGTCCTGGTGTCGGCGATGAACACCCTCGACGCCTTCGACGGATTCCACGGCAAGGACGGCGGGGTCGGCGTCGGGCTCGGCACCATCGTCATGCTGGCCAACGCGGCGTTCCTCTGGCTCTACACCGCGTCGTGCCACTCGTGCCGCCATCTCATCGGCGGCCGGCTCAAGCACTTCTCCAAGCACCCGCTGCGCTACCGAGCCTGGACCATCGTGTCGCGGCTCAACACCCGGCACATGCAGCTGGCGTGGACCACGCTCGGCACCCTGATGGTCACCGATCTCTACATCGCCCTGGTCGCCTCCGGGGCCCTCACCGATCTGAGGTTCTACAACTGATGGCAGCGGAGCTCGAGACCCACGACTACGACGTCCTCATCGTCGGCGCCGGCGGGGCAGGCCTCCGGGCCGCCATCGCCGCCCGCGAGGCCGGACTGCGCACCGCGATCATCTGCAAGTCCCTCTTCGGCAAGGCGCACACCGTCATGGCCGAGGGTGGCATCGCCGCGAGCATGGGCAACGTCAACAGCCACGACAGCTGGCAGGTGCACTTCCGCGACACGATGCGCGGCGGCAAGTTCCTCAACTCGTGGCGGATGGCCGAGCTGCACGCCAAGGAGGCCCCCGACCGCGTCTGGGAGCTCGAGACGTACGGCGCCCTCTTCGACCGCACACCCGACGGGCGGATCAGCCAGCGCAACTTCGGCGGGCACGAGTACCCGCGTCTCGCCCACGTCGGCGACCGCACCGGCCTCGAGCTGATCCGCACCATGCAGCAGAAGATCGTCTCCCTGCAGCAGGACGACGAGCGTGAGTCCGGTGACCCCGAGGCGAGGCTCAAGGTGTTCGCCGAGGTCACGATCACCGACCTGCTCCAGGACGAGAGCGGCGCCATCGCCGGTGCCTTCGGCTACTTCCGCGAGTCGGGGCGCTTCGTCCGGTTCAACGCTCCCGCAGTGGTGCTCGCCACCGGCGGCATCGGCAAGTCGTTCAAGGTGACGTCCAACTCGTGGGAGTACACCGGCGACGGTCACGCCCTCGCCCTGCGCGCCGGGTCGACCCTCGTCAACATGGAGTTCATCCAGTTCCACCCGACCGGCATGGTGTGGCCGCCCTCGGTCAAGGGCATCCTCGTCACCGAGTCGGTGCGCGGCGACGGCGGCGTGCTCAAGAACTCCGAGGGCAAGCGCTTCATGTTCGACTACGTTCCCGACGTCTTCCGCGGGCAGTACGCCCAGACCGAGGACGAGGGCGACCGCTGGTACACCGACCCCGACAACAACAAGCGCCCGCCCGAGCTGCTCCCCCGCGACGAGGTGGCGCGCGCCATCAACTCCGAGGTCAAGGCCGGCCGCGGGTCGCCGCACGGCGGGGTCTTCCTCGACATCGCGTCGCGCCGCAGCCCCGAGGAGATCCTCAAGAAGCTCCCGTCGATGCACCACCAGTTCAAGGAGCTCGCCGACGTCGACATCACCGAGGAGGCGATGGAGGTCGGCCCGACGTGCCACTACGTCATGGGCGGTGTCGAGGTCGACCCCGACACCGCCGCTGCGGCAAGGGTGCCCGGGCTCTTCGCCGCCGGCGAGGTGTCCGGGGGCATGCACGGTTCGAACCGACTCGGCGGCAACTCGCTGTCCGACCTGCTCGTCTTCGGCGCCCGTGCGGGAGCCGGCGCGGCGGCATACGTGAGCGCTCTCGGCGACGCCCGACCCGTGGCACCGCAAGCGACCCTCGACGCCGCGGCCACGACGGCCCTGGCGCCGTTCGAGGAGGAGGGCGGCGAGAACCCCTACACCCTCCACCAGGAGATGCAGCAGACGATGAACGACCTCGTCGGCATCATCCGCAAGGCCGAGGAGATCGAGGCCGCGCTCACCAAGCTCGAGGAGCTCAAGCAGCGCGCCCAGCACCTGACCGTCGAAGGGCACCGACAGTTCAACCCGGGCTGGCACCTCGCCCTCGACCTGCGCAACATGCTCGCCGTCAGCGAGTGCGTCGCCCGAGCAGCCTTGCTGCGTCAGGAGTCTCGCGGTGGGCACACCCGCGACGACTACCCGAAGATGGACGCCCACTGGCGCGGCCGCAACCTCATCTGCTCGACCGAGGGTGACGGCATACGCGTGGAGGAGCAGCCGATGCCGACGATGCGCGGCGACCTGCTCGACCTCTTCGAGCGCGACGAGCTGGCGAAGTACCTCACGCCCGACGAGCTCGCCGGCGTCGGCGCAACCGGAGACACGACCGCCACGGCCGACGGGAGCGGGTCATGAGCTACGACGCGAAGTTCCGGGTGTGGCGCGGCGACGCCGACGGGGGTGACCTCGTCGACTACACCGTCGAGGTCAACGAGGGCGAGGTCGTGCTCGACATCATCCACCGGCTCCAGGCCACCCAGTCCGGCGACCTCGCCGTGCGGTGGAACTGCAAGGCCGGCAAGTGCGGGTCGTGCAGCGCGGAGGTCAACGGCATACCCCGGCTCATGTGCATGACGCGCATGTCGACGTTCACCGAGGCCGAGACGGTGACCGTCACGCCGCTGCGGGCCTTCCCGGTGATCCGCGATCTCGTCACCGATGTGTCCTTCAACTACGAGAAGGCCCGCCAGATCCCGGCGTTCGCCCCGCCCGAGGGGGTCGCGCCGGGCGACTACCGGATGCAGCAGGTCGACGTCGAGCGCTCGCAGGAGTTCCGCAAGTGCATCGAGTGCTTCCTCTGCCAGAACACCTGCCACGTGGTGCGCGACCACGAGGAGAACAAGGAGGCGTTCGCCGGCCCCCGCTTCCTCATCCGCGCCGCCGAGCTCGACATGCACCCGCTCGACGCCCGCGACGACCGCGCCGACTTCGCCCGTGACGAGCAGGGCATCGGGATGTGCAACATCACCAAGTGCTGCACCGAAGTCTGCCCCGAGCACATCAAGATCACCGACAACGCGATCATCCCGATGAAGGAGCGCGTCGTCGGCAAGCGCTACGACCCGCTCGTCTGGCTCGGCAACAAGATCGGCCGCCGTAAGGACTGAGCCGTCGGCCCCGTCGGGAAGTGGGCACTCGACGAGACCAGCCCGTCGGGAACTGGGCACTCGACCAGACCTTCCAGTCGAGTGCGCAGTTCCCGACGCCGTACGCCCGTAGGGAAGTGGGCACTCGATGAGATGGGGCGTCGGGAAGTGGGCACTCGATGGGGACCGTCGGGGGGCGCAGTGGAAATAGTCACACTCGCCCTGTACCGAAGAGTAGGCGTCAGAGCGCGTGCTGCCGCGGGGATAGGGTGCCTCCGTGGCGACAAACACTCTCCCGGCGACGGGATCGAACAGACCTGCATCGGCTCGACGGACCACCGTCTTCATGAAGATGCTGATGGCGGTCTCGGGCGCGCTCTTCGTGTTCTACGTGCTCGCGCACATGTACGGGAACCTGAAGATCTTCGCCGGGGTCGAGGCGTTCGACGAGTACGCGCACCACCTGCGCACGATGTTCACGCCGATCCTGCCGTTCGGTGGGTTCCTGTGGCTCTTCCGCGCCCTGCTCGTCGTCGCGATCGTCACGCACATCTGGGCCGCGTTCTACCTGTGGAGCCGCGCCCGCGGAGCCCGCACCACGCGCTACGTCGCCAAGGAGGCGGCCAAGGCGACGGTGAAGAGCACGGCGATGCGCTGGGGCGGCGTCGCGATCCTGCTCTTCCTCGTCTGGCACCTGCTGCAGTTCACGATCGTGAAGTTCAACGTTGGCCCGGACGCCGCGGGCGACAGCCCGGGCAAGCTCGTCATCAGCTCCTTCCAGGTGTGGTGGGTCGTGCTCATCTACGTCCTGGCCCTCGCCGCCCTCGGCATGCACCTGTGGCACGGTGTCTGGAGCGCCACGCAGACCCTCGGCTGGGCCGGAAACGCCCGGGCCCGCAAGCGCGCCAAGCTGATCGCCCTGGTCATCGCGCTCGTCACGTCCGTCGGCTTCGCCCTGCCGCCGCTCGCCATCCTGTTCGGAATCGTCAAGGGGAACTGACCGATGACTGACACCAACGCAGCCACCACCGGCGGCGCGGCCACGCAGGCTGCCCCCAACGCCGGCATCGTCCACGGCCTCTACACCGAGGGCAAGGCGATCCGCGACACGAAGGCACCCACCGGCCCGATCCAGGACAAGTGGAGCACCCGCAAGTTCGAGTCCGGCCTCGTCAACCCGGCCAACCGCCGCAAGCTGTCGGTCATCATCGTCGGCACCGGTCTCGCCGGTGGCGCGGCCGCCGCGACGCTGGGCGAGGCCGGCTACCAGGTGAAGTCCTTCTGCTACCAGGACTCCCCGCGCCGTGCGCACTCGATCGCCGCGCAGGGCGGCATCAACGCCGCCAAGAACTACAAGGAGGACGGCGACTCCACGTACCGCCTCTTCTACGACACGGTGAAGGGCGGCGACTACCGCTCGCGCGAGTCGAACGTCTACCGCCTGGCCGAGGTCAGCACGAACATCATCGACCAGTGCGTGGCCCAGGGTGTCCCGTTCGCGCGCGAGTACGGCGGCCTGCTCGACAACCGCTCGTTCGGCGGCGTCCAGGTCTCGCGCACCTTCTACGCACGCGGCCAGACCGGCCAACAGCTGCTCATCGGCGCCTACCAGGCCCTCGAGCGGCAGGTCGCGGCCGGCACCGTGACGATGTACAACCGTCACGAGATGCTCGAGGTCATCGTCGCCGACGGCAAGGCCCGCGGCATCATCGCGCGTGACCTCGTCACCGGTGAGGTCGAGACGCACCTGGCCGACGCGGTCGTGCTCGCGAGCGGCGGCTACGGCAACGTCTTCTTCCTGTCCACCAACGCGATGGGCTCCAACGTCACGGCGACGTGGCGCGCCCACCGCAAGGGCGCGTACTTCGCGAACCCCTGCTACACGCAGATCCACCCCACGTGCATCCCCGTGTCGGGCGACCACCAGAGCAAGCTGACGCTCATGTCCGAGTCGCTGCGCAACGACGGCCGCATCTGGGTGCCGAAGAAGGCCGAGGACTGCGAGAAGGACCCGCGCGAGATCCCCGAGGAGGACCGCGACTACTACCTGGAGCGGATCTACCCGAGCTTCGGCAACCTCGTGCCCCGCGACATCGCGAGCCGCCAGGCCAAGAACGTCTGCGACGAGGGTCGCGGCGTCGGCCCGAAGGTCGGCGACTTCCGCCGCGGCGTCTACCTCGACTTCACCGACGCGCTCAAGCGGATGAGCGAGGATGCCGTCGCGGAGAAGTACGGCAACCTGCTCGACATGTACCAGCGGATCACGGGTGAGAACCCCTACCAGGTGCCGATGCGCATCTACCCCGCCGTGCACTACACGATGGGTGGTCTGTGGGTCGACTACGACCTGCAGAGCTCGATCCCCGGGCTCTTCGTCTCCGGCGAGGCCAACTTCAGCGACCACGGCGCCAACCGTCTCGGCGCCTCGGCCCTCATGCAGGGCCTCGCCGACGGCTACTTCGTGCTTCCGCACACGATCCGTGACTACCTCGCCAAGGGCCCGTTCGAGAAGCTGCCCGACTCGCACCCCGACGTCGTCGAGGCGAAGGCCTCCGTCGACGCCCGCGTGCAGAAGCTGCTGTCGATCAACGGCGACCGCTCGGTCGACTCCTTCCACAAGGAGCTCGGCCACATCATGTGGGAGTACTGCGGCATGGAGCGTTCCGAGGAGGGGCTGCTCAAGGGCATCGACCTCATCCGCGGCCTGCGCGACGAGTTCTGGCGCAACGTCAAGGTGCTCGGCGCCGCCGACACCCTCAACCAGAGCCTCGAGAAGGCCGGCCGCGTCGCCGACTTCCTCGAGCTCGGCGAGCTCATGTGCATCGACGCGCTGCACCGCCGCGAGTCGTGCGGCGGTCACTTCCGCGCCGAGAGCCAGACCGAGGACGGCGAGGCGATGCGTCACGACGACGAGTTCGCCTACGTCGCCGCGTGGGAGTTCGGCGGTGACGGCGGCACGGCCGTGCTGCACAAGGAAGACCTGGTCTACGAAGCCATCGAGATGAAGCAGCGGAGCTACAAGTGAGCGACACCGGGATGAACCTCACCCTCAAGATCTGGCGTCAGGCCAGCGCGAGCGCCCGCGGCGGGATGGTGACCTACAAGGTCTCCGACATCTCCCCCGACATGTCGTTCCTCGAGATGCTCGACGTGCTCAACGAGCAGCTCAACGCCCGCGGCGAGGAGCCGATCGCGTTCGACTCCGACTGCCGTGAGGGCATCTGCGGCATGTGCGGCCTGATGATCTCGGGCAAGGCGCACGGCCCCGAGGTGACGACGACGTGCCAGCTGCACATGCGCAGCTTCTCCGACGGCGACGAGATCACCATCGAGCCGTGGCGCGCCGATGCGTTCCCCGTCATCAAGGACCTCGTCGTCGACCGCGGCAGCTTCGACCGCATCATCCAGGCGGGCGGCTTCATCAGCGCCAACACCGGTGCGGCTCCCGAGGCCCACTCGGTCCCCGTGCCGAAGCCGAAGGCCGACCGCGCGTTCATGGCGGCCGCCTGCATCGGCTGTGGTGCCTGCGTCGCAGCGTGCCCGAACGCGTCCGGCATGCTCTTCATGGGTGCCAAGATCACGCACCTCGGCGAGCTGCCGCAGGGCCAGCCCGAGCGTGACGCCCGCGTCATCAGCATGGTCGAGCAGCACGACCACGAGGGCTTCGGCGGCTGCACGAACATCGGCGAGTGCTCGCTGGCGTGCCCGAAGGAGATCCCGATGGACGTCATCAACCAGCTCAACCGCGACCTGCGCCACGCCCTGACGCGCCACGGCGACTGACGCTCGCGTCGGCTCCGGTCGACACTCCGCAGCACTGACAGCCCGCCCCGGACCATTGGGGCGGGTTAGTCTTTGCCGGCGATGACGCCCAGAGACCGTGCCCGACGTCGCCCGTGGACGACCTGCGTCGCGGGTGGGGCACTCAGTGCGCTCGGACTGACGCTCGCCGTGACCACTCCGTATGCCGTCTCACCCGCCTCCGCGTCGCCCCTCCCCGGGGGCCCGCAGGCCGTTGTCGAGGCCGGACCACGGGCCCTCCCGCAGGCCGGCCCGACGTGTGCGCCGTGGCAGACGAGCACCACCGTGCCGCCCGGCATCGTGCTCACACCCCGCGTCTTCCCGGGCGACGAGCGAGGAACCCCCATCGCGACGCCGGCCATGCCGAAGCCGGCGAAGGCGACCACGAAGCCGGCCAAGCCGGTTACTCCGGCCAAGCCGCGGGTCGTGTGCCGCAACGCCGCTCCGACCCCGTTCCCCCATGCGGCCTGGGAGCCGGACACGGTCGTCGGTGGTTCTCGGCTCGCCGACACGGGTGTCGTCGTCGACCGTCCGGCATCCGTCGTCGCACCACCGGAGGTCTACGACGTCTCCTACGTGCTGGCCGACCTCGACTCCGGCGAGATCCTCGCAGCGAAGTCGCCGCACGCGTGGCTCCGCCCGGCGAGCACGCTCAAGACGCTCACCGCCCTGACGCTCCTGCCGAGGCTCGACCCGAGGCGCGTGGTCGTCGCCGACCAGGCTGCGCAGGACGCCGAGGGCTCACGCGTCGGCATCCTGGCCGGCAACCGCTACCCGGTCGCGAACCTCGTCGACGCGATGCTGATGTTCTCGGCGAACGACGCCGTCTACGCCCTCGCCGAGGCTGCGGGCGGCTACCAGCACACGGTCGAGCTGATGAACGCCGAGGCGGCCGAGATCGGCGCCCATGACACCCTGACCGTCGACCCGAGCGGCCTCGACGAGGGCGACCAGCACTCCAGCGCCTACGACCTCGCGCTGATCGGCCGCAACGCGATGCGGCTTCCCGAGTTCCGGGCCGCCATCACCAAGCGCGACTCCGTCTTCCCCGGCGGCAAGGACAAGTACGGCAAGGTCTGGCCGGCCTTCCACGTCTACAACATCAACGAGCTGCTCAAGCACTACCCCGGCGCCATCGGCATCAAGCCCGGCCGCACCGACCGCGCCCAGCACACCTTCATCGGCGCGGCGACGCGCGGTGGTCGCACGCTCGTCGTCGCGCAGATGGGCAGCGTCACCGGCTCGTGGAAGCCGACCGCGGCGCTGCTCGACTGGGGCTTCGCGAACGCCGACCGGGTGACGCCGGTCGGGCGGCTGGTCGAGCCGGGCGAGGCCGCTGCGCCAGTGCCGGCTGCCACCGTGCCCGCCCTCCCGACCGACGGTGCCGGTGCCGGTGCCGGGGGCGCGGGCGGGGGGCAGGGTGTGTCTGGAGGGTCTGGCACCCCTGCACGGCTGGCGGCTCCTGCCACCCGCGAGACGGCATACGACCGCGTGGTGTCGCTCGTCGTGGTGGGCGCGGCAGGCCTCGTCGTCACGACCGCCGCGATCCTGCTCATCGTCATGCTGCGCCGACGCCGGCACGGTTGAGGCCGGTCGCCGAGCCCTGCGTCAGACCGGCCGAGCCACGGTGCGCAGGTAGCCGCCGAGCCCCGACGATCCGAGGGCAAAGCGCCCTGCGTGGGCCGCCGCTTCGCGGACGCGGCCCTTCCTCACGGCGTCGCGAGCGAGCTCGGCCGAGTGCGGGTAGGGCGTCGAGCTGCGAACCACGTCCCAGCCGGTGTGGCGCAGGGCGGCGGCGAGACTGCGCTTGCTGAAGAAGTTGATGTGCTCCGGCGGGCGGAACTGGGCCCAGTCGGAGCCGCGCACGATCCGGCCGGCGCTGTTCCACTGCGGGATCTCGATGACGAGGACGCCGTCGGTGTCGACGACCCGGCAGGCGTCGACGAGCGCAGCGAGCGGGTCGATCAGGTGCTCGAGCACGTGGTACATGCTGATCACCCCGAACGGGCCTGACGCGTCGGCGATGGTGGTCACGGTCGCGAGACCCTTGGACTCGGCGGTCGCCCGCGCCGTGTCGCCGACCTCGCAGGCCACCGCGTCCCAGCCGTCCTGCTCGGCGCGCAGGGCGAACTCCCCTGTCGCTGCTCCGACGTCGAGGATGCGGCGGAGCGGCACGTCGGTGACTTCCGGGGCCCAGACCTGCAGCTCGTCCCAGGCGCGAACCGCCTGCACGCCCGCCCAGCTGGCGCCGTCGTAGTCGCCGTAGCCGAACCCCGTGTCGGCCGAGAAGTAGGAGGCGCCGTAGAAGTCGGCCAGGTCCTGCTCGGTCGGGCGCGGCAGCACGGATGCGGTGCCGCATCGTCTGCAGAGCACCACTCGGTAGGGCCGGTCGGAGGTCTTGGCGAGCCGCGTCTTGCGCACATCGCCCTGGCACAAGGGGCAGGCATCCACCAGCGCATCGTATGGACTCAGCGGAGCCGTGTGGCGGGAATGCGCTTCACCGCCGGAGCGCGCCTCGAATCCCCCTGGCCCCCAAGGTCGTCGCGATGCCGACGAGAACGCCTGCCGCGATGCTCACCCGGTCGGTGGCTCGTGTGGCCGGCGCGGCGGCCGGCGACAGGGTCGCGGTCGCGGCCCCGTCGCGAGACGTCGGCTGGGAACGGGCATCGACGGCGGCCGGCTCGGGTGCGGAAGGGGCCGCCTTCGCGGCGTCGTCGGCGAGGTGCGCGATGTCCACCTGGTTGGCGGCCCACGCGGCCGACAGGAGCACGACCTTGGACATGAGGTTGAGCCAGAAGAGCAACCCGACCGCGACCGCGACCGCCGCGAGGAGCGGGTTGGCGCTGGCTCGGCCGATGAGGAAGCCACCGAAGAGCTTCAGCACGGTGAGGATCACGGCACCGACGAGTGCGCCCTGCCGCACGTTGTGCATCGGCAGCGGCACACCGGACAGCAGCCGGAGCAGCACGACGAGGATGAGGAAGTCGAAGGCGACACCCACGAGCAGCCCCAACCCGCCGATGAGCGGCCCGTTGCCCGCGAGGCCGACCCAGCCGGCGACGCGCTCGGCGAGGCCGCCGATCACGCTGGTGAGGATCGCAGAGACGGCGATGGCCAGTCCGAGGGTCACGAGCACGAAGAGATCGCGGGCCTTCGTGCGCACCATGTTTCCCGCGGCCGCCTCCAGGCCGAAGATGCCGCGTATGCCGGTGCGCAGCGCCCCGACCCAGCCCAGCCCGGCGAGCAGCAGCGTCACGAACGACACGACCCCGGTGACCGTCAGGGTGAGGCTTGCCGGGGCGGTAACGCTGATGATGCCGTCAGGGTGGCTCGCGGTCTTGACCATGCCGGGCAGCACGCTGTCGAGGGACGTGGCGATCGTGTCGACGAGGTCGGGCCGCCCCTGCAGCACGAAGCCGAAGATCGCGAACGCCAGGGCGAGCGCGGGAAAGATGGAGAAGAAGGCGAAGTAGCCGACGCCGGCGGCGAGGAGGTCCCCGTTCGAGGCCCCGTATCGCTGCCAGGCCGCGTACGCGTGGGTGGCCTTGAGCCGGTCGATGATCCGCTTCAACCACGCCGGCACGGGTCAGCCTCCTGTGAGCTCGAAGGTGTGGACGGGACGCCACACCTCGTCCGTACCCTGTTCGTAGAGATGGAAGGCATCGACCGTGAAGGTGATCGAGTAGTCGGCCAGCTCCTCGAAGGCCCGGTCGAGAGCCTCGGGCGCGACGTTGTGGGCCACCGTGACGTGCGGGTGGTAGTAGAAGTCGAGGTCACGACTCACGGGTCCGGAGCGCAGCGACACCTCAAGTGACTCGCAGTTCGACACGCCCCGCGCGACCTGGATGAACACGACGTCGGAGAGCGGTCGGAACGTCCCCGTGCCGCGCAGCACGACGTCGAAGGGCTCGTGCGCGGCGGCCACCACGGCGCAGTGACGGCGGAAGGCGGCGTACGCCTCCTCGTCGGCCTCGGTGGGAGGCAGCAAGGTGATGTGGGCGGGGATCTGCCGCGCCTGGGGGTCGCCGAACTCGGCCCGGCGGTTCTGCAGGTAGTCGCCGTGCGGGGTCGGGATCGGGATGGAGACACCGATCGTCGTGGGGCGCGCAACACTCACGACCCCGACCGTACCGAACTCGCACGGGGGCCGAGCGGCGCGGGTCCTGTGGTTTGGTCGCGAGGGTGGGCGCAGCCCGGATTCAGCGGAGTTCCGGACCCCGACTCGACCCGCGGATACGCTGACGCCGATGCCCTCGCTGCCCCACCTCGCGCACGTCCCGATGCCGCTGGCCGGCGACGGGAGCTCGGTCGCGCACGTCGTGCGAGCCCTCACCCGAGAGCACGCCATGGTCGGCGGGCGCTCGACCGTCATCACCTCGCACAACCGGGTCGCGACCTTCCCCCACGCCGAGACGGTGCCGGTCGACTACACCCGCAACTGTCCCCGCACGCACTTCACGCCCGCCGAGTACCGCGCGGACTGGGCCATGGGCGCGCTTCTGCGCGAACGCCCCCACGCGGCACGGCTGTTCGAGCCCGCAGCCGAGGCCCTCGCCGACGTCAGGCCGGACTGGGTGTTGCTGCACGAGGGCCACTACGCCGTCACCGCCCTGCCGCTGCTGCGCCGCGCGCTGCCCGCGACGACGCGGATCGCCCTGCACGTGCACAACGCGATCTCGGCCTCGGTGCTGCAGCCCGAGCTCAGCCACCTGCTGCGCAGCGCCGACCTCGTGATCGGCGTCAGCAGCTTCATGGCCGAGGGTGTCCGACGCAGGGCCTGGGTCGATGCCCGCAAGATCGCCTGGGTGCACAACGGAGCCGACACCGACCGCTTCCACCCGGTTGTCGAGGCAGAGACGGACGACGCCGTTCGCGCACACTCTCCGGGCGCGCGCCTGCGGCTCCTCTACGTCGGGCAGGTCGCGCCGCACAAGGGCGTCGACCTGCTGCTGCAGGCGCTCGGGGCCATGGGGCGGCACGCCACCCGCTTCGAGACCCGCGTCGTCGGCAGCTCCGAGCTGCGCGACACCGACGGGCGGTCGCCCTTCGAGGACCACCTCCGTGGGCTGGCCGCGCGAGTGGCCGGCCCGGTGACGTTCGAGCCCTACCAGGCCCAGGAGGAGGTCGCGCGCCTCTACCGGTGGGCCGATGTCGTCGCCGTGCCGTCGCTGGCCGAGCCCTTCGGCATGGTGCCCCTCGAGGCGATGGCGTCAGGCGCATACGTGCTGGCCAACGATGCCGGGGCCCTCCCCGAGGTGCTCGGCACCGCGGGACGGCTCGTGCCACCCACGGTCGCGGGCTGGGTCGACGCGCTCACGACGCTCGAACGCGCCGACGTCGTCGCCGGTGGCAGGGCGGCCGTGGACCGGGCGCGCGACTTCACCTGGGCCAGGAGCCACCGGTCGCTGCTGGCGACGCTTGGCACGCGTAGCGCCGGTGCGGCATGACGGCTGGTCGGCCGGATCGGCTTCGCGTGCTGCTCATGAGCGCTGTGTCGGCCCGGGACCCGCACTCGGGGGACGTCACGTACACCGAGCAGCTCTTGTCCAACCCGCCCCCCGGTGTCGAGTACACGACCTACGACAGGGCTGCACAGGATGGCACCCTGCGAGAGGTCGGCTCTCGGAGCGACCTGACGGCTGCCCTCAACCGACGCCGACCAGGTCCCGTGCTGCGCGGACTGGGCGCCGGCGCGCTGCGGAGGGTCGAGTCGAGGGTCCGGTCAACAGGTCAGGTCTTTCGCGAGCCCATCCGGGTCGTGGAGGCCGACGCCGACGCGTTCGACCTCGTTCATGTCCACGTCTTCAACACCAGGTTCGTCGGCGCCTCACCACCGGTGGTGATGAGCGCTGCCGGCCCACTCGAGTGGGTGTATGCCGACGCGTGGGGGTGGTCGCCTGAGCGGGTGAAACGCGCGAACCGGCTCGACGCCGGACTCGCCACGGCCCTGGATGCGACGTTGCACGCCCGACGTCTCGGTCGAGCCCGTCGCTTCGTGGCCTTCTCGGAGCACCTGCGCTCCTGGATGGTCGACCACGGCGTGGACGGCACACGCATCGACGTCGTGCCCAACTACGTCGAACCGCCGACGACGGGTGACCCCACGAAGTCTCCTGTACGTACGCCGCGGCGGCTGGGGTTCGTCGCCAAGGACTTCGCCGCCAAGGGCGGCCCCGAGGCCTTGGCTGCCTTCGAGGTCCTGCGTCGGGAACGGCCGGACCTCGAGCTGGTCGTCGTCGGCAGCGAGCGGCCCCCGGGACTGTGCGTGCCGGAGGCTGTGGAGTGGCGGCCTTTCGTCCCTCGCGACGAGCTGCTCACGACGGTGCTGCCGGGCATCGACGTGCTGCTGCACCCGTCGCACTTCGACGGGCTGCCCTATGCCCCGATGGAGGCGCTGGCCCTCGGGATCCCGCTCGTCGTCTCCGACTACCGCGCGCTCCCGGAACTCGTGCGGGACGGCGCCGGCCGCGTGTGCCGGGTGGGAGACGTCGCCGGTCTGGTCGATGCCACGCGTGCCCTGCTCGCGCCCGAGGCGAACGCTCGAGCCCGAACCTGCGCATCGCGCCTGTTCACGGCGGCCTACTCCTCAGAGACCCAGGCGCCGCAGCTCAGGCGTGCCTACGACCGAGCCCTGGGCCGGCCCTAGGCGGGACGCCGTGGCCGCGCGGGATCAGGGCCGCTGCGACGACGGCAGGAGGCCGACCTTGTCGTAGACGCGGCGGACGGTCGCCTCGGCCACCTCGCGGGCCTTCTCGGCGCCGTGGGCCAGGATGCGGTCGAGCTCGGCCCGGTCGCCCATCAGCTCGAGCGTGCGGGTGCGGAACGGGGTGACCGCCTCGACGACGACCTCGGCGACGTCCTTCTTGAGGTCGCCGTAGCCCTTGCCGTCGTACTGCTCCTCGAGGATCGCGATCGGCGTGCCCGAGAGGGCGGAGTGGATCGAGAGCAGGTTGGAGATGCCGGGCTTGTTGTCCTCGTCGAAACGGATCTCGCGCTCGGCGTCGGTCACGGCGGAGCGGATCTTCTTGGCGATGCGCGCCGGCTCGTCGAGCAGGCTGACGAGGCCGGCGTCGGATGCCGCCGACTTGCTCATCTTCGCGGTCGGCTCCTGGAGGTCCTGGATCTTGGCCGTGGCCTTCATGATGTGCGGCTCGGGCACGACGAGGGTGTCGCCGAAGCGCTGGTTGAAGCGTCCGGCCAGGTCGCGCGAGAGCTCGAGGTGCTGGCGCTGGTCCTCGCCGACCGGCACGACGTTGGCGTCGTAGATGAGGATGTCGGCGGCCTGGAGCACGGGGTAGGCGAAGAGGCCGACGTTGGTGTTGGTGCCCTTCGCCGACTTGTCCTTGAACTGGGTCATGCGGCTGGCCTCGCCGAAGCCGGTCAGCGTGCCGAGCACCCAGTAGAGCTCGGTGTGCTGGGCGATGTGGCTCTGGACGAAGAGCGTCGAGCGCGCGGGGTCGACGCCGCCGGCGATGAACTGGGCGGCCGTGATGCGGGTGCGCTCACGCAGCACCTCGGGGTCGGGCGCGACGGTCAGGGCGTGGAGGTCGGCGACGAAGTAGAACGCGTCGTGGGTCTCCTGCAGCCGCACCCACTCGACCAGCGCACCGATGTAGTTGCCGAGGTGGAGCGAGTCGCTCGTCGGCTGCATGCCCGAGAGGCTGCGAGGCGTGGTGGTCGGGAGGGAGGACGTCGAGGACATGGCTGCATTCTGGCCCATCGCGTCGTCACTGCCCCAACCGACCTCGCCGCCGTCAGGCGATGGCGTGGCCGTCGAGAGCGGTGAGGTCGTAGTCGGCGACCACCGGCGCGTGGTCGCTCCACCGCTCGGCATACGTCGCTGCGCGGTCCACGTATGCGTTGCGTGCCGTCGCGGCGAGACGCCGGCTTGCGAGCTGGTAGTCGATGCGCCAGCCGGCGTCGTTGTCGAACGCCTTGCCGCGCCACGACCACCAGGAGTACGGGCCGGCGACCTCGCCAGCGTAGCGCCGCTGCACGTCGACCCAGGCGTCACCCTCGAACCAGCGGTCGAGGTAGGCGCGCTCCTCTGGCAGGAAACCGCTCTTCTTCAGGTTGCCCTTCCAGTTCTTGAGGTCGGCCTCGCGGTGCGCGATGTTGAGGTCGCCGGTGACCACCATGGCCTCGCCGGCCGCTGCCGCCCGGTCGAGCCGGCGGGTGATGGCGTCGAGGAACGCGTACTTCACGACCTGTCGGTCGGTGTCGGCCTCGCCGGTGTGGACGTACGCCGACGCGACCGTGAGCGCGCCCGCTTCGGTGTCGATTTCCCGAGCTCGACGTCGTCAGCCCGGACCTCCTGCAGCGTCAGCACGTCAGGCTGCGCCTGCACGAGCCACTGCACCATGCCGCGCCGGGCAGCCGCCCGAATGCCGTTGACGTTGACCGTGATGACGCGCATGCCCCGATTGTGCGGGGAGCCGAGTGAGTCCATTCAGCCGGGTCCAACTGGTCCGTATCCGCGCACGCGAGAGATGCGCCCTCAGCTGGTGGGGCGCACCTCTCGGCACGTGGCCTCAGGGGCCGGAGTTCTTGTGCGGCGGGTCCTCGTCGGGCTGGCCGATCTGCTTGCAGGGCGGCAGGCTCGAGTCCGCAATCGTCCCGCCGGCGATGGAGCCGGTCAGGGTGCTGCCTCCGAAGGGGTAGCTGAAGTTGAGTACGGCAGAACCGTTGGCGCTGTTCGAGAACTCCCCGGCGTCGACGTACATGCACCGGGTCGACGATGCGTTCACCACGAACGAGGTCGCGAAGGCGTTGCTGATGGAGACCCTCCCCTGCAACGACTCGGTGTTGATGACCATCTGGCCCAAGGTCACGGTGATGGGCGCCAACGTGGTGTTCTTGAAGCAGAAGACCGCGTGGTAATACTTCGGGTTTCCCGGGTGCTTGCAGAAAGTGCCCGGCGTGAACGACGGGATGATGGGCGCGGACGCGGCGGCGGTCGGGGCAGCCGCAGCCACCATCACCGCCGGCGTCGCCCACGCAGCGCCCTTGACGACCGCGCGACGGCGGACTCTGGGCACAGCACTGCTATCGGTTTGAGTCATGTGGTCCCCCCACGGAAGTGTGTCTCAGTACCCCCCGAGACTCTCGAACTGTATCGCCCAGAAACGGCCGCGAACGGGGGAATCCCCCTGTCAATCAACAGGACTGGACAAAAGCGACGTCCTTGCGTCCGGACATGTCACGCCATGTCCGAAAGGTTCCGAGGCCTTGGGAGGGCTGCTGTGTTTCGATCTCAGGTCCTGAACCCGACGCCTCGTTAGACTCACGCTGTGCCGGATGCCCCCGTCGTCGTCGTCCCAGCACTTCTCGCGGGCGTCCTGCTCCTCAGCGGGATCGGCAAGCTCGCCGACCGCGAGCCGTTGACGGCCTGGCGCGACCTCGGTGTCCCCGAGGCACTCCAGAGGCGAGGTCTGGCAGTCGCGCACCCCTTCGTCGAGAGCCTCCTCGCAGTGGCCTTGGTGTTGACCGGCGGTTCGGCGCACGTCGTGGCCGCCGCGCTCGTGCTGGCGCTCATGCTGGCGTATGCCGCCCTGGTGGCCGTCGCGCTGCGCCGCCCCGACCCCGTCGAGTGCAGCTGCTTCGGTGCCCGCCGAGCGGCCCCGGTGACCCGGACCACCCTGTGGCGCAACGTGTGGCTCAGCGCGCTGGCCGTGGCCGCCCTGGCTGTCTCCGTCGTCGACGACCGTTCACCCGTGGTCGCGACGTCGGCGACAGGTGCGTGGTGGTGGGTGCTCGGTGCTGCGGCCGCGGTCGTGACGACGGTGCTCGTCCTCCCCGAGCGCACCGAGAGCGAGGACGTTCCGGCGGGCCGTGCGCCGGCGGCAGGCGAAGCGGCTGACGACCTCGACTACCTCCGCACGCGGACGCCCGACGTGCCGGTGACGTTGGCGGACGGCAGCGTGGCCACCCTGCGCGAGCTGAGCTCCGAGCGCGCGCTGCTGCTGCTCGAGGTCTCCGACTCGTGCGGAGGCTGCGTCGAGGTGATCCGCTCGATCCCTGCGTGGCGTGAGGAGCTGCCCGAGGTCGACGTGCGCGTGCTCGTCACCATGCCGCCGGGCGACACCAGCCTTGCCTCGACCGACGAGCCGCAGTCGTTGCACGACAGCCCGTTCCACGTCTCGCGCTCGTTCGGCTACGGCATGACCCCCACCGCGGTGCTGCTCGGCGCCGATGGTCTCCTGGCCGGCGGCCCGGTCGTCGGCGACGCAGCCATCCGCGAGTTCATCGCGGAGATCGACGCGGAGCTGCACGGCGCACCCGACGAGACGTCACCCGTCCACGCGCACGAGGCCGGCTGACGCCAGCTGGGCGACCAGGGCCGCAACCTCTTCGGCAGGGTCTGGGCCTGCTGAGCCGAAACGGGCCACGAGCTCGTCGGTCAGACGACTCAGCGGCACCCCGGAGACGGCGATCTCGCGTACGGCCTGGCCGAGGACGGAGAGGCGCAGCACCTGGTGCTGGCCGGCCGACGCGACGAGGACCACGGCGCCGTCGTCGCCCACCAACACGTCGGCGACCTCGCTCGCCGTCACCACTGGGTCGGTCATCGCGACCTCCCGAGGACTTCGGCCACGAGTGGTTCGAGCTGCGTCGCCTCGGCGAAGTGGACCACGCGGAGGCCGCCGCCCATCTCGACCACGTCGGCCAGGCGGCGTAGCGGGCTCTCGAGGCCAGCGAGCGACGACGACTCGGGCGCGATCATGGCGAGCGCGTCGAGAAGCGGCACGTCCACCACGTCGATCGGTGAGCCGGGGGCGAGGTCCCTTCGCAGGGCGACGATGCCGGCGAGCCACGGCTCGGAGCAGGCTGCGGCGAGACCCAGGGCTCCCGGCGACGTCTCGTCCTTGAGCCCGCCCTCGGGTCGCCGGATCGACAGCGGCTTGGGGTAGCTGACGATCGCGCCGTCGGACGCGACGGCAACGGTCTCGTCGGACAGGTAGCCGCGCCCGGGGCCCAGCGTCGTCGTGACGGTGGTCTTGCCCGTGCCGCCCGGCGCGACGTAGGCGATGGACGCGCCCGTGACGGGATGGCTGAGGCCACCCGCGTGCAACATGACGTCGCGGCCCGCACGAGCGCCGATCGCGGCCAGGGTCACGGACTGGGTGAGCAGCTGCAGGCTGCGCGCGACGGAGTCGGGAGAGCCGTCGTGGTCCGGCACACGGACGTCGGCATCGGGCTCCTGGCCGCCGGCCAGGCACAGGTGCCACGCCCGCTCGATCGCCGGCACCAGCTCAGGGTCGTCGACGCCGATGCGCACCACCACGTCGAGGGCCCGCACCGTGACGGTCCGGCCTCTCACGGCTCGTCCCCGCTCGAAAGTGTGGCCAGGACCTCGGCCATCTGGTCCACACGCCGTGACCAGTCGATGGCGGCGAGACGCTCCCCTGCCGTGCGGATCTCGCGGCTCGCGCCCGGTGCCTGGCTCTTGCCCAGCAGGGCGGTCACGGCGGCGGGAAATGCAGACCGGTCGACGACGGTGACCTGCTCGTCACCTGCGTCACGGAAGCCGGCCACGGGTGTCGTGACCACCGGGCGACCCGCAGCCTGGTACTCGTAGAGCTTGATCGGGTCGAGGCTGTCGGTGAACGGCGTCACGACGTGAGGGACCACCAGCGCGTCGGCGTGCTGCAGGTAGGCCGGCACGTGCTCGCTCGGACGCGGTCCGAGCAGCACCACTCCGGCGTCGACGAGCCGCGCGTGCTGGGCCGCCGACAGGGCATCCGGGCCGACGAGGACGAGATGGCCCTTCCCGTCGACGGCCTGTGCCGTCTCGGTGCACAGGTCAAGGTCGAGCCGGTCGTCGTGCAGGGTCCCGACGTAGACCGCAACCGGCCCCTGCGGAAGGTCGGCAGGTCGGTCGTGAGTCACCGCGTATGCCGCCGTGTCGACCCCGTTGGGCACGAGGGTCACCGGTCGGTCGGCTCCCTTGCTCAGCGCGAGGGCCGGCGAGCAGACGACGACAGCGTCGCACCGTCGCAGCAGGACGGTCTCCTCGGCCCTGATGCGCTGGCTCTCGGCCGGAGCCCGCTCGGCGAGGGTCCAGTCGTCGGTGACGTCGTAGAGCGCGGGCCACGACGTGGCCTCGAGGATGAGCGAGCCCCTGGGGTCGTTGATCCAGAGCAGCGGATCAGTCATCGCCAGGGACCGAGCCGCCTTGAGCACCTGGCGCGCCCACTTCTCGTCGATGCGCTTGTCGACACGTCGGGGAAGCCACTTGGTCGGTTCGAAGAGCCAGAGCGCGCGGGCCGGGACGCCGTCGACGGCCGGGACCGGACGGAGCCCCCGACCGAGGCGCGGCTCGCCCTCGCCGAGCGCGGCGTGCAGGGGGTCGGAGGCCGGTTCGACGAACAGGACCCGGAGGGAGGGGTCGCGGCGCAGGAGTCCGGCGACGAGGTGCTGGTTGCGGCGCCAGACGCCGTCCCAGGCCTCGAGCGAGGTCACGACGAGGTCCATGTCAGACCACCGCTGCGTAGACGTCGGCGGTGGCCCGCGCCTGGTGCGCCGGCGTGAAGCACGTGCGCTGGGCACGTTGCAGCCGGGAGCCGTACGCGTCACGACGGCCCGCGTCCGACGCCAGACGCGCGAGCAGCTCGGCGGCACGCACGACGTCTCCCGGCGGGTGCAGCGCGGCATCGACGACGCTGCCGACCGTCTCGAGGTGTCCGCCGGCAGCCACGGCGACCACCGGCAGCGCCGACGCCATCGACTCGAGGACGGTGAGCCCGAGGCCCTCGATCGAGCACGGCGCGAGGAGCAGGGATGCACGCTCCATCAGCGCGGCCACGTCGCTGCGGTGCCCCAGGAAGCGGGTGGACCCGCTGATGCCCAGCTCGTCAGCGAGCGTGCAGAGCCGGGACCGCTCGGATCCGTCGCCCGCGACCTCGAGTCGCCAACCCTTGTCGGCGACGCCCGCCCGCGCGAAGGCCCGGAGGGCAAGGTCGCTCGCCTTCTCCGGCTCGAGGCGCTGGGCCAGCAGGACGATGCGCTCTCGCTCGGCGGCGGGGCGTGTCGTCGTCGTCGACTCCACACCGGGGTGGATGACGACGCTGTCGCCCGCGATCGCCCGTGAGACGTAGTGGCTGATCGCGATCTGCGCAGAGACGCGCCGGGCCGCACCGTCGCCAGCCAGTGTCGACACGGGGTTGCTGCCGCGGTCACGGGCGAAGTGCCGCGTCACCACGAGTGGCGTCGCCACGCCGAACAGGGCTGTGGCGCAGGCGATCTCAGCGGCTGTCATGTGGGCGTGCACGACGTCCGAGCTGGGCGCCCACCTGCGGACCGCGGCCAGAACCTGTGTCACGGTGCCGGCCGGCAGGGTGCGCACGCCGGGGCCGACGGCGGACGCCATGCGGGACGGGTCGCCGCCCACGACCACGACCTCGTCCCCCGCGTCGGCCTGCGCCCGAGCGAGCCGTGCGACATGGCTCTCGACGCCGGCGAAGGCATCGGAGCGCACAGCGTGCAGGACCCTCACCGGCTGCCTCCGCTCTCGACGGAGTCCCTCTGCCGCGCATGGGCTTCGGTCAGGACCTCGAGATAGCGGCGCGCCACCTCGGGCCAGGCATGGGCCTCCGCGCTGGCTCGGGCGGCAGGTCGGGAGACCTCGCTGTCGAGGTCGAGCGCTCGACGCAGGCCCGCTGCCAGGTCGTCCAGCGTGCCGTCGACGACCGCGCCGTTGAGGCCCTCCGTGACGACGTCGGGGACGCAACCCGTCCGGGTCGCGACGACGGGGACCCCGCAGGCGAGCGCCTCCAGCACTACGAGGCCGTAGGACTCGTAGGCGCTCGGCATCGCGAGCACGTCGGCCGCGTGCAGCCACGGCCGTGGGTCGGCATGGGCACCCGCGAACCGGAGCCGGTCGCCGAGTCGGTGCGCCGGCGCCCGGGAGGCCTCCGCCGCAACGAGTTCGGGCGTTCCCCCGACGACGACGAGCTGCACCTCCGGACCCAGGAGGCCGATGGCGTCCAGCAGGACCGGCAGGCCCTTGCGTCCGAACTCGTTGCCGATGAAGAGCACCATGCGGTCCGCCTCACCGAGCCCGAGCCGCTCGCGGGCCTCCTCGCGCTCCGCGGCGGTGGGCGGCCGGAACATCTCCACGTCGACCCCGTTGCCGATCACGACGGTGGGCAGGGACAGGCCCGGATAGGTCTCGCGCAACAGCCGCTCCTCATCGCTCACCAGGTTGACCACGAGGTGGTGGTCGCCTCGTCCCGAGTAGCGCCAACGGTCGCGCGTCGTGGTGAACAGGTGGAGCGGGTTGCGCAGCATGCGGAGCCAGTAGCGGCCCCGGGCCCGCATCGCTGCCTGGACGATGCCGTGGTTGACGTAGACGTCGCCGGCGAGGGCGTCGTTGTGGCAGACGGACAGCTGGTCGGGGTGGTCGCGAAGGTAGCTGCGGGCCCGGCGGGTGCCCACGGTGGAGAACCAGACGACCCGGGCGAGCAGGGACAGCCGGCCCGCCACTCCCCCGCTCGCGGTGGGCAGCCACGCACCCCCGGCCTCGTCGAGGGTGAAGCGACGCACGTCGACTCCTGCTCGGAGCCACTCCTGCTCGAGGTGGAAGGCCACCGCACCCACCCCGGTGCCCGGGCCGATCTCCGGGGTGATCTGGACGATGGTGGTCACGCGGCGGTCACCGACGCAGGTTGCACGCGGTCCGCCGACGCAGGCGTCGGACCGTGCTCGACCGACCTCTCAGCGTGCCACTTGGCACCGAGACAGATCCCGAGCACGACGAACGGCAGGGACCCCATGACGGCCGCCCAGAAGAGGTCGAACTGGCCCTGGACCAGCCGCGAGGCCAGGACGGCCACGGCCAGCGACCCGAACACGGGATCGAGGCGCCAGGCGACCCGCACCGCGACGAACATGAGCACCACGAAGGCGGTCAGGCCCACGACCCCGGCAGAGGTGAGGACCTCGATCTCGGCGTTGGGCGGTTGGAAGGAGAACGGGAACCGGTCGGTGTACCACCACCGCAGGCCCACCCCGAACCATGGATCGGCCTGCCAGACGGTCATGGAGTCCTGGAACCAGGTGAGCCGCTGCAGCACGGAGTTGAAGCGGTTGTCGGACTGGAGCTGGTCCTGGACGAGGTTGGTGACGAAGAGGACGAACGGGCCGAAGAGGAGGAGCAACAGCTTGGGCCGTCGACGCTCGCCGTCGGAGCGGAGCACCAGCAGGAAGACACCCGCGACCACGCCGAGCACGGCCTGACGTGACTGGGTGAAGAGGACGGCCACGAAGGTGAGGGCCATGAGCAGGTAGGACGACCGCCTGGACAGGCCCACCCAGCTGGGCCGGGCACAGGCGACCACGGTGCCGAGCCCGCAGACGGTTCCCGCGAAGTTCTTGTGCATGGAGAAGGGGAACGACGGATAGATCGGCTGGAAGTCGCCGTGGGAGAACTGCAGCACGCCCTCGACGACCGTGATGACGGCCAGCACGCCGATCGTGGCCAGCAGCAGGCGGATCCCGGTGCGCGCGTGGCCGTTGGCGCCGACCGCCCAGCCGACCAGGAGTGACCCGGAGACGAGCATCCACGTGTGAGCCCACTCGACGGCGTTGGCGGCATACGGGTTGTTCACCACGGTCGCGAGGGTCGCGAACTGGTAGCCGGCCGAGGCCCACAGCACGGCCCGCAGCCCCGGCGAGAAGGGGCGTCTGGCCAAGAAGAGCGCCGGCAGGGTGGCCGCGGCCAGGGCGAAGTCCGAGAGCGAGAGGTCGACACCACCGCCTCCGACGCGCAGCACGACGAGGAGCAGCGGGAGCACGGCGAGCGGGAGGAGGCCGGGCTGGACGGCGGTCACGCCCACAGCGAGCACCGCGACGGCGATGACGGCAGCGCTGACGGGCTGGGTGACGGCAAGGCGGCCGACGAGGAGCAGCAGGACGAGGCCGCCGGCCACCAGCACGGCGCGGACGAGGGCATCCCTCGTCACCCGCTCGCGCAGGCGGTGCTGCACGGCCCCCGTCATGGCGTGCCTCTCGTCATGGCGTGCCTCTCGTCATCGCGTGCCTGCCGGCTCGGACGCCGTCGAGGCCGTAGGTCGCGTCGCGTCGGCGGGGCGCCTCGAGTCTGCCGGGCGCACCTCGCTCGCGGCCGGACCACGGAGGTAGAGGCGCACCCGGTATCGCGCTGCCCGGCCCCGCTCCCCGCCGAGCACCGCACGCACCGCCGAGCCGGCGACCTGTCCCGCCCGGGCCACCTGCCATCCGGCTGCTCCGAAGTGCTTGCGGAGGTAGATCTCCTGGGCCGCGTGGAAGTGACCCTCCCGTCGTGTCGGGTCGGTGCTCGTCGCCGCGCCGATGTGCATGGCGTGCGCCTCGGGCACGAGGGCGTGCCTCCACCCGAGCCGGGTGGCGCGGTAGGCCCAGTCGGTCTCCTCGGCGTAGAGGAAGAAGCGCTCGTCATCAAAGACCCCGACGTGCTCGATCGCCTCGCGACGCAGCAGCAGCACCGAGCCGATGACGTAGCTCGACCGGCGCCGAGCACCGAGGCCGACCGCGTCGACCCACGTCGCCAGCGGTGACGGGAAGGGCCACTCGACCCGGGAGGAATCGCCGTCCGAGTCGACCTGCGACGGGCCGACGCTCGCCAGGTCCGGTGCGGCCAGCAGCGTCGTGCGCAGCCTCTCGACGTTCTCGGGGCTCACGACGGCGTCGGGGTTGACGAGCAGCACGTCGGCCCGCGGGTCGACCCACCGGAGCCCCTCGTTGACGCCGGCGCCGAACCCACCGTTGCGCGCGGGGTCGACGTAACGGGCTCCGGCCCGCTCCGCGACCTCACGCACGGCGGCCGACGAGGAGTTGTCGACGACCGTGACAGGGAGGTCGGCCAGCGGCGCCAGCGCGCCGGCCAGCAGCTCGGGCTGGCCGTACGCGACGACGACGACCTCGAGGGGGCGCTCGCGGGTGCCGGGCACAGCCGAGAGGCTGTCCCAGGTCTTCGTCGCGGCGCGGTACATGGCGTCGTGCGCAGTCGCCACGACGTCCCAGGAGGTCGCAGCCGCGCGGGCCAGCCCCGCCTCGCGGAGGCGGAGCGCCACGTCAGGGTCGCGCACGACCTCGGCGACGGCCTTGGCGAGCGCTGCCTCGTCGCCCTCCGCGACCACGAGCGCCGCGTCTCCGACCACGTCGGGCAGGGCACCGCTGTCACTGACGACGACCGGGATGCCGCAGGCCATCGCCTCCACCGCGACCCTGCCGAACTGCTCGACCCACGAGGGCGTCGTCAGCGACGGGACGGCGAGCACGTCGAGGGAACGGTAGAAGTCGGGCAGCCGCTCGGGCTCCAGCGAGCCGAGGAACTCGACGCGGTCGGCCACTCCGAGCGCCGCCGCGAGGTCCTCGAGCCGGCGGCGGTCGGGTCCGTCACCCGCGAGGCGACAACGCAGGTCGCCATCGAGGGCGAGCGCCCGAAGCAGCACGTCGACGCCCTTGGCGTGGTCGAGCCGACCGGCGAACCCGACGACGGGCGCATCGTCCGGCGAGCCGGCATACGGGGTGCTCGAAGAGGTGAACAGGCTGAGGTCGGTGCCGAGGTCGACGGTGCGGGCGCGGCCCGGGAACCCCTTGCGCTCGACGATGCGCCCCGCAGCGTCGTTGCAGACGTTGACGCCGCTGGCGTGGCGCAGGGCTGCGCGCTCGAGCCAGCGGAACGGCAGGGGGTGGCGCTTGTCGAGGTTCTGGGCGGAGTAGAGCAGGTAGGGAGCCCGCTGGCGGCGGAGCC
The DNA here is from genome assembly GCF_056396225.1 of Terrabacter sp. 05T424. Taxonomy (NCBI): domain Bacteria; kingdom Bacillati; phylum Actinomycetota; class Actinomycetes; order Micrococcales; family Intrasporangiaceae; genus Terrabacter; species Terrabacter sp. 05T424. The sequence continues at coordinate 49,731 of NZ_JBFTLB010000004.1, forward strand.
AGCGCAGGGCCAGCACTTCGGCGGTCGACAGGGCGTACGGCTCCTCGTGGATATCGATGACATCGACGGGTCGACCCAGGGCACGCCACAGGGGTCGAGGGTCGTAGACGAAGAGCGCAGGGTGAGTGCCGAAAGTCCTTGCGGCGCAGACGTCTTCGCCGCCCCTGGGCTCGAGGCGCACCCGGCGCCCGCCCTCCGACCACGACGCGGCCGACACCAGGTCGACCCGGTGGCCCGCACGGCGCAGCGCACGCTCCCTCTCACGCCACGCGTCGACAACCGCGCTGTGGCACACCCGCAGAGCCCACATGAGCTCCCACCCCGCTCCCAGTCCCCCGGCCGATGCCTCGTACTCGGCACAACCCTTTGGATGATATGGGAGGATGCGCCTACGTACCGTCGAGTTGGCCGGGGGGGTCAGTGACGTTTCGAGAGTTCCTCAGCGTGCTGGGCGCTCGGTGGCGGATCATCGCGCTGAGCCTGCTCGTCGTGGTTGCCGCGACGGCTGTCCAGACGATGCTCACGCCTGCCGTCTACACGTCGAGCGCCAAGATCTACCTGCGCGCGACGCAGCCGCCCAGTGTCGGCACGAACAACCAGGTCACCACGTATGCCGTGTCCGCAGCCGACCTCGCGACCTACCTCGACGTGCTGACCTCACCGTCGGTCATGGACCCCCTGCGCGCCCGGCTCGGGCTCGACCCGAACGCTCCGCTGTCGGTGTCGGGCGAGGTGTCGCAGACCTCCAACATGATGACCATCACCGCCACGGGCGGCGACCCCCAGCTCGTGGCGCGCGTCGCCACCGAGGCGGGTCCGGTGCTGGCCGACGTGGCCAAGAAGTTCTCGCCGCTGCTCGCCTCGAACGGGCAGTCGGTCGAGGCCGACACCATCGTGCCGGCCTCGGTGCCGGGCGAGCCCACCTCGCCCAACGCCAAGCGCAACCTCGCGCTGGGCGGGCTGCTCGGCCTCGCCCTAGGCATCGGCCTCGCGCTGCTGCGCCACACCCTCGACACGAAGGTGCGCACGGCTGACGACATCAAGGCCGTGTCCAGCCGACCGATCCTCGGCGACCTGCCGGTCGTGAAGTCGGTGAAGGACGGCCTGCTCTCGCTCGAGAGCGACCCGCACGGCCGTCACGCCGAGTCGATCCGGCGGCTGCGCACCAACATCCTCTTCGTCGACGTCACGACCGGCGGCCACTCGTTCGTCGTGACGTCGTCGGTCCCGGGCGAGGGCAAGACGACGACCACGATCAACCTGGCGCTGGCCATGGCCGACGCCTCGTCCAAGGTGCTGCTCATCGACGGCGACCTGCGCAAGCCCGCGGTCGCGCGCACCATGGGGCTCGACGGATCCTTCGGTCTCACAACGCTGCTGCTGGGCCAGGCCGCCCCCGAGGACGTCATCCAGCGCTGGCGTGAGACGTCCCTGTACGTGCTGCCGGCAGGCCCCGTGCCACCCAACCCGAGTGAGCTGCTGGGCTCCGAGCCGATGGAGGCGCTCTTCGGCAAGCTGTCGCACGACTACGACTTCATCCTCGTCGACAGCCCGCCGGTGGTCCCCGTCGTCGACGCAGTGCTCATCAACAAGCTGACCCACGGGCTCATCATGGTCGTCTCCGCCGAGCGCACGAAGAAGCGTGACCTCGCCAGCGCCGTGCAGTCGCTCGAGACGGTCGACGCCCCGGTGGCCGGCTTCGCGCTCAACATGGTGTCGGCGAGCTCGTCGGTCGCCCACCGCTACGGCTACTACGGCCAGGGCTCCGAGGGCGAGCGCAAGCCCAGCCGACGCGAACGCCGACGCAGCCACCGCGAGAGCCGGCACGCCTGACGGGTGTCGCGACGGGCGCGCCTCGCCGGTCCCTGACGTTCAGGCGCGTCGAGACTCCTCGTCGGGCAGCCCCTCACCCGTCTCGCGCTGCAGCAGCCCGCGCTCGCACAGGTCGTCGACGAACGACTCGACGTCGGCCGCGATGTCTGCCTCCACCTGGCCGACCGCACCGGCGACCCGGGCAACCCATCCGGCAGCCGACTCGCCCGTGGCCTCGCTCCAGATGACGGCGGCCGCGCCCTCGAGGACGACGAGCGGCCCCGCGGGCAGGCTTGCCACGTAGACGGTCTGGCCGTCGTCGCCGACAGTGACACCGGCGTCGTCGGACACGCGGAAGGCGGCGGTCACCGGCCGGCCCCAGCGCGACGTCCCAGGACCTCACGCACGCCCCGCGCCGGGCGGCCGAAGAACTCGGCGACGACCTCGCGCCTTGTGACGGGTCGACCGCGCACCAGGGTCAGGTGCTCGACGTTGACCAGCACCGAGCGAGCCGCCACGACGGCCGAGGCACGCAGGCCGCGCGCTGCCCGCACCCGGGCGCGCCACTCCTCCCAGCGGGTGCCGCCGCGCGAGGCCACGCGCCAGAGGTCGTATGCCGGGTCGTGACGGTGGTCGTCGAGGGTGCCGGTGATGACGGAGAAGCCGAGCCCGGCGTCCAGGCGCTCGACCCAGTCGAGGATGCGCTTCCGCTGGTCGTCGTCGGCGGTGGTCCAGACCGACTCGATGTCGTGCAGGCCCTTCGGGTCGCCGCCACCCCGGGCGGCATGCAGCAGCAGGAGCACCGCCTGGGCGTCCCGCGGGGGCACCGCGCACTCGAGGCCGCCGAGCACCGTGGTGTGCCGCTGCGCCCACAGGGTCTCGAAGGCCTCCCCCGGCGTCGGCCCGACCCCGGGGTAGATGCGATGCAGGTCGAGCAGCCCGAAGTCCCTGTGGCGCAAGGTCGCCGAGTGCTCGAACGACGAGCCGTAGGCGAACGAGTTGATGAGCTCCCAGTCGTGGCGGCGCAGCTCGTCGAGCAGCGCCCCGACGTGGTCGGGACGAGCGAGCACGTCTGCGTCGGAGTAGCCGCGGCCCGGCACGAGAGTCGGCTCGAGGGCGGCGCCCTTGACGTGCAGAAGGTCCAGGCCGAGGCGGTCTGCCACCCACTGCGCGGAGGCATGGGCGAACCCGATGCGGACCTCCAGAGGCACTGTCGCCGGGGCGGCGGAGTCCTCTGTCGTCTCCTGGGCTGCCATCGCGAACCCCTTTAGACTGCAGAGGGACTGGTCGATCGCACCCTAACAGCCCAGGTGGAGGCGCCGATGCTGCGACGTGATCGCCTCCGTTGGGCGTTGGCCGCTGCTGCCAGTGCGTGCGCCTTCGCTGTCACCGGCCTCGTCAGCATCCGAACCGGCTGGGGTGTCGAACTCGACGGGGCCGTCGACTCCTGGGTGCTCAACGAGCTGCCCGAGAGCCTTCGCCTGCTCCTGAGCGATGCGGCCCGCCCGCTCGTCATCGTGCTGCTCACGCCGGTGGTCATCGCCCTGGCCCTGCTGGCGCTGGCGCGGGGAGCCTGGCGTCGTGCCGTCGCAGGCCTGCTCATTCCCGCCGCCGCGACGGCCGCGGCCCTGGGGCTGCCGCTGCAGAACGTGCTCGGGACCGGCACCGACGCCTTTCCCTCACACCACGCGGCGGCCGGCATCGGCCTGCTCGTGGGGCTGGGCGTGGTCTGGCCACGGCCCGTCGGCAGACGCTGGCTCGTCGCCCTCGGAGTGCTCGGCTTCCTGGTCGCCCTCGGCAACGTGTCGTGGCACGCCCACCAGCCTCGCGACGTCGTCGGCAGCGCCCTGGTCGTGGCCTTCGTGGCCGCCTGCACCTTCGCCTTGCTCGGCGGGGACAGCCCGAACCTCGCACCGACCATGGAGGTGCCGAGCCGCAGGATGCCCGAGCGGGAACCCTCGTCCTGACGTCAGGCGGACACCGAGCGCCAGACGCGGGCGTGGCCCTCGGCGCTCGCCTCCCAGGTGAACCGTCGTGCCCGCTCGAGTCCCCGGCGGGCCATCGCCTCGACCGCGGGCCCCCCGGACAGCACGTCGAGCACGCCGTCCGCGAGCGCCGGCCCGGTGGGTTCGACGAGCAGCCCGCCGTCACCGACGACCTCGGGCAGCGAGGAACGGTCGGACGCGACGACGGGCACACCGGTGGCCATGCCCTCCAGGGCCGGCAGGCCGAACCCCTCGACGAGGGAAGGGACGACGACGGCAGAGGCTGCGGCATACAGCCCCGGCAGCAGCTCGTCGGCGACCCGGCCGACGAGACGGACCCCGGGCAGCGACGCGAACAGTTCGCTGCGGCGTGGGTGCGGTGGACCGGCAAGCACGAGCGTCACGTCGGGTCGGGCGGCGTGCACCCGCGGCCACGCCTCGGCCAGGGCCGCGAGGTTCTTGCGCTCGGAGGCGCCGCCGGCGGTGAGGACGTAGGGCCCGGTCACGTCGAGACGGGCCAGCGCGTCGGCGGAGAGCGGGTCGGCGCCGAAGTAGCGCGCCTCGACGCCGTTCGGCACGACGACGGGGTCGGCCAGCCCGAGCAGGTCGACGGCCTCGGCCGCCGTGAAGGCGGACACGCAGACCAGCGCGGCGGCGCGCCTCAGCTCCTCGGCGGCCGCCCTGACCGGAGCGGACTCGTCGGCGTAGCGCCACGCCACGACGTCGTGGAGCGTGACCACCTCGTGCGGCGCCGGCGGCAGCTCGAGGCCCATGCGATGCACGAGCCCGCCCCCGGCGTACGCCAGTCGTCCCGCCGCGGCGCGCGCCCGCGGTGACGCTCCGGCGAGCCAACCCATCGGCAGGCGAAGGCTGCCCGGCAGTGACGAGCGCAGCGACCGTGTCACGACGTGCCGCACGTCCCACCGCTCGCCGGGCCCGGACAGGCCCGCGAGCGCCGCCGGTGCCCGGGAGATGACATGCCGTTCGTACGCCTGAGCACCCATGGGCACAGCGGTGGCCGTCGTCACGATCGAGAGCCGGGGCACGCGGGGTCCTTGCGTCGGAGTTCGGGACGGGGCTGCCCTCGCATCGTAGATTGAGACCGCACGCGTGCCGCCGGACCACGCGCAGACGACGGGGAGGAGTCGCGGTGGGTCGTCGCGTCGCGCTCGTCACGTCGTCGTACCACCCGCACCTCGGCGGGGTGGAGTCGCACGTGCGGCACGTCGCGTGCGAGCTGCGCGCCCTGGGCACCGAGGTCGAGGTCTGGACCGTCGACCGCGGCGACGAGCCGGGCACGAGTCCCGGCGTCACCGAGCTCGACGGCACGGTCGTGCGCCACCTCCCGACGCCGATGCCGGCGCGGTCGGCCGGTGCGCTCGCGAGCTTCGTCGCCGCCGCGCCCCGCGCGTGGCTGTCGTGGCGGACTGCCTTCCGCAGCTTCAGGCCCGAGGTGCTGCACGTGCAGTGCTTCGGACCCAACGGGCCGTATGCCGCCGCGCTGGCCAGGCGCACCGGCACCCCTCTCGTGCTCTCGGCCCACGGCGAGACCTTCATGGACGACCACGACGTCTTCGGCTCCTCCGCCCTCATGCGGGAGTCGCTGCGCCGCACCATCGTGTCAGCGGCGGTCACGACCGGCTGCTCGGAGCAGGTGTTGGACGACCTGCGCGCACGCTTCGGGCTCAGCGGCGGCGTGGTCGTCCCGAACGGCGTCGGTCCGGCCCCGGCCACCCCAGCCGAGGGAGCTGCCCCAGAGGATGCCGGGCTGCCCGACGGACCTGTGGTGTTCGGGGTCGGGCGGCTCGAGACGACCAAGGGCTTCGACCTGCTCGTCGAGGCGGTGGCTGCCCTGGACGCCGACCTCTCACCGATCCTCGTCATCGGCGGCGTCGGCTCCCAACGCGACGCGCTCCGCATTCTCGGCGAGCGGCTGGGACTCGGCGAGCGCCTGCGGCTCGCCGGGCCGCTGGACGAGGCGGGCGTGCACGGCTGGATGACGCGTGCCGACGTGGTCGTCATGCCGAGCCGCCAGGAAGCCTTCGGCATCGTCGCCCTCGAGGCCTGGCGCGCGGGAACGCCTTTGGTGGCAACGTCTTTGGGAGGTCCGGCCTCCTTTGTGACCGACGGCGTGGACGGCATCCTCGTCGACCCGGTCAACACCGCGGCCCTCGCGCACGCCCTCGAGAGGCTGCTGCGTGACCCTTCCCGGCGTGCCGCACTCGGGGCGGCCGGAGCCGAGTCCGCCACGCGCTTCACGTGGGAAGCCGTTGCTCGGGCCTACGTGACCCTGCACGACGTCGCCCTCTCTAGAGCGGCGAGCGGTCCTCCGGACGGGCCGTGAGCAGACCGAGCAGCGGCACGCCGAGACGACGGGCCGGGGCGGGGATCCCCCTCGTGACGGCGTCGGAGTCCGCAGGTGTCAGACCCGACCGTGTCACGCGGAGCACCACCACGTAGAGCACCCCACCGGCCACCGCGGCGCCCACCGCCTCCAGCCACGGGTTGCCCTGCGCGACGTGGGTGGCGAGGAGCAGCAGCCCGGCGAGGACCGCTCCGACGAAGCACGGAAGGGCGTCGCGCAGCGCGAGGCGCACGGTGATGCCCAGTCCTCGCAGCTCGGAACGCGCGAGCAGGAGCAGGCTGGTCATGGACCCGCCGATGTTCGCGATGACGGCACCCCAGATGCCCATCGGAGGGATGAGCGCCACGGCGAGGACGACGTCGACGACGAGCGCCACCGAGGTGGCCTTGAGCATCTCCCCGGCCGAGAGCCGGGCCGAGACGAACGCCACGACCGGGCCGCCCACCGTCACGAAGCCGGCAGCGACGCCGAGCGCGACGACGACCGGTCCGGCCTCGGCGAACTCCTGGCCGTAGAGCACCGGCACGAGCACCGCGAGCGGCACGACGGCGACCGCCTCGACGACGCCGACGACCGTGGCACCGGACCGCATCACGCGCCGGAAGGCGGGACGGACGGCCGGTGCGTCGACCTCGAGCAGGCCGGAGATGGCGGGAACGAGCGGTCCGACGAAGGCCTGGGCCGGCGCGAAGACGTGCCCGGCGAGCCCGAACGCGAGGGCGAAGACTCCGACGGCCGCAGGCGTCGCGAGCCAGTTCATCAGGAAGATCTCGCTGCGCGACATGACGAGGCCACCGATGACGCCGGCCACTCCCACCGGAAGCGCGTAGCGCCAGAACCCGGTCGGCATCCCGACCGGCAGCGCCGGCCTGAGCACCGCGCGCCGGTAGGACGCCGAGATCGGGATCAGACACAGGGCGACGGCCACACCTGTGACGATCAGGCGGGTCGTCCAGACCGCGTCGGGGGTGCGTGCCAGGAGCACGACGGCGACCACTGCGGCCTGGGTCGCCAACGACGTGACGAGGGCGATCTTGGCGCCGTCGGCGGTCTTGTTCTCGATGGCGAGGCACGCGACCGCGCCGTCGAGGGCCGCGGGGAAGACGATGCCGAAGACGACGGCGATGACGAGTGCCCCGGCAGGGACGTCGGCGAAGAGCAGGACGACGACAGAGAGCACCGGCGCCACGATGAGCAGCCGGAAGCCCTGTGACTGCGAAAGGAGCCTGGCCACTGCGTCGGTGCGTCCCGCGGCGTGTGCCTTGGCACCGAACTGCACCACGGCAGAACCGAACCCGGCGGTCAGGACGCGCGCCACGACCTCCATGAGGGCCGTGAGGAACGCGAGCCGGCCGTAGTCGGCGGCACCCAGCACGCGCGCCATGAGGAGGTTGACGAGGAACGCCACGGGGATGGCGATGAAGGTGTGCACGACGGTCCAGACCGCCCCGCGCACCGCACTGTCCTGCAGGCCCCCGCGGCTCAGCGCCCCGGTCGGCTGCTCACTCCCCTTCACGACACACCCCGTTCCCCCGGTCGAGCGCGTCCATCAAGGTCGCGCTGCGCTCCGAGTGGACCTTACGACAGAACGGCGAGCCGGATGCCCGGATCTCGTCGAGGTCGTCCAGCGTGAAGGTGCGCGTCGAGTCCGCCGCGGGCTCCCACACGGAGTACGACACGGGGATCGGGGCCACCGGCGACCCGGCGCCCGCCAGGACGGTCTGCAGAGCCGACTCGTCGGGGATGACGGACCGCTCGTAGACCTGTCGCAGTGCCGTGCCGGGGGCCAGGGCACGGAGCACGAGATCCAGGTGGTCCCTGTCGACGGCCAGCCACTGGGACCCGAGCTGGAAGCGCACGGCTGGTGCCGGCATACGCCGCCTGACTCCCACGTGGACGCCGCGCCCCCGGTCGACGAGGCGTAGTGCCAGGAGCGGTTCCGCCCGGTGCGCGAGCGCCCTCGCAGCTCGGGCTGACGCACCGCCGCGACGCAGGGACCGGGTCAGCCACCGGCTCGCGAACCAGCGGTAGGTGTAGCGCGTGAGCTCGTCGTCGCCGGCACCGTGCCGGCTGCCCCAGGCCGGGGCATAGTGCAACGGTCTGGCCGTGCCCTGCCAGCCCCCGCCGCGGGCCAGCAGGTCGCGCTCCCACGCCCCGAGAGGACTCACCGGGTAGCACTGACCCGACACCAGCACGACGAGATCTGGGTCGACCGTGTCGCGAGCGGTGCGCATCGCCTCGAGGGTCACCTCGACGAGCTCCCACGAACCCCAGTCGGTGGCCCGTCCGTGGGTGCGGACGCGGACCCGCTCGTCGTCGATGACGGGAGCCGGGTGGTGCCGGTCGTCGTGCGTGACGAACACCGATGCCTCGGGACTGGAGGTGAGGATGGCTCGGGCGAGGCGGGCGACCTGGTCGGGCTGCGTGTGGCTGAGGACGACGTACGCGGCTGGCACGGTCAGGGCCGTTTGGGTCGCCGGTCGCCGAGGCGGGTGCGGATGGCCGCAGTGGTGCCCACGGCGAGCCCACCGAACGCGGCCGACGCGTGGAGCGCCCTGCCGCCGACGGTTCTCACCCGCTGTCGCGGGGTGCGGCCGCCGGCGACGACCGCCTTCGCGCCGTCGACGAGGATGTCGCCCACCTGCCGCAGCGCCGTCCCGTAGTAGCGGCGCAGGATCGGCGCGTCCATGCCGAAGGCGTGGGACAGGAGCACGATGTGGTTGCGGTTGCCGTAGAAGGTGTAGCGCACGTCGAAGCGGCGCCCCCGGGTGTAGGGCGCCGCCACGTGCTCGACGAGGGCCGTCGGCGTGTAGACGACGCGATGACCGGCCCGGCCGAGCCGGAGCATGATGTCGCTCTCCTCGCGCAGGCAGGTGCCGGGGAAGAGGTCGACGATGCCACCGATCCCCTCGAGGGCCGACCGGCGCACCGACATGTTCGCGCCGAGCACGTGGTCGACGTCGAGGTCGCGGCCGGTGTCGGCGGCGAAGTTGCCGGTCAGCGTGCCGTCGGGCAGCAGCCGGCCGACGGCGTCGTGCCCCTCGTGCTCCTCGCCCGGCCGCCCGTTGCTGGCCCGGCCGCCGACGGCGCCGACCGACGGGTCGGCGTAGCGGGCCAGAATGTTCTCGAGCCAGTCGGGCTCGGCGTACGCGTCGTCGTCGATGAACGCCACGATGTCGGACCGCGTCTCGGCCACGCCGATGGCACGTGAGGTCGCGAGAGTGCCGGGGCCGGCGTCGTTGCGGATGTAGCGCACGCCCGGGAAGTCGGCGACGACGTCGGCCGTCAGGCGGTGAGGTGACGAGTCGACGACGACGATCTCGTCGGGTGTGTGCGACTGGCGAGCAAGGTGCTGCAAGCAGATTCGCACGTTGTCCGGGCGGTTGAAGGTCGCGACGACGACGTCGACCGACAGGGACGGGGCCTCAGGCATGGGCCGAGTATCGCAACCGGATCGGCCTCGCGGGGCGGGACCGGAGAATCCCGTTCGTCCCGGTCAGAGCTCCCAGCCCGCCTCGGCGAGCCCCTGCTCGAGCAGGTCGGCCGACCCGTCCCACGTGTAGCGCGCGGCGTTGCGCCGCCCGGCCTCGACGAGCGCAGAGCGACGAGCCGCGTCCGAGGCGATCTCGCGCACCGCCTCGACGACCTGCAGCGGCTCGGAGGCGTCGCACAGCACAGCGCCCTCGCCCGCCACCTCGGCCATCGGCCCGGCACGCAGCGCGACCACCGGGCACCCGAGCCGCTGCGCCTCGACGACCGGGATGCCGAAACCCTCGTAGAGGGAAGGGAACACGAGCACGGTCGCCGTGCCGTAGAGCCATGCCAGCTCGTCGTCGGACAGCCGACCGGCGAAGGTCGCATGGCTCCAGCGCGCCGGCCCAGCGTCCGCGAAGACCCGGTTGCCGCCCCTCGCGCCCACGACGACCGAGCGGATCCCGGCCTCGTCCAGAGCATCGAGCGCCGGCACGAGGTTCTTGTGGCGGGCAAACGTCCCGACGCACAGCACCCACGGAGTCCCGTCGGCGAGCTGGTCCTCGACGCCACCGAGGTCGGGCGACGACGCCGTGAAGCGGTCGACGTGGTCGCTGCCGTTCGGCACCACGCTGACGCGCTCCGGCGCCAGACCGAGAACGGCCTGCAGCTCACCGGCACTGAACGACGACACGGTCAGCACCCGCACGGCCCGCCGGGCCAGCACGCGGTACATCGTCCGGTACCAGGTGCGGAAGCCGCGGCTGTAGGTCTCGGGGTGTCGGAAGACCGAGACGTCGTGCAGCGTCGCGACCTGGCGCCGAGCGAGCACCGGGGCCGGTCCGCCGAGGCTGAGCAGCAGGTCGCGGCGCGCGAGCCAGGGCAGCACGACCTGCTCGAAGACCTGCCCGGTCGCGCGCGACTCGCGCACCCGGGCGGCACCCGCGATCGCGTCGGGCACGTGAGTTCCCTTGGGCACGTGGACGACCACGCGGTCGCCGTGCCGGGCGGCGAGACGCGTCACCAGCTCGAGGGCGTAGCGCTGGGTGCCGGTCGTGGCCTGGGACAGGAATCTGCCGTTCACCGCCAGCACGGCGCCACTCTGGCTCAGACTGAGGCTCGGCACCTGCCCGAATGTAGCGTCCGTCCTCACCGGATCGGAGACCATGACCGATCGACCGCGCGTCGCGATCGCGCACGACTACCTCACCCAGCGCGGCGGCGCCGAGCGGGTGGTCCTCGCGCTGCACCGCGCATTCCCCGACGCGCCGATCCACACGACGCTCTACGACCCCGACGGCACCTACCCCGAGTTCCGCGACGCCCACGTCGTGGTCTCCCCCATCGACCGGCTGCTTCCCCTGCGCCGCAGGCACCGCGCCGCGCTGCCCCTGCTGCCGTATGCCGTCTCGCGCCTTCCCGTCGACGCCGACGTCGTCGTCGCGTCGAGCTCCGGCTGGGCGCACGGCGTCCCGGCGACCGGCCGCAAGCTCGTCTACTGCCACGCGCCCGCGCGGTGGCTCTACCAGGCCGAGGCCTACCTCGGGGGGCCCGCGAACCGGTCGCTCCAGGGGCACGGCCTCACGCTGCTCAGTGGCTGGCTGCGCCGGTGGGACCGGCGGGCGGCCGCGTCGGCGGACCGCTACCTCGCGAACTCGACGGTGGTCGGCGAACGCATCACGGCGGCATACGGGATCGACGCGGAGGTCGTGCCGCCGCCCTACGGCATCGACGCCCACGACCCGCAGGCGCCGGTGGACCCACTCGCCGACTGGGCGGACGACGGCTTCCTGCTCGTCGTCTCGCGCCTGCTCCCCTACAAGAACGTCGATGTCGCGATCGATGCGGTGCGTGGCCTCGACGAGCGCCTCGTCGTGGTCGGCTCGGGGCCGCTCGCGGCACAGCTGCGGGCAGCAGCCCCCGACAACGTGCGGATCCTCAGCGACCTGACCGACGCTGAGCTGCGGTGGACCTACGCCCACGCGCGCACCCTGCTCGCCCCGAGCCTCGAGGACTTCGGCCTGACGCCGCTCGAGGCAGCGGCCTTCGGGGTGCCGACCCTGGCCCTGCACGGTGGTGGCTACCTCGACACGATCGACGAGGGCGTCAACGGCACCTTCTTCGAGGAGCCGACGGTGGCGTGCGTCGCGGCCGCGGTCGTCGCGAACCGCGAACGACGATGGGACGCCGCCGCCATCCGGGAGCACGCGGCCCACTTCTCGGAGGCGCGTTTTCACGAACGCATGCGCCGGGAGGTCGATCTGCTCCTACGATGACGCGAGCTGGACGCTGGGCCGGGACGCGGGGGCGTGGTCCACCCAGCGGGGTGAAGGGGGATCGATGGAGGGCACGAGTGCGCCGACACCGGCGCAGGCGGTCACGGCGGCGCCGGCCGTTCCTGTCGCCACGCGCCGGCTCGCGTACGTCGACACGCTGCGCGGCTTCGCAGCCCTCTGGGTCTTCCTGCTGCACATCCACGGCTACTGGCTCGACAACGTGCGGCCGCCGAAGCTCTCGGGCGACGGGTTGCTCGTGCGCGTCATGGGCTTCGGCGGTGCCGGCGTCGACATCTTCATCGTGCTCTCGGGCTTCTGCCTCACGCTGCCGCTGATCCGCGACGGCAGGGTGCGGCGGCTCGACCCCCGTCGGTTCTTCCGCCGTCGCGCCTACCGGCTGCTGCCGGCCTACTACGCCGCCGTCATTCTCGTCATGGGCCTGGAGCTCGTGCCCGCCCTGCGGGAGCGACTCGTCGCGCGGGACCTCACGCAGTTCGACGTGTGGACGCACCTGACCCTGACCTTTCCCTTCTTCGGCGACACTCTCGGGGCGGTCAACGGGTCGCTGTGGTCGATCTCGCTCGAGGCCACGCTCTACCTCGGCTTCCCGCTCCTCTTGCTGGTCCACCGGCGGTGGGGCCTGCGCGGCGTCATGGTGACCACCGGCGGCGTCGCGCTGGTGTGGGCGGTGTTCGGCCTGTGGTGGGCGGGGCAGGTCCACCCCGCCGGACTCGTCCCCTCGACCGACAAGCTCTTCCCGGCGCGCTGGTTCCAGTTCGCGCTCGGCCTGTGGGCGGCGACGCTCGTGCGCTCGCCGCGCCCCGAGCATCGCTTGCGTGCTGCGGTCGCGCTGCCCCTCGCGCTCGCAGTCGGCCTGATTGGGTATGCCGCCGGGTGGGGTCCGGCGAGCGCCTTGGGTTTCGGGGTGGTCGCGGTGTGCCTGCTCGTGCTGCTGGCGCACGTGCCTGCCCGGCGATTCGAGGCGGGCCCGTTGCGGTGGCTGACGGCGCTGGGCGTCATCTCCTACAGCTTCTACCTGCTGCACCAGCCGGTCCTGCTGCTGACGGCGGGCCTCGCGCAGTTCGGCGAGTGGGGCCTGGGCCTGACGACCCTGGTCGCGCTCGGCGTCGCGGGCACCACGACGGTGCTGGTCGCCGCCGTGTTCTACCACTTCATCGAGAAGCCGTTCCTGATCCGGGGCAGCATGCGCACCGTCGTGCGCGACTCGTCAGTCGACACGCCCGGCGGGTCGGCTAGCGGATCGCGTTGACGACGAGCACCCACGCCACGACCGGCGCCCCGACCGCGAGGATGATCGCCAGCACCCGCAGGGCGGCCGCGTGCGAGTACACCTTCGCGATGACCGCCGCGGCGATGCCCACGGCGAAGACGCCGAGCGAGTAGTTCGCGAACCGGGCGCTCAGCTCGACGATCTCGGGCGACTTCGTGATGTTGGCGATGGTGGCGGCCTTGCCGACCGGTCCCCATGGCGCGGGCAGCGGCACCTGGGCGAGCAGGAACACCGCCACGCCGATCACGTCGGTGCGCAGGAACGAGGTGCGGCGCGCCGAGGCCTGACTGCGGCTGCGCACCGACGGCACGACCACGGGGGCGGGCGGGGTCAGCGCGCGCGGCAGGGTCAGGAAGAGCCCCGGGAGGCCGGCGAGCACGGCGAGGAGGCCGGCATACAGCTTCGGGCGGCCGTCGGAGGCGAAGGCGAAGACCGTGACGAGCGGTTCGGTCGCCCGCATGAGGACCCAGACCCAGGCCACGAAGAGCACCGCGCCGCCGGTGACGAGGGGAACGTCCGAGTTGATCCGTCGTCTTCGTCCTCCAGTCACGGCCGTCAGTGTAAGCGGCAGTGGGGGCACGTCCTGACACCTACACTGGCCGCAATGGACGGCACCCGCGAACGAGACACCGACCTGTTCGAACGAGACCAGGTCGGCGCCAGCGACGGCTCCGGCTGGGGTGGCGGCGGACGCGGTGACGACGGCGGAGGCGGTGACGACGGCTCGGACGGCAGGCCGACCCGCCGCGAGAAGCGCCGCAACCGCAAGGTGCTCGTGGTCGCGCTCGTGCTGCTGCTCGTGCCGGTGCTCGCGGTCGGCGGCTACCTGGCGTGGCTCAACCACATCGTCACGAACAACGTGAAGCAGGAGCTGCTGCTGCCCGACTCCGCCGGCAGCGGCGCCCTGCCGACCGACAAGAACGGCGACGTCGTCACGCAGCCGGCGGGCAACGGCACCAACTACCTCATCATCGGCAACGATGCCGGGCCCGGGCGCGAGGGCGCCCGCTCCGACGTCATGGTGCTGGTCCACGTGCCCGACGACCACTCCAAGGTCACGCTCATCCACTTCCCGCGTGACCTCTACGTCTCGATCCCCGGCAAGGGCAAGAACAAGCTCAACGCGGCGTACGCGTTCGGCGGGTCGCCGCTGCTCGTGACCACCATGCAGAACATGCTCGGCATCCGCATCGACCACGTGGCGATGCTCGGCTTCGAGGGCTTCAAGGCGATGACCGACGCGGTCGGCGGTGTCGACGTCAACGTCGAGGAGGCGTCCACCGGCGACGGCAAGGTCTTCAAGAAGGGCGTCATGCACATGGACGGCGAGACCGCCCTCGTCTTCGTGCGGCAGCGCCACCAGCTGAGCGAGGGCGACATCTCCCGTGGCCAGCGCCAGCTGGCGTTCATCAAGGGCCTCATGCTCAAGACGCTGAGCAAGGACGTGCTGACCAACCCGATCCGGCTCAAGGACTTCGCCGATGCCGCGACGAGCAACCTCACGGTCGACCAGAAGCTCGACGTCGGCGTGATGCGCTCCGAGGCCTTCGCGATGCGGGGCCTGCGCGGCAGCGACATCCGCTTCATCACGGCGCCGTTCACCGGCTTCGGCACGAGCCCGGCGGGCGCCTCGATCGACATCGTCGACGAGGTGAAGATGGACGAGCTCGGCAAGGCCATCCGCGACAACGCGCTCGACTCCTACAAGTAGGCCCAAGAGCGAATCGCCTTGCGGGCAGGGGCTGTCCGAGGTCGAGTCAGACGGCTGGCGGTCGCAGCGCGTCGGCGACGACACCGACCTGCGACTCGATTTCGTGCGACATCCGGTCATATGCCTCAGGTCCGCGCCCGTATGGGTCGTGGATGTCCGATTCGTCGGCCGTCCGGGCGGGGTTGAGCCCTCGGCGTCCCCGGGCGAGGTCGGCGACGACCGCGGCCCACGGCATACCTGCTGGGGCGGTGCGGGCCTCGGCAGCGAGGTCGGCGTCACGCACGAGGTCGGCGAGCTCGCCGAGCGTGAAGGTCTTGCGCAGGGCGCCCGGGTGCAGTGCGACGGCGTCGCCGCGGTGCGCCTGGGTCGCGGTGACGACGATGTCGGCCTCGTCGAGCATCGCGGGCACGAGCTGGCGGGAGGCGAAGCCGGCTGTGTCGGCGCCGACGGCCGCGAGCGCGGCCGACGACCCGGGCTCGATGTCCGCCCCGACGAGGGCGCGGGTGCCGGCGCTCTCGACGACGGCGTCGGTGCCGGCGAGGAGCTGGCGCAGGCGTCGCTCGAGGTAGGGCGAGCGGCACACGTTTCCGGTGCAGATGACGAGGATGCGCCCGATTGGGGTCATCGCGCCATCTCGGCCAGACGGCCGGTAAAAGAAAGGCAGGCCTCGTACGTCGGCAGCAGTCCGGTCTCAATGGCCTCGGCGAGGGAGGGCGCGACGGTGTCCTTGGGCGAGAGCAGTGGCGACAGGCCGGCGGGCAGCACAAGTCCGATCTGGGGGTCGAGCGGGTCGATGCCGTGCTCGGCGGTGGGGTTGTAGACGCTCGAGCAGAGGTAGTGCGACGTGGTGCCGTCCTCCAGCGCAACGAACGCGTGACCGAGTCCCTCGGAGAGGTAGACGGCCCGACGGTCCACACTGTCCAGCAGGACCGAGTCCCACTCCCCGAAGGTCGGCGACCCGACGCGCAGGTCGATAGCGAAGTCGATGAGGCTGCCGGCGACGCAGGTGATGTATTTCGCCTGCCCAACGGGCACGTCGGCGAAGTGGATGCCGCGGAGCGTGCCGCGCGACGACACCGACACGTTCGTCTGGAGCACCTCCAGGGAATGACCGACGACCTCGGCCAGGTGGTCCGCGCGGAACGACTCGAGGAACACCCCCCGGTCGTCGCGGAACTGTCTCGGGGTCACCTCGAAGGCTCCCTCGATGCGCAGTGGTCGGATGTCCATCAGATTCTCTCCCGGGCTTCGGCGAGCAGGGTGTGCAGGTAGAGGCCGTAGCCGCTCTTGGCCTGCTCATCAGCGTGTTTGGTCAGGCCGGCGTCGTCGAGCCACCCGTTGCGCCAGGCGACCTCCTCGACACAGCCGATCTTGAGCCCCTGCCGCTCCTCGACTACGTGGACGTACTGGCTGGCCTCCATGAGGCCCGAGAACGTGCCGGTGTCGAACCAGGCGGTGCCGCGCGGGAGCGGCGTGACGGTGAGGTCGCCGCGCCGGAGGTAGGCGTCGTTGACGGAAGTGATCTCGAGCTCGCCCCGCTCGCTGGGCACGAGGTTGCGGGCGATGTCGACGACGTCGTTGTCGTAGAAGTAGAGGCCGGGCACGGCGTAGTTCGACTTGGGACGGGCGGGCTTCTCCTCGATCGAGAGCACCGTGCCGTCCTTGTCGAACTCCACGACGCCGTACGCGCGGGCGTCGGCGACGCGGTAGGCGAAAACGTGTCCGCCGACGACCTCGGTGTTGTTCTTGAGCGCGAGCCCGAGCCCGGGCCCGAAGAAGATGTTGTCGCCGAGCACGAGGGCAACGCTGTCGCCGCCGATGAAGTCGGCTCCGAGGATGAACGCTTGGGCGAGTCCGTCGGGACTCGGCTGGACGGCATACGTGATCGACATGCCCCACTGGGAGCCGTCACCGAGCAGCCGGCGGAACGCATCGGCGTCGTCGGGGGTGGTGATGACGAGGACCTCACGGATGCCGGCCATCATGAGCGTCGCCAGCGGGTAGTAGACCATCGGCTTGTCGTAGACGGGCATCAGCTGCTTGCTGATGCCACGGGTGATCGGATGCAGCCGCGTGCCGCTCCCCCCGGCCAGGATGATCCCCTTCATGGTGGGTCAGCCTAAGTGCATATTGAGAAGAGGATTGACAAGCGTCCAGATCAGCCGGTTTTGGCCCAAGATGCGAGGTTGGCACCCGCACGCCACGTCGTGCCTGCCACGCTGAGCCAGCCCGCTGACTCGACGACGCTGAGTGACACGCGTCCGCCGGTGGTGGCGGCATCGGTCGCGACGCACGCGACCTTCGACGCTGAGCGGCTCGAGACGCGGGCGACCTCGACGCCGGAGCACTCGCCGGTGACGCGGGCGACGTAGGCCGTAGGGCCGGCCTTCTCGGCGCGGACGCTGAGCGCGAGGGCGCCGTCGACGGCAGCCGCCTGGCTCCAGCCCGCGCCGCCGTTGGTCGAGCGCATCAGCTGGCCGCCTGCGCAGAGCGCGTAGGCGCTTGAGGCGCTGGCGCGCGCGACGTCGACGACCGCGGCGGTGCCACACGGTCGGGCGTCGGTGCGCTGCGGGGTGATGACGGTCTGGGGTGACGCGCCACCGGGCGTGCGGGACCAGCCGCCCTCGACCGCCCTCGGCCCGCGCCAGGTCTTGCCCTCGTCGTCCGTCGGGTACTCCCCCACGGCGCAGCCGGTTCGCGCGGCGATGACGAAGCCGCGGCCCGACTCGCCGACGGGCTGCACGCGGCCGAGAGCGCCGGTGGGGGCGGCCCGCTTGGTCCACGTCTTGCCGCCGTCGTCGGTCATCTGGATGGAGGCGCCGCCGCCGGCGCAGGTGCCGAGCACCGCACGCCACGCGCGCGTAGCGCTCGCCGCCACGATGACCTCGCTGACGGGCTGGACCGCCGCCTTCCTGGTCGGCTCGGCCGCCGGCGTCGGGGTGCCGATCGAGGTGGCTGCCGCACTGGTCGGGGGGACTGCGCCGGCCTTGTCGGGGCGGAAGGCGAGCACCACCAGGAGGGCGTCGACGACGAGCAGGGCGAGCAGGCCTCCCAAGGCCAGCCGCCCCACGGACTTGTCCGTCAGCCACCGAATCACGGGGGCCACTCTACGGACAGGTTGGACGAATGCGGCGCAACTGGGTGCCTCGGCATAGGATGCGCGGGAGGGGCCGTGTCGAAATGTCCGATGTCCATGCTAGAGGGCGGCCCCGATCGACAACGGAAAGACGGGGACCGTGGAACTGCAGGACTACCTCAACGTGATCAGGAAGCGATGGATGATCATCGCCGCCGTCACGCTCGTGACCCTCGGTCTCGCGGCGGCTTATACAACTCTGACCCCCCGCACGTATGCCGCCAACACGCAGTTCTTCGTCGCGACCTCAAGCACGGACAACGCACAGGCGCTCCAGCAGGGCAACATGTTCTCTCAGGCGCGAGTCAAGTCGTACTCTCAGCTCTTGGCCTCGCCCAAGGTGCTGAATCCCATCATCAAAGATCTGAACCTGGGCACGGACGCAAGGACGCTGGCCGAGCAGATCAAGACGACCATCCCTCTGGACACGGTCATCATCGATGTGACCGTGACGGCGAAGTCACCTGCCACCGCGCAAAGCGTCGCATCTGCCATTGGATCGACTTTTCCAGGGGTCGTCTCTGATTTGGAGCGTGTCAACGCGTCGCAAGACAGCCCCGTGAAGATCACCGTCTTCAAAGACGCGGAGGCTGATCTCAGCCCGGTGAGCCCCCGTCCCACGCGAAATCTCGCACTGGGCCTAGCGCTAGGTCTGCTGTTGGGTTTCGGCTTGGCTCTGCTGCGCGACCTGCTTGACAAGTCGGTGAAGTCCCAGCGTGACCTCGAGACGGTCACCGACCGCACCATCCTCGGTGGCATCGCCTTCGACGCGGAGGCGTCAACTCACCCGCTCATCGTGCAGGTCGACCCTCGCTCGCAGCGCGCTGAGGCCTTCCGGTCGCTGCGCACCAATCTGCAGTTCATCGACGTGGCCAACCCGCCCAAGTCGATCGTCGTCACCTCGTCACTTCCCGGTGAGGGCAAGTCGACTACTACCGCGAACTTGGCGCTGAGCCTGGCCGACACCGGGCTCAAGGTCGTCGTCATCGAGGGCGACCTCCGCCGCCCGCGCCTGCTCGACTACCTCGGTTTCGAGGGCTCCGTCGGCCTCACCGACGTGCTCGTCGGGCGTGTCGACGTCGAGGACGTGCTCCAGCCGTTTGGCCGCACAGGCCTGCGCCTGCTCGGCGCTGGCCCCATCCCGCCGAACCCGAGCGAGCTGCTCGGCTCAGCCAACATGGAGCAGCTGGTCGCCGATCTGGCCGAACGTTACGACTACGTGCTCATCGACGCTCCCCCGCTCCTACCCGTCACAGACGCCGCTGTGCTCAGCACCATCGTCGACGGCGCGCTCGTCGTCGTCGGGGCTGGCGTGGCCCAGCGTGAGCACGTGCGTCGTGCCCTCGAGTCGCTCGAGGCCGTCAACGGCTCGGTGCTCGGGCTCATCCTCAACCGAGTCAAGGTCAAGGACCTCGGCAGCGGCTACGGCACCTACGAGTACGACTACCGCCCCGAGAGCGAGCGCCAGCGCGCCAAGGACAAGAGTCCGCGCCGCCTGCGTCGGCCAGTTGCTGCCGACGACGAGGCGGCGCTCGTCGTGCCGCGCCCGAAGGGCCCTGCTGCTCGCTCGAACGCCGCACCGGAAGGCGGTCATCCGACCGCCCCGATCGCACGGCTCGGCGAGTTCGGGCCCGGCCCGAAAGCCCGCCCCGCGGCCTCGGACGAGCGCCCGAACGGCCCCGTGCCCAACGACCCGGCCGACATCGCCACCTATCGCTGAGCCCCGGCCAGACAGTTCAACCAAAACGTGGAGGACGCCTGCACCGCAGGCGTCCTCTTCGTGTCGCGGGGTCGTGCCGGCTCCGTTGTCGTCAGCGGCTGTGGCTGGCCCTCGCCGACCCTGCCACGGCCCCGAGGGCGAGCACGATCGTCCCGAGGAAGTCCTCGATGCGATCGAAGGCCTCCGCGTGGGTGCGTGCGGACCGGCCGTAGGGGTCCACGACGTCGATGAGATCGAGGTCGCGTGGGGCCACGGTTCCGCGCGCCGCTGCTGCCTCGGCCGCCACCTGGGGCAGCCAGGGCTGAGCAGGGTTGATGGGGCGCCAGGTGCCCGATGTACGGCACAGGTCGGCGAAGTCGCCGAGGGCGAAGGCTCTGCGCATCACGGCAGGGTTCAGACGCGAGACCTGGCCGCGGTGGGTACGCGTCATGGTCAGCACGAGTTCGGCTGAGCCGAGGATCTCCGGCGTGACGCTCCGGGCCGCGAAGCCGGTCACGTCGGCGCCCTGCTGGCGCAGCGAATCTCGTGTCTCGGTCTCGAAGTCCGAGCCGACAAGGGCTCCCGTGCCGGCGCTGACGATCTCCACGCCGGCGGCCGGAAGCAGCTGCCTCAACCTGCGTTCGGCGTAGGGCGACCGGCAGATGTTGCCGGTGCAGACGAACAAAATTCCCCGGTTGCGAGAGGCGTCCCCGAGCATTCACTTCCCCCTGATCAGCGGTCTTGCGACGTACCGGTTGATCGTAGGTGCCCGACTTGCGAAGTTCTTTCAAATCCACGATTTGAGCAAGAAGTTCTTAAAGCAAACGTAAAGTTCGCCATCCGTGCCGCGCCCGCGAGTGTTCTATCCACAGGAGCGCAGTCACGTCACGGCGACGAGCTCGACCGTCGCCCCATACCCCGGTACTCCCACCCCGAATCAGTCCACCGCTGCGGGTCCAGCACGTTGCGACCGTCGATGACGCGCGGCGAGGCCACGAGCGACTTCGCGTGGGCCGGGTCGATCGCGACGTACTCCTTCCACGCCGTGAGCAGCATGACGAGGTCTGCGCCGTCGAGGGCCTCGTCCGCAGTGTCGACGATCTGCAAGTCAGGGCGCAGCGCGCGGACGGCTTCCGCACCTGCCGGGTCGGTGGCCACAACGTTGGCCCCGCGTCCCCAGAGGCGGCCTGCGATGTCGAGTGCCGGCGAGTCTCGCACGTCGTCGCTGTCCGGCTTGAAAGTGAGCCCGAGCACCGCCACCTTGACGCCGACCAGGCGCCCCCCGGCCATGGTGCTGGCCAGCTCGACGGCGTGGTCGCGGCGCCGCATGTTGATCGAGTCGACCTCGCGCAGGAATGTCAGTGACTGGTCGACCCCCAGCTCGCCCGCGCGAGCCATGAAGGCGCGGATGTCCTTGGGCAGGCACCCACCGCCGAACCCGATGCCTGCCTGCAGGAACTTCGGCCCGATGCGGTCGTCGTGACCGATGGCCTCGGCCAGGCGTGACACGTCGGCGCCGGTGGCGTCGCACAGCTCGGCCATGGAGTTGATGAACGAGATCTTGGTTGCCAGGAACGAGTTCGCGGCAACCTTGACGAGCTCGGCCGTGGGGTAGTTGACGAGCAGCCGCGGGATGCCGGCGTCGAGGATCGGCGCGTAGACCTCGTCGAGCGCGGTGCGTGCGGTGTCGGCCGCCGCAGGGTCCTCCGGAAGGCCGTAGACCACCCGGTCCGGCGTGAGGGTGTCCTGGACGGCCAAGCCTTCGCGCAGGAACTCGGGGTTCCAGACAACGACGGCGTCGAGGCCGGCCTCCGCGATCCGCTCGGCGATGGCCTGCGCCGTGCCGACCGGCACTGTCGACTTGCCGACGATGATGAGCGGCCCGTCGGGTTGGGGTCGGGCGTGCGCGAGGATGTCATCGACCGCGCTCCAGACATAGCGGAGGTCGGCGGCATAGCTGCCGCCACGCTGGGGCGTGCCGACGGCGATGAAGTGTACTCGTGCTCGGGCCAGCTCGGATTTGTCGGTGGTGAAGGTGAGGTCGCCGCCGTCGACACCCTTGCGCAGCAGTGGCTCGAGCCCGGGCTCGTGGAACGACGGGATGCCTGCAGCGAGCTTGCGCACCTTCTCGGGGTCGACGTCGATGCCGATCACCTCATGACCGAAGTCAGCCATGCAGGCGGCGTGCACCGCTCCCAGATACCCACACCCGATGACTGACATCTTCACGCCGGGCAGCATATCGAGAGCCAGAGCAGTCGTCGTCGGCGAGACAACCCATAGTTCGTTACCCTCGGCCCATGCGCGTTCTTGTCACCGGCGGAGCCGGCTTCATCGGTTCGAACTTCATCCTGCGCACGCGCGAGACGCGGCCCGAATGGAGCCTGACTGCGCTCGACTCGATGACGTACGCCGCCAACCGGAACTCCCTCGGGCCCGTGCTCGGCGATCTGGGCGGCGACGGCTCCGTGCGGCTGGTTGAGGGCTCGGTCGCCGATGCGGGCCTCGTCGACCGGCTCGTGGCCGACCACGACGTCGTCGTCCACTTCGCCGCMGAGTCGCACAACGACAACAGCCTCGACAGCCCCTGGCCCTTCGTCGAGAGCAACGTCGTCGGCACGTTCACGCTGCTCGAGGCGGTCCGCCGCCACGAGAAGAGGCTGCACCACATCTCTACAGACGAGGTCTACGGGGACCTCGAGCTGGACGACCCTGAGCGCTTCACCGAGGCGACCCCGGTCAACCCTTCGAGCCCCTACTCCGCCACGAAGGCGGGCGCCGACCTGCTCGTGCGGGCGTGGATCCGGTCGTTCGGCATCCAGGCCACCGTGAGCAACTGCTCGAACAACTACGGCCCGCGCCAGCACGTCGAGAAGTTCATCCCCCGTCAGATCACCAACATCCTCCAGGACATCCGGCCCAAGCTCTACGGATCTGGACTCAACGTGCGCGACTGGATCCACGTCGATGACCACAACGACGCCGTGGTCGCCATCCTCGAGCAGGGCCGCCTCGGAGAGACCTACCTCATCGGCGCCGACGGTGAGCGCAACAACCTCGACGTCGTGAGCCTGCTGCTCGAGACCATGGGCAAGCCAGCCGACTGGTTCGACCACGTCGATGACCGCCCCGGCCATGACCTCCGTTACGCCATCGACTCCTCGAAGCTGCGCGACGAGACCGACTGGCGGCCTCGATATGGCGACCTGCGAGCCGGGCTTGCGGCCACCGTGGACTGGTATCGCGAGAACGAGGACTGGTGGTCGTCCGCGAAGGTCGAGGCCGAGCGCACCTACGCACGCCTGGGCCGATGACCGACGCCGGCGCCGGGCGTGCACTCGTGACCGGGGCCGGCGGCATGCTCGCCTACGACCTCGTGCCCGCGCTACGGGCAGCTGGCTGGGTCGTGACTGCCCTGGGCCGGCCGGACCTCGACATCACCGACCCGGCGCAGTGCGTCGCCGCGGTCGAGGGACACGACCTCGTCGTCAACACGGCCGCTTACACGGCAGTTGACGCCGCGGAGTCGGATGAAACGACTGCCTTCTCGGTCAACGCTGTGGGAGCCGCGAACGTGGCGCGAGCCTGCTCTTGGGCCCGGGCGCGACTCATGCACATCTCGACCGACTACGTTTTTGACGGCACAGCTACCGACCCGTATGCCGTCGACCAGCCTGTCGTGCCACGCTCGGCTTACGGCCGCACGAAGGCCTCCGGTGAGTGGGCCGTCCGCGCGTTGTGTCGCGAGTCGTGGGTGCTGCGCACGGCGTGGCTCTATGGTGCGGGCGGTCCAAACTTCGTCTCCACGATCCTCAAGCTCGCCGCTGACCGCGAGAGCCTGGCGGTCGTGGCCGATCAGTTTGGCCAGCCGACCTGGACCGCTGATCTCGCCGCACTGCTAACGCGGCTGATCGCCGCGGGTGCCCCTCCTGGTACCTACCATGGCACCTCATCGGGTAGTACGAGCTGGCACGAGCTCGCCCAAGCCGTGTTGCAGGAAAGAGGACTGGACCCGGGGCGCGTGCAGAAAACCACGACCTCCGAATATCGCAGACCGGCAGCCCGGCCCGCTTGGAGCGTCCTGGCACACGAACCTCTGGCGACGGTCGGCGTTGCGCCCATTGGCGACTGGCGCGATGGTCTCCACAGATATTTGGCGCAGACGAAGGTCTAAGGCTCCAGAGCGCCCTCGAGTCATCCAATACAGCCCGATTCGCCGGCAAAGCCAAAGCGGCTCATCACAGACGAGGGTGTAGTTGGGGTCTGAATCCGCCGGTCTCGAGCAGTGATCGGGCGATGTAGTTGGTGAGGTTGCGGAAGCCGAGGGCGGAGCCGCGGAGGTGCTCTAGGCGGCCATTGATCGCTTCCGTGGGCCGTTCGAGGTGGCGGGCCGGTCGAAGTAGGCGCGCTCGTCCCCCGGCGCGTTGCTTCAGGGTCCGTCCGAGCCGGCACAGCTCGGTCAACGCCGCCGGGACGCCGCGCTGACCGACGCGATCACGCCCTGCATCAAGTCGCGACCGCGGCAGCGGTCGCGTTCGCGGTAGGCGGCGATCATCCGCTTGTAAATGCCCCAGGTCGCCTCGACCTCGGCGTGCTCGGGGGCCGTGAACAGCGTCTTGAGCCGGTCGACCTGCCGGTCGGTGAGCAGCCCGTCACCGGTGTGCAGGGTCCGCCTCGCGGCGTAGTGCGGGTCCCCGGCGCGGCCGCGGTGTCCGTGGAGGTCTTGCTGGAACCAGCGGCGACACCGGTCCAGTGCGTCGCCGGCCAACCGGATGACATGAAACGGATCTATGACGGTGACGGCGTCGGGCAGCTCCTCGGTGGTGGCGGCCTTGAACCCGGTGAACCCGTCCATCGCGACCACTTCCACGGCGTCGCGCCACGCCTGGGGACGGCCGTTCAGCCACGTCTTGAACGCCGCCCTGGAACGGCCTTCGAGCATGTCCAGCAGCCGAGCAGGACCGGTTGCCCGACGGATTGGGGTGAGGTCGATGATACGGTGACTCACTTGTCGCCGCGTCTGGTGTGCCGCCACACGTCCTCATCGACCCCGACGGTGGTGATGCCGTCGAACCGGGCCGGGTCGGCGATGAGGACCCGCGGCCCTTCCGCGAGGACCGCGTCGTTCGCGGTGTTCCAGGCCACCCGAGCGCCTCGGGGACGCGGGCGACGGTCAGGAGCTGGCACGCGATCGCCTCGAGCGCCGACCGCAGTCCCCGACGTGACAGCTGCGCCGCGCGGGTAGTGTCCTGACGCCACACGTGCCCACACCCGGTGCACCGAACCGGCGGACCGTGACGAGCAGCGTCATTGGTCGCCACCCGAACGGTTCGTGCGCCAGCGCCCGGGTGGTCGTGTCCCGCGATGCGCCTTCGCAGCCGCAACGGCGACACCACTGGTCAGGCTCGACGACGCGGCACGCCAGCGCGGCCCGGTCGGGCTCGAGGCGTTGGCCGGTCACTTCGAGACCGAGCTTGCCGAGGTGGGTGAACGTCGTCAGGTCGGACAGGAAAAGGTAGTCGTCAGGCACGTCGAGGTCTTCCCGATGGGCAGCGTTAGAACTCCCATCATCGGAAGACCTCGACGCCTACCCATTGACCGACGCGCCGCCGGCTCCTACACCGTCATCTGTATAAGCCGCTAACACTCCGACGCCGATTGCCGTTGTGTCTGTCCCAGCCTACGCACGACCCATGGCTCAGCAGGACGTCCATCACCATGGAGGTAGAACTGCGGGCAAGAATCGTCGCGACTCGGTCAACTCCTGGTCTCGACATGAGCGCCAATAAACGCGTCCACATCAGTGGAGGCAAGGCGCATCGCCTCGCGCTTTACGAGCTTCTCAGGCCAATCCCACCAGGCGATTCTCAGCAAACTATCGCACTGATCATCGGTGAACCGGCGGCGCACTTCTCGCGCTGGATTCCCAGCTACAACAGCAAAGGGCCTGACATCGCGTGTAACAACGCTCCCCGCAGCAACTACTGCACCATGACCAATTGTGACTCCGCTGACAACGACAGCTCGCGCTCCGATCCATACGTCCGAGCCGACCGAAATATCTCCCCTGCTCCAGGGCTGCCCATCCGACCCGGCAGACTCAAGCCCGAAACTGATGGCCAACGGGAACGTCGTGACGGTATCCATCCTGTGATTTCCGCCTAGAACGAACAGGGCTGTGCGAGCGATAGAGGAATAGTTGCCGATAATCAGGCGTGTAGCGTCATGGGCGAAGATTAGGATTTCGGGTTCCCCGTACGAGCGACTCCCCAGAACTACGCGACCTTGAGAGACCATCTCGTTCAGATCAGAAGCCCCCGAGAATCGGTTGAGCCGCCACAAGGCATGATGGAGTCGGTTCCGCCAGCGCATCAGAGGTTCCTCCACAACGGTTCCGGCCTCAGGGCCAATCCACCCTCTAAGGGTCTGTTTGAGAACTCCGCTGAGAGCCAATAAGAAGACGACATTCCCACCGCGACCATCGCGGCTAGCATCACCGTGTTGTGATTGTCCACAAAGAAGCCCTCGACCAGCATCCCACCAAAGAACGAGAGCAGCGGAATCCATGGCCCATGGGGCTCCCTGCTGCATAGTCGCAACAGCATCCTGATAATGCCGCCGCACAGTGCAATGAAGGCCAAAACGCCGACGACTCCCGCGTACAGAAAATATGCCAGATACACATTGTCGACTACAAAGTAGTCGCTCGACAGGAACGAATGATAGGCCGAATTTCCTGTGCCCAAGAGGGTGTCAATCACCCCCGCAGAATTAAACTTGTCGAACAGCTCGTCCCAGTGACCCTGTCGCGCCGTGAACGATGCCGTGTCACTCACAGAGGAATCAAGAGGAACGGCTCCAGATAAGGCCACGGCTGCGAGGAGGCACAATAAAGCCAATACAATCAAAATTTTCAACGAGCCAACTCGCCGAGCGAGAGTTCCGCTCACAGCTACGCAAATCACTTGGATGACAGATAGGACTATCCAAAGAATATATCCCGATCGGCTGAAGGTATTGAACAATACAAACAAAACCACGAGATACCCGGCGATCTTCACGAGGAGGCGCCGCTCACCGGTGAAGATCCAGAACTGGAGGAACCCGGCAAGGATTGCTAATAGCTCAGCAAATCGAGGAGGCGATGCGAAGAAGGAACTTGAACGCACCTGTCCATTTACGAAATGGTCCCAAACGATTCCGTACTGCTCCCTGTACCCCTCAGGAACAAGCAGATCCTGAGCGAGCACCTGGGCTAGCCCAAATGCCACGGCGGAGGCGGCGATCAACTTGAATGTCAACCCCGGCCGCACGATGATCGGCAGGAGAAGCGACAGGGCCAAGAATGCGCCAATGCCATTCATAAATTGGAATGAGTTGTATACCTCAGAAGATGGCTGCCCACGCACCAGAGAGAGAGCGGCCTCGCCAAACATGGCAACGCAGAAGAGGGAGATTGCAAGCCGCGGAACGCCTGGTAGGGGGGAACGATGATGTGACAGGGCCGCCACCAGGGCGATCCCGATTAAGGCGAACCGCCCCGCCAACTGCACTGGAACCTGACTGACGCCTGTGAACTCTTGGACTATGACGATGGCCCCACCGGCGAGGATCATCATGATGAACCAGGTGGCCGACACGCTCTTGGGCCAGTTCATGCTCGACATCCTACCCAGCCACCGAGGCCAAGCGGCCGCGGCCAGTGGGGAAGGAGAAGAAACCGAATTCACGTAACACAAAGATCGTGGCCACCAAATGCCCTGCAACAACGGCCACCGACATTGCCACTGCCGCGCCTGTCGCGCCGAAGGTAGGTATGAGAATGGGCAGAAGCACCGCCAAGCAGGCTAGCGCGCTCACGGAGCAGAATTGCGCCATTCGGTAGCGGGCCGACATCACAAGAACCATACCGGAGTGCCCAATCCACGCAGCCACTAACTGGCCAACCAGAAGTATGCGAAGCAGGTTGGCACTTGACTCGTAACCCGGCCCGAAGAGGTGGATCACGTCAGGCGCTCTCCAGAACATCAGGATAAGCGCGGGCGCGGTCAAAAGGCCGATCGTGAGGCCAGCCTGTTTCGTAACGCGCCGAAGCGAGAGCAAATCATTAGCTGCGGTGGCGCGCGCCATCTGAGGGCCGACGACGCTGTGGATCGCCGAGTGGACAATACTTACCGTGATGGATATTCGAATCGCAACGCTGTAGCCGGCGGCATCCTGGGCCGGAACCAGGAACCCCAGCGCAGTCGCACCCAGCCATTGCATCACAGTCGGCGCAAGGGTCACGGTGACCAATGGGAGTGACGCCATGAAGATTTTTCTCCTGCCATCGAACGCCCCGGGCTGGAGAAATCTTCCTCCGAACCGTCTACTGAATTCCCAACGCCACGCCATCAGGGCCAGGAACATAGAAAGCCAGGCCGAGGCACATACAAAGGCGGCCACGACTGTTGCGTTCGGTCTCAGGCCCGAACCTGTCACTGCTACTCCCGCGATGACCAGGACGGGGATTAGAACATTCTGGAAAAGCAACGCCAAATTTGGCCGGAACGCCCCCTTCAGCATTTCGGCCAGCAAAGTAAGCGCAGAAAAGGCCGGGATCGCCATCGCGCTATACACCAGCGCCCACACAGCATCATCGCCGTAACTAGCCCCTGCGATCAAAGGAAGAAGTGCGAGGAGAGCCGCACACAGAGCGCCAGAAACGAGACACACAAGCGACAACCTGGCTAAGATGGCATTTGCGAAGCCGCGGCCGTCTGCACCCTCGATACGTGTCGCTATTTCTCGAAGGCCCGACAGGTCGCAGCCGACACGTCCCACGGCCGAAGCAATCATAAGGATCGAGTACGCAAAAAAGAAGATGCCCGCTTGGTACGCTCCCAATTGGCGGGCGATGATGACACTCATGGCCAGCTGCAAGCCCGCCCCAGACAAACGGACGAAACCTGCCCCGAAGAGTTTAGTCGACATCAGGAACTCTACGTTGTCCCGTGCTGACCAAGCCTGCCACGACATAGCTGGCGGTTTCGTTCAGTATGGCTCGACCCCCAATTTCTGAAGCGGCGAGCCGCCAGATCGTTCTACCGAACTTGGGCCCCGAGGATAGCCTGCCCCAGCCGGAGCGGTCGTACAAACGTGCCACTGGTGCGAGCTCCGGAATAACCGAGGCCTGAGCCATCACGGACAGCCTTCGGGCTCTGTCGCGGTTCACCAACAAACGATTCTTGGTCTTGGTCCGAGACGCCCTCCCAAAACCTTTCGGCGCCGCAGCCCCTACCGCATTGGAAGCATGCTGTCGGTAGTCGCCTAGTTGCGCGTCTACGTAAGTAATGCCCCGCCCAACGCAGGCGCATGCCGCGATCCAAGCCTCGTGGAAGGCCAAGTCCGAAGGTACGGGAACCGCTGCGGCCGCAACCTCCACGCGGCCTACCATGGTGTGCCCTATAGCTGGGTTGCGTAGGGCAAACGGAAGCGCATTATGGCCCGTGACCGGTCGAATGCCATTACTCTTAAGATAGTCCGCTTCAACAAGTTTGCCGCTCCCATCGCAAATACGTACGTTGCTGTAGGCCAAATCAGCGCCAGCGTTTTGCAGTTGTCGTAGAGAACGGCCCAGCTTATCAGGAGCCCAGATGTCATCCTGATCGGACAGAGCAAAAAACGGGGTGCGCACCGCGCCCAAGAGCACGGTTAGAGCGCTCATGAGCCCGCAATTGTCGGCCCGACGACGGACATAGACGCGTTGGTCGCGGGCAGCATATGTCTGCAGAATCTCCCAGGACTCGTCGGTCGACCCGTCGTCCAAGGCATAGAGGAGAAGGCTCGAGTGGTCCTGCGACAGGATACTGTCTATCTGCTCTTTGAGATACCTCGCTCCGTTGAAAACCGGCAAGAGTACCGTGACTTCCCCGTCCGTTTCGCGCATAGCGCTGGGGAAGCGGGAATTCAAGGCTGCGCTCTCAGTTCTGCTCATAGACCCCGCCTCGAACTGACCGTCTCCAGAGAATCTTCACGACGTCTGCGAAGAAGATTGGATTGAGCATGTGAGCTGCCTGCGTGAATGAAGACCGCAAAGAGGTCCGATCGCGGTTCTTCGAGACAAAGGCCTGCCAGTAAATCCGGTTCGGGAACTCGAAGGGATACTTGCCGTTTGGATCAAAGCCCTTCACCCAGAGCTCATCGTGTCCAAGTGCCGCCATGATGTAGTCAACACGCTCATCTCGGATGCCGAAGACTCCCATGTCAATGTCTCGGACGAGGGAGAGGTTCGCACAGATGGCATACTCCATCTTTTGATCTTTGCAGACCTCAACGAATTGTCCGGTCGACTCGGCCCTCTCCATTTGATCGAGATACGACTTGACCAAATAGTAGCTCTCATGTGAGAACGAGCGTTCTGGAAAGACGTTGTGGAACAGGATCGAGGCGAGTTCAGCCTCCGGCGCCAGCACCGGAACGGGGTACCCGTCGACGTCAGTGCTTCTTACATAGCGTCGCAACCGGGTCGTGTCAAAGTACACGAAGTAGTCAGTGGAGGGGATCACATAGCAATCGACGTAGTAGATGCCTCCACGCTTGGTCGTGTCTGCAAACCCTTCACCCGCAGTTTCGATGAGCGTGGTCTGCCGCGGCGCGGTCTCTAGCAACTTGAAGTCGCCAGTTGCCAAGAGATGATCGCAAAGCTGCTTGTGCTGCCCGGGATCCAACGGGAACCAGTCCGTGTCGTTCGGTGTGGATGCGAACGGCTTGATGGACTTGAAGAGGACCCACTCGCCCCGAGCCACCTCATCCAGGCGCTGAGCCAGCTTCTTCACTACACGGTCGGTCTCCGTGCGACGGTGCAGAAGAGTACGATGCAGTTCCAGCGCCTCGGCACCCAACTGGACGCCCTTCTTTACACACTCATCAAGGAACAGCAGGCCTACTCGGCTCTTGAACGCGTAGTCCGTCATGTCCTCGACATCCTGCTGCGACAGGGTCAGCACGCCCGAGCCGATGGGCATGCCGATTACGTCGAACAAGATTCGCGACTTATCTCTCGCTGAAAGCATGAGTCCTACTCCTTGACCATCATTCTTGCTGCATCGGGGACTGCATCAGCATCAGACAAGTGCTGATACACCGCAGCTATTTGGGCATCGATCAACATGGGATCCACCAAGTCGAGTGCGTGATTGCGGGCTCGGGCGCCAAACTCATCCAGCCGCTCCTTTGGTTCAGCCAAAAGGCTTTCGATGGCGGCAGCTAGGCCGGTCACGTCACCCGGGATGTACATGAGGCCCGTCACATCATCGATGATCATTTCCGGGACTCCCCCTACACCTGTGGCGACAGTGGGCGTTGCAGCCAACAGACTTTCCACCACTACGCCTGGGAAGGGGTCTGGTTCTGTTGCGCAATGAACCGAGACGTCCGCGTTGACGAGGATTCGCGGCACGTCACCACGCTCGCCAAGAAACAGCACACCGAGGGACTCAGCGCGCTCTTTGACCTGCTCGAAGTAGGCGTGCTTTCCAGGAACGCTCCCGCCCACTATGACAAAGGTGTTCGAGTGCCGCAGCGATGCCGGTAGGAGTGCGACCGCCTCCAGGAACGCCATCTGACCCTTCCACGGCTCGACTCGGCCAATGGCCACAACGCATCGACCGCGAGTCTCGAAGGGCAGCCGCTGCGCCGCCAGCACCGTGATATTGCTGTCTGCCATCAATTCGGGCCTCGCTAAGTCGTGGATGACCAGGTGCCTGGGCGCCGGATCAGCGCCAAAGTAGTGGGTGCGCACGGCCTTGGAAACAGAAATAGACCTGCTGCTCACGACGGCGACGAGCCCCGCGAGCAACCCTGCGCTACGCCCGTTCTTGAACATCCGGATGTGGTAAACCACGTCAATTCCCATTGCGCGAGCGCAGATGGCGGGAATGAAGTCGTAGAGGTCGTTGACGTGCACGACCTGAGGCCGTTCGCGCCGGAAAAGACGAAGGAAGTACAGGCTGGTCGGGAGGGCACTCGCCCCTGTTCTCAACACACCTGATAGGCCATCGCTCACATTCGGTCGGCAGAAGGGATGCATGATCACCGGCGTGCCTTGGTCTCGGTGCAGTTGAGCTGCGGTCGTCTCGTGTCGCAAACTTACCGAAACACGTACGGCTCGGATCTGGGGCTCTTGGGGACTGGCGGCGTGCGAGGCCATCGTGACCAGCACCCGATCCGCGCCACCGACATCGTCGTTGTTGGAGTGAACGTAATGGACATAAGGACGGGCGATTTCACGATCCACGAGCTCGCAAATGGCGTCTGCGTTCTGGGCAACAGGTTCGGTTCCGTCCACGATGGTGAAGCCAAACGCTGAAGCAATTGCATCGTAGTAGCGTAGGCGCATATCCAGATACGAACGATCCGGAATATCATCTTTCCTGGCTAGGGAAATCTCCGGCGTGACGCGCACGAATACTCTGACGGCGGGAAGGGGCACGTGCCCCAACTTGGACCCAGCAAATCTGACCACTTCGTCAGGAGACCAGCCCAAAGTCAAGCCGATGTTGATGGCGACGTCGAACATGTACCTATCGGCAATGATCAATGCGTCGCTTCGTGACCGGAACAGCTTCCACCCTAGTTGCATTCTGTAGTCAGCCCAAGCAAGCCGCACGTACGCTTTCGCAATCCCAGGGTGCCTATTGACAAAACTGTTCTTCTGCCTGACTTCTTGCGAGTAGCCAAAGCTTTCCGGCGTGGCGGCAGCGTCCGTAGCGGTGACGGCTCTTCGCGGCTTGCCCCAGCGGCCCCGAGCCACTCTCCGCAGAGGGGACATGAGGATGCTCTCGGCCCCCAACCACACGTGAGACGCCCGCCAGCCCCTTGTGGCAAGCCTTGCGACCACCAAGCCGCTCAGTGTTGTCTTGCCACTTCCGTCCGTGCCGATGATGCTGATGATCCGAGACTTCATGGGACCGCAATCACCTCCGACACCCTTTGCGCCAAGGCGTCGATGTGCAACTGACTCGGCAGACCTGCGGGCCGAATCGACAGCGCATCGGGATCCGTCAGCACCTGCGCCAGCAGATCAACGAAGCCGTCCGTCGGAGCCACGTGAACGCCAGGGAGCTCGGCGAGAGCGGCCGAGATCGAGCCAAAGTCTGTCGTCACCACCGGTACACAACAGGCCACGGCCTCGAGAATGCTGAGTGGCAGGTCAATCGCTCCACCATCGGTCGGACGGGTCGGGAACACGTACACGTCGGCGGACTCGTAGAGCCGTCGCAAGTCGCTCACAGCCCCTGTCAAAACGTGCACCCCCGCGTTCGCTAATAGATCAAGAACCTCGGGGTCGCTGGGAAAGTTGGGGCTGCTCTGGACGAAGACCTCGGCCCGTTCACCGAGTCGAACTTTTGCCTCCGCGAGCTGGTGTAGTCCACGGTTCGGGCGCAGGTGACCGACGTGGAGTGCGATCTTCTTACCCTGCGCACGAGCCGCAGCGATAAGGTCTCCGCCACCACCGGCTGAGGAGCCGTCAAGGCGTTCTGGATCGATGCCGATGTACTGCTGAATCGTCTCGGCCCCGCTGGCGGCATCCAGAACTTCTTTCCGAGGGACATTGCAGATGACGGAGTGGGCTGTTCTCCTCCCCCTGAGCCAGCGCGGCAACGCGACGAGGTCGGGCCGGGTAGCGATCCACGTGATCTTCGACTTCGTCAAGTGGCGCAGAAGAAGCGAAGCCGAGACAACACCCTTGCCTGGGCCGTGGGTGAAGATGACGTGGTCAGCGGGGCGAGCGAGCGCTCGAGGTAGCCATGACGCGAGTCGCGACGGCTCGGCCACTTTGACCACGTGACTGGTGGCCAGCCTTGCCACGAGTGCCGTGGTGACAACTTGCGCGCCTTCCGTAGGCGCGTCACGAAGCTCTCCGACCACTAGTACGTTTTTCTTCATCAATGGAATATCCCCAGCTTGTCTCGAACTACGCGTCTCTTCATCAGGAGAAGAACCCTCTGTGCGGTGGCGGGTGGGGGCGGGCACTCGACACGACGGACGGCCCTGCCCAAGCTCTCACCGGGGCTGAGCCTCGTCCAGTGCGAGGCGCCCTCATACACCAGGCAATATCTGTGTTTGCTCAAGACAATGCGCACTTCGTAGACACTTAATGGCCCTAGTGGCTTATCGTCGAACCATAACCAGATCCCGCCTTCCGGTTGCGGGCCCTCTGTGTCGATGTGATTCCTGCTCAAGTGAGCGGGCAGCTGTCCCTCGATGCGTTGGAGAGCGGCCTTCGACGACTGTATGTGGACTTCGTCCGCTGACTTCATCAGGGGAAGGTCATCGGCGCTGTCTGACACAATCACCAACCTCGCGCCTGATCGGTCCAGTCGTTTCGAGACCAGCCATTTTTCCAACGCACGCTGCTTATTTTCACCCATCAACTCGCAGAACTGTCCGCCGACCGGCAAGAGGGTGCCCAGACAATCCGATATGCCCAGGCGCTCGGCGAGAACCGATGCATAAACTTCCGGTGCAGCGGTGGCGAGGACTATTGGGTCGGAAGTCAACTGCCATTCGCGAACCAACTTAACCACGGGCGCAGACATGACAGGCATGACCATCTCCACGGTAGCGTCGATGATCACCTGTCGGCGAGATTCCGGAAGGTTTCCAAAAGTCCCTAGGATTCGGCGCTTCATCTCCACTCTGCCGGACCTGCCGACCGCGCGCGAGAAGGATGCGCGCAGGATTGAGAGTCGTAAAGCCCCCCCGCCCCATTTCCACCCGGAGCGGAGGAAAGCGTGAAACGAGTTGTCGAGGACCAAAGTTCCATCTAGATCTACGACAAGAATCCGCGGTGGAACACTCACGGCTTGGCGCCCGCATAGTCGGTGGACCATGGAAATCTGAGGAGAACGTTCCTGTAAATCGCGAAGTCCGGTCTTATGAGGCTTCGCTCCGAGTGCCGCGTCGCTACGAGAGCCGCAGTCGTGATTGAGACGTCGCCCCCGAGTTCGGCAGTCAGGACTCTCAGAACACACTGCATCGTGTGCCCGCTGTCCACCGCGTCGTCGATCACTACCACTTTCCGCAAGCGTCGCGACCGGATGTCCTCGGCGATCTCCCTAAGCTGCGTCGTGAGCTCCGGTGAGGGCACCGGAGCCGACGGACGCCTCCGTTCACCAAGCAGATCCTCGAGCCTCCTCAGCGTGTTGAGCGCAACAAGGGGCAGCCGACGCAACGCGCGGCCCCGTCGTTCCCCTTGTTTCCTCGCCGTGCCAGGTCTTTGTTGGTTGCACTGATAACGGATGACTGAGGTATCAAACGGGATCTCATCAGCTACCCACACGCCGCCTCGAGCGATGGCGACCGCGGCATCCGGCGCGAAGCCGGCCGCAGCCATCTCGTGCTGCAGGCGTTCTCCAAGTTCGCGTAGGCGGGAGGGAGTGATGGTTAGGACGGGCTTGTAGTGCAACAAACTATCTCAATCACGTGTCGACCGGGCTTAAGCGCCCGAGAAGCAGCGACTCGCCGAGCTTCTCTCGGCGCGTCATGGTCCTCAGTCAGGTTCTCTCAATAGGCACCTTTGCCTTGGAGCACCGTGAAGACAGTTCGCCAGATAAGAACCATGTCAAGCGAAAGTGACCAATTCTCGACGTAGTAGAGGTCCATGCGCACGGCCTCATCCCACTCAACGTCATTGCGTCCACTGACCTGCCAAAGGCCGGTCATCCCCGGCTTGGTCTTGAGGCGGCGTGCGTGCATGGCTGTGTATGTGCTGACCTCTTGCGGGCGCTGGGGGCGCGGCCCAACCAAACTCATGGTGCCTTGAAGCACATTGAGCAACTGCGGCAACTCGTCCAGGGACCAGTTGCGTAGGAACTGTCCAATGGAGGTGACCCGCATGTCATTCTTGATCTTGACCAGAGGCGGCAAGAAGCCGTTCTCTTCGGCCATCCGAACCAGGTGAGCGTCCGCGCCGTCAGCCATAGAGCGGAACTTCCAGATCTCGAACTCCTGCCCATTCAGGCCCACGCGGGTTTGGCGGAAGAACACCGGGCCTGGGCTGGTGACCTTGACTGCGAGTGCGATGACTGCGAAGAGCGGAGCCAGAGCTACGAGCGCACAGGAGGCCATCACCTTGTCGAAGACGTCCTTAACGGTTCGCATTGCGCCGGCATAGCGGGGACCCTCCACATACAGCAGAGGCAGCCCCTCGATGGGTCTCGTATGGACCCGAGGCCCAGCAATGCCGCTCAGCGACGGCGCCAAGATCAGGTCAGCGCCAACTGACTCCAGCGCCCACATAAGCTGGCTTAGGTGAGCGGGGGACAGATGGGCGGACGCTGAAACCACAACTGCGTCGATGTCGAGTTGGCGGGCGAGGCGAACAACATCCTCGGCGAGAGTGTCTTTGTCCTGCACTGAAACCTGACCCACGACACTGAGACCCGCTCTGGGTGACCCGCCAATGTGGGCAGCCACGCCGCCAATGTCATCGACCGCCTCAATGGTGAGCACCCTTGACGTCGAGGCTCCCCTGGCGCGCATGGCCAGAAGGCGCTTGCGCCAGAACCAGCGGCTCGACAGCAGCGCCATGGCTCCAAGGGGGAGGGCGATCACGACGTAATTTCGGCTTACGGCATACTGCAGAAAGTAGGCGGTGAACCCCAGTCCGCCAAGCATCCACACGAGGGCGGAAAAGATTCGCCGATACTCCTCGGCGCCGGACCCCAAAACTCTCTTGTCCCTCGACCCGTTCAGGCCGAGCACGACTGTCCATGCCACGGCAATGATGCCGCTGAGCAGCCAGTACGACGGAGCAACCATGGAGGTGGCGGGCCGTGCAGCCACGTCCATGCCTACGTCCGGCAGGCTAACGACTTGGGCGACAGCGGCCGCGGTGAAGGCGGTGACGAGGTCCGAGACCGTGAGCTTGATCCGCTCCTCGGTGGCCCATCGATGACGTGTTGTGGGCAACACGAGGGTCGAGTGATCGATGGTGCGGCTGCTCAACTGCGTCATTCCCCTGGCTCCCTGTTGCGTGGCCCCGTCTCTTGGACCGCAGACCAAAACCACCCTGTCTTGCGCTGCAGCACGCCTCTGAACTGTGGCATTAGGGGGGTAGTGAGGCAAGTCTCCCATAGATTCTGTTACGCCCGTGTTGCGTGTCTGCCGACATGCCGAAGTCTGGTCCACCGCGGCCTGCGCCGTCTTGGGAATGGGGTTCATTCGGGCAAATCGGACGGACATGTTCCTGGAACCGTTCGGCCACCGACCACAACCACGTTCGGACCTCTATTTGTACTGACCGGGCACATTGGTCAACGGGGTGAAGGGTGGCTGCTTCCCTCAGGCTGAGTGGGGCGGTGGTGATTGTAGGCGTGGAGCCAGGCCGGTAGGGCTCTCGGCGTTCCCTTCGCTGGCATAGTGCCGGGCGTAGGCCCACCCGTCGGCCAGGGTGCGGTGGAAGCGTTCGATCTTGCCGTTGGTCTGGGGCCGGATGGTCCCGCCGCGCTGGTTGAACCAGGCGACCGCGCGGGTCAGGACGGCGACTGCGCGCGGGTCAGGACGGCGACTGCGGTGGCGGCGGTCTCGTCGTCGTGGACCTCGGCGTAGCCGACGCGGGAGTGGTCATCGACGACGGTGTGGACGAAGGCGTGCCCCATCTTGGGTTGGTAGGGGGCGTTCTTGGTCTTGTCCGGGGTCGCGACGCGGTTCCTGTCTCCTTGCTGGCGCCCGACGTAGCGCCAGCCGCCGCCGTCGGGGATGTTGCCGAGCTTTTTGACGTCCACGTGGATCATCGAGCCCGGGTGGGGGTGTTCGTAGCGGCGGACCGGCTCGCCGGTGGCCCGGTCGACGTGGGCCAGCCGGTTGAGCCGGCAGCGCACCAGGATCCGGTGCGCGGTCGAGGGCGCGATCTGACACCGCGCGGCCAGCTGGACCGGCCCCTCCCGTAGCCGCACCGCAGGCTGACCAGCCGCTTGGTCACCGCCGGCCGGGTCTTTGCCGGCATCGTGTGGGGGCGTGAGGAGTGGTCCGGCATGGTGCGGTCGCCGGCGCGGTACCGCTCGACCCAGCGCTTCACGGTGGGCCAGGAGCACTGGAACCGGGCCGCGACCTCGGCCGCGTCCCCGCCGCGACCAACCAAGAAGAGAACCGACATGCAGGGGGTCAGTTTTCACCTGCCGTCAGGGGTCACATTTCGAGTGCCGTTGACAGCACGCCCTCGATATGTCGATGACATGTCGCCTCCCCGCGAGAGAGGCATGGTTCTACTACGCTGCGAGCACCGGGAGACCTCCCGATGGAACTACGTCGACATCCTGGTGAGGAGCCCGATGTACACCCCCAAGATGAGCTCACGACTCGCAGTCGAGGCCCTCGGGACCTTCTGGCTGGTCTTCATAGGCTGCGGCTCCGCGATCTTCAACGCCAAGTTCGCGGTGCAGGCCCTCGACGGCCAGCCGGTGCAGCTGGGCATCGGCCACCTCGGCGTCGCCGTCGCATTCGGACTCGCTGTGACGACCATGGCCTACGCCGTGGGTCACGTCTCTGGGGCCCACTTCAACCCCGCCGTGACCATAGGCATCGCCATCGCCAAGCGCTTCGAGTGGCGCGAGGTGCCGGCCTACGTCGGAGCCCAACTCGTCGGCGGCCTTCTCGCCGGCGGCGCGCTCGCGGGACTCGTCTCCTCGAAAGGACTTCCCACCACCGGAAACCTCGCCGCCAACGGCTACGGCGCGCACTCCCCCGGCGGCTTCGGCCTCGGTGGCGTGCTCGTCGTCGAGGCGCTCGTCACCGCGTTCTTCGTCTACATCATCCTTGGTGCGACGAAGGACGACGCCCCCAAGGGCTTCGCCCCTCTCGCGATCGGCTTCGGTCTGCTGTTGGCGCACCTCGTCGCCATCCCCATTAGCAACGCGTCGATCAACCCCGCCCGCTCCACCGCGGTGGCCTTCTTCAACGGCAACGGGGCGGTCGGGCAGCTGTGGGTCTTTTGGGTCGCGCCAGTCGTAGGTGGCCTGATCGCCGGCACGACGTATGCCTGGATCA
This sequence comes from Terrabacter sp. 05T424, assembly GCF_056396225.1. NCBI lineage: Bacteria > Bacillati > Actinomycetota > Actinomycetes > Micrococcales > Intrasporangiaceae > Terrabacter > Terrabacter sp. 05T424. Next base: position 88,509 of record NZ_JBFTLB010000004.1, read on the forward strand.
CCGGCGAGCAGCGGGAGCACCTCGACATCAGCGGTTCAACCGACACCGTTTCGAACGCGGCAGTCGACGAGCAGGGGCGCCCGATCCTCGACGACTGAGCTCGTCTTTAGACTCTCGCCGCGAACATGCCCAACCGGCCAGTGGCGAGCCCGGGGAAGACGGTCGTGGACGAGAGCTTGGCGCGCTGCTCTAGGGCTTCGGCCAAGATGGTGCGGTAATCGGTGGTCCCTGGCAGGTCTCCCTCAAGGAGGGTTTCTGAGGCCAAGCCGGGCCAGCGTCCGTAAACCTTCCCGCCGCGCACGCCGCCGCCCATGACCAGCGAGACGTTCCCGTGACCGTGGTCCAAGCCACCGGAGGCATTCTCTGCGACACGGCGACCGAACTCGCTGAGGGTCACCAGCGTGACGTCTGACATTTTCGGTCCGAGGTCTCGGTTGAAGGCAGCTAATGCCTGACCAAGTTCGGTGAGTTGGCGGAACATCCAGCCCGCGTCGCTGGCGCCGAGCCCAGAATGCATGTCCCAGTTGCCCACGTCCACTGTGGCTGCTCGCAAGCCGATGCCTGCTTTGATCAGGCGCGCGAGGTCCCTAAGGGCGTCGCCAACGGCCCCTTTGGGGTAAGCCGCCCCATTCGCAGGCATGTATCCGGCGGCCCTGATGGGTGACATTGTCGAAAGCGCACCCAGCGTTGCCTTCGCGGGCTCCGCCAGCGCTGCAGGGGCGCCAATGTACAACGCGTCGAGTGCGGTAGCCCAGCGGGCGAACTCTTCCGGGGTACTGGTCGCGCTCAAGCTGAAACTGTCTACGGTGTTTATGGCGACCTCTGTGTTCGGCCCGATCATTGACGGTGGCGTTGTGGTCGAACCAACTGAAGCGGATGCGAATGTCGCGGCAGTTCCGCTGAGTCCGATCATTCGGTCGAGCCACCCAGTGCGCAAAGTCGAACCGGGCGCGGCGTTCTCCATGGTTGTCATGGCCTGGAAGTGCGATCGGGTCCGGACGGGCTGCCCCACTGCGTGTACAGCTGCGAGACCCCCGGCGTCCCAGATCGGCTTGAGCGGGGAGAGAGCCGGGTGCAGCCCGAACATCGTGTCGAGCTTGATCGCGCGCGAGGCGGGGACCGCGATGGAGGGCCGGGCGGCGAAGTATGCAGGGTCGCCGACGGGGACGACCGCGGAAAGCCCGTCAAAACCACCCCGAAGGCTCAACACGACGATCGTATCGCCGGTATAAGACGTGCCAGCAAAGGCGAGTTGGGTCGCGGCCTCGCTCGGTCCGGCGGCACCAACCACGGCTTCGAGAGCGCCGAGTGCCCCAACGCCGGCGAGAAGGGTGCGACGGGTCACATGGGACGTCGCCGCCTGTCCTTGGGTGCACGCGCACTCGTCCGGGGGCGGCTCGGGCGCCAGTCTGGCGGGTGTGAAGGCAGTGGTCATGATGGTCCTCAGCGAGTCGAGAAATTCGGGGAGTCGAGGAGCAGCGCGACAATCAGCGGGAGTCGAGCCGTGACGGCTGCTGCCCCTGCCTTGAGCGCGTCGCCCTCCGCGTGATCCGCAAAGCGACAAACCGCATCGCGCTGCGTGGGGGTCAGAGAAATAAGCACCTTAGCGGCGAGCGCATCAGCGAGTGCCCCATACGTGGGAGGTAAGGGTGAGGGCACGAATGTTGCGAGGTCGGGCCGTTTCATTGCCTGAAGGGTCCAGTTCCCGGCAAGGTTCAAGTGGAAATTCCAGCGGTTAAGCGTACTAGACGCACCATTCCACGCTGCAGCGTTGTCGGGATATCCATTTGGAGCAGGCCAGCCCATAGGAGCCTGGCCGAAACTCCCGAGCTGCCAGACGAGCTTGCGCAGCTCGCTGGTTGACCCACTGGCGGGAACCGGTTCTGGGGTCAACCCGAAAATGCGGCAGGATGCGAGGGCATCTTCATAGGGCGTCCGAACCTTCTGGCCGACCGATGCGGCAAACTCTTGGGAAAGAAAGAGCACGCGAAGGACTGGCGCGATGGCGCTGCCATTTGTGATGTACGCCTGAGCAAGCTTAGCCACCAAAGTTGCAGGTGGTGTATCGGACACGAAGCGGACAGCCAACTTTGTTGCGATGCGGTTCGCAGTGGCCGGATGCAAGGCAAGATAGTTAAGGTACGAGCTAGCAACTACCTCACCGGCTTCAGCAGAGGTATTGGAATGGCTCCATCCCATAACTTTCACAGGGCCGACAAACCGGCGTTGAGGCTTGTAGGAGTAGAGGCCCGACTCATAATCAACGCTGAGTCCAGTCAGTGCAAGGGCTGACATCTTCACATCGGCTTCTGTGTAGTTGCCGATCCCCACCGTATGTAGCTCGAGCAGTTCGCGGCCATAGTTCTCGTTAGGAGCTTTTTTCGCACTATCCGCATTGTCCAACACGTTGAGCAGCGCTGGGTGCCTTGCCGCCGCGTAGAGCATCTCCGAGTATTTGCCGAGCGCATGTTTGCGGATTACATCTCGCTGGAAGAGGTGCGCACTGTCATAGACATCGTTGCTGGGGACGGGAACCACCAGATGGTTCGTCCAAAAATCGACGACAGTCTCGAGAAGTTGGCGGCGCGAGAATAGCGCCCGAGCCACATGAGCCTCTAAGAGATCTGACATAACAAGTCCTCGATCGGCCACAGAGAGGCGCTCGCGGACCTCCCAGGTCTTCCAGCTCAGGCGAGGCCAGCGCGTGACCATCGCATCCATAGCGGCGTCCGGGACGGTGGACGGCGAGAGCTGGGCATCGAGCCACGCGGTCGTTCCCGTGGTCCGAACTTCAGCAACGAGCGCAGGCGTGGGGCCGAAGGTGGCACGCCGCAGCAGGTGAAGTACCGGATCGGTCACTGTCGTTGCCGCGGCCAGGGTCGAGCTCGCAGCGGTGGGGGCAGCACTGGCGGCCCCGGTCCCGGCCACCGCCTGCGACACCGCAAGAGCGGTGCCTCCAGCGAGGCCTGAGAGCACGCGGCGCCGGCCAGGCGAAGCAGCAGGGTGAGTGGTCATGACGAAAACGGTACGTATCAGATCGGTCGATGACTGTGTTTTCGGACATTTCAGTCACCATAGGCAGATTCTGAAGTCGAAGGCTGCATTTATCAACCTTGAAGGTAAGATCTTCATATGTTCGAAGTGAAGCCTGTCGCTACCTCGGTTGCGCTCATCGGGGACATCGTCGACTCACGAAGGCACCGTGACCGGCAGGGACTGCACGACGCCGTGGAGGCGGCGCTTGCGCGGGCCAACGCCGACGTGCCCGTCGACGACCCTGCCGTCATCACGCTAGGCGACGAGTTCCAGGGGGTCTACCCCACTCTCGGGGACGCGCTGCGGGCGAGCTTCCTCATCCGTGCCGAGCTGCACGGCACCGCTGATGTGCGCTTCGGCGTCGGGCGTGGCGCCGTCTCGACGCTCGACCCGGTGCGCGGCATCCACGACGGGCCGGCCTACTGGGCCGCGCGCGATGCCATCCTGCTGGCCGAGGAGAAGGCTGGCCGCGCGCAGACGCGCACGTCGCGGACGGCATACCTGGCGCCTGACGAACCGCCGGCTCAGGTCGCGGCCGTGCAGGCTGCCCTGGATTGTCTGGACTTCATGGTTGGCTCGCTCTCGACCCCCTCTCGCCAGATCCTCGGAGGACTCATGCACGGCCGGGCCCAGCACGACCTCGCCGCCGCCGTCGGCATCAGCCCCTCGGCCGTGTCGCAGCGGGTGCGCCGCGACGGCATCGGGGTCGCGCTCGAGGCGATGACGACGCTCGGCGGTCTGCCGTGACCTGGCTGTCGATCGCGCTGATCGGCATCGGGGTCGGCGACGTGATCCGGTCGACGTCGTGGCGACCCGGGCGTGTCGTCGCGCACGTGGTCGCGCCGGTTGTGATCGTGGCCATCGGCCTGCTCGCCGGCATGCGCACGTGGGCTGACTGGGTCGCGCTGGTGCTCGCGGCGGCGGCCGGCGCCGGCTGGGCGGAGCTGTCCCGGCACACCCAGATGACCGGCCGGCGGGCCCTCGCCGGTCTCGCCACCTTCGCCGGCATCGTCGTCGGCCTGCTCGCCTTCTCCGGCGCCGTGAGCGCTGCCGGTGGGCCGCTCGCGACCTGGCTGCACTGGGCCGACCTGCCCGGTCATGGCCGCCTGGCACCCGGTCGCGTCCTGCTGCTCGTGGGGCTCGCGATCTTCAACGTCGCCACTGCCAACACCATCGTGCGGCTCGTGCTGCTCGCCATCGGGGCACTGCGCCCCTCCGACGTCACCAACGCCAACGCTGCCGCCGCGGCGGCCGCCTCGCAGGCCGGCAACCCCGCTCCCCCGACCACCGGTCAGCCCGCCGACCGACTCAAGGGCGGGCGGCTGCTCGGCCCGATGGAGCGCTTCGTCATCCTCGGGCTCGGCCTCGCGGGCGAGTTCGGCGCCGCCGGTCTCGTCATCGCCGCCAAGGGGCTGCTCCGCTTCCCCGAGATCCAGGCCGCCGCCCGCAGCTCGTCCGGCAACCCGGCCGACCCCGGCGGCGCCTCCTACCCGGGCGGCCCGGCCGGCATCGACGACGTCACCGAGTACTTCCTCGTCGGCAGCTTCGTCAGCTGGCTCATCGCCCTCGGCTCACTCGCCCTCACGGCCTGACCCGCAGGGATCGTCCGTCGTCGCTCGTGTGCGACGTCGATCACCTGACGGGTTCATGACCGGTACGTGACGGGCCTCTGACGTCCCGGCACCGGCCGCCCGCTCAACGACGCGCACCTTTGCTGGGAATTTGCTGTTCCGCCGATGTACGGCGCATGTGCTGGCTACCTTCAAAGCAGTACCACTGTCACGCCTGGGGGGATTCCAGTGACCATGTCGCTGCGCGCGCTGCCGTCTGACCGCTCACCGGTCCGGCACCGCATTCTTGTTCTGCTTGCCGTCGTCGCACTGCTCGTCGGGCAGGGACTGACCGGCTCGGCCTCGGCCTTGGCGGCCGGCACCGCGACCGCCGCCGGCACCATCCAGCCGACCGCGACCACCGGGCCTGCGACCGCCTCGGGCCAGGTCACCGCGGCCGACGGCAGCGGCCCCGTGACGGGCGTCGTCGTCAAGGCGATCCCGCACGGCTCCGCCGACTTCACGCCGGTCACGACCGCGACCACCGGCTCCACCGGCTCGTGGACGATGAGCGACCTGCCCCCCGGCAGCTACGACCTCCAGTTCGACGCGTCCGACACGGCATACCTCTCGCAGTGGTGGTCAGCGGCAGCGACCCGCGAAGGCGCCGGCATCGTCAGCGCGAGCGCTGGCGGCACGCTCCCCGGCCTCAACGCCTCGCTAACCCGCGGCGCCACGGTCTCCGGTCGGGTCACCGACGGGGCCGGCTCGGCACTGTCCGGCGTGCTCGTCACCCCGCGCGAGAAGGCAACCGGCGCCGTCACGAGCAGCGCGGTGGCGACCGCCGCCGACGGCAGCTTCACCGTGCGCGGCCTCACCGCCGGCAGCTACACCCTCGACTTCAGCGCCGCCGGCCGCGTCTCGTGGTCGTACGGCATGAAGACCGTGACCGACTCCCCGACGTTCTTCGCCGTGGCCGAGGGCACCGTCCTGACCGGCCGCACGATGGTGCTCCCGGCCGGCAGCGCCCCGAGCAGCCGCAGCCTCCAGGCCGCGGCGGTCGCAACGCCCGTCACGATGAGCGGCCACGTCTATGCCGGCTCGACGTCGAGCCCGCTCCCGGGCGCGCTCGTCGTGGCCGTCGCCGCCGACTCCGACATCTTCTCGAGCGGCGTCCTCAACACGACCACCGACGCCGCCGGCGCCTGGGCCCTCGCCGGTCTGCCCGCCGACGTCTACACCGTGCATGTCCTGCCGCCGAGCGGGAGCACCTACACCGAGCAGTGGTGGAACGGCGCCCAGACACGGTCCCGCGCCGCCTACGCGGTGCTGGCCGCCGGCGGCTCGCGCACCGCGATGGACGCCACCCTCGTGCTCGCCGGCACCATCACCGGGCGCGCCACCACCTCCGACGGCTCGACCGGCGTCGAGGGCGTCGTCGTGCAGGCCGCGCCGGTCGGCAGCGACACCTGGTCGTCGGTGACGACCGACGTGGACGGCAACTACTCGCTCAGCGGCCTCGCCCCCGCGGCATACGTGCTGCAGTTCGACGGCCAGTTCCTCGGCTTCCAGACCCCGTGGTGGTCGAGCACCTCAGCCTCCGGCGTCGCCACCCGCGACGCGGCTACGCCGATCACCGTCGGCGCCGGCGCCACGATCAGCGGCCGCGACATCAGGATGGCGCAGGCGGGTTCGATCGTCGGCACCGTGCTCGACCAGAGCAGCGTCCCCGTGCCCGACGCACAGGTCGACATCTGGTCCGCCGACCCCGGCGTCACCGACACCGCCCTCGCCATGACCGACATCGGCGGCAACTTCGACTCCATGGGCCTGCCCGCCGGCCACTACATCGTGCGCGTGACGCCGCCCGCCGCCTCCGGTCTCGCCGTCCAGTACTTCGACAGCACGTCCTCGCCGGCGACCGCCACCCCGGTCGACGTCGTCGACGGTGTCGCCGGACGCGCCGACTTCACGCTCGTGCCCGGCGGCACGCTCTCGGGCCGTGTGCTGCGGCCCGACGGCACCCCGGTGCCCGGGACCGGCAACCTCATGGTGGCGCCGGCCTCGGCCCGCAGCGTGCGGGACTTCTACCCCATCGCCGCCGACGGCACGTTCAGCGTCAGCGGCCTCGGGCCCGGCAGCTATGTCGTGTCTGCCGTCGACGACGGCACCGTCGTCACCTACTACGGCACCGCCGGCTCGACGACCGACGTCTCCTCGGCCACAGCCGTGTCGCTGGCCGCCGGCGGCACCGTCTCCGGCGTCAACATCCGGCTCGCAGCCGGGGCCAGCGTCTCGGGCCGCGTCACCGAGGGAAGCGCCGCCGCCTCCTCGGGCCAGGTCTCCGTCATCGACGTCAGCAGCGGCGCCCAGCTCGGCAGCGCCGTCCTCGGCGGGGGGGCCAGCTACACCGTGACCGGCCTGCCGAGCGGCACGTATGCCGTGCTGGCCACCGGCTCCACCGGAGCGACCCGCTGGTTCGGCAACACCACGACGTGGGCCGACTCGACCTTCGTGGTGCTCTCGGCCGGAGCGGTGCGCACCGGCGTCGACGTCGCACTCCCCGCGGCCGGGCCCGGGGCCGTGCCGACGAGCACCGTGTCGGGACACATCACCCTTCCGACCGGCGCGGCGACGACCGACTACAGCAACCTCAGCGTGAGCCTCCAGGACACCGGGGGGCAGTCCTACTCGACGTTCAGCATCAACCCCGACGGCACCTTCGACATCTTCGACGTGCCGAACGGGACGCTGAACGTGCAGCTGATCGACCTCGCCGGCGAGCTCGTCCTCGCGCCGCAGACCGTCACGGCGCCCACCACCACCCTCGAGGTGGCGCCGGCCGTCGGTGCCTCCGTCGTCGGCTCGCTCGTCAACGAGGCGGGCAAGCCGCTCGCCAACGTCGACGTCACCGCGATGTACTCCCCCACCGACATCGTCTCCACCCTGTCCGGCACCGACGGCACCTTCCGCCTCGGCGGGCTCGCCGCCGGGCAGGTGCGCCTGCGCCTCGGCCCCGCCAGCCCGTATGCCGGCACGTGGGTCGGCGGCACCCAGGCCCCGGGCACGGGCACCGTCTACGACCTGACGCTCGGCTCGGCCACGGACGCGGGCTCGGTCACCGTGCCGCTCGGCGGCACCATCGCCGGCAGCGTCACGGCGCCCGCGAACGCCCAGGGCACCGAGATCGTCGTCCAGGCGCTCGACGCGAGCAACAACATCGTGGGCGCCACCAGCGTCATCGGCACCCACGCGTACGAGCTCGGCGGCGTGCTGCCCGGCAGCGTCAAGGTGCGCTTCTCCGGCCACGGGCTCGCCACGCAGGACTGGTCGGCCACCGCCGGCGGCTCGCCCTCGAACGTCACGGTCACCGCCGGGCAGACGAGGACCGGCATCGACGCCACCCTCGCTGCCCCGCCCAGCGGGACTGCGTCCATCGCGGGGACCGTTACGGCGCAAGGGAACTCGGTCGCTCAGGCGACCGTGACCGTCGTCCGCACCAGCGACGGCCAGCCGGCCGGGTCGGCCACGACCGACGCCTCCGGCGGCTACACCGTCTCCGGCCTGCCGGCCGGCGCCTACCGCATCGAGGTGGACGCCTGCCTCACCAACGGTGGCGGCGGCGCCCCCACCGCGAGCCCGCTCTGCGTGGCATCGACGCCGCTGCCGGTCACGCTCGCCGACGGCCAGGCGCTCACCGCACAGGACGTGGAGCTCTCGAGCTTCAAGCTCTTCACCGCCACGCCGCAGCCCACCATCACTGGCACCGCCCGCGTCGGTGAGGCTCTGACCGTCACCGACGGCACGTGGACCCCCACCCCGACCACGCTGTCGCACCGCTGGCTCGTCGGCGGGGTCGCGGTCTCGACCGGGGCGTCGTACACGCCGGGTGTGGCCGACCAGGGCAAGACCGTGACGGTGGAGACGACCGCCACCCTCACCGGCTACGCTCCGCGCACGACGTCGCGCACGACCGCACCCGTCGGTCCCGGTGTGCTCACCCCGGCGACGCCGACGGTCAGCGGCACGGCCAAAGTCGGCATGACGCTCACGGCCAATCCCGGCGCCTGGGCACCGACGCCGATCTCGTTCAAGTACCAGTGGCTGCGCAACGGCACCGCCGTCACCGGTGCCACCGCGTCGACCTACGTGGTCACCCCGAGCGACCGCACGGGCACGATGACCGTGACCGTCACCGGCGCCAAGACCGGCTACACCGCGGTCGCCCGCACCTCGGCGCCGACGGCGGCCGTCGCGACCGGAACCCTCACTGCCACGCCGGTTCCCAAGATCACGGGCACCGTCAAGGTCGGCTACCGCCTCACCGCGACGGCCGGCACGTGGGGTCCGCTGCCGGTGACACTGAAGTACCAGTGGCTCCGCAACGGAGTAGCGATCAGCGGGGCCACGGCGTCCACCTACCTGCTCGGCGCCGCCGACCGAACCGCGAAGATGTCCGTCACCGTGACCGGCGCCAAGACCGGCTACACCACGGTCGCCAAGACCTCCGCCGTGACGCTCGCCGTCGCGACCGGAACCCTCACGGCGACACCGGTGCCCAGGATCACCGGCACCACCCGGGTCGGCTCACGCCTCACCGCCACGGCCGGCACCTGGTCGCCCGCGCCGGTCACCCTCAAGTACCAGTGGCGCCGCAACGGTGTCGCCATCACCGGAGCCACCGGCTCGACCTACGTGCTGCCGAGCTCCGTCAGGGGCGCCCGGATCACGGTGACGGTGACCGGCGCCAAGACCGGCTACACGAGCGTGGCCCGCACCTCGACGGCGACCGCCGCCATCAGCTGAGGCGCAGGACTCGCGAAGGACTCGCAAGAACTAACAAGGACTACGGAGCGGCGGTGCTGGGGGCGGCACCGTCGCTCCGTGCCGTGCCGTGCCGTGCCGTGCCGTGCCGTGCCGTCCCGTGCCGTGCGGAAGTGGGCACTCGACCGGCCTTCCGTCGAGCGTCGGAGCGTCCAGCGCCACACCGATGTGAAGGGTCCATCCCGTGAGCACTACCCCCGTCAAGGTCGCCGTCACCGGCGCAGCCGGCCAGATCGGCTACAGCCTCCTGTTCCGCATCGCGAGCGGTGCCCTGCTCGGGCCCGACACCCCCGTTGAGCTGCGCCTCCTCGAGATCACCCCGGCGCTCAAGGCGCTCGAGGGCGTCGTCATGGAGCTCGACGACTGCGCGTTCCCGACCCTCGCCGGCGTCCAGATCGGCGACGACGCCAACAAGGTCTTCGACGGCGTCAACCACGCCCTGCTCGTCGGCGCCCGCCCCCGCGGCCCCGGCATGGAGCGCGGCGACCTGCTCGAGGCCAACGGCGGCATCTTCGCCCCGCAGGGCAAGGCCCTCAACTCGGTCGCGGCCGACGACATCCGCATCACCGTCACCGGCAACCCGGCCAACACCAACGCCCTCATCGCGATGAGCAACGCCCCCGACATCCCGACCGAGCGCTTCTCGGCCCTCACGCGCCTCGACCACAACCGCGCGATCAGCCAGCTCGCCGCCAAGCTCGGCGTGCCGGTCACCGAGATCAAGAAGATGACGATCTGGGGCAACCACTCCGCGACGCAGTACCCCGACCTCTTCCACGCCGAGGTGGGCGGCAAGAACGCCGCCGAGGCCGTGGGCGACCAGGACTGGCTCGCCGGCACCTTCATCCCGACCGTCGCCAAGCGTGGCGCGGCGATCATCGAGGCCCGTGGCGCTTCGTCGGCCGCGTCTGCTGCGTCGGCCACCATCGACCACGCCCGCACCTGGGTCGAGGGCACCGCCGACGGCGACTGGGTCTCGATGGCCGTGCGCTCCGACGGCTCCTACGGCGTCGAGGAGGGTCTCATCTCCTCGTTCCCGGTCACGATCAAGGACGGCGCCTGGAGCATCGTCCAGGGCCTCGACATCGACGAGTTCTCCCGCGGCAAGATCGACGCCTCGGTCGCCGAGCTCGCCGAGGAGCGCGACGCCGTCAAGGGTCTGGGACTCATCTGAGGCTCATCTGAGCCCACCCCGCACACGCCGAAGGGCGCCGGTCACCACGAGGTGACCGGCGCCCTTCGCGCGACCGGGGCGACCCGGCATACGCAATCGAGAGGTGAACGACCTTGGGGCGTATGCCGCCGCGTCAGTTGGCGGTGCGGGTGACGGCCGTGCGCGCGGGGACGTCGGCGTCGAGCTTGACGGTCGCGGAGGCGATGAGCACCCCGAGGCCCAGCGCGAGCAGGATCGCGATGTCGAGGCTGCGCGAGCGCACGTTGAGGCCGCCGGCCTTGCGTGACGGCCGTGCGATGAGGCGGATCACCGCCCCGATGAAGAACGCCGCCGCGACGATGCGCCCGCCCCACCGCACGTCGAGGAACGAGATGACGAGCACCCCCACCGCGGCGAGCCCCGCGACGAGGTACCACCAGCTGAGGACGACGAACCCGCTCCCTCGCCACTGCACAGGCGGTCAGGCCCTCAGACGCCGGCGGCGACCGAGGCTTCGGCGGCCTCGACGATGTTGGTGAGCAGCAGCGCGCGCGTCATCGGGCCGACGCCGCCCGGGTTGGGGCTGACCCAGCCGGCGACCTCGGCGACGTCGAGCGCGACGTCGCCGGCGATCTTGCCGTCGACCCGGCTGACGCCGACGTCGAGCACGGCGGCGCCGGGCTTGACCATCTCCTTGGTGACGATGCTCGGCACGCCGGCCGCGGCGATGACGATGTCGGCCTGGCGCACCTCGGCGGCGAGGTCCTTGGTGCCGGTGTGGCAGAGCGTCACTGTGGCGTTCTCGCTCTTGCGGGTGAGGATGAGGCCGAGCGGGCGGCCCACGGTGAGGCCGCGGCCGATGACGACGACCTTGGCGCCTGCGATCGGCACGTCGTGGCGACGGAGCAGCTCGATGCAGCCCATCGGGGTGCACGGCAGCGGGGCCGGCTTGCCGAGCGCGAGCCAGCCGAGGTTCATCGGGTGCAGTCCGTCGACGTCCTTGGTCGGGTCGACGCGGGAGAGCAGCGCCATCTCGTCGAGGCCGGTCGGCTGCTGCACGAGGAAGCCGGTGCACTCGGGGTCGGCGTTGAGCTCGTCGATGACGGCCTCGACCTCGGCCTGGGTGGCGGTGGCGGGCAGGTCGCGGCGGAGGCTCGTGATACCGATCTCGGCGCAGTCCTTGTGCTTGGCGTTGACGTACCAGTGGCTGCCGGGGTCATCGCCCACCAGCACGGTGCCGAGCCCCGGGACGATGCCCTGCTCGCGCAGCCGAGCGACCCGCTGGGTCAGCTCGACCTTGATCGCCTTGAGGGTGGCCTTGCCGTCGAGGATCTGTGCCGTCACGGTGCACATCCTGCCACCCCGGCACATGACGGGTCCCGGGCCGGTCCCGGGGTGGTCGCGCCCCGGGGGGCTGCCGTGCTCAGTCCGCGATGAGCCGCATCAGCTCGTGGACGTTGCGCTCCCACGTCATCGACTCAGCGCGCTGCCGCAGGGCCTGGCCCCGCCTCGCCCGCTCACGCGGGTCGGTGACGAGGTCGTGCAGCGCCTCGGCGAGCCGGTCGGGGTTGCGCGTGTCGACGTAGACCCCGTCGGGGCCGAGGTACTCCGGTATGCCGCCACTGCGCGCCGACACGACCGGCAGTCCCGCCGCCATGGCCTCCGTGACGACCTGCCCGGCCGGCTCCTGCCAGTCGACGGGCATCACGAACACGTCGGCGTCGGCGACGACGGCCGGCAGCGCGTGCCGGTCGACGAACGGCGTGAACTCCACGAGCTCGCCGAGCGGCGCGGCCGCACGGCGCAGCTCGCGCTCGTAATCGGACAGCCCCGCTGCCGGGCGCAGGCCCGACGACCCGACGATGCGCACCCGGAAGTCCCGCGTCGTCCGCGCCATCACGTGGGCGGCAGCGATGAGGTTGTGAGCGCCCTTGTGCGGCAGGACGTTTCCCACGAAAAGGATGGTGGGCGGCATACCTCCTCGGGCTTCGCGCTGGGGCCCGGGACGGAAGGTGGCGGTGTCGACGCCGTTGCGGAGGACGTGGAGGTTGTCGGGGCGGAACCCGATCCGGTCGACGACCGTGCCCGCCAGGTAGTCGCTCACCGCCACCGTGACGTGGGTGCGGGCGATGACGCGGCGGACTTCGGCGGGCCGCCACGAGCGGAAGACGTCGTTGCCGAGGTGCAGCACGATCTTGCCGTCGAAGCTGCGGGCCAGCCGGTCGGTGACCGCGCCGGCGTAGTTGTAGATCACGAGCGCCTTCGCATCGGCGGGCACGGCGTCGAGGGCGTCGCGGTGGAAGCGGGCGACGAAGGGCCGGTGGCCGAGGGCGAGGCCGCAGGCCGCGTCGACACGACGCTCGAGGTCGGTGAACCACTCGCGCGTGGCGGCGCGACTGGACGCGTAGCGCACGAGCGTGCCCGCGGGGTAGTCGTGCTCGCGGCGGTCGCTGACGACGACGTAGGTGCGCCCGCCCATCGCCTCGTGCGCCCGGGCCTGTGCGTGGATCTTCGTCGACATGGCGTTGCCCGTGGCGGCGGAGTACTCGGAGAAGACGTAGGCGAGCTGCGCGATGGGGGTGACGACGGGAACCGTCATGCGTGCGGCGGGCTTCCCCTGCCTGGCGTACTCCATCGCACTCCGTCCTGCGCCTCGCCGACCCCCGGGAAACGGTGGCGCATCGGCCACGCTCCGAGGGTAGGAGACGACAGGGGCCGGCGGGTGCAGAACGGACAAGCCGGCCACGCCCGCGGAGGGCGGGCGTGGCCGGCTGGCGTCAGGTCACGTCAGGTCACGTCAGGTCACTCAGGTCACTTCAGGTCGCTGAGCGGCACCTCGGGGTCGGTCAGGCGGGCGCGGTCGACGACCGTCTTGTCGCGGACCAGGCGCTGGACGTCGTCGATGGTGTCCCAGACGTTGACGTGCATGCCCGCGAGCACCCGCACGCCGTCGCCGTTGCCGTCGCCCTCGGGCAGCACCCAGAACGCCATGAACTCGTTGCTCTTCGGGTCGCCGCGCAGCACCACCTCCGCGTTGCTGCCGCGCGGGACGTAGCCGGCGTACTCGAGGCCGATGTCGTACTGGTCGGAGTAGAAGAACGGGATGGGGTCGTAGGTGACGTCCTGGCCGGCCATCGACCGGCCGGCGGCGAGACCGCCGTCGTGGGCGTTGGCCCAGTGCTCGACGCGCACGTTGGTGTCGAGCGTGGTGCTGCGCCAGTTCGCGACGTCACCGGCCGCCCAGACACCGTCGGCCGAGGTGCGCAGCCCCGGGTCGGTGACGATGCCGTTGTCGGTGGTGATGCCGGCGTCGTCGGCGAGCCCGGTGTTCGGCGTGATGCCGACCCCGACGACGACCACGTCGGCCGGCACGGTGTCGCCCTTCTTCGTGACGACGCCGGTCGCAGCGGTCTCGCCCTCGATGCGCTCCACGCCTTCGCCAAAGCGGAACTCGACGCCGTGCCCGCGGTGCAGGTCGGCGAACCAGCCGCCGATCTGCTCGCCCATGACGCCGAGCAGCGGCGCCGCCTGCGGCTCGATGACCGTGACGCTCGCCCCTGCCTCGGCCGCCGCGGCGGCGACCTCGAGGCCGATCCAGCCGGCGCCGACGATGACGACCTTGGCGTCCTTGGTCAGGTGCTTCTTCAGCTCCTGCGACTCCTGCAGCTCGCGCAGGTAGAGCACGCCGTCGAGGTCGGCACCGGGCACGTCGAGCGCGCGGGCCGACGAGCCGGTGGCGAGCAGCAGCTTGTCGTAGGACAGGGTGCCGCCGCCGCCGAGGGTGAGCGTGTGGTTCTCGGTGTCGAGCGAGGTCGCGGCGCTGCCAAGCCGCAGCTCGACGCCGTTCTGGTCGTACCAGTCCCGGTCGTGGGTGAAGGCGCTGTCGGGCTCGTCGTCGCCCTTGAGCACCCCCTTCGACAGTGGTGGCCGCTCGTAGGGCAGCTGGTCCTCCTCGGCGACGAGGGCGATGCTGCCCTTCGGGTCGCTCTCGCGGATTCCCTCGATCGCCTTCGCCGCGGCCAGCCCGCCGCCGACGAGGACGTATGCCGTGCGCTCCTGCTCTCCGGACGTGTCAGTCGTCATGTCCACACCTTCACATGCCTTCCGCCCTTCGTGACGGAAACACACCCACCAACCTTCCCTCCCCATCGAGTGCCCACTTCCCGACGCCGTAGGCCCCGTCGACAACTGAGCACTCGACCTCCCTCCCCCTTAGTCGAGTGCCCACTTCCCGACGCTCAACCGTGTCGGGAACTGGGCACTCGACTAGACCAAGGCCGTCGGGAAATGGGCACTCGACTTCGTCAGGGCCGTCGGGAAGTGAGCACTCGACTGGAAGGTCAGGAGGTCCAGGCGCGCCAGAGGGCGGCGTACTCGCCGTCGCGAGCGACGAGCTCGTCGTGGCTGCCGAGCTCCGCGACCCGGCCGTCGATGACGACGGCGATGCGGTCGGCGTCGTGGGCGGTGTGCAGCCGGTGCGCGATCGCGACGACGGTGCGCCCGGTGAGCAGCGCGTTCATCGACCCCTCGAGATGGCGGGCCGTGCGCGGGTCGATGAGCGAGGTCGCCTCGTCGAGCACGATCGTGTGCGGGTCGGCCAGGATCAGGCGCGCCAGCGCGATCTGCTGGGCCCGGCCCGGCGTCAGTGCGTGGTGACCCGAGCCGAGCTTGGTGTCGAGTCCCTCGGGCAGGCGCTCGACCCAGCCGAGGGCGTCGACGGCTCGCAGCGCCTCACGCGCCTGGTCGTCGGTGGAGCCCTCGCGGGCCAGGACGACGTTGTCGCGGACCGACCCGATGAAGACGTGGTGCTCCTGGGTGACGAGGGCGACCTCGGTGCGCAGCTGGTCGAGCGGCAGCGATGTCAGCTCGACGCCGCCCACCCTGACAGAACCCGTGCGCGGGCCGTGGATGCCGGAGAGCAGACGCCCGAGCGTCGACTTGCCCGAGCCGCTCGGCCCGACGATCGCGAGTCGCTCGCCCGTCGAGAGCGACAGGTCGATGCCGTGCAGCACGTCGTGGTCTGCGCGGTAGGCGTAGCGCAGGTCGGAGCCGACGAGCTCTGCGCCCGAAGGCTGCCCGTCACCGGCCTCGCGGTCGGGCGGCACCGTGGCGATGCCGAGCAGGCGGGTCGTCGACGCGATGCCGACCTGCACGCGGTCGACCGTGTGGACCAGCATGTCGAACGGGCCCCAGAGCGCCTCGGTGTAGAGGATCGCCGTCGTGATCTGCCCGAGCGTGGCCCAGCCCTGCGCGTAGCCGACAGCGCCGAAGAGCAGCACGAGCACGCGCGGCAGGCTGAACGCGACGTCCATGACGGCGAAGAGCAGGTTGCGCAGCGTCATCGTGTAGCGCTCGGCCTGGCCCGACACCTCGATGTCGTCGTCGCCGCGGCGCAGCCGATGGCCGGCCAGACCGAGGGCCTCGACGGTGCGGGCGCCCTCGACCGTCTCGGTGAGCGTCGTGTTGATGCGGGAGTAGGTGCCGCTCTCGGTGAGGTAGCCCTTCGGAGCGCGCCTCAGGTAGCGGCGCACCTGGATCAGCGCCAGCGACATGAGGATGATCGACGGCAGCGACAGCATCACCGAGTTGCTCATCATCGCGACCAGCGTCAGCACGACGGTGATGGTGGCGACGATCGACTCGGGCAGCGCCCAGCGCACGCTCTCGCTCATCGTGCCGACGTCGCGGGTCACGCGCGTCACGAGGTCGCCCGAGCTCGCGCTCTCGACCCGCGAGAGCGGCAGGCGCAGGATCGCGCGGACGACGTACTCGCGGGCGGCGGCGAGCACGCTCTGACCGAGCACGGCCGACGACGTCTTGGCCGCGAGCGTGAACAGTCCCTGCACCAGGACCAGACCGGCGACGATGAGTGCGGCCGTGTTCGCGCCAGCAAGTGCCGCGTCGACGCGTCCGGCGCGCACGTCGTTGACCGTGGAGTCGACGAGCTCGCCGAGCAGGCGCGGCACGAGCAGCCCGGCCGTGGCCGCCAGCGCGTTGGCGACGACGACGGCGATGACGAGCACGCGCTCCTGCCCGAGCAGCTGGCCGATGAAGCGCACGACGCTGCGGTTGTCGGCGATGGGCAGGCCCTTGCGGGCGTTCATGGTGTCGGCGACGAACTCCTGGGCGCGCCGCTCACGCAGCAGGTGCCGGCGGCGGAGCGCGGCGAGCCGCTCGCTGACGCCGACCGACTCGACGGACGACGGGGCCGACTCAGCGGTCTCGGCCTGCGCGCGAGACCCGGGCAGACGCAGTTCGTCGGGCACCGCCGGCACGTGCGCGCCACCCTCCCAGGTGCGCGCCGACTCGGCGGCGAGCTCGGGCGGCAGGAGCGAGACGTGCGTGGGCGACGGGCCGGTCGACACGGCATACGTGCTCGTGGCCGTGCCGTCGGGGCGGCTCATCGGGACTCCTCGGAGTGGTGGGCGAGCACCGACACGTCGCCCTCGCCGCGCACGACCACCGAGCGGTATGCCGGTGAGTCGGCGAGCAGGTCGGCGTGCCGTCCGCGCGCGGTGGCCACGCCCTGCTCGAGCAGGACGATCTCGTCGGCGTGGTGGAGCAGCAGCGGCGAGGCGGTCATGACGACGGTGGTGCGGCCCTCGCGGTGGGCGCCGAGCCGCTCGGCGATGCGCGCCTCGGTGTGGGCGTCGACGGCCGACGTGGGCTCGACGAGCACGAGCACGTCGGGGTCGGCGGCGAGGGCGCGCATGAGGACGAGCCTCTGGCGCTGCCCGCCGGACAGTCCGCGCCCGCGCTCCTCGAGCTCGCCCTGCCAGCCACCCGGCAGCGCGTCGAAGACGTCGTCGGCGGCGGCCGTGAACAGGGCGCGCTCGGCCTGCTCGAGGGTGAGCCGGTCGAGCGGGTCGACCGCGGAACGCAGCGTGCCGGCGAAGACCTGGGGTGAGGTGTCGCTCACGAGGATGTGGCGGCGTACGTCGTCGAGCGCGACCTGCGACAGGTCGACCCCGCCGACGGTGACGCCCCACGGCTGTCGTGCGCGCTCCTCGTCGCGGCGCGCCTGCTCCTCGCGGGCCACGGCGCGGGCCGAGCGCTCGCGTCGGGCCGCGCGACCCTTGAGCTCCTCGGGGATCTCGTCGCTGACGAGGGCCCCCTCGTCGCTGGGCAGGTAGCGGCCGAGCCGGTCGGCGAGCGCCGCGGAGTCGTCGGGCACGGCCGAGACGACCATCGTGAGGATGCCGGGGCGGATCGTCAGCCCGGAGGCCTCGTCGACGATGTCGCCGTCGGTGCGCAGCGGGGCCGGGTCGTCGGGGTGCACCCACGGGGGCCGCTGCCCGAGCACGGCGACCGCCTTGCGCGCCGACACCACCGAGCGGGTCCACTTCTGGGCGAACTCGACGAAGGTGCGCATCGGCTGGATGAGGAACAGGCCGTAGCCGAGGAAGCTGACGAGCTGGCCGACCGTGAGGCGTCCCTGGGCGACCTCGCGGGTGCCGAGCCACATCAGGGCGACGACGAAGCCACCCGAGAGCAGCACGCCGACGGACTCGACGGCGGCCAGCCAACGACCGGCCGAGACACCCGACTGGCGGACGCGCTGGGACTGGCCGGCGTAGTTGCCGCCGAAGGTGTCCTCGCCGCCGATGCCGCGCAGGATGCGCAGGCCGCCGACGATGTCGGTCGACATCGAGGTGAGCTCGGAGTTGCGCGAGCGCTCGACGCCCTGCCAGCGCTGCATGGGACGCAGCAGCGGCATACCGAGCACGACGAGCAGCGGCGCGGACACGAGCACGAGGACGCCCATGCGCACGGACGTGGTGAGCACGATGCCGGCCACGACGAGGTAGGCGACGAGCTGCGAGATGGCGCGGGTCGTGATCTCCATGAGCGCGCCGAACTGGTCGCCGTCGCTGCCGCTCACCGAGAGCACCTCGCCGGTGGGCGTGCGGCGCGTGAGCACGTGGCCGAGCTGGAGCGCCTTGCGGGTGACGAGCTTCGTCGTGCCGTAGAGGGCGATGAGCCACTCGCGCACGATCACGGTGTGGAACGCGATGCCGCTGCACGCGCCGAAGAGGGTCACGGCGGCGAGGGCGAGCACCCAGCGCGTCGTCACCGCGGAGTCGCCCGCGACGATGCCGGTGTCGATGGCGCGACCCACCATCCACGGCCCGACCGTCTGCGGCACCATCCAGATGAGGGCGACGGCGAGGCCGGCGACGAAGAGGCCGCCGTTCTGCCGCACCATCCACCAGAGGAAGGCCCGCGGCGTGCGGGTGTCAGGCGTCTCGGCGCCTCGGTCGGTGTAGGCCCGGGTCTGGGGCGGGAAGTCTCGCATGGCCTGTCCACCCTAGGTCGCAGCACCGACACCGACCCACCGGTTTTTGCGCGGTGGGTCGGTGTCGGTCGGTGCGGGCCGGTGTTGCTCGGCGTTACGGAGTCGGGTCGGGCACCGCGGCCGAGCGGATGTCGCTGTTGCCGAACGTGACAGACGGTCCGGTGCACTGTGCCGGAACGTTGGGCGCCGCTGCGGCCGGGTTCGTGTAGAGCGCGGCACGGTACGCGTCGACCGCCGGGCAGTCTGCGGCGTCACGGGTGTCGTTCCACACGGCCACGACCCCGGTGCGCGACGCCGCGGCATACACGTAGTCACCGAGGAACTCGTCGGTCAGGGAGTTGGCTGACGATCCGCGTGGATCGCCCACGACCCCGCGCGTCAGCTCGGTGAACCCGGTCAGCACGCCGCCGACCACGTCGCTGTGCAGCACCGTGCCGACGAGGCCACGGGGCGACGTCGTGTCGTTGCGGTAGGGCGTCGTGAAGGCGTTGACGACGATGTACGCGTCGGTGCCGTTCGGGGAGATCGCCGGCGCCGTGTAGACGGGCCGGTCGCCTGGCCGCAGCGGAACGGCCGTCGGACCGGTCCACGTCGAGCCGCCGTTGCCCGACGTCGCGAGCATCAGCTGCTCGTTGTTGAGACCGTTCCTTCCGTCGGCCCACGTCATGACGATCTGGTTCGTCGCGCCGGCTCCGGTCGGGGCCCCGTTCGCGATGTCGACGCTCGGCGCCGCCGCGAGGTCGACGCGGGCGCCGCCGAGTCCGTCCATGACGGGACGGCCCTGGACGGGGTCGAAGACGCCGGGGCGGACGACGGACGTGATGAGCGTCGGGCCGGCGAAGTGCACACCGGCGTCGGTCGAGCGGTACATCGTCTCGAAGCTGGTGCCGTTCCTCGTCGCGATGCCGAAGACGTAGACGTTGCCCGCACTGTCGGTGCGGACCGTGCAGCCGTCCGGCTGGGAGTTGATGCCGTTGTTCGTGGCCGGCCCAACCTGACGCGTCGTCCACGTGAGGCCGCCGTCACGCGACGCCGACACGATGAGCGGCGTCGGGAGGGCGTTGCCCTTCTCCTGGCCGCGGAACGAGGACCAGCACACGTAGGTCGTGCCGAAGAACGGGCTGCTCGACGCGTTGTCCGACCAGACCTGCTCCTTGTCGGAGAAGGTGGTCGACGACTGCTTGGAGATGATCACGGGGGCCGACCAGGCGTTGTTGGTCCCGGCCGTCGCGGCCGCGAGGTCGTCGGCGTGGGACACCGCGATGGCCTCGAAGCCCTTGAAGGTGGCGGTCTGCTTGGGCCCTGGGAGGTTCGAGGTGAGGTTCGCGTAGTAGAGGCGCGACCCGTTGGTCCAGGAGAAGTGGCCTGAGGCGTCGGGACGCGGGCCGAAGGCAACCGCCGGGTCGCCGTCCGACTGGAGACCGGCCTCGAAGTAGCGCGGCAGCGTGCCGATGTTGCCGACCACTGGCTGGCAGGCGGCGGGGCCGAGGCAGCCGCGGGCGGTCAAGCCCTGGTAGGTGGGCTGCGTCCACGACTGGCCGCCCGTGGACGAGAGGTAGATGCCGGAGACGCCGATGCCCGCGGTGAACGGGCACGTGGTCGGGTCGCCAGCAGCGCAACCCTCCTCGTCGATCTCGTCGTTCGAGCCTGCGGCCACGACAGAGGTCTGGTGGGCATCGATCGCCACCGTGGGTTCGTTCTGCTTGTTCTGCGAGAAGGGTGTCACCGGGCTGGCGTTCGTCACGAGGACGTCCGACGGCGCAGCGACCGCCACGGCAGCACCCGCGAGGGCGGTGGCCAGGGATGCCAAGGCGGCGGTGATGATTCGAGGTCGACGCATGGTGTTGTCCGATCATCGATGGATGGTTGATGTCGGTCGTCTGCGTCGGCGCCCGCGGCGGCCACCTACCAGAGTGCTCCCGCCCGGACGCCGACGACAAGACGTCCCGCCGGGAAGGTAGGCAGACGCGCGCACCCCATCGAGTGCCCACTTCCCCACGCCCTCCCTCCCATCGAGTGCCCACTTCCCACCACGCGTACGCCCATCGAGTGCCCACTTCCCGACGCCACCCCTTGGGTCGAGTGCCCACTTCCCGACGCGCGTATGCCGGCCGACTCCGCGAGTTGCCCACACCCACCCGCGCGGAATCGTCGCTGTCCACAGCACGACGTGCGACCGTCGCGTGAATCCGCCTTGCGGTCCAGCGTCGACCCATGAACCTGTTCCTCCCAACCGTCCCCTTCACCGTCGCGCAGGGGCGAGAACTCGGCTTCACGGAACGCCAGCTCGCGTCGGCGCAGCTGGACCGCCCGTTCCGGGGTGTCCGGACGATCACCCCGCCTGCGGGCCTCATCGAGAGGGGGCGGGCGCTGCTCTGCGTGCTGCCCGAGGGAGCCGCGTTCTCTCACACCACATCCGCGCTGCTTCAAGGCCTCCCGCTCTCGTATGCGCTGGAGGTCGATGAGCGCCTTCACGTGATCAGACGGATCGATGAGCCGCACATCCGCCGTGATGACGTCGTGGGGCACCGCGCCGTCCACGCCCGTCGGAGCACCAAGGTCCATGGGTTGCCGGTCGTCGGGCTGGCCGACACGTGGGTCGACCTCGGCGAGCTGGTGGGTAGAGGCAAGCCGATGGGTCTCGACGATGCCATCGTCATCGGCGATGCCTGCGCGACCGCTCTGAAGAGTGTGGCTCCGCTCCGGGCGGCGTTGGCGCGACGCGTTCGACCCCGCGGCAAGGCGCTGCTGACCGAGGCCCTCGACCTGATTCGCGTGGATTCGTGGTCTCCGCGGGAAACACAGGCGCGAATCATGTTCGCGCGGGCCGGGCTTCCCGAGCCAACGCCCAACCAGCCGATCTACGCCTCATGGAACCCCAAGGTGCTCCTCGGTTACGGCGACCTGGTGTGGGAGCTGGATCTGCCCGACGGCCGCAAGGTGCGCGTGATCGGCGAGTACCAAGGAGAGCAGTTCCATTCCGGTCGCGAGCAAAGGGCGCACGACAAGACGCGAGCCCTGCGCTTCACTCGCGACGGATGGACGGTCATCGAGATCTGGGCCGCCAACATGGCCGGGTCCGAGGCGCGGTGGGCCATCATCCGCGAGTTCGCTGAGGAGCTGGGCGTCCCGGAGTCAGGCCTCTCACTTGAGGACACCGATCCACAGTTCTTCTCCCGCCATGCGATCGACGCGGCCATCGCACGCGAGGACCGTTGGCGTGCGCGCATGGCCTGAGCCGTGGACCGCCCCCTCCACCAGTCATGGGCGTCGGAAAGTGGGCACTCGACCAGACTGGGCCGTAGGAAAGTGAGCACTCGACGGCATACGCGCGTTGGAAAGTGGGCACTCGACCGGACTGGCCCGTAGGGAAGTGAGCACTCGATGAGGAGGGCCCGTAGGGAAGTGAAGACTCGACCAGGGGGGGTGGGGGCGTCGGGGAGTGGGCACTCGACCTGGAGGGTGCGCGTGCGTCGGGAAGTGGGCACTCGACTTTGGGGTCAGGCCTCCGTGCTGTCCGCTGCGTTGGCGAGGGCGGTGAGGGCCTGGGTGAAGCACTGCTCGGGCGGCGTGACCAGTCCGGCGCCGACCTGGCCGACGCCAGCGACGCGACCCGCCATGCCCGTGTTGATCTGCGGCAGGATGCCGGTGCGCGCCACGGACGTCACGTCGATGCCGGTCGGAGTCCCCCGGAACTCGAGGATCGGCACCTGGTAGGCCGTGTGCTCCCCCGTCGTGATCTCGTACATCGTCTGCGTGGCCCGCAGCGCGAACGGCACGTCGCCGCCGACGAACTTCACGATCGCCGGGGCCGCGGCCATGGCGAAGCCGCCGATGCCAGCCGTCTCGGTGATCGCCGAGTCGCCGATGTCGGGGTTGGCGTCCTCGGGGCCGTAGGACCCGAGGAACAGACCCTCCGGCGTGTTGGCTGGCCCGGTGAACCACGCGTCGCCGGTGCCCGAGACACGGATGCCGAAGTCGGTGCCGTTGCGGGCCATCGTCGTCACCACGGAGGAGCCCGGGATGCCATGAGCTGCAAGGGTGCTCAGCTTGCACGCCGGCATGCCGAGGTTGAGGAAGAAGTGCTCGTTTGCGCCCGAGAACCGCACGGCCTCGGCGATGTCGCTCGACGGCGCATCGGCGGTGATCATCGTCGGCAGCAGCTCACGCAAGAGCATCAGCGAGCCGGCGCGGTTGCGGTTGTGGCCCTCGTCGCCCATCTGGAGCATCTGGGCGATGATCGCCTTGATGTCGATGCTGCCCTCACGCTCGACGCGGGTGCGCACGGCCTGCTGCAGGATCGGGCCGAGCACGGTGTTCATCCACCGAAGCCGGCCGATGACCTCGGGCCCGTACGCGCCGTAGCGCAGCACCTTGCCGAGGCCCTCGTTGAGCGAGCACCACGACGTGTTGTCGTGCACCTCGTCGCGCAGCTCGTAGACCCACATCGAGGGGCTGATCACGCCCGCCATGGGGCCGACCGCGTCACGGTGGTGGCACGGCTCGAGAGTGATGCCGTCGCCCTTCTCGAGCTTTGACTCGGCCTCCTCGGCCGTGTCGGCGAGACCCTCGAAGAGCATCGCGCCGATGAGCGCACCCTTGAGCGGGCCTGAGGCGCGGGCGAACTCGATCGGCGGACCGGCGTGCAGGAAGGTGCCGCGCTCGAGCCCCAGCGCGTCCTTCGCCGGCCGCACGTCGACGAGGTCGGCGCCGGCTGCGAGCATGCGGCTCAGCGCCTCGGCGTTCGCCGCGTCACGCCGCGGGTCGGCGAGCACGCGCGCGAGGGCACCCGAGGTGCCTGCGAGCGGCGGCTGCCAGGCCGCCTCACTGACCCGAACGGCCTGTGCGCGAAGGGCATCCGCGAACAGCGACACACCCACGGCCGCCACGGAGACCTCCTGCGTGAGCAGGCCGCCGAGCGGTTCGCCGCCACCCTCGGCGCCGGCGACCCCAACGCTTGCGTATGCCGTGTCGCCCGTTGCGCCGGCAGGCGTGGTCACGTCGTGGCCGAGGAGGCGGAGCGCCTCCCGTGTCGCTTCGGCGTTCGAGAGCCGGACGACTGCCCCGGCCTCGACAAGCTGGGCGGCGCTGGCCTGGAGCCCCTGCGGGTCGCCCTCGGCACCGGTCAGCGAGACGACGACGTCGAGGTGCCTGCCATCGGCGGAGGCCGTGGCACGCGCTGCGCTGATTGCCTCGGCCAGCTCGGGCGCCGGGTCCGGGTGCGCGCCGTGGCCGAGCACGAGGTCGAGCAGCAGCACGCCGCAGGTCGGGTCGGCGGCCTCGACGGCGATGCGCTCGAGCCGCAGCGAGGGGTCGATCATCGGGTGCGCCCGGCCCTGGGTCATGGAGTCGTCGCCGAAGTCGATGACGACGTGACCGGCGTCGCGCAGGTCGTGACCGAGCGCGAGCTCCGGCCGCAGCGGGATGTTCGACCGGACGTCGCCGACGACCTCGCCCGCGACAAGCATGGCCTCGTCGGCGAGGGTGCCGCCGCAGAAGAGCCCGCGCAGCGAGTCGCCTTGCGACGCCGTCCCGCTGGCACCCGCGGCCCCGGCAGCCCCTGCGGCCCCGGCCTCAGCGCCGGCCGCCCAGGAGGGCCACTCCCCCGGCACCTGGTGGCCGGTGGCGCGCAGCGCGGACTCGACCGCGGCGGTGAGGTCGGGACGGCCCGCGCCGAGCGTGGCCCAGTGGACCGGCTTGCCCAGCCCGGCGGCAAACGCCTCCAGGTCGGCGAGCACCTCGGGAGCGGGCGGTTTGGACACGACGACGATCGAGTCGGTGGCGGGGTCGACCGCCAGCGCGGCGAGCGCCTGCTTCGTCGAGCGCGCCGCGACGGCGGAGGAGAGGTCACGGCCGCCGACGCCGAGGCAGTGGCTGATGCCGACGCCGGCCGCATCGAGCAGGCACATGACCTGCTGGGCACCCGTGCCCGACGCCGCGACGAGGCCGACGGACCCCTGACGCACGACGTTGGCGAAGCCGAGGGCGACTCCGCCGACCACGGCGGTGCCGCAGTCGGGACCCATGACGAGCACGCCCGCGCGGGCCGCGGCGTCCTTGAGGAGCACCTCGCCCTCGACCGGCACGTTGTCGGAGAAGACAAGCACGGAGACCCCGGCGCGCACGGCGTCGAGGGCCTCCGCGACCGCGTGCTCCCCCGGCACCGAGACGAGGGCGAGGTCGGCGCCCGAGAGCCGGATCGCACCGCCCAGCGTTCGCGGCTGGGGCGCGTCACCGAAGCCCGAACCGCCTGCGGCAGAGCGCTTCTGGCTGAGCGCGCCCTCGAGAACCGACAGTCCCGCGGCCACGCCGTCGTCGTCGCCGCGAATCGCCACGACGAGGTCGTTCGGTGCCGAGTCGGGCACGTCGAAGCCCATGCCGCGGATGACCTCGAGGTTGAGCTCGGTCGCCATCGCGACCTGGGCCGCCTCGACGCCGGACGCAGAAGCGACGGTCCGGGAGACCTGCATCAGGGTCACCGAGTCGAAGTAGGCACCGGTTCTCAGCTCGACGTGGTCAGCCACGGCAGGCTCCTTCCTGGGGGGTGTTTTCGAGGGAGGCGTCGAGGGCACGCAGGGTGCCGGTGACGCCCGAAAGCAGGTCGCGGCCGGACGAGTGCCCGATGGCGAGCACGCGGTCGACGAGCTCGGGCGAGGCCTCGCCCGAGACGAGCCCGGTCACGAGGCGCACGACGTCGGGGACGGCATACCCGGCGCCCGCTGCGAGGAGGAGCGCCGCCGATAGGCTCGTCGTGCGGGCCAGACCCGCGCGAACCTCGGCGAGGACGCTGGCGTGTGCCCGCCGGGCACGGGCAGCGTCGACGGCCCCGAGAGCCAGGAGCAGGCCGCACACGGCGTCGTCGCCGCTCGGCGTCAGGCCGCGGCCGGCCCCGAGCAGCCCGCGCACGCCGGCGTCGACCGAGCGACCGGCGAGGGCCGCTGTGGCCAGCTCGAGAGCCAGGTCGCCGAGGACGCCTGGCTCACGCAGGCCCGTCGGCGCGCCCGGCCGACGCTGCGCCGGGCGCACCCTCGACGGGTGCTGCAGGCGCGCCGCGACGACGTCGGCCCGTGGAAGGCGGACGCGGCCCTGCCCCACGACGACGTGGGCGCCCGCCTCGAGTCCCCAGTCCACCTGCGTGGACGGCAGCGCGAGACGCACGCCGATCGGCAGCGCCAGCGCGTCGGACGCGAGCACCGCGAGGACTCGCTCGTGCGCGCCCAGGTCGACGTAGAGACAGGTCGGGAAGACAGCCACCACGCGGCGGCGACGAGGTGCGCCGGCCACGTCGGCGGCCACCAGGGGCGACACCGAGGCGGGCAGCAGGGTCACGTCGAGGCCGTCGTCCATGGGTGCGTGCACCTCCCGCCATCCCCGCGCGTATGCCCGCACGTATGCCGCCGGCCGCCGGGCGCGGTCCGCTGACGTGACGCTATCCACGCGGCGTAGGGTGCGCTCATGGTGAAAGTTGCCAACGATCCGGGCCCTGCAGAGGGTGACTTGCCAGCGGCACGTCCACTCGTCGACGGTGTCGGCTCCTTCGGGGTCGACGGCGGCGCCGCGCGCTCCGACGGCGACGTGGCACCCGAACGCGTCCACGACGTCCCCGTCGACGGCGAGGCCGAGATGTCCGGCATCTCGCTGCGACTCATCGCCGGGCTCGCGGCGACGGCCCACGGGTCGGTCCGCGCCGACCCCGCGCGACTCGACGTCACGGTCGACAGCACCGCCCCGCTGCGCACTGCCCTGCGCGACGCCACGGCCGGCATACGGCTGACCCACCGGCTCGTCCTCGCCGACGCCGCAGCCCTCGCCGAGCACGGGCGCGGCCTCCATGACGTCTTCACCGCCCTCGAGCAGGCCTCGGCCGCCGGCGTCGTCGTGTCAGGGCTCACCGGGCGCGCCGCGACGTCGGTCCGGACCGCCGCAGAGGCGACCGGGCTGCCGCTCATCGAGGTGCCGCTCGACCACATCGCGACCTTCACCACCGAGGTGCTGACCGCGATCCTCGAGCACCAGACGGCGGTCCTGCGCCGGCTCGAGGACGCCGACCGCGCCCTCGTGCAGATCGTGCTGGCCGGCGGGTCTCTCGACGCCCTCTGCGAGCAGGTGGTCGGTTTCCTCGACGGGGCCGTCATGGTGACGACCACCGACGGCCGGGTCATCGCCCGCGCCGGCTCCGATCGCGAGCTCGAGCACGCCGTGGGCCTCGAGTGCTTCGACCGCACCGGGCGGCTGCTCACCGAGAACGAGCCGATGGGTCCGCGGCCCGACGGCCCGACCGCCAACCGCGCCGCCGTGCGCATCGTGGCCGGACACCTCGACCACGGCGTGCTCATCGCGTTCTGCAGCCACCGGCGGCTGACCGTCGACGACGTGCGTTTGCTGGAACGGGCCGCCACCGTCGCCGCGCTCGCCATCACCAAGGACCAGGCCGTCTCGGCGGTCGAGAGCAAGTACCGCGCCGAGTTCCTCCGCGACGCCCTGGCCGGCCGCGCCGGGTCGCCTGCTGAGGCGGTCGCCCACGCGAGCTCGCTCGGCTGGGACATCAACCGCCCGATGGTCGTCGTGGTGGCCGAGACCGACGAGGACGACGACCGCTCGACGCGTGACGGCGACGAGGTTCGTTTCCTCCAGCAACGCTTCGCCCGTGCCTGGACCCACGCCGTCACGGTGCGCGACGCCCGCTCCCCCGTCATGGGGTTCAGCCGCGAGGTCGTGGCCCTCGTCGGGGTGCCGCCGCAGGCCGACACCGACCAGGTCATGCGCGTCGTCGGCGAGTACGTCCGCGTCGTCCGGGGTGACGGCGGCGGCGGCCGGCGCAGCTTCTCAGCGGGCGTCTCGCGGCCGTTCGTGTCCGTCGCAGCCCTGCCCCAGGCGTACGACGAGGCCCTCTCTGCGGTCACGGTCGGGCGCCAGATGCACGGCGACGGCGCCCTCACGCACGTCGACGGCCTCGGCATCTACCGCCTGCTCGCGCTCATCCCCGACGGCGCCGACCTGCGGCGGTTCGTCTCCGAGTCGCTGCGTGAGCTGGCCACCGACGAGTCACCGGAGTATGCCGGCCTGCGCGAGACGCTCGGCGTGCTCCTCGACACCAACCTCAACGTCGCCGAGACGGCCCGGCTGCTCTTCTTCCACTACAACACCCTGCGCTACCGCATCGGCAAGCTGGAGAAGCTCCTCGGGCCGTTCACGACCGACCCCGACCTGCGGCTGACGCTCGCCCTTGCACTCAAGATCCACCAAATGCGCGGTATATGACCTCGCCAGAGCCGCGAAAAGCCAGCAGTTCCAGCTTTTTCCGGTGGCGGGCGCCCAGCGGGAATACCGCATTCGGTGGCGCCTCGCAGGGCGCGGGGCGTGCCTTCACTTCGGGGAGTCCCGAAAAGGAAGAAACTTCTGGCTT
This sequence comes from Terrabacter sp. 05T424, assembly GCF_056396225.1. Lineage (NCBI taxonomy): Bacteria > Bacillati > Actinomycetota > Actinomycetes > Micrococcales > Intrasporangiaceae > Terrabacter > Terrabacter sp. 05T424. The sequence goes on from NZ_JBFTLB010000004.1 coordinate 116,774, forward strand.
GTGCCGCTGCACTGGCTCTCAGCGCCGGCGGACTGGTCGCCGGAGCCGCGAGTGCCGGCGCAGATCCGGGCCTTCTTCGACTCCGGGTCGCAGGAGCAACCCCCGTTCTTCGTCGACGGCCCCTCCGTCGGGATGGACGTGCAGTCGCCCGGTCGACAGGCCTTCCTGACCTACCGGCTGCCGGCCGGCACCTACGTGCTCGCCTGCTTCGTCGCAGACGACGTGACCGGTATGCCGCACCTGCTGATGGGAATGCACAAGGTGGTGACCCTGAAGTAGGGCACCCGTGAGGGCAGCCCGTCCGCCGCGGGCGGACGGACTGCTCCCTCGATCAACGGGGTGGCGTCACCGGCGCAGCAGTGACGGGGCACTCACTTTCCGACGAGCACGCTGACCGAGGTGTTGCCCGTGCAGTCCGGGATCTCGCGGATCGCCCACCTGCCGCGTAGTCCGTTGCCGGCGAAGTTCGACTCGGCGTCGCGGTCCTCCACCTCACCCTCCGACGGGGTCCACCCGCGCGTGGAGTAGGCGGACTGCATGTCGGCGAGGGTCTGCTCGAACGGCTTCGGCGAGACGGCCGTGACCACGGTGCGGCCGGCCGTGCGTGCCTGGACGTCCGTCACGACGTAGCCCTGGGGCACCGCGGCCTGCGCCGGGAACGCGGCGGGCACGGCGACGGCGGTGGCGTCCTTGGCGCAGACGAGCGGCGCCAGAGTCTGGCCCGCCGGAGGCTCGGCCATCGCCGACGCCAGCTCGTCGGACCCGCAACCGCCCAGCAGTGCAGCGCTGCCCACCGCGAGCGCCACGGCCACGGCCCTGGAGCGCAACCGCAGCGCCGGCGTACGCCTCATCGGGTCACCTGCGTCTGGCGCCGGTTGTCGGACTCGTCGGACTCGCGGATGCGGCCGTCCGGGTCGACGGCGACGAGCACGGTGTGCGTGCCCTTGCCGAGCCGCACACCCGGGAACGTCACGGAGCTCGAGCGCCCGGCAGCGAGGTCGACGGGGGCGGAGGTCGCGACGTTCACGCCGTCGACGAACAGGCGGCTGGTGACGCCGGAGGCGGCGGCCTTGCCGGAGTTCGTGACCGTCGTGGATGCGGCGTACAGCCCGCCGGCCTTCGCGACGGAGAGCGTCGTGGGGGCCAGGTTGGGCAGGGCGTCGTTGGCGGCATACAAGGTGTTGCCGGTCTGCTGACGCGCGATGGTGGCGTAGGCGTCGAAGTTCTGGACACCCCCGGGCTGCGTGCACGCCCCGGTGCAGCCGTCTGCGTAGCCGACCTCGACGCGGCCGGTCCGGTCGACCGTGGCGTCCATGAAGTCGAGCAGGTTGCGGTCGTTGCCGCAGGTCGTCCCGCCGGTGCAGATCGAGCCGCGCTGCACCGGGTCGCTCGGGGTCGTGTCGACGGTGGCCCAGCTCTTGCCGCCGTCGTACGTCGTGGACACGTACAGGTGCCAGTCGCCCTTGAACGCGGCGGCGTCCTGGTAGTTGCCGGGCGTCGTGCTGCCGATGAAGGCGAACGAGGCGCGGTCGTCGTCGCCGGCCACCACGGCCGGGAACACGGTGTTGTGGACGCCGAGGCTAGCGCCGACGTTCTGGTCGTCGGTCCACGTCGTGCCCTTGTCACGGCTGACCGCGACGCGCGGTGTGCCGTCGGCTGCCTGGTAGCCCATGTAGACGGTGCCCTTGGCGCCGATGCCGACGCTCGGGTCGGAGTCGCCCGCGGTGCTCGCCGGGTCCTTGCGCACCGACCACGTCGTGCCGCCGTCCTCGGAGACGGCGACGGCCTGGTTGCCGCCGCACGACTTGTTCGGCACGTAGACGGTGCCGTCGTTCGGGGCGACCTTGACGTGGCCGTGCAGACCGCCGCAGTCGAGGAGGGAGTACATCGGGACGGCAGGGCCGAACGTCGTGCCGCCGTCGTGGCTCGAGGCGCAGTTCGCGTCGGCGACGTCCTGGCTGCAGTAGTAGACGGCGTTCGCGTAGGTGGAGGTGGGCAGTGCTCCGACGCCGTTCGCAGAGTACGGGCCGCCACCGACGGTCTGGTGGTCGACGCCGGAGTTGAGGCCGCCTCCCTGGCTCGGCGACCACGTGCTGCCCTCGTCGTCGGAGTAGCACATCAGCGAGGTCTTGCCGGCGAGCTGGCTCTCGAAGACCCGTCCGGTGGTCGGGTCGGTGAAGCCGATGGGGTCGAGCGACGTCGAGCCGCCCGAGGCGCAGCCCCTGGCCGGGTTCGCCGAGACGTCCGTCCAAGTGACCTTCGAGGGCGTGGTGCTGTCGTCCCACGTCGCGCGGTAGGTGTCGTAGAGCGCCTGGTAGAAGCTGGCGTTCGTCTTGTGGCTGCTCCCCAGCGATGGCTCACCGGCGTCGTGGGCGCGAGCGAACGACTCCGGGGCGCCGTACTGGCTGAACGTGGGCGGTGTGGCCGTGCTCGGTGCCGGGTTGGCGGGGACATCGGTGAGGGTGGCCGTGCCGGAGACCGACTCGCCGAGCGGGGAGAAGGGCACGACCCTCACGGTGTAGTCACCGCTCGTGGGGGGCGCGACGATGACCTCGGGGTCAGAGCTCGAGGCGGCGGACGCGACCACTGCACCACTCTGGTCGAGCAGGTAGATGTCGAAGTCGGCGGCGGCGTTGCCCCACCCGACCTTGACGGTCAGCTGGTGGGTGTCGCCGTAGCCGGCCGGTGTCGACACGTGCAGGGCGAAGTCGTCACACAGCTGGGGTCCACAGCTGACGTCGCCTGTCGTGCCCGTGGCGTTCGGCACGGCGAACGGGCCTGCGGCCCACTGCGTGGTCGTGCTCGTGTCGGACAGCGACGCCGAGGCCGGCGTGGCCGCGAGGGCAGGGCCCGCGACGCCGACAGCCACGACCAGGGCGGCGGCGCCCACCAGCAGGGTCTGGGGGCGGGGGCGGTTGGTGCTAGGCCAGATCTTCAGCATGTTGACTGCTCCTGAACAGGGAGAGAACGAGACACCCCCGAGGTGTCCGGTCGACGGACGCGGCACCCCGTGACACCACGTGACGCCACCCGGTCCAACGACGCGCGAGCCCGCGGCGCTACGTCCCGGCGGGTCAAGAGTCGGTCAGGAGACGCTGGGACTCGGCTGGACGTTCGCTGGGCGACGAACCGCATGCTGCTGGAGAAACGGGACAACCCGGACACACGGCATACGTCATCTAGTGCCAGTGGCACGCCGTCGGCGTGTATCAACGTTTGACGAACGCAATCCCCTGTTGTGGGAGTAGTTTTCGCCCATCCCGGAGTGGGACGTGACCCGCATCACCAGGTGCGGCAACAATAGGAGTCGGAATGGCTTTGGGCTTGGGCTGGAAACTTCACGGGGACGGCAGAACGATGGGCCCCGACGATGTCGTCGCTCCCGACGAGCGTCTGTCCTGGGGCAAGACGGTGGGCCTCGGCGCCCAGCACGTCGTGGCGATGTTCGGGGCGACCTTCGTCTTCCCGCTCGTCATGGGCCTCAACCCGCAACTCGCGATCCTGATGAGCGGCATCGCGACCATCTGCTTCCTGCTCATCGTCAACGGCAAGGTGCCGAGCTACCTCGGCACGTCGGCGAGCTTCGTCGGCGGTGTCGCGGCGATCCGCGCGCAGGGCGGCACGTCGCAGCAGGTCACGGGCGCGATCCTCGTCTCGGGCCTCGTGTTGGCGCTCGTCGGCATCACGATCCACTTCCTCGGGTCGTCGATCCTGCACAAGGTGCTGCCGCCGGTCGTGACGGGCGCCGTCGTCATGCTCATCGGCTTCAACCTCGCACCGGTGGTCGCCGGCATCTACTGGCCGCAGGACCAGTGGGTCGCGATCCTCGTCATGCTCTTCACGATCATCTGTGCCGTCGCCTTCAAGGGCTTCATCTCGCGCATCGCGGTCTTCCTCGCGCTGATCTTCGGCTTCGTCATCTCGTGGATCTTCGACAAGGCCTTCGGCCAGATCACGAGCTTCGACGCCGGCGCCGGCAAGGTCACGACGCACTTCCGCACCAACTTCGACAACCTCGCCGCGTCACCCTGGTTCGGCTTCCCGCCCTCGACGGGCGACATCGGCCCTGACGGCAAGGCTCTCGTCGGCGTCCACCTGCCGTCGTTCTCCGTCGCGGCGATCCTGCTCGTGCTTCCGGCCGTCATCGCGCTCATCGCCGAGAACACCGGACACGTCAAGGCCGTCGCCGAGATGACGAAGACCGACCTCGACCCGTACATGGGCCGCGCCATCGCCGCGGACGGCATCGGCACGATGATCGCCACCTCCGTCGGTGGCTCCCCGACGACCACCTACGCCGAGAACATCGGCGTCATGGCGGCAACGCGCGTCTACTCGACGGCGGCGTACTACGTGGCCGCCGCAGTCGCGATCCTCTTCGGCCTCTCGCCGAAGTTCGGCGCGCTCGTCTCGTCGGTGCCCGGTGGGGTGCTGGGCGGCATCACGGTCGTGCTCTACGGCATGATCGGCCTGCTCGGCGCGAAGATCTGGAAGGAGAACGGGGTCGACTTCGGCAACCCGATCAACCTCGTTCCGGTCGCCGCCGGCATCATCATCGGCATCGGCAACGTCGAGCTGAAGTTCACCGACAGCTTCACCCTCGGTGGCATCGCCCTCGGCACGATCGTCGCCGTCGGCGCCTACCACCTCGCCCGTTCGGTCGCGCCGGAGGAGCTGCGACTACGAGCAGACGCGGCGGGGGGCACGATGATCGCGCTCGGCAAGGCGGAGTACGGCGACAGCGACGGCATCGACGACCTCTACCAGGACGAGCCGAACGGCCCCGACCTGCGCCGCCGCTGACCGCAGCCAGCACGACGCACTGCACGTCGCCGTGGGCCCTCGACGCCGAGTCGGGGGCCCACGGCAGTTCCGGGCAAGAGTTGCCAAAAGCGCACGGTCAGCGATGCACAACCATCACTAGTACGTAGCCGGATCGGAAGGCAGGATCAGTTCGGTGAAGCCCGCCCCCTTCGAGCACCACGCTCCCCTCAGCGTCGAGGAAGCCGTCGCCGTCCTGACCGAGGTCGGCCACGACGGCAAGGTCCTCGCGGGTGGGCAGAGCCTGATCCCGATCCTCAACATGCGCCTGGCCTCGCCGGCCCACCTCGTCGACATCAACCGCGTCGCGGGCCTCGACGGCATCGAGGTGACCCCCGGGGCCGTACGCGTCGGCGCCCTCGTGCGCCACGCCGGCCTCGAGCGGTCCGAGGAGGCGTATGCCGCCCTCCCCCTCCTGCGTCAGGCGCTCGTCAACGTCGCCCACCCGGCGATCCGCAACCGCGGCACCACGGTCGGCTCCATCGCGCACGCCGACGCCGCCGGCGAGATGCCCGCGATCCTCGCCCTCACCGAGGGCGTCGTCGAGGTCGCCGGGCCTGCTGGTTCGCGCGAGGTCCCCTGGGGCGACTTCTTCCTGGGCGCGCTTGAGACCTCCCTCGCGGCCGAGGAGCTCGCCGTCGCGGTGCGCTTCCGCCGTTTCGCCGCCGGCACGGGGACGGCGTTCGTCGAGGCCGCCCGTCGACACGGTGACTACGCCATGGCCGGCGTCGGCGTGGCCGTGACGGTGAGCGACGGCGTCGTGTCCGGCGCTCGCGCCTCGTTCGTCTCCGTCACCGACGTGCCTTCGGTGCTCGACCTCGGGCCCGCTCTCGACGGCGTCGAGCCGTTCAGCAGCGGGTGGGGGGCGGCCGTCGACGCCGCTGCCGAGCTCGTGCACGCGCACGTCGACCCCGAGGGCGACATCCACGCCACCGCCGAGTACCGCCGCATGCTCGTCACCGAGCTGACCCGCCGGGTCCTCCCCGGCGCCGTGGAGCAAAGTGCCCACTCGACTGGACACGGCCCCACCACCCCGTCGAGTGCCCAGTTCCCGACGGACACACCCCCGTCGAGTGCTCAGTTCCCGACGCAGGAAAGTGCCCACTCGACCGATTCAGGAAGGCAGTCATGACCGACACCGCCAGCGAGACGCTCCACGACGTGACGGTCACGGTCAACGGCATACGCCGGTCGGCCCGGGTGCCTGCGCGACGCCTGCTCTCCGACTTCCTGCGCCACGACCTCGAGCTCACCGGCACGCACGTCGGCTGCGAGCACGGCGTCTGCGGCGCCTGCACCGTGCTCGTCGACGGCGCCCCGATGCGCTCGTGCCTGATGTTCGCGGTCACCGCGCAGGACCACACGATCACCACCGTCGAGGGGCTGTGCACGGCGCCCGACGCCCGCGTGGCCCCGACCGGCGAGTCGATGAACCCGGTGCAGCAGGCGTTCGCCGAGTGCCACGGGCTCCAGTGCGGCTTCTGCACGCCGGGCTTCCTCACCACCGTCACGGCCTACCTCGACGAGAACCCGGCTCCGACGAGCGAGCAGGCGCGCGAGGCGATCTCGGGCAACCTCTGCCGCTGCACCGGCTACCAGAACATCGTCAAGAGCGTGCTCCGTGCGGCCGAGATCAAGGCCGAGCGAGCCGACGAGGAGGTCGAGGAGCGCTCATGACGACGCAGATGTTCGGTGCGCCGATCAAGCGCAAGGAGGACCCGCGCCTCGTCACCGGGGGCGGCCGCTACCTCGACGACCTCGGCAACGACGCGCTCGCCGCCGCCTTCGTGCGCAGCCCGCACGCCCACGCCCGCATCGTCGACATCGACGCGTCCGACGCCATCGACATCGAGGGCGTCGTCGGCATCTACGTGCACGAGGACCTGCCGGGCCGGGTCGGCGAGCCGCTGCCGCTGCTCATCCCGCACCCGACCCTGACCCACGGCCGCACCGGCTACGCGCTCGCCCGCGACGAGGTCAACCACGTCGGTGAGCCCATCGCGATGGTGGTCGCGACCGACCGCTACGTCGCCGAGGACGCGTGCCAGCGCATCCGCGTCACCTACGAGCAGCTGCCCGTCGTCGTCGGAATCGAGGCCTCCCGCTACGGCGAGCGGCTCGTCCACGACGACGTGCCCGGCAACGTCGCGGCGCACATGCTCCAGGAGGTCGGCGACGTCGAGGCCGCGCTGGCGTCGGCGCCGCACACCCTGACCCTCGCGCTCGACATCGAGCGCAGCGCCTGCATGCCGATGGAGGGCAAGGGCGTCTATGCCCGCTGGGACCGCGAGCGCGGCGAGCTGCGGATGTACTCCTCCACCCAGACCTCGACCGGCGTGCGAGCCGCCGTCGCGGCCAAGCTCGACCTGCCACTGGCCAAGGTCGAGTGCATCGCCCCCGACGTGGGCGGCGGCTTCGGCGTCAAGATCATGCACCCGTGGCCCGAGGAGGTGCTGGTCCCTTGGGCGGCAAAGCTGATCGGCCAGCCCGTCAAGTGGACCGAGGACCGCCGCGAGCACTTCATCAGTTCGGCGCACGAGCGTGGCCAGCTGCAGCAGGTGACCGTCGGCTTCGACGACGACGGCCGCGTGCTCGGTCTCGACGTGCGGTTCTGGCACGACAACGGCGCCTACACCCCCTACGGCATCATCGTCCCGATCATTACCTCGACCCAGCTGCTCGGGCCCTACAAGCCTGGCGCCTACCGCGTCGAGTTCTGGTCGCTATACACGAACACCGTTCTCGTGACGCCCTATCGGGGCGCCGGTCGCCCGCAGGGCTGCTTCGCGATGGAGCGCACGATGGACGCCATCGCCGACCAGCTCGGCCTCGACCGCGCCGAGGTGCGCTCGCGCAACTTCATCCTCCCGAGCGACATGCCCTACGACCACGGCCTGCTCTTCCAGGACGGCCGACCGTTGAAGTACGACTCCGGCGACTTCCCGGCGAGCCTGGCCAAGCTCAAGTCGCTCGTCGGGTGGGACGACTTCGCCGAGCACCGCCGGCAGGCGGAGGCCGAGGGGCGCAAGGTCGGGCTCGGAATCGGTTGCTACGTCGAGGGAACCGGCGTCGGCCCCTACGAGGGCGGCCACATCCAGGTCGAGACGAGCGGCCGGGTCAACGTGTCCACCGGGCTCACCTCACAGGGCCAGGGCCACGAGACCGTCTTCGCGCAGATCGTCGCCGAGGAGCTCGGCGTTCGCCTCGAGGACGTCCACGTCACCACCGGTGACACACGCAAGATGCCGTATGCCGTGGGCACCTTCGCGTCGCGGGCAGCCGTCATGAGCGGCAGCGCCATCGCGCTCGCGACCCGCAAGGTCCGCGAGAAGGCCCTGCGCATCGCCGCCGACGCCCTCGAGGTCTCTCCCGACGACCTCGAGATCGTCGAGGGCACGGTGCGCGTCAAGGGGGCCCCGACGACGTCGATGAGCCTCGGCACCGTGTCGGTGCTGTCCAACCCGCTCCGCTACGCCTTCGACGAGGCGTCCAAGGCGGCAACGCAGTTCGCCGGTAGCACCGACCTGAGCAAGCCGCCCGTCGCCGAGGGCGAGGAGCCGGGGCTCGAGGGCAAGGGCTTCTACTCGCCCCCGCAGGCGACCTTCGCCAACGGCATGCACGCCGCGATCGTCGAGACCGACCCGGTCACGGCCGAGATCAAGATCCTCCGCTACTGCGTCATCCACGACTGCGGCACGATGATCAACCCGATGATCGTCGAGGGCCAGGTGCACGGCGGCGTCGCGCAGGGCGTCGGCGGGGCGCTCTACGAGCGGATGGCCTACGACGAGTCCGGGCAGCTGCTCAACGCGAGCTTCATGGACTTCCTCATGCCCTACGCCTCCGAGGTGCCGACCATCGAGGCCGACCACCTCGAGACGCCGTCACCGCTGAACCCGTTGGGCATCAAGGGTGCCGGCGAGGCCGGTTGCATCCCGGTGACCGCCGTCATCGCCTCCGCCATCGAGGACGCCGAGGGCTTCCCGATCACCCGCATGCCCATCTCACCCAACGACCTGTGGGAGCTGCGCCGCCGTCACGCCTCCGGCGAGATCCCGTCGCTGCACCGCAACCCGAGCACCCCCAGCACCCCGAGCAATGCCAGCACGCCCAGCACGCCCAGCACGCCCAGCACGTCACCGAAGGAGCCGACGTCATGAAGATCTCCGGATCCGCGACCCTCGCGTCCGAACCCCAGCAGGTCTGGGACGCCTTCCACGACCCGGCCGTCCTCGCCCGCTGCCTCCCCGGCTGCGAGCGCCTCACCGAGGTCGGACCCGACCACTACGCCATGACCGTGACCGCGGGCGTGGCCGCGATCAAGGGCACCTACGACGGCGAGGTCTCGCTGCGCGACCCGCAGCACCCCGACTCCTTCACGATGAAGGCGTCCGGTGCCGGGGCGCCCGGCACCGTCGACGCCGACGTCGTCGTGCGGCTCGCGCCCGGCGCCTCGGGCGGCACCGACCTCACCTACGACGCCGACGCCGCGGTGGGTGGCGTCATCGGCGGGGTCGGGCAGCGCATGCTCGCCGGCGTCACGAAGAAGATGGCCGGACAGTTCTTCTCGGCCGTCGACGCCGACATCGCCGGCGCCCGGCCGGCCGTCGCAGCTGCTCCCAGCGGCACCGTCGCCGGCGCGCCCGCGGCAGCAAACGGCATACCTGGTGGGGCCGTCGCCGCCCAGCCGAGCGGCACGGGAACCGTGTATGCCGGCCGGCCCGCCCCCGCCGAGGCGTCCAGAGTTCGCGACTACGCCCTCGGGGTCGTCACCGGGGGCGTGGTCGCGGTCGTCGGCGTGCTCGTCGGCTGGGCGATCGGGAGGGGCTGACGATGCGCGCCTTCACCGCCGCCGCCGCCCAGGTGGCCCCCGTGCCCGAGAAGCTCTCGCACGAGACGATCCAGGCCAACATCGAGGCCTGCGTCGAGATGACGCGCCGCTGCGTCGAGGCCACCCGTGCCGAGCTCGTCGTGCTGCCCGAGACCGCGACGACCGGCTTCACGCCCGGCTGCTCCAAGGAGGAGCTCTGGGACCTCGTCACCGAGCTGCCCGGTGCGATGACCGAGCCGTTCCAGGCGGCCGCCCGCGAGCTCGGCGTGCACCTCTGCGTCGGCACCTACGAGCGGGGGCCCGAACGCGGCATCGTCTACAACTCGTCGGTGCTCATCGACCCGAAGGGCGAGGTGCTCGGCGTCTACCGCAAGACGCACCCGTTCTGCTCCGAGATCGTCAGCGGCGGCGGCTGGGTCACCCCGGGCGACACCGTCACGGTGTGCGACACCGACCTCGGCCGCATCGGCATGATCATCTGCTTCGACGGCGACTACCCGGAGCTCTCGCGCATCCAGGCGGTGCAGGGCGCCGAGGTGATCTGCCGCCCGTCGGCGCTGCTGCGCTCGGCCGACATCTGGGACCTCACCTCGCGGGCCCGCGCCTACGACAACCACGTCTACGTCATCGGCGCCAACGCGGTCGGTCAGGACCCGGCCGGGGTGCTCTACTTCGGCAACTCGCACATCGTGACCCCGGTCGGCCACATCGTGGCCAAGGCGGCGACGCACCCGGGCTGGGTCACGGCCCGCCTCGACCCGGCGGAGGCGCTCGCGTCGCTGACGCCGGGCTCGAACGTCGGCCAGGCATTCGACCACCTGCGCGACCGCAATCTCGACCTCATCCGCAACCACCGGGCCGAGCTCGAGGGCGCGGCCGAGACGCCGTTCCCGCACGCGCCGATCCATCGCGGCGAGGCCGGCTGAGTCTGCGACGGAGGAAAATGGGCACTCGACTGTGTGGGAGGCACGATCTTCCCGAGGGAGACCCGTCCTCCCCCGTCGAGTGCTCAGTTCCCGACGCAGGAAACTGAGCACTGGACTGGATGGGAGGGGACCACCCAGACACGACGGGACCGAACCTCCCCGTCGAGTGCTCAGTTCCCGACGCCGCCCTCACGTCGAGTGCTCAGTTCCTGACGCAGGAGAGTGAGCACTCGACTGGGTTCAGGGAGTGGGTGGTTCGCTGCTCTCGAAACGGCGGAGCAGCTCACGGATGGCTGCCATCTCCTCGGCGAGCGCATGCCGGCCCGCCCGCGTGATGGTCACCCAGGTGCGGGGGCGCTTGCCGGCATACCCCTTCTCGACGTGCACGAGCCCGCTGCCGGCGAGCACCTCGATGTGCCGTCCGAGATTGCCGTCGGTGAGGTCGAGCATCGACTTGAGATAGGTGAAGTCTGCCCGCTCGGTCTCAGCAAGAACCGCGAGGATGCCGAGTCGTGCCTTCTGGTGCACGACGTCGTTGAGCCCGCTCGTCGGGTGCGGGGCCTCGTCGACCGAGGCGTCACCCGCAGTCACGACGTCACCGGGTCGCGCGCGGCTCGACCCTCTCCGCTCGTGCGCCACTGCCGGAGGCCGACACCGATGAGCAAGATCCCCAGCGCTGCCATGACGACGAGGTCGGCCTGGACGATGGCGTCGACCGACACGGAGTCCGACAGCCCGACGAGCCGAACCAGGTCGCCGAAGCGGTTGGTGAAGAACCCGAGGTGCGCGAGCGTCACTACCACTCCGAAGACGACAACCCACACGGCAAGCCGCGGGTCGCGGCGGCGCCGCGCGATGATCAGCAGCGCGAGGCCGATGAACGCCGTCGGCGCCATGAACCCGACGATGCCGAACATCCCCACGAAGCCGAACGGCGAGAACGGCAGCCCGAAGGTCGCCAGGACGAAGAGCCCGACGCCGCCGGCGACCCACGCGCCGGCGCCGGCACCCGCACCCACACGTCGGCTGCGCACCGCGAACCAGATGCCGATGACCACAAGTCCGACGGCACCGACGACGGCCCAGTAGTTGTCGGCGAGCTGCTGGAACCAGAGCTCGGCGTCGGCGGAGTCCCTGGACTGTCCGGGCCCGAGGTCCGAGAAGAGGACGTTCTGTTGGATGTGGGACACGGCGGCGTAGCCGATGGTGAGGACACCGAGAACGAGTAGTGGGATGGCGAGGCCCCGGGCGTCGGCTCTGGCGGCTCGTCGCACGCCCTCGGTGCGCTCGAGGAGGCGGCGCGCCTCGTCGGGGTCGAGCCCGGCGGATGGTGCTGGTGAAGCGGAGTTGCCCGAGACGTCCATACCGTGCCCCCTGCGGTCGCGGCGCCCTCACGCGCCCAGTGCCTTCACTCTGCATTGCAGAGTGGTCGCCAGTCAAGAGTACTCTCTGGCCAAGACCGATAGAGAGAACGCTCGGCACGCCAGCCACCCGGACGGAGCGTTCTCTCGATCGGAGGTGGGGATCGAAACTGCGAGTTCGTACGCGAGCCGCGGGCGGCGCTGGGAGACTGGGAGGCGCGCTCTCCGGAGCTCCCGGGGGCAGCCTGTGCATCGGGGGGGTTCACCATGCAAGGTCGGACACGTCGCGCTCCGAGGACGCAGCGATGGAGGCGGTGACCTCGACCGACCCCTCTGGTCGCACCGCTCCGGGGCGGTTCCTCATGGTTGCCATCGATGCCGGCGGCACGCTGCCACCGATGTTGGGGGTCGCCGCCGAGCTGGTGAGGCGCGGGCACCAGGTGCTGGTGCTCGCCGACCCCACCGCCGAGGACGTGGCCCGGACGGCCGGGTGCGACTACACGCCTTGGCAGACGGCGCCCCAAATCGGGTCGGTCGCCGAGCAGACCGCGATGATCTCCGAGTTCGAGACCGGCAACCCGCTGCGACGACTGCGGCGCGTCCGGGAGCGCGTGATCGTCGGGCCGGCAGGCTTCTTCGCCCGTGACGTGCTCGACGCAGCGCATCGTCACGCCGCGGACGCGGTGCTCGTCGAGGGCACGGTGCCCGGCATGGTCATCGGGGCAGAGGCGAGCCGGCTGCCCTTCGCCGCGCTCATGGCGAACATCTATGCGCGGCCCACCCGCGGCCTCCCACCCTTCGGCACCGGCTGGCCACTGGCCCGCAGCCCTGTCGGTCGAGCCCGCAATGCGATGGCCCTCGCGGCCATCCGAAAGGCGTCGGCCGGAATGACCAAGCAGCTCAACGCAGTTCGTGCGGCATACGGCCTCGAACCTGTCAGCGAGCTGCTCGGAATGCTCGACCACGCGAACGCGGTGCTGGTGCTCACGAGCCCGTCCTTCGACTTCACCACGCCCTACCTGCCGGGCAACGTCCGCTACGTCGGCCCGCAGCTCGACGACCCCGGCTGGGCGACGGGCGGGGACGAGGCGTCCGACGACCCCCGGCCCCTCGTGCTCGTGGGTTTGAGCTCCGTCCACCAGGACCAAGCAGACACGCTGGCCCGCATCTGCGCTGCCCTCGGCCGGTTGCCGGTGCGGGGCCTGGTCACGACCGGTCGCGCCGTCGACCCCGAGACCGTCGTCGCGCCGGCGAACGTGCAGGTCGTGCGGGCTGCATCGCACAACGAGGTGCTGCGGCGGGCGGCAGCGGTGGTCACCCACGCCGGACACGGCACGGTCCTGCGCTCGCTCGCCGCCGGAGTCCCTCTCGTCTGCATCCCGATGGGCCGGGACCAGAAGGACGACACCGTACGCGTGATGCGGCTGGGTGCCGGCGTGCGGGTGCGTGCGTCCGCCGCACCCGAGCCGATCGCCGCCGCAGTGCGTCGCGTGCTCGAGGACGGGCAGTATGCCGCAGCGGCCAGACGCTTTGCGGCTGTCCTCGCGGAGGAGGCCCGGACGCGTCCGTCCGCCGCCGACGAGGCAGAGGCGCTGCTCCGGCCGGGCTGACCCGCCCACCTCGCCAGGAGTCAGCGCAGAGCAGCTGCGCGTCGGCCCGATCGACTCGCCCGTCGCCGGCTCAGTCGTCGTGAGGCAGCACGATCGGCGGCGGGGTCGTCGTCGGCTCCGGCCGATCACGCTCGCGGGGATCGCAGCCGAGCAGCACGTGCCGCCAGGTGTCGACGCTCGGCCTCGTTCGTCGCCGTGGCGGCGGCCCGGTCGAGGTGGGCGGCGGCGAGCTCGGACTCGTCGGCCATCTCGAGCAGGTGGCCGCGCACGGCGAGCCAGCGGTGCGAGTCGCCGAGTCGGTCGGCGACCTCGTCGACGACCTCGATGGCGGCCTGCGGCCCGTCGACCATGGCCACGGCGACGGCCCGGTTGAGGGTGACGACCGGGCTGCCGGTGACCTGCTCGAGCAGACCGTAGAGCGTCAGGATCTCGCGCCAGTCCGTGTCGGCCGCGGTCGGCGCACGGTCGTGCACCGCGGCGATCGCGGCCTGCAGCTGGTACTCCCCCACCGCGCCGATCGCCATGGCCCGACCGAGCAGGTCGAGACCCTCCGCCACGAGGTCCGGGTCCCATCTCGTCCGGTCCTGCTCGGGGAGCGGCACGAGGTCGCCCGCGGCGTCCGTGCGCGCCGGAGCCCTCGCCGCGAGAAGGAGCATGAGGGCGAGCAGTCCGAGCGCCTCCGCATCGTCGGGCATGCCGGCGACGAGCAGCCGTGTCAGGCGAATCGCCTCGCGGGAGAGCTCGATCCGCTGCACCGCGTCACCGCGCGTGCTCGCGTAGCCCTCGTTGAAGAGGAGGTAGAGCACGTGCAGCGCGGAGCGCAGCCGGGCGTCACGGTCAGCACCGGACGGCATACGGAAGGGCTCACCCGATGCGCGGATCGCCGCCTTGGCGCGGCTGATCCGCTGCGCCATCGTCGACTCCGGCACGAAAAAGGCGTGCGCGATCTCGGCGGTCGTCAGGCCACCCACGGCGCGCAGCGTCAGTGCGATCGCCGATGCGGGGGTGAGCGCCTGGTGGCAGCAGAGGAAGAGCACCGTGAGGCTGTCGTCCCGGTCGGAGGGGTCGTATGCCGGCACCTCCCACGCGATGACGCGCGCCTCGCGCTCGCGCCGGGCGGCGTCACTGCGCCAGAGGTCGACGAGGCGTCGTGAGGCAGTCGTGACGAGCCAGGCGCGCGGCTCGTCGGGGAGCCCGTCGACTGGCCAGTGGCGTGAGGCCGCGAGCAGGGCCTCCTGGACGGCGTCCTCGGCGGAGTCGAAGTCGCCGAAGCGCCTGCTGACGATGCCGACGACCTGCGGCGCGAGGGTGCGCAGCAGGTCGTCGACCTCGGGTGCTGGACTCAGCGGGTGCCGCCAGCGGTGCGCAGGAACGCGTCCATCTCCTCCGTGTCCGACGGCGCCTGCTCCATCACCTGGCGCACGTGGATCGGCTGCCGGGTCGGGCGGCCCCCACGGCCGGGCACCGCCGACATCCGCGACGCGATCTCGAGGGCGCGCTCCTCCGTGTCGACGTCGACGACCTGGAAGCCGGCCAGCCACTCCTTGAACTCCTGGAACGGCCCGTCGGTGACGACCGGTGCGGCCCCGTCGGAGCGGACGATCTTGGCCAGGTCGGGACCGGTGAGGATCGTCGACGAGACCAGTTCGCCGTTGGCCTCGAGCTCGCCGATCAGCACCCCGTAGTAGTCGAGGTGCGCCTGGACCTCCTCGGGGGTCCAGTCGGACATCGGGGCCGGGTCGTCGCCGGCCTGGAAGTCCACGCCGATGAGGTACTTCGCCATGTCACTTTCTCCTTCGTCGCGTCGTGCCAGCGTGGCACGCTCACCCCTGGGACGGAGCGGAGGGCGCGCGCTCGACGTCGAGAAGGACGCCCGGGGCACAACTGGCGAGGATTGACCCGGAAGCGGACCTCTGTTGGCACCATGTGCCAACGCCGCGAGGTGGGTCCCCCGGGTTGAATCCTCACCATGACAGCAGGCATCCCCGCAGGCCGCCGGATCCGCATCGGCATCGACACGGGCGGCACGTTCACCGACGTCGTCGCGCTCGACGAGGGCTCCGGAGAGCTTGTCACGACGAAGACCCCATCCACCCCGAGCAACCCCGCCGACGGCTTCCTCGCCGGCGTCCGCAAGGTGCTCGACCTGATGGGTGCGACGGGCGACGACATCTCGGCCGTGTCGCACGGCACGACGGTCGCCACCAACAAGCTGCTCGAGGGCAAGGTCGAGGCGCTCGGGTTCATCACGACCGAGGGCTACGAGTTCATCCTCGAGATCGCCCGCCAGGCCGTGCCCGACGGCTACGGCAACTCCTACTTCTGGGTGAAGCCGCCCCGCATCGTCCCCGCCGACTACGTCAAGACCGTGGGCGGCCGGATGGACTTCGAGGGCAACGAGATCCGCCCCTTCGACGAGGACGGCGCCGTGGCCGTCGCGCGCTGGTTCAAGGAGCGCGGCATCACGACGATCGGGGTCTGCCTGCTGCATTCGTACGCCGACGACAGCCACGAGCTCGCCATGCGCGAGGTGCTGCGCCGCGAGCACCCCGAGGCCATCGTCTCGATCAGCTCTGAGGTGCTGCGCGAGTACCGCGAGTACGAGCGCTCCATGACGACCCTCGTCGACGCCGCCGTGAAGCCCAACGTGTCGCGCTACGTCGCGAACATCCACCAGCGGCTCGACGACTTCGTCAGCAGCAGCGAGAAGCTGCCGTTCTACATCATGAAGTCCAACGGCGGCGTGCTCTCGGCCGACGAGGTCGTGCACCAGCCGATCACGACTGTCCTCTCCGGCCCCGCCGCGGGCGCCCTCGGCGCCGGGCTCATCGCCAGCCGCGCCGGCTTCGACAAGGTGCTGACCTGTGACGGCGGTGGCACGTCGACCGACGTCTCCGTCGTGCTCGGCGGCGAGCCGACCCTGACCACCGAGGGCAGCGTCGGCGCCTACCCGAGCAAGATCCCGATGATCGACGTCGTCACCGTCGGTGCCGGTGGCGGCTCCATCGCGTGGGTCTCCCCCGAGGGCTCGCTCAAGGTCGGTCCGCAGTCGGCCGGCGCCGACCCCGGCCCGCTCTGCTACGCCAAGGGCGGCACCGAGCCGACGATCACCGACGCCCACGTCACGCTCGGCCGCATCCCCCCGCACCTGCTCGGCGGCGAGATCCCGCTCGACGTCGACGCCGCCCGCACCGGCGTCCAGGCCCTCGCCGACCGCCTCGGTCTCGACTTCGAGCGGTGCGCCACGGGCATCCTCGAGATCTCGGCGTGGAACCAGGCCAACGCCCTGCGCCAGGTGAGCGTCAAGCGCGGCCTCGACGTGCGCGACTTCATGCTCGCCACCTTCGGCGGGTCGGGCTCGCTGCTCGCCTGCCGCCTCGTCGACATCCTCGGACTCGCCGGCGTCGTCGTGCCTCAGAACCCCGGCAACGTCTCGGCGTTCGGCCTGCTCACCGTCGACGTCAAGAACGACTACGTCCAGACCGCCGTGGCGCGGCACTCGTCGCTCGACCACGCCGCAGTGCAGAAGACGTTCGACGACCTCACCTCGAAGGCCTCGAGCGCCCTTGACGCAGAGGGCTTCCCGGGCGAGGAGCACCGCTACACGCGCACCGTCGACCTGCGCTACTTCGGCCAGGCGTACGAGGTCCGCGTGGCCGCCCCCGAGGGTGAGGTCGACGAGGCGTATGCCGTCGACGTCGCCTCGCGCTTCCACGACGAGCACCGCGCCCTCTACGGCTACGACTTCCGCAGCGACCCCACGCAGCAGGTCGAGTGGGTCAACCTCCGGGTCACCGGCGTCGGACCCATCACCCGCCCGGAGCTGCGCGACCTCGCGAGCGCCGACGTGTCCGGTGTCGCCGACGTCCACGAGCGCGCCCACCGCAGCGTGCGGCCCGTCTGCTTCGACGCCGACGCCGGCTACGTCGACACCGACGTGTGGTGGCGCCCCGACCTGCTCGCCGGCGACTCGGTGCACGGCCCCGCGATCATCGAGGAGTTCGGCTCGACCGTCCCCGTGCACCCCGGCTTCGTCGTCCGCGTCGACACGCTCGGCAACCTCGTCATCACCAAGAGCGCTGCCGCCGACACCGTCACCGCTCAGACCAACACCACGGAGGCCTGAGATGTGCTTCTCCTGCCAGACCGCCGCCACCCGCCTCGCGCCCGTCGACGCCGCCACCGGCTCCCACGGGTCAACGGCCGGCACACCCGGCCACGACGCACCCGCGCCGAACCCTGCAGGGCTCCCCACGGCATACGAGCACGGCAACCGCCTGACGCCCGAGGGCACGTCGGTCGACCCGATCCTCGTCGAGATCGTCGAGGGCACCCTGGCCAGCGTCGAGATGGAGGTCGAGACGGCGATCGCCCGCACCAGCCGGTCGCCCATGATCCGCGACGCGCACGACTTCCGTGCCGGCATCCACGACCGCCAGCTGCGCAAGCTGACCGGGCGCTCCTACAGCGCGCTCGTGCACCCCATCGCCCGGGACTTCCCGCTCGACGAGATGAGCGAGGGCGACGTCTTCTTCCACAACGACGTCTACGAGTCCGAGGGTGGCATCGGCCACCTGCCCGACCTCTGCGTCACGGTGCCGGTCTTCTCCGGCGGCGAGGTCGTCGCGTTCGTCCAGGCGTTCGGCCACCACGACGACATCGGTGGAGCGGTGCCCGGCTCGATGCCGAGCAACGCCCAGACCGTCTTCGAGGAGGGCCTCTCCGTCCCGCCGATCAAGCTGTGGGACAAGGGAGTTCCGAACCAGGCCGCGCTGCGCATCATGACGCGCAACAGCCGCATGCCCGACAGCCTCGCCGCCGACCTCGACGCCGAGTGCTCGGCCTGCCTCATGGGTGCGCGTCGCCTGTCCGAGCTCTTCGAGCGCTACGGCCGCGACACCATCGAGGCGGCGTTCGACGCCATCCTCGACAAGACGACGGAGACCTACCGCCGCGAGATCCTCAGCAAGATCCCCGACGGCACGTACGTCTGGGAGGACTACGCCGAGCACGACGGCGTCGACGAGCCGATGCTGCACACGCAGCGGATCACGCTGACGAAGGTCTCCACCGGTGGCCCCGGCCCCGGCGACGGCGGCCCGAAGCTGATCATCGACTTCACCGGCACCGCCAAGCAGGCCAAGGGCCCGATCAACCACTGCGGCGACTACGTCGGCGGCAACTTCCTCAAGAAGTGGCTCGCGCCGATCCTGCGCAACCTCGCCGACACCCCCGAGCGGATGGCCGAACTCGACGTCAACGAGGGCATCGTGCCGCTCATCGAGATGAAGTTCCCCGAGAAGGGCACCCTGCTCACGCCGATCTACCCGGCGCCGACGAACGCCCGCACCTTTGTCATCCTGCGCCTGCTCGGCGTGCTCGCCGGCGTCGTCGCCAAGGCCGTCGACGGCAAGATGCCCGCCGACCAGGAGACGATCCGCTACACCGGCGTCTACGGCAAGGACCGCGACGGCAACGACTACCTCATGCGCGAGGTGCTCGGCGGCGGCTCGGGCGGGCGCTACTACGCCGACGGCGAGGACACGATCCACGTCGTGCCCGACAGCCGCAACCTGCCGACCGAGTTCACCGAGAGCCGCTTCCCGTTCATCGTCGAGCGCCTCGGCCTCGCCGTCGACTCCGGCGGCGCCGGGCGACACCGCGGCGGCCTCGGCTACGAGAAGCACATCCGGATGCTCAAGGACGCCAACTTCATGTCGATCGCCGACCGGTCGATCCTCGCCTGCTGGGGCGTCAAGGGCGGCAAGGCGGGTCGCCCCTTCGAGGTGACCGTCGACGTCGGCGGTCCCGAGGAGCGCACCGTGGATGCCCTCGCCGACGCCGAGGTCGTCAAGGCCGGCCAGGTCATCCGCATCCGCACGACCGGCGGTGGGGGCTGGGGCGACCCCCTCGAGCGCCCCTACGACGAGGTCGAGCGCGACCTGCGCTGGGGCAAGGTCTCCCTCGACGGCGCCCGACGCGACTACGGCGTCGTCGCGAGCGGCAGCAAGGACGAGCCGTCGATCGACACCGCGGCCTCGGACCAACTGCGTGACGAGCTGCGTGCCGGACGCGCCGCCGAGCGGCCGTTCTTCGACCGCGGCCCCGGCTACGCGACACTCGCAGCCGGCCAGCACGCAGCGGACGTCGACTGGGTGTGAACGATGACCGTCCTCGTGATCGGCGCGACCGGCAAGACCGGTCGCGCCGTCACGCGTGCCCTGGCCTCACGCGGCATCGCCGTCCGCGCTGCCGTGCGGTCCGTCGACAGACAGACCATGGCGTATGCCGCTGGGGCCCAGTCGATCTCGGTCGTTGACCTCGAGACCGGGGCCGGGTTGAACGAGGCGGTCCACCGGGTCGAGGGCGTCTACCACCTGGCGCCGAACGTGCACCCGGACGAGGCCGCCATCGCCGGCCGTGTGGCTTCGGCTGCGGCAGCGGCCGGAGTAGGTCGCTTCGTGTTCCACTCGGTGCTGCACCCGGACGACAGCTCCATGCCGCACCACCTCCGCAAGGGAGAGGCGGAGCGCGTCGTTCGCGCCGTGTTGCCGGGGGCGACAGTGCTGCGCCCGGCCGCCTACCACCAGAACCTCGTCGAGGCCGCCCGCTCAGGCCGGCTCGCCGTCCCCTACTCGCTCGACTCCCCCTTCACCAACGTCGACCTCGACGACGTCGCTGAGGCCGCCGCGCTGGTGCTCACCCGGCACGGGCACGAGGGCGTCACCTACGAGCTGGCCGGGCCCGAGGCCCTCAGCGTGCGCGCCCAGGCCGCCGTGGCCAGCGAGGTGCTCGGCCACCACGTGACGGCCGAGCACATTGCGCTCGAGGACTGGTCGAACGGCCCGGGCGCAACGCTGCCCGAGCAGGCCCGCGCCGACCTGCTCGCGATGTTCACGGCATACGACCGCCATGGTCTCGTCGGCGAGTCCGCCACCCTGGCCCGGCTACTGGGCCGCGACCCGCGCACTTGGGCCGACGTGCTAAGCGCACCCGTCACTGACCGCGCCCTTTGACCGCGCCCCCTGACCTACCTCACCCGAAAAAGACACCGCGACAGTGTGATTCGAAGCTGGCCTCTCCTCGCACCGCAATCGACCAGTGTTGCTCCGGCGCGCCGCCACGCCGCGGCAGAGCCACAAGCAAACCCCTCGCCCGCTGTCAGATGTTGCCGAAGAGTGGCATTCGTCACGGCTGGCACAGTCCTCCGCAACGGCACAGGGCCGCACTCACACACCGGCTCCTCAGCGACGCCGGAGCACCCCTTGGAGGTCCCATGGCACGTCACTCCGTCTTCCGAATCGTTGCCCCCGCCCTCGGTGTCGCGCTGCTCGCCGCAGCCTGCGGCTCGAGCGAGCCCGGCAGCAGCACGACCGGCGGTGCGGGCGGTGACGCCCCGCGCATCGCCGCGATCTTCTCCGGATCCGCCACCGACGCCGACTACAACGCCCTCGGCCTGCTCGCCCTCCAGGCAGCCGAGAAGTCCCAGGGGGCCGAGACCGCCCACTCCGAGAGCGTCCCGGTGCCCGACGCCGAGCGCGTCATGAAGGAGTACCTCGCCGACGGCTACACCGTGATCTGGAGCCACGGCAGCCAGTACTTCGAGGCGACCAGCAAGCTGGCAAAGCAGAACCCCGACGTCACCTTCATCGGCGAGTTCGACGACAAGCCGAAGGAGTCGATCCCCAACCTGTGGGTGCTCGACCGCAACTTCCACACGGCCTTCTACCCCCTCGGCGTCCTCGCAGCCGCGCAGACCAAGTCGGGCAAGATCGGCTACGTCGGAGGCCTGTCGCTCCCCTTCTCCTACTCCGAGGTCCACGCCATCAACCAGGCGCTCAAGGACAACGGCTCCAGCGCCACCGTCACGCCCGTGTGGACCGGCGACTTCAACGACCCGACGAAGGCGCAGCAGATCACCTCGCAGCTCGTCGGCCAGGGCAACGACGTCATCATCGGCTCGCTCAACCTCGGCATGGTCGGCGCCTTCCAGGCCCTCAAGGGCAAGGCCGACAACGTCGTCGTCACCGCGAAGTACACAGACAAGTCGCAGTTCGACCCACAGCACTATGCGACGTCCGCGATCTACGACTTCACCAAGCCCCTCGGCGACATGCTGACGAAGATCAAGGCCGGCGAGCGCAACGGCTACTACCCCCTCGGCTTCCAGGCGGGCGTCTCGATCCAGACTCCGAAGAACATCGACCCGGCCGTCGCCGCGAAGGTCGAGCAGGCCGTCACCGACATCACGTCGGGCAAGATCATGGTCGAGAAGAACCTCACGCCGATCAAGTGATGCGCCCATGACCGACGACACCGCACGGGGGCCGGAGAGCCCCCGGCCGCTCCTGCACATGGACGGCATACGCAAGACGTTCGGGCCGGTCGTGGCTCTCGACAGCGTCGACCTCACGGTCGGGCAGAGCGAGGTCCACGGCCTGCTCGGCGGCAACGGGGCCGGCAAGACGACGCTCATGAACGTCCTCTACGGGCTCTACCGCCCCGACGCCGGCACCGTCACCCTCGAGGGGGCCGACGTCGTCATCCGCGACCCGCGGGCGGCGATCGCCCACGGCATCGGCATGGTCCACCAGAACTTCCTCCAGGTCGACACGTACAGCGTCACCGAGAACGTCGTCCTGGGCACCCACCTGCCGTCGTGGCCGTCGATGAATCTGCGCGGCGAGGCTGAGCGCATCGCGGAGCTCTCCACGCGCTTCGGCCTGACGGTCGACCCGGGTGCCAAGGTCGCCGACCTGTCGGTCGGCCTGCGCCAGCGGGTCGAGATCCTCAAGGCGCTCTACCGCGGCGCGAAGGTGCTCGTCCTCGACGAGCCGACGACGAATCTCACTCCACAGGAGGTGGACTCGCTCTTCGGCTCGCTGCGCGCGATCGTGGACGAAGGGATGAGCGTCGTCTTCATCACCCACAAGATCCGCGAGACGATGGCGGTGTGCGACACGCTGACCGTGATGCGCGACGGCCTCCGCGTCGGCACCGTCGCACGTCGCGAGACCTCACCCACCGAGCTGGCTGGGCTCATGGTCGGCGACGACGCAATGGTCAGCCGGGTCACCGAGGTGGTGACGGCCGGCATGGCCGCCCCCGTCTCCGGCACCAGCGGACCGAGCACGTATGCCATCAGCCACGGTCCCGAGCGGGTCGTCGTCTCGGGGGTGGTGGCGCACAACGACCACGGCGTGCCCGCCACCCACGACGTCAGCCTGTCGGTCCGCGGCGGTGAGGTCGTCGGGATCGCCGGCGTCGCCGGCAACGGCCAGGTCGAGCTCGCCGAAGCACTGTCGGGTGTGCGGCCCATGGTCGCCGGCTCGGTCTCGCTCGACGACCACGACCTCGCGGGGGCCCCGACGGCGGCGTGGCTCGACCGTGGTGTCGCGTACGTGCCGGAGGACCGTCACCGCGACGGCATCCTGCCCTCGGAGAGCATCGTCGAGAACCTCGTGCTCGGCGCGCAGCGCGGGCGCCGGTTCCGCTCAGGACCCCTCCTCGACTGGCGCGTAGCTCGGCAGCACGCCGAGGACTCGATCAGGGCCTTCTCCATCAAGGCGCCGTCGGCCTCGACCCCGGCCGCGCAGCTGTCGGGAGGCAACATCCAGCGGATCATCCTCGCGCGCGCCTTCTCCCACGAGCCCGGGTTCCTCATCCTGCACAACCCGACGCGCGGCCTCGACATCCCGTCGACCCAGTTCGTGTACGACCGCACCCGCGGCGCCGCCACCAACGGCACGGCCGTGCTGCTCATCTCTGAGGACCTCGACGAGCTGACCAACCTGTGCGACCGCATCCTGGTCGTCTACTCCGGCCGCATCGTCGGCGAACGGCGCCGGGGCGAGTACGACCAGTACGAAATGGGCCATCTGATGGCCGGACTCGAGGAGTCGGCATGACGACGACCACCACCCCCGTCCAGACCCCGCCGCAGACCGGGCCCGCCCCGGGTCGCGGCCCCGCCATGGCCAGGCAGGTCGTCTCCTACGTCGTGGCCGTTCTCCTCGCGTTCGTGGTCGCCGGCATCGTGATCTCCGCGCTCGGGCACAACCCGCTGAGCGCCTACCGCGCCATCGTGACGACGTCGTTCAAGTCCGGCTTCGGGCTCGTCGAGACGGTACACAAGTGGGTTCCGCTGGTGTTGCTGGCACTCGCGTTCACGATCCCCCTCGCGGCCGGCAAGTACAACATCGGTGGTGAGGGGCAGCTGCTCGTCGGTGCCACCGCGAGCACCGCGGCCGGCATACTCCTGGCCGACCTGCCGCTGCCCGTCCTGCTGCCCATGGTCCTTGTCTGCGGGGTCCTGGCCGGCGCTGTCTTCGCGTGGGTCGCGGCCTGGCTGATGGACCGGTTCGGCATCAACGAGATCCTCAGCACGGTGCTCCTCAACTTCGTCAGCTTCGGGATCGTCGACTACGTCGCGTCCGAGGTGTGGAGCGACCCGGCAGCCGGGCACCCGACGACCATCCCCATCGGCGAGGGCGGTCTGCTCCCTCAGGTCGGTCGCCCCGCCATGCACCTCGGGGTACTGCTCGCAGTGCTCGTGACGGTCGCGGTGGTCGTCATCATGCGGCGCAGCGTGCCGGGCTACGAGCTGCGCGCCGTCGGCGCCAACTCCCGAGCCGCCCAGGTCCACGGCATCCGCATCGGCAGGGTGGCCGTCGGATCGCTCGTCGTCGGCGGAGCCCTCGCGGGACTCGCGGGCGCCATCGAGGTCGCCGGTGTGCACGGGAAGCTCATCGAGGGCATGCAGTCGAACTACCTGCTCCTCGGCATCATCATCGGGCTCATCGCTAGGGGCAACGCACTCGCCGTGCCCTTCGTCGCCTTCGGCATCGCCGTCCTCGAGGTCGGCTCCAGCGCGATGCAGCGCACGGCCGGCGTGCCGAGCGAGATGGTGCTCATCGTCGAAGCCCTGATCCTTTTGTTCCTGCTCTTCTCCGACGTCGTCGGGGCCCGTCTGGGGAGGTCGTCGCGATGACCGAGGTCACCTCGTTCCTGCAGCTCGTCGTCACCGCCATGGTGCCGTTCATCCTCGCCGCCCAGGGCACCATGCTCGCCGGACGCGCCGGGGTCTTCAACGTGGCCCAGGAGGGCCTGATGATGCTCGGCGCCAGCGTCGGCTTCCTCGTCTCGCTGAAGTTCGGCGGCAACCTCGTCGGCCTCGTCGCGGCCGCGCTCGTCGGCGGCTTCTTCGGCTGGTTCCTCGGGTGGGTCACCACGCGCTTCCGGCTCGACCAGTTCGTCATCGGGCTCGCGCTCTTCTTCGCCGCCACCGGCATCGCTTCCCTGCTCTACAAGGTCGTCATCGGCGTCACGCTCCAGCCGCCGCTCATCCCGACCCTCGACGACGTGAGCATCCCGCTGCTGTCGTCGATCCCCGTGCTCGGTCCGGTGCTCTTCCAGCAGTCGGGCATGGTCTACCTCGCCTTCGTCGTCTCCGGGTTGCTCTACTGGCTCCTCTACCGCACCAACCATGGCCTCAAGCTCCGGTCCGTCGGCGAGAACCCCAAGGCCGCAGACAGTCTCGGCGTCAACGTCGCCCGGACGCGCATCTGGTGCAGCGCGGGCGGTGCAGCCCTCATGGCGCTCGCCGGCGCCTACCTGCCGATGACCTACACAGGCACCTACACCGAGGGCATGGTCGCGGGCCGCGGTTGGCTCGCCATCGCGCTCGCCTTCTTCGGGGGCTGGCGACCGCAGTACATCCTCGGCGGTGCTGCGTTCTTCGCCGGCATGGAGGTCCTGGCGCTGCGCGTGCAGGTCGGCGGGCTCGACGTGCCGCACCAGTTCATCTCGATGCTGCCCTACGTCGCGACCCTCCTCGTCATGATGTTCGCACTACGCTTCGCCCGCATCCCGGCCTTCCTCGGACGCAACTACGACCGCGAGAGCCGAACCTCGCACTGAGGCGAGGCCGAACGATGCACGAAGAGAAGGGGACTGTCATGATCAAGCCACGACGGCTGGGCGCGCGGGAGCTGCTCGCCGCGGTGCTGGACGACGACAGCTGGCAGGGCTGGGACGAGGAGCCGTCCCAGCCGGCCGAGCCCGGTAGCGCCTATGCCGTCGAGCTCGCCGCCGCCACCGAGCGCAGTGGCTGCGACGAGTCGATCATCACCGGAGAAGGACGCATCCGAGGGCGGCGCGTGGCGGTCATCGCGGGCGAGTTCTCGTTCCTCGCCGGATCCATCGGGGCCGTGGCCGCCGAGCGGATCGTCCTCGCCTTCGAGCGGGCCGTGCGCGAGGAGCTGCCGGTCTTCGCGGCGCCCAGCTCCGGTGGCACGCGCATGCAGGAGGGCACGCCGGCATTCGTCGGCATGGTCAAGATCAGTGCCGCCTGCGCCCAGCTCAAGGCGGCCGGCCTGCCGTACCTCGTCTACCTGCGTCACCCCACGACCGGAGGAGTATTCGCGTCGTGGGGCTCCCTCGGCCAGGTCACCGTCGCCGAGCCCGGCGCGATGATCGGCTTCCTCGGCGCCCGGGTCTACGAGGCCCTCTACGGCCAGCCGTTCCCCGAGGGCGTCCAGACCGCCGAGAACCTCTTCGAGCACGGCCTCATCGACGCGATCCTGCCCGTCGAGGCGCTCGCCGAGACCGCGGACCGCGCCCTCAACGTGCTGATGGGCCCACGCGAGAACGTGCCCGACGTGCCCGAGCTCGTCCGTGAGCCGCTCGACGACATCCCGGCCTGGGACTCCATCGTCCGCTCCCGGCGCAGCGACCGGCCGGGTGTGCGGGCGCTGCTCAAGCTCGGGGCGACCGACGTGCTGCCCCTGCACGGGACCGGCCAGGGCGAGTACGACCCCGGCCTGCTCATGGCCTTGGCCCGCTTCGGCGGCGCCCCGTGCATCGTGCTCGGCCAGGACCGCCGGGGTCAGACGCTGGACACTCCCCTGTCCCCCAAGGGACTTCGCGTGGCCAGGCGTGGGATGGCCCTCGCCCGCGAGCTCAGCCTCCCCCTCGTCAGCATCATCGACACGGCGGGTGCGGCCCTGTCGAAGGAGGCCGAGGAGGGCGGCATGGCCGGCGAGATCGCGCGGTGCCTCGCCGACCTCGTGACACTCGAGGCGCCCACGTTGTGCGTGCTTCTCGGTCAGGGCACGGGCGGCGGCGCCCTCGCCGTCATGCCCGCGGACCGGGTCATCTGCGCGCAGCACTCCTGGCTGTCGCCGCTGCCGCCCGAGGGAGCGTCTGCCATCCTGCACCGCGACACCGAGCACGCACCCGAGCTGGCACAGGCCCAGCGGGTCCGCTCCGTCGACCTGCTCGCCGACGGCATCGTCGACCGCATCGTCGCCGAGCACCCCGACGCGGCCGACGAGCCGGAGGAGTTCTGTCGCCGGATGAGCCAGACGATCCAGCACGAGCTGGCGGTCCTCGCCCGCGAGCAGCCGGACGAGCGTCTCGCCGCCCGGCTCGCCCGCTACCGGGCCCTGGGCGCGGGCGCCCCACGGGCGTGAGCCGCTGCGACATCGACTGACCTCACCGTCCGTTTGCGGCGCGACCCGAGGTCAGTCGATGTCGCGTTCCTCGATGGTCTGGCGCACCGTGTTGGTCGGCATCGTCGCGCCGCTCGGGCGCTCCTCGCGAGTGATGACCCGTTTGCGCTGGCTGCCCTTGCGACCGTGCCAGATGAGCAGCCCGCCGGCGACCATGAGGATGATGCCGACGATCGGCAGGCTGATGACCGACGTGTTGGCCCGGACCGCGAAGGTCAGGATCGCGCCCACGACGGCGAGCAGGACTCCGACACCCACAGTGCCTCCACCTCCTGGTTTGAGCGGCGACGCAACGACTGCGTCTCCTCGACATCATCCTCCCTACCCGCCGGGGCGCCGGGACCCGCGCACCCACAGGCGGCGGACGGCATACATCTGCCAATGTCGGGGGCCGCGTTGGGCAGGAGGTGACAACGCGCACGCTCGCACGTGCTCCCTAGGCTCACGCCATGACGACGGCCCCGACAAGCAAGGACGCACCGTGAGGGTGCTCGTGGCGCTGGGCGGCAACGCCATGACCGGCCCCGACGGCAGCGCGACGCCCCAGGCCCAGCGGGCCGCGATCACGAAGGCCAGCCAGCACCTCGCCGACCTCGTCGCGGCCGGCCACGAGGTCGTCGTGACGCACGGCAATGGCCCGCAGGTCGGCAACCTCCTCGTCAAGAACGAGCTGGCCGCGCACGTGGTGCCGCCCGTCCCGCTCGACTGGTGCGGCGCGCAGACGCAGGGCACCATCGGTTTCACCCTGCTCGACACCCTCGAGGCGGCCCTCGGCGCACGCGGGGCCGAGCGTCCCGTCGCGGCGCTCGTCACGCGTACGCTGGTGGCCGCCGACGACCCCGGCTTCACCCACCCGACCAAGCCGATCGGGCGCTTCCTGCCCCGCGAGCAGGCGCAGGCCCTCATCGACCACGGCGAGCGCTGGGAGGACCGCGGCGACAAGGGCTGGCGACGAGTGGTCGCCTCGCCGGAGCCGATCGAGGTCCTCGAGACGCACACGCTGCTCACCCTGCTCGGCGCGGGCTACGTCGTCGTCGCGGCCGGCGGCGGCGGCATCCCCGTCGTGCGCACCGAGAGCGGCGCGGTCCGCGGCGTCGAGGCGGTCATCGACAAGGACCTCACAGCAGCCCTGCTCGCCCGCGCGGTCGGCGCCGACGTGCTCGTCATCGCCACCGACGTCGCGCACGCCGTCGCCGGCTGGGGCACCCCCGACGCCCACGACATCGGGCGGGTCACCCTCGCCGAGATGGAGGCGTATGCCGCCGCCGGCCACTTCGCGTCGGGCTCCATGGGCCCCAAGATCGAGGCCGCCATGCGTTTCGTGCGCGCCGGCGGCCGCCGCTCCATCGTGACGGCACTCGACCAGCTCGCAACCGCCATCGACGGCCACATCGGGACCGTCATCGAAAACCCTGAAAGAGAAAGGTGATTCACGTGCCCGAAGCCATTGAGGTGCGCAAGGTCCCCATCCACTCGGTCGCCGACGCGTCGGAGCTCGCGAAGCTCATCGACGACGGTGTCATGGAGGCGAGCCGCGTCATCGCCATCATCGGCAAGACCGAGGGCAACGGCGGCGTCAACGACTACACGCGCATCATCGCCGACCGGGCGTTCCGTGAGGTGCTCGTCGAGAAGGGCGCTCCTGCCGACCAGGTCAAGCAGGTCCCGATCGTCTGGTCCGGCGGCACCGACGGCGTCATCAGCCCGCACGCGACGATCTTCGCGACCGTTCCCGCCGACAAGGCCGAGGCGTCCGACGAGCCGCGGCTGACGGTCGGCTTCGCGATGAGCGAGCCGATCAAGCCCGAGGAGATCGGCTACGTCGCGATGGTGCAGAAGGTCGCCGACGCCGTGAAGGTGGCGATGGAGCGTGCCGGCATCACCGACCCGGCCGACGTGCACTACGTCCAGACCAAGACGCCGCTGCTGACGATCCACACGATCCGCGACGCGAAGTCCCGCGGCCACGAGGTGTGGACCGAGCACACGCACGAGTCGATGGACCTCTCCAACGGCACGACCGGTCTCGGCATCGCCGTCGCCCTCGGCGAGATCGACATGCCGACCGATGCCGACATCATGCACAACCGCTCGCTCTTCTCCTCCGTCGCGTCGTGCTCCTCCGGTGTCGAGCTCGACCAGGCGCAGGTCGTCGTCGTCGGCAACGCCCGCGGCGTCGGTGGCCGTTACCGCATCGGCCACTCGGTGATGCAGGACGCCCTCGACGCCGACGGCATCTGGGCGGCGATCAAGGACGCCGGTCTCGAGCTGCCCGAGCGTGCGCACTCCTCGGACATCGACGGGCGTCTCGTCAACGTCTTCCTCAAGTGCGAGGTGAGCCAGGACGGTCAGGTGCACGGCCGGCGCAACGCCATGCTCGACGACTCCGACGTGCACTGGCACCGCCAGATCAAGTCGGCCGTCGGCGGCGTCACGGCCTCGGTGACCGGAGACCCGGCCGTGTTCGTGTCGGTGTCGGCCGCGCACCAGGGCCCCGACGGCGGTGGCCCGGTCGCCGCGATCGTCGACCTCGGCGAGGGCGAGCCCACCGGCTACCGCTGGACCCGCTGACCCTGCTTCTCTCTCCCCAATCGAAAGAACACTCCGTCACCCCAGACAATCGAAAGAACACTCCGTCACGGTTCGGCGGGACCGAGCGGCCCCGCTGTCAGGCGACGGAGTGTTCTTTCGATTGAGACCCCGGGACGGGAGTGTTCTTTCGATTGAGACCCCGGACGGAGTGTTCTTTCGATTTGAACTCAGTGGAAGAAGTGGCGGGTGCCGGTGAAGTACATGGTCACGCCGGTTGCCTTCGCCGCCTCGATGACCTCGTCGTCGCGGATCGAGCCGCCGGGAGCGACGACCGCGCGCACGCCCGCCTCGAGCAGGATCTGCAGGCCGTCGGCGAACGGGAAGAACGCGTCGGACGCCGCGACCGAGCCCCGCGCCCTCTCCTCACCGGCACGGCGCACCGCGAGGTAGCAGGAGTCGACCCGATTCACCTGGCCCATGCCGACACCGACGGCGGCGCCGTCCTTGGCGAGCAGGATCGCGTTCGACTTCACGGCGCGGATCGCGCGCCAGGCGAACTGCAGGTCGGCGAGCGTCGCGTCGTCCGCAGCATCACCGGAGACGAGGCGCCAGTTGGCGGCGTCGTCGCCACCGGTCACGGCATCGCTCTCGCTGCGCACGACGGCGTCCACCCGGTCGACGGACTGCACGAGCAGACCGCCGCTGATCGGCCGGGTCTCGATCGGGTCGGCCGTCTCGGCCATGCCCGCCGGCAGGCGCAGCACGCGGAGGTTCTTCTTGGCGGTCAGGATCTCTAGAGCCTCGGGCTCGTAGTCGGGGGCGATGATGACCTCGGTGAAGACCGGCTTCGCAGCCGCGGCCATCGCAGCGGTGACCGTGCGGTTCGAGGCGATGATGCCGCCGTACGCGCTCACCGGGTCGGTCGCGTGGGCGCGCTCGTACGCCTCCTCGATCGACGTGCCGACGGCGATGCCGCACGGGTTGGCGTGCTTGATGATCGCGACGGTCGGCTGGTCGCCGTGGTCGTGGGCGGCGCGCACCGCGGCGTCGGTGTCGACGTAGTTGTTGTACGACATCTCCTTGCCGTGCAGCTGCTCGGCGGAGGCCACGCCCGGACGCCAGTGGCGGTAGAGCGCCGCCTGCTGGTGCGGGTTCTCGCCGTAGCGCAGGGCCGCCGAGCGGTCGAAGGTCGCACCCGTCCAGGCGGGGAAGCCCGTGCCGTCGGACGTGTCCGAGTACGCGTTGCCCATCCAGCTCGCGACGGCGACGTCGTAGGACGCGGTGTGCACGAAAGCCTCGGCGGCGAGGCGCTGGCGCTGGGCCAGCGTGAAGCCGCCGGAGCCGAGCGCCTCGACGACCTCGCCGTATGCCGTCGGGCTGGTCACGATCGCGACGCTGGGGTGGTTCTTGGCCGCGGCGCGCACCATGGAGGGGCCACCGATGTCGATCTGCTCGATGCACTCGTCGGGCGTCGCGCCCGAGGCGACGGTCTCGCGGAACGGGTAGAGGTTGACGACGACGAGCTCGAAGGGCTCGACCTCGAGGTCGGCCAGCTGCTGGAGGTGATCGGGCTTGCGCGTGTCGGCGAGGATGCCCGCGTGCACCTTCGGGTGCAGCGTCTTGACGCGCCCCTCGAGGCACTCGGGGAAGCCGGTCAGCTGCTCGACCGGGGTGACCCCGATGCCGAGGGCGGCGATGGTCTTGGCTGTCGACCCGGTCGAGACGATGCTCACGCCCGCGGAGTCGAGCGCGCGGGCGAGGTCCTCGAGACCGGTCTTGTCGTAGACGGAGATGAGAGCGCGCTTGATCGGGCGGCGGCCGTCGGACATCAGAACTCCTGGCGTGGGTAGGCGAGTGTCGATGACTCCGGAACACCCAGGCGGGCGATGCTCCGACAGTTCACTCCCTGGTGGTTCCCCACCTGCGCCAGTCGTGTGCCGCCAGACTAGCGGCCGACGCCGCGACGAGCCGAATCGTCCGTGACGCAGCGTTCTCTCGATCGAGGGTGCGCGTGACGGAGCGTTCTGTCGATCGGGAAGGGGTCAGCCGCGCCCGAGGCGGACGCGGCGGCCTTCGACGGAGAAGCCCTCGCGGGCCATCCGACCGACGACGTCGACGAGCAGGTCACGCTCCTGCACCTTGATCCGCTCGTGGAGGCTCTCCTCTGTGTCGTCGTCCTCGACGGCGACGACCCGCTGCTCGATGATCGGGCCGGTGTCGACGCCGGAGTCGACCAGGTGGCAGGTCGTGCCGGTCACCCTGACCCCGTACGCGAGCGCGTCGCGTACGCCGTGGGCGCCGGGAAAGCTCGGCAGCAGCGCCGGGTGCGTGTTGACGATGGGCTGCGCACCGAGCGTGAGCGGGCCGAGGATCCGCATGAACCCCGCGGTCACGACGAATGTCGGCGCGGCCGCCGCCACCTGGTCGGCGAGCGCGACGTCCCAGGCTGCCCGGTCGGCGAAGTCGGACACCGGGCACACGAACGTCGGGATGCCGGCGCGCTCGGCCCGCTCCAGTCCGGTGCAGGGCCGGTCGGCACCGACTGCCGCGATGCGCACGCCGTACGCCGGGTCGTGGGCGGCGTCGAGCAGCGCCTGCAGCAGCGTGCCGGAGCCCGAGACGAGGACGACGACCGGGACCGGTCCCTCGGTCGCTCCGGCAGTGCTGGCGAGGGCGTCGGTCGTCACGCGCCGGAGTGTAGCGCCGCGGCCCGGTGCCGGCCCGCGTCGATCCGTCACCGGACGATGGGCGAGGATGGGGCGCATGACAGAGCCGGAGCTGGAGCAGGAGATCGCGTTCGCTCGCGAGAAGGCCAAGCGCACCCTGCCCCTCGCCCTGCTCGTGCTGCTCGGGCTCGTCGCGATGTACCTGCCGCTGCCGAAACGGTTCGTCGCGTTCCTGCCGCTGGTCATCGCGATCGTGCTGACGGTCCGACTGCTGCGCTTTCTCTCGGCGCGCGGCGGCCGCGAGAAGATCTGGCCGGCCCTGACGCTCGTCATCGTCGGCATGCTGCTCTCGACACTCGTGCTCCAGGTCGCCTTCTACGACTCGTGGAGCGCCTACGAGAGCTGCCTCTCGGGCGCCCAGACCCGGCAGGCCACCGCCGACTGCGAGCACCTCAAGGACGCCGGGATGGTCGGCCTCGTCGTTCGCTGACGGGTCGCTCAGACCGACGTCGAGGTCTGCGCGTCGTCGACCGCGTCGTCGGCGACCGCTTCGCGCGACGCCGGGGAAGCCCCCTCTCTGCCGCTGCGGGACGCCAGGCGCTCACGCAGCAGCAGCACGCCGAGCCAGAGCAGGGCACCGCCGACGACCTCGGCCAGCAACGCGGCCGCGAAGGTCCACAGGTGGGGTCCGACCGCGGCGAGACGGTCGACGCCGACGGCCCCCCGGCCGAGCGCCGTCAGGCYGACGACGACGAGGACTGCCAGGACGGCCGCCGTGACGGTGGCGAGGAACCGCGACCGCATGTTGCCGAAGAACTCGAGGGCGGCCTCGACGCGCCCGCCCAGCCAGGCTCCGACGGCGACGGGCACCAGGAGGACGGCATACGTGGCGGTCGGGAAGTCGGCGGCACCCGGCAGCGCCCCGAAGAGCGGGAGGAGGGGCAGCAGCCCGGGCTGAGCGGCGGCCGGGGAGACGGTCGAACCGAGGGCGATCTGGAAGCCGGGACCGGCGAGGAACGACAGCGCCCACGTCGCCGCGTTGCCGAGCAGGGTGACCTGCGCAAGCACGATGACGGCGAGCGCCCCGAGGTTCGCGGCGTACTGGCCCTGGATGTCGGCGACCTCGGGCCAAGAGACGACCACCCTGACCAGCACGAGGGCCAGGCCCACCCCGAAGAGCAGGCGCGCACCTCGCCAGCCGATGCGCCAGACGGACGGCAACCACGTCGGGCCACGCCGGAACCACGTGCGCACGAAGGCGGGCGCCGAGTCGTCGTCGGGCCTGAGCATGACGAAGCCGAGCGCCGCCACGGGGACGAGCAGCGACCCGAGCACCGCCGCGGCCCCGGGTGTCGCCGGTCCTCCGAGGGTGAAGAGCGCGAACACGGCCGCGGCGACGCCGTAGCCGACGAGGAAGCCGGGCACGACGCCCCACTTCGCCACGCGGCTCCAGTCCTCACCGCCCACGCGCAACCGCTCCGTCTCTGCGAGGCGCCGGGCCCACCGGAACACGATGTAGACGAAGACGGCCAGCAGCAGCAGCGGTGTCATCGAGATCGCCACTCCCCCGGCGCCGACCGACTGCCCGTGGCCGACGAACCAGATGGCGCTCGCGACCGAGACCGCGGAGAACCAGCCGACGGTGCTCTCGGGCGCCGCGACCCAGCCGACCAGGGCGGGCAGAACGACCACCGTCCACGTGCCCAACGCCGCGAGCGCCCCTGCGCGCAAGGCCGACGGGAAGGCGCTCGACGGGCTTGTGGCGGCTGTCTCGCGGGCCAGTTTTCTCACTCCTGGGTGCTGCTTCGGGTGCGGCGGTCCGCGCCCATCGTCACGCGGACCGCCGCGAGGAGCGAGCACCCACGCCGAAGCGGTCCGTTCTTCCCCCTTTTGGACGCTGGAAGACCGACGACCGGCGACGCACACTGGACGTGGGGGTGGTCCCGGTCCGTTCGGGACCCAAGGGGCTTGAGGGGGTCCCGCCATGAAGAAGATCCGTCGGCAGACCCTGACGTTGCTGACCGTCCTGCTCACCGTGGCGACGGCCGCACTCCTGGGCGTGGGTGGGGCGACGCCCAGCGGTGGCGCGGGCCCTGCTCCGCCTGGGGCGCGATCGGTGCCGGCTCAGCCCGTGGCCTTCGCGGGCACCGTCTACCTCACCTTCGACGACGGGCCGCACACGACGTGGACGCCGAAGGTCCTCGCGGTTCTGCGCAAGTACGGGGTCAGGGCCGTGTTCTTCGAGATCGGCCAGAACGTCGCGACGGCGCCGTCGGTGACGCGGAGCGTACGCGACGCCGGGATGCTTGTCGGCAACCACACGTGGAGCCACCCCGACCTGACCCTGCTCTCGAGCACATCGGTCACGAGCCAGCTGAACCGGATGGAGTCGGCCCTCGGCTACCGGCCGCGCTGCGTCCGCCCGCCCTACGGCGCGACGAACGCCCGTATCGCGGCGATCATCGCGGCCCGGGGCCAGCGGCAGATCCTCTGGACCGTGGACCCGCGCGACTGGTCCCGCCCCGGGACGGCCACGATCGTCAACCGGGTGCTCGCGAGCGTGCGGGACGGCTCGCGGGTCCTGCTCCACGACGGCGGCGGGGACCGCTCCCAGACCGTCGCGGCGCTCGACCTGCTCATCCCGCAGCTACGGGCCCGCGGCTTCGTGCTCGGCCTGATGGCCTGCTGACACTCTCGCAATCGCCCCGACGGACGTATGCCGCCGAGCCGGGCTGGGTGCCGGCGTGGGCACCCAGCCGACTCAGCGGCATACGTAATCGGTTGTGGCAGAGGCTACTTCGCGAGGCCCTTCATGATCTCGCGCATGAGGTCGGCGGTCTCGGACGGCGTCTTGCCGACCTTCACGCCCGCGGCCTCGAGGGCCTCCTTCTTGGCCTGCGCGGTGCCCGACGAGCCCGACACGATGGCGCCGGCGTGGCCCATCGTCTTGCCCTCGGGGGCCGTGAAGCCCGCGACGTAGCCGACGACCGGCTTCGTGACGTTCTCCTTGATGTAGGCCGCGGCCCGCTCCTCGGCGTCGCCGCCGATCTCGCCGATCATGACGATCGCGTCGGTGTCGGGGTCGTTCTGGAACGCCTCGAGGCAGTCGATGTGGGTCGTGCCGATGATCGGGTCGCCACCGATTCCGACGGCCGAGCTGAAGCCGAAGTCACGCAGCTCGTACATCATCTGGTAGGTCAGCGTGCCCGACTTGGAGACCAGGCCGATGCGGCCGGTGCCGGAGATGTCGGCCGGGATGATGCCCGCGTTGGAGACGCCCGGCGTGATGAGGCCCGGGCAGTTCGGGCCGACGAGGCGCGTCGTGCCTTTTTCCTTGGCGTAGTTGTAGAACTCCGCGGTGTCCTTGACCGCGACGCCCTCGGTGATGACGACGGCGAGGGGGATCTCGGCGTCGATCGCCTCGACGGCCGCGGCCTTGGTGAACTGCGCGGGCACGAAGATGACAGACACGTTGGCGCCGGTGGCCTCGATGGCCTCCTTGACCGTGCCGTAGACGGGGACGGAGACGCCGCCCTCGAAGTCGACGGTCGTGCCGGCCTTGCGCGGGTTGACGCCGCCGACGATGTCGGTGCCGGACTTGAGCATGCGCTGGGTGTGCTTCATGCCCTCGGAGCCGGTCATGCCCTGGACGATGACCTTGGAGTCAGCGTTGAGGAAGATAGCCATGGTTGATCGTTCTCTCTCTCGGACTCTGGGTTCAGGCCTGCGAGGCCAGCTCGGCGGCGCGGCGCGCGGCGCCGTCCATCGTCGGCTCGACCGTCACCAGCGGGTGGTCGCGCTCCTGCAGGATGCGGCGACCCTCCTCGACGTTGTTGCCGTCGAGGCGCACGACGAGCGGGCGGTTCTCCTCGTCGCCGAGGGCGTCGAGGGCACCGACGATGCCGTTGGCCACGGCGTCGCAGGAGGTGATGCCGCCGAAGACGTTGACGAAGACGCTCTTGACCTGCGGGTCGGACAGGATGATGTGGAGGCCGTTGGCCATCACCTCGGCGCTCGCGCCACCGCCGATGTCGAGGAAGTTGGCCGGCTTCTGGCCGCCGAACTCCTCACCGGCGTACGCGACGACGTCGAGGGTGCTCATGACCAGCCCGGCGCCGTTGCCGATGATGCCGACGGAGCCGTCGAGCTTGACGTAGTTGAGGTCCTTCTCCTTGGCGGCGGCCTCGAGCGGGTCAGCGTGCGCCGTGTCCTCGAGGGCCTCGTGGTCGGCGTGGCGGAAGCCGGCGTTCTCGTCGAGCGTCACCTTGCCGTCGAGGGCGACGATGTCGCCGTCCTCGGTCTTGACGAGCGGGTTGACCTCGACGAGCGTCGCGTCCTCCTCGCGGTAGACGGTCCACAGCTTCTGGATGACGTCGGCGATCGCGGCCTTGTCGGCGTCGTCGAAGCCGGCGGCGTCGACGATCTCCTGCGCCTTGGCGGCGTCGATGCCCGTGTTGGGGTCGACCGCGACGCGAGCGAGTGCCTCGGGGCGCTCGACGGCGAGCTCCTCGATCTCCATGCCGCCCTCCTTGGAGCACATGGCGAGGTAGGTGCGGTTGGCCCGGTCGAGCAGGACCGAGAAGTAGTACTCCTCGGCAATGCGCGCGCCCTGGGCGATCATCACGGTGCCGACCGTGTGGCCCTTGATGTCCATGCCGAGGATCGCCTCGGCGGCGGCCTGCGCCTCGTCGGGGCTCTTGGTCACCTTGACGCCACCGGCCTTGCCGCGGCCGCCGGTCTTCACCTGCGCCTTGACGACGGTGACACCGCCCGACTTCGGCCCGATCTGCTCGGCGGCCGCGCGGGCCTCCTCCGGGGTGGTGGCGATGGCGCCGGCCAGCACGGGCACGCCGTGCTTCTCGAACATGTCGCGGGCTTGGTACTCGAAGAGATCCACGGGTGGGGTCCGTCCTCGTCGTCGATTCGTATCGTCGTCGACTGCGCCGCTGCGGCGTCCCGGGCTCGCGGTGCTCACGCTGACGCGCGGAGAGGGGCCCTGCACCGAGGCGCAACCGAATCAGGCTGTCCCTCGGACTCTAGTGGCTCCGAACTCGTGCGACGCCAGCGGGTCGCGGCGGACCGGACGAAGATCACACCCCCGTCTCACGTACCGCCCGGTACGCGGGTTGGCGCTTCGTGCGCGGGTCGGCGGTTCGTGCGGGCGGCGCCCCCGCCGCAGGATGCCGGAACACGCGGAGCGGGCTCTGGGCTGCGTCGCCGGCTCAGGCAGCGGTCTGGGCCAAGGCGTTCCGCAGGCGTCGCCGAAGCCGGGCCGGCTCAGCAAGGTCGGACCACACGACCCGCACGACGATCCAGCCGGCACGACGAAGGGCGTCCTCGCGCTGCTTCTCCTCGAAGAGCGCGGCGCGGTCGACGTACTTCACCGCGCCGTCGAACTCGACGAGAACCCGGGTGCCCCTGACCCGGAAGTCGGTGCGGAAGAGCCGCCCCTCGGCGCGGATCTCGACCTGCGGCTCGAGGTCGAACCCGAGGCAGCGCAGCACATATGCCGTGCGCGTCTCCCCCGGTGGCGTGCCGCCCGTCAGCGTGTCCCAGGGCTGCCCGAATCGTGGCCATGCCGGGATGGCCGGTGAGGCGCTCCACCGCGCCGACGAGCTGGTCGGGTCTGACGAGCGCCCGGGCGATCGCTGCGTCGGCGGCGACCAAGGCGGACTCCGGCCCGTGCACGAGCCCGGTCTGGACGAGGGCCACAGCGAGCGGAACCGTCGTCGTGAACGAGGCGCCCATCTGGCCCGTCGCACTCGGCACGGCGAGACCGGGCACCGGCCGGTGGATCACCAGACCCTGGCGTCGGACCGAGGCGTTGGGCACTCGGGCTCCCGACTGAAGGGGCACGGAGGTCAGGTGGACGGTGTCGAGGTCGACGGCATACGTCGGCAGCTCGTGCAGGACGAGGGCGGAGTGGTGGCTGACGGCTGCACGCGAGGCGTTGGCTCTGCCGAGCGCGGTGGCCATGAGAGCGTGCCGTGACTCGGGGCTGAGCGGCGTGACCGGCGCGACGGCATACCAGCCACGGGTGAGTCGGAGGCACGCGCCGGACCGCACCAGGCGGCTCAGGGCGTGCCCGTCGAGACCGTGTGCCGCGGCGTCGGCGGCCGAGAAGACGCCGTCGGCGCCGAGCAGGTCGAGTCGCATGGATCGAGGGTCGCGGCCCCCGGGCACCCGGACCAGCGCGGCCACCGGCGTTGTGGATGACGAGCTCGGGGACTGCGAGGGTGTGGACGGCGCGCGCGTTCCTGCGCGTCACGCGGGTCTGTGGTCGGTCCGCCCGGGGAACCGAACGTGCGGACCCTGAACCCGCGGAGGAGGCATCCAGTCGCGGAGGCGACCCCGGGGTGTCCGTTGTGTCAGGCGGGGTGGACGTTCTCGCGGACCCAGCCGACGATGTCGGTCGTCGTGGCGCCCGGGGTGAAGACCTTGGCGACGCCGAGCTTCTCGAGCTCGGGGATGTCGTCGTCGGGGATGATGCCGCCGCCGAAGACGACGATGTCACTGGCGTCGCGCTCGGCGAGCAGCTCGACGACGCGGGCGAAGAGGGTCAGGTGCGCCCCGGAGAGCACGGAGAGCCCGACGACGTCGGCGTCCTCCTGGATGGCCGCCTCGACGATCTGCTCGGGCGTCTGGTGCAGCCCCGTGTAGATGACCTCCATGCCGGCGTCGCGCAGCGCCCGGGCCACGACCTTGGCGCCGCGGTCGTGACCGTCGAGCCCGGGCTTGGCCACGACCACGCGGATCACGTCACCCGCCGAGTCGTCGGCGGAGGATGCAGCGGAGGGTGCGGCGGTCTGTGCGGGCTCGTCGGAGGTCACGGAAAAGGCCTCGGCGCCGGGGGTCTCGCTCATGCCGGGCACTCTAGCCAGCCGCGTGAGACGCGGCGCGCAATAGTGATGCAACGCCCACCCATCGGGGTACGTTCGGCTCGTGGCAGTGGCAGCACGCGCGGCAACGACGCCCCGTCAGAGCAGCACCCCGAGGCAGTGCGCGAGCGGGCCCAAGGGCTTCCTCGCAGCGGTCGGGGAGGTGGCCGGTGCCCTCCTGACGCCCACCGGGCTCGCCGGCGCGGCCCTCGAGGCCACCTGGATGGGCCTGCACCTGGGGCTCTACCCGCTGGGCCTGCTCGGCTCGCGGGCCAGCGACCGTCGTCAGGGCTACCGCCTCGGGCACCTGCCGCCGAGCCAGCGTGGCCTCGCGATCCAGAACGTCGAGGCTGCCGAGACGCCGATCCTGCTCGTGCACGGCATGGTCGACAACCGCTCGATCTTCACGGTGCTGCGCCGCGGCCTGGTGCGGCGCGGCTTCGGTCGCATCGAGACCATGAACTACTCCGTGTTCACCGGCGACATCCGGGCGGCGGCCGCCGAGCTCGGCGCCGAGGTCGAGCGCATCGTCGAGGAGACCGGCTACGAGCGCATCCACGTCATCGGGCACTCGATGGGAGGGCTGATCGCGCGCTACTACGTGACCCGGCTCGGCGGCGACGCCCACGTGCACACGCTCGTCACCCTGGGCACGCCTCACCAGGGCAGCTACCTCGCGTTCAGCTGGAACAACGGCCTGACCCGGCAGCTGCGGCCCGGGAGCCCGCTGATGAAGGAGCTCGCCGGTCCGGTGAAGGACTGCCAGACGCGCTTCCTTGTCTACTGGTCCGACCTCGACCAGGTCGTCGTGCCCCAGCGCAATGCCGCCCTGCACCACGACGACCTCAACGTCCACAACGTCGGCCTGCACGGCGTCGGCCACATGAGCCTGCCCATCACGAGCAGCGTCGTGCACGGGATCTCGACCGCGCTCGCACACCTCGACACGTCGGGCGCCACGGTCACCCCGGGCGTGAGCTCCCTCGAGAGCCGCCGCTCTAGCACGGGCACGGCGGCGGGTGGCGGTCATTCGTCGCGAGTCGTCAAGCCACGGTGAATCTTCCGCCAGGCACGGCCCTCGCCGACAAATTCGGACAGATCGGCCTGTGCAAAACCTTTTGACGCCGAGACAAATGCCCTAATGTCGAGCCCAGTCGCGACCCTCCACCGCGGCGCGAGACGTCCCTCCAGGACGCGGCTCGATTTCGCATAACGAAACGGTCACGTTAGTCTGGCGGCTCGCAATCTGTGACCGATAGGTAAGTTCTTCGTGCCCAAAAGCAATTACACCGGCCGTCATCGGCCGGCCGCCAAGCCATCACGGGGTCGACAGTTCGTCGTCCCCGTTGCTCTGCTCAGCTCGACCGTCGCCGGAGGTTTCATCGTCCGCGACGCCGGCGCCAGCGAGCTGAGCCCCGAGGCCGCGGCCATGAAGAACGTCTCCAACTCGGTTGCGGGGCTCGGCCTCACGGCCGACCCGGACGCCCTTGCCGCGGCCACCGCCAACCGTGCCGGTGCGCGCTCGTCCCGTGACATGGCCCGCGACGCCAAGAACCTCATCGTCAATGCGACCGCCTCCGCCTCCGGCGCGGCCGCCCAGGCGCAGGCAACCGCCGAAAAGTCCGCCGCCGCCCAGGCTGCAGCCGCCGAGGCGCAGGCCGCCGCTGCAGCCAAGGCGAAGCGAGACGCGGCCGAGCGTGCGCGCGCAACCGCACACCGCTGGGTCTCCCCCGTGTCCGGCTACACGCTGACCTCCGGCTTCGGCTGGCGCTGGGGCAAGATGCACCCGGCCCAGGACCTCGCGTGTGCCGTCGGCACCCCCGTCCACGCCCTCTCGAGCGGCACGGTCATCTTCGCCGGCTGGTCCAACGAGGGCTACGGCAACTTCGTCAAGATCCGATACTGGGACGGCACCGTCTCCTGGATGGCGCACAACAGCCGCCTTCTCGTCTCGGTCGGCGACGAGGTCGCCCCGGGCCAGAAGGTCGCCTACAGCGGCAGCACGGGCAACTCGACGGGGCCGCACGTGCACCTCGAGATCCACCCCGGCGACGGCGCGGCCGTCGCTCCCCGCACCTGGCTCTCGGCCCACGGCATCAACCTCTGACCCAGGTCGCAACGCGCATCGCGAGGCCCGTCCCCTTCCGTGGGGCGGGCCTCGTCGCATCTCCCCCACCAGTCGAGTGCCCACTTTCCGACGCCCAGACGCGTGGAGAATTGAGCACTCGAGCCACCCCACAAGTCGAGTGCTCAGTTCCAGACGCCAGAGGCCCGTCGGAAAGTGGGCACTCGACTCACACGGGAGCCGCCGAGAGCCGCGGCCCAGGACCGGCCCCGTCGGAAGTGGGCACTCGACTCATGCGCTTCAGCCGGACGGCCCCGTCCCCGGACTGAGGCCGTCGGAAAGTGGGCACTCGACTGCGGGGTGAGTGGGGTCAGAGCTTGACGAGCGGCGCGTAGCGCAGGAGCAGGCGCTTGGTGCCCGTGTCGGCGCCGAAGTCGACGTGCGCCATCGACTTGTCGCCGTCGCCCTCGACGCGCACCACGGTGCCGAGCCCGAACGCGTCGTGGCTGACGCGGTCGCCCGACTGCAGTGCGATGACCGGGCGCTTGCCGGCGCTACGCACACCCGGGCGAGCGGCGAGCGTCGCCACCGCCGGGCGGTCGGATCCCCTGGCGCCGCTGAACGACGGGCCCAGGCGCTGCCAGTCGAGCAGGTCGCCGGGGATCTCGTCGAGGAAGCGTGACGGCGGGTTGTACTGAGGCGCACCCCAGGCCGACCGGACCGCGGCGCGCGAGAGGTAGAGCCGCTCGCGCGCCCGGGTGATGCCGACGTAGGCAAGGCGCCGCTCCTCCTCGAGCTCCTTCGGGTCGCCGAGGGCGCGCATGTGCGGGAACGTGCCGTCCTCCATGCCGGTGAGGAAGACGACGGGGAACTCGAGCCCCTTGGCCGTGTGCAACGTCATGAGCGTGACGACGCCCTGCGCCTTGGCCTCGGGCTCGTCGGGGATCTCGTCGGCGTCGGCGACGAGCGAGACCTGCTCGAGGAACTCCTCGAGAGCGCCGGCCGGGCCGATGTCCTCCGGCTCGACGCCGGGCGCCAGCTCACCACCCGACTCGGCGAGCTCGGTGGCGCGGCGGTCGTCGTACTCCTGCGCGACGGCGACGAGCTCGGCGAGGTTCTCGACGCGCGTCTCGTCCTGGGGGTCGCGGCTCGCGCGCAGCTCGGCGAGGTAGCCGCTCTGCTCGAGCGTCATCTCGAGCAGGGCCGCCACGCTGTCGTCGGCCTCGTAAGAGGTCCGGAGCTTCTCGAGCAGGGCGGTGAAGCCCTCGATCGCCGCAACCGAGCGCGTGGCGATGCCCGGCGCGTCGGCGGCGCGACCGAGTGCCGCGACGAACGGGATGCGCTCGCGCTCGGCGAGCGCCGCGACGCACGCCTCGGCCCGGTCACCGATGCCACGCTTGGGGGTGTTGAGGATGCGCCTCAGGTTGACGGTGTCAGTGGGGTTGGAGACGACGCGGAGGTAGGCGAGGGCGTCCTTGACCTCTCGCCGCTCGTAGAAGCGTGTGCCGCCGACCACCTTGTAGGGCAGCCCGACCCGCACGAGGATCTCCTCGATGGCACGGCTCTGGGCGTTGGTGCGGTAGAAGACCGCCACGTCACCGGGCTTGACGCCCTTGTCGGCGAGGTCGTCGATCTCCTTGGCGACGAAGGCCGCCTCGTCGTGCTCGTTGTCGGCGACGTAGCCGGTGATCATCGCGCCGTCGCCGGAGTCGGTCCAGAGGTTCTTGGCCCGACGCCCCTCGTTGCGGGCGATGACCGAGTTGGCGGCACGCAGGATGCGCTGCGTCGAGCGGTAGTTCTGCTCGAGCAGGATCGTGCGGGCGTCGGGGTAGTCGTTCTCGAACTCGAGGATGTTGCGGATGGTCGCGCCACGGAAGGCGTAGATCGACTGGTCGGAGTCGCCGACCACGCACAGCTCGGCCGGCGGCACGGCATACGCGCCCTCGGGGCCCTTGACCTCGCCGACGAGCTCCTTGATGAGCTGGTACTGCGCCTGGTTGGTGTCCTGGTACTCGTCGACGAGCACGTGACGGAACCGGCGGCGGTAGTACTCGGCGACGTCGGGAAAGGCCTGCAGGATGTTGACGGTCATCATGATGATGTCGTCGAAGTCGAGGGCGTTGGCCTGGCGCAGGCGGCGTTGGTACTGCGTGTACGCGTCGGAGACGGTGCGCTCGTAGTGGTTGCCCTCGGTGACCTGACCCGCGTAGGTCTCCTCATCGATGAGCTCGTTCTTGAGGTTGCTCACCTGCGCCGAGAACCCGCGCGGCGGGTAGCGCTTCGGGTCGAGGTCGAGGTCGCGCAGCACGAGGCTCATCAGCCGCTGGCTGTCGGCGGCGTCATAGATCGAGAACGTCGACTTCATGCCGACCTTCGCGGCCTCGCGACGCAGGATGCGCACGCACGCCGAGTGGAAGGTCATGACCCACATCGCGCGAGCACGCGGCCCGACCAGTGCTTCGACGCGCTCGCGCATCTCGGCGGCGGCCTTGTTGGTGAACGTGATGGCGAGGATCTGCCCCGGCTGGGCGTGCCGCTCGCCGAGCAGCCATGCGATGCGGTGCGTCAGCACGCGCGTCTTGCCGGAGCCAGCACCGGCGACGATGAGCAGCGGGGTGCCCTCGTGCACGACGGCCTCTCGCTGCTGCGGGTTGAGGCCCTCGAGCAGCACCGCCGGGTCGAGGTCGGCCGGCGCCTCGCGCGCCACCTCGACGCCACCACGGGCCGCGGCCTCGGCCCACGTCGGGACGCCCTGATCGGTGACGTCACCACCGCGCCGCGGCCGCGCGGACCCGCCGGAGGGCGCGCCCTGACCGTGCTCGAAACCGGGGATGGGGAGGTCGTCGAAGAGCGTGCTCATGATGGTCCCAGCCTACGTCGGACCGCCCACACCGCCCGACCACCGCACCGTGGTCACACGGCTTCGCGGGTCGCTGTGGACGGGCCCGGCGCAAGCCCCCTGCGACCGGGCAGGATGGGCGTGGTGAGCGACTTCGAGATCCGCCCCGCGACGGCCGCCGACGTGCCCGACCTGCTCCGCCTCGTGCGGGCGCTGGCGGACTACGAGAAGGAGCCCGACGCGGCGACCGCGACCCCCGCCCAGTTCGAGGCCGCCCTGTTCCCCGCCCAGGGCGACCCGACGGCATACGCCCTCGTCGGGGTGCGCGATGGCGCTGTGGTCGGCATGGCGCTGTGGTTCCGCAGCTTCTCCACGTGGACGGGCGAGGCCGGCATCTGGCTCGAGGACCTCTTCGTCCAGCCCGACCATCGCGGCAGCGGCATGGGGCAGGCGCTGCTCGCCCGGCTCGCCGAGCTGTGCGTCGAGAACGGCTGGACCCGTCTCGAGTGGGCGGTGCTCGACTGGAACACTCCCTCGATCGAGTTCTACCGTTCCCGCGGCGCCCGGGCGCTCGACGGCTGGACC
This sequence comes from Terrabacter sp. 05T424, assembly GCF_056396225.1. Taxonomy (NCBI): domain Bacteria; kingdom Bacillati; phylum Actinomycetota; class Actinomycetes; order Micrococcales; family Intrasporangiaceae; genus Terrabacter; species Terrabacter sp. 05T424. Next base: position 161,399 of record NZ_JBFTLB010000004.1, read on the forward strand.
ACCTTCCGGGTCGACGGAAAGGCGCTGGACCAGCTCGCCGAGAGCTGAACAGGCGGTCGTAGGGTGGCGTGCATGACCCGAGCGACCAGCGTCTTCGTCTCCGAGCCCGGCGACCGCAGCGTCCTGCAGGTGCGCACCCACGACGTCCCCGACCCCGCCCCCGGCGAGGTGCAGGTCGAGGTCGCGGCGGCCGGCGTCAACTTCATCGACGTCTACAAGCGCCAAGGCATCTACCCCGTCGCGACGCCGTTCGTGCTCGGCGACGAGGGCGCCGGAACGGTGACGGCCGTCGGACCCGACGTGAGCGGCCTCGCCGTCGGCGACCGCGTCGCGTGGTGCCAGTCCCTCGGCAGCGAGTCCACGGTCGTCAACAAGCCCGCGAACCTGGTCGTCAGGGTGCCTGACGGCGTCGAGCTGGAGGTCGCCTGCGCCGCCATGCTCCAGGGCCTCACCGCCCACTACCTCGTCACGACTACGTATGCCGTCAAGGCGGGTGACGTGGCCCTCGTGCACGCCGCGGCGGGCGGGGTCGGGCAGCTGCTCGTGCAGATGATCACGGCCAAGGGCGCGACCGTCGTCGCGACCGCCGGGTCCCACGAAAAGCTCGAGATCGCAAGGACGCTCGGCGCCCAGCACCTCATCGACTACTCAACCTTCGCCTCCCCGGATGACCTGGCGGCAGCCGTCCGCGACGCCGCCGGGCGCGGTGTCGACGTGGCCTACGACGGCGTCGGCAAGTCGACGTTCGACGCGTCCCTCGCCTCCCTTCGGCCCCGGGGCACCATGGTGCTCTTCGGCGGTGCGAGCGGGCAGGTCCCTTCGTTCGACATCCAGCGCCTCAACGCGGCTGGCTCCCTGTTCCTCACCCGCCCCAAGCTCGGAGACTACGTGGCCGAGCGGTCCGAGTACGAATGGCGTGCGCGCGAGGTGCTCGGCGCCGTGGCCGACGGCTCCCTCAAGGTCGAGATCGGCGGGCGCTACCCCCTCGCCGAGGCGGCCGCGGCCTACGAGGCGCTCGAGGGACGACAGACCACGGGCAAGCTCGTCCTGGTGCCCGGGGCATGAGCCGCACTCTTTTCCGGCACGACCGCATCTGGACCGGCGACACCGAATCCCCTTGGACCGACGCGCTGCTGGTCGAGGACGGCCGCGTCGTGGCAATCGGTGCCGACGCCCTCGAGACCGCCGGTGCGGGCCGTGCGACCACGACCGTCGACCTGCCCGGGGCCGTCGTCATGCCGGGCCTGCACGACGCGCACATCCACACCGCGTGGCTCTCGCGCGACCTGTCGTCGGTCGACCTGCGCGAGGCGCGTTCGCTCGACGAGACGCTCGAGCTCGTCCGCGTCCATGCGGCCGGCCTGCCCGCCGGCGAGTGGCTGCACAGCGGACGCTGGAACCACAACCGCTGGGCCGTTCCGGTCCAGCCCGACCGGCACTCCCTCGACACCGTGACGGGCGACCGGGTCGCCGCACTCGCGAGCGTCGACGGGCACACGATCTGGGCGAACTCCCTTGCGCTGCAACGAGCCGGCATCACCCGCGACACCCCCGACCCTGTCGGTGGCGAGATCGTGCGCGACGCGTCCGGCGCGCCCACCGGCATCCTGCGCGAGTCGGCCCAGGAGCTGCTCGACGCGATCCCCCGCGAGGAGACACCGCTGCGGCCGTGGCTCGAGCGCTGCCAGGAGTGGCTGCTGTCGGTCGGCCTCACGAGCATCACCGACATCGACGGCGAGGACGCCCGAGCCGCGTACGCCGACCTGCACGCCGACGGCGCCTTGCGGGCGCGCGTGACCAAGTGCACCCGCGACCCCGACCTCGAGCTGGCGATCGCGGAGGGGCGGCGGTCGGGCCAGGGCGACGAGGTGTTCCGGGTCGGGCCGGTCAAGTTCTTCAGCGACGGCGCCCTCGGCTCGCACACGGCGCACATGACCGAGCCGTTCATCGGTCACGAGGGCTGCGGCATCGCCGCCATGCCCTACGACGTGCTGCTCGAGCGCACGCTGCTCGCGGCCCGCTCGGGCCTCGACGTCGTCACGCACGCCATCGGCGACGAGGCGAACCGTCTCGTGCTCGACTCGTTCCAGGCCGTGCGCGCCGAGGGGCTCGACCGGCTGCTTCGCATCGAGCACGCCCAGCACGTGCTGCCCGTCGACATCCCCCGCTTCCGCGCGCTCGACGTCGTGGCCTCGATGCAGCCCAGCCACTGCACCGCCGACCTCGAGCTGGCCGACGAGATCATCGGGCCGCGGCGTCTCGCGTCGTACGCCTGGCGCAGCTTCCTCGACGCCGGAGTGCGGGTCGCCTTCGGCTCGGACGCCCCGGTCGAGGACCCGAACCCCTTCTTCGGGCTGCACGCGGCCGTCACCCGCCAACGCGCAGACGGCCACCCCGAGGGAGGCTGGCGGCCCGACGAGCGCATCTCCCTGACCGAGGCCGTGCACGCGCACACCGTGGTGGCGCACGAGTCGGTCGGGCGCACCGACATCGGGCGACTCGTGCCGGGCCAGCTCGCCGACCTGGTGGCGATCGACCGCGACATCTGGGCGCTGGAGGAGTCGGCGCCGGCCGAGATCCGCGACACGGTGGTGCTCCAGACGTGGGTCGGTGGCGAGCTCGCGCACGAGCGCAGCTGACGCTTCGCTCACCCGCAGCTGACGCTTCACTCACCCGTCGCTGACGCGACCCTGGCCCCAGACGAGGTATGCCGTCGCGCCGGGTCGCGAGGGACCACCTCGATCCGCTGGAGCGCGGGCGGCGTCGAGGTATGCCGCCGCGCCGGGTCGCGAGGAATCACCTCGACCGCAGGGAGCCGGCAGGGGAACGCCGGGCCTGTCGCCACGGGCGCGGAGCGTCCATCCTTGAGGGAGGAGGGCGCATGCGCGAGATCGACGCCGACTTCGCCGCCTGGGTGCGGGCCCGGCAGCTGCGACTGCTCCGCGCGGCCGCTCTCGTCGACGGTGACCGGAAGCGCGCCGAACAGCACGTCCTCTCGGCGCTGACGCGCCTGGCCCTGCACTGGCACCACGTGCGTGACGGCGACCCCGACGCGTACGTCCGGGGCCGCATACACCGGTCCGCCCTGTTCGCGGCGGTGGGAGACGCGCACGCGGGGGCCCTCTCCCGCGACCTGCCGCTGCGACTGCGCCGCCTCACCCCACGGCAGCGCGCGGTGCTCGTCCTGCGGTGGTACGTCGGGCGGTCGCTCGACGACACGGCCGAGCTGGTCGGCGTCTCGCCCGAGAAGGTGCGCCGCGACGAGCGGCTCGCACGCGCGAGCCTCGCGACCGACGCAGCTCGCCCGCTGACGGACGAGGATGTCACCGCAGCCCTGGAAGCCGCCGGCTCGAACATCCGGGAGGTCGACCTCGCGGACCGCGCCTGGCACGACGCGCTGCTGCACCGCACGACGACGCGGCGTCGGGCAGCCTCCGCCGTCGCCGCGGCCGCTCTCGTCGTCGGCGGCGCGACCCTTGCCGGTCGTGATCCGGTGGTCGTCACGACCCGGGCACCGTCGCCGGTGAGCCTCACCCAGGTGCCTCTGCTCGACGAGGCGACCTGGCACACCACCGCGAGCGGTCTGAGGTACGTGGTCGCGCCCACCGCGGGCACGGAGTCCGGCCAGCCGGTGCTCTCGCTCGGCCTGCCCGCGGTCATCGATCCCCACCGTGAGCACCAGCTCGCGAGCGGACCTCCTTCGGACGGCCTCGGCGCGTTCGGCGACGCCGTCTACCTCGAGCGACGGGCGCCGGGTCGCTGGGCGCCGGTGCTGCTCTACGGCGACGGCGAGCTGCTCACCCTCGACACGGTCGAGCTGACGGACGTGCACCCGGCGTCGGGCGTCCCCCACCCGCCCCTCGGGGTCTGGGCCTTCTCGGGAGACAAGACGACTCTCGCGTTCGCCCAGCCGGGGAAGGTCATGGTTTTCGACATGCAGACGCGCCGGGTGAGCGCCGTCGCCATCCCGTCTCGCACGCTCGAGTGGGCGGCCTGGCGCGGCAACCACCTGCTGGCCGGCTCGGCAGAGGGACTGTGGTCGCCCGGGCTCTCACCGGTCTGGCCGGCACCCGAACCACCGCGGCGACCCGGTGTCCGCGAGTTCCGCGTCGAGGCGGGGCGCACCGTGCTCGACGAGCACTCCCCCGACCCCGGCACGCACCCGCTCGCCGTCGCCTGGCCGCGCACAAGCCCGGTCGGCGACACGCTGTCCAACGCGAGTCAGTACGCGTCGGTCTTCCGACTGGCTGCAGGTGACGCCCGCGACATCGAGGCCGTTTCACCCCGACGGGTCATCGTGGCGACCAACAGCCTGGGCCGAGACCGGATGCTCGTCTTCGGGGAGGAGCAGCCTCGATCCGCCGACTGCTGCTCGGTGCTGGGGTGGACCGTTCGCGGTGAGCTCGTCTACCTCTCGACCGCTCCCGGCGACACGTGGATCATGGCGTGGGACGTCGAGACGGGCCTCGTCCGCCGGGTCTCGCAGTTCCTCACCTCGGATGCCGTGCCGCCTCTCATCGCCCTCGGCGCCCGCTTCACCGTGAGCTGACGAGTTGCGCGGCATGACTCCGACCCAATGGCGGCAGATGGCGGCAGATGGCGGAGATGGCGGAGATGGCGGAGATGGCGGAGATGGCGGCAGGATGCCGGCAGGTCAGGGGCCGCCCGGCACGACGGCCAGCAGCAGCGTGGCGAACCAGGTCAGGCCACCCACGGCGAGCAGGAACCAGCCGATCACCCCGACGTTGCCGGCGCCCTCGGCGCGGGACTCCCGAGCGCGGCGACGGCCGACCACCACGAGCACGAGCCCGAGCGTGAGCCACACGAGCCCGATGAGCAGGCCGGCGAGAACGCTTGCGTTCCAGCGCATCTCAGCAACCCTCGTGGCGTCGTCGGGTCACCAGAGGGCTGCGACGAGCACGTTGGTAACGGCAGCTCCGCCCGCAATGTCGAGCAGCGGGCCGGTGTCGCGACCCTTGCGCGCCCGAGCGGCGCCGATCTCGGCCGCTGCGACGACGCCGAGGGCGATGACGAGCTTGACCGCGATCTTCGCGTTGTTGACCTCGTGGCTGTCGTCCTTGATCGCCGACGCGATGCCGACGAGCGCCAGGCCCGTGATGATCTGGGCGCGGGCTCCCCACACGATCGGCGCGGTGACCGTTCGGCCCGAGCGCACGGCGATCCAGCCGCCGACGACGGCGGCCATGCCGAGCAGGTGCAGGGCGACGAGGAGGTTGTACACGAAGTCCATGGCCGTCATCCTACGGAGCGTCGTACCGGCCGGCCGCGCGGGGCTGGCGCAGGTCGACGAGCGCAGCGAGCCGGCGCCACGACGAGGTCAGCGGGTAGTCGTCCAGCTCGTCGAACGGCACCCACCGGGCATCCGACGTCGTGCCACCGACGTCGTGGATGACGACCTCGCCGGGCTCGGGACACGTTGCGGCGTAGACGATCCGCACGGCATGGAAGTCCTCGAGCCCACCGCCGGGGGCGCGCCCGACCCAGTGGTCCGACTGCACGGCGACGAGAGCGCCCAGCTCGATCCGCTGACCGGTCTCCTCCCACACCTCGCGATGGACGCCGTCGACAGGAGACTCCCCCTCGTCGAGGCCACCCCCGGGCAGGCCCCACCGCCCCGCGACATGGGTCTGGGTGTTGAACTGGGTGAGCAGCAGCCCGCGGGCGCTCGTCACCACGGCATATGCGGCCACCCGCTGGTAGGGCTCACCCACCTCGTCGGCGCCCACGCCGGCATCGCGAGGCACCGCCTCCGACCGAGGGCGTATGCCGTCCAGCGGGCTCACGCGGAACGCGAGCTCCAGGGCGCCGTCATCGTGCACGGTGGCCGACGACGGTGCGCCCAGTGCCCAGCCGAGGTCGCCGAGGACGACCTCGGGATGCTCGCCGTGGCCGAGCCGCGCCTCGCCGAGCCGCGCGTGGTCGTCGCCGACCGCGACGACGCGGATGCCTCCCGGCTGGTTGGTCCTCATCGGCGGACCAGGCCGACGGCCCGCTCGTACTCCGCGACGGCCATGGCGGCGACCCGGGACCAGTCCTGCGCGGGCGGGTTGGCGACGTTCCATGCCCGCATCCGGGCGACTTCGTCGGGCGCCTTGGCCAGGTTGGCGATCGCCCCGGCCATCTGTGAGTCGCTCGAAACCACAAGGCCGTTCACGCCGTTGGTAACGAACTCACCGACGCCAGAACCGGATCGACCGATCACGGGCAGGCCTACCGTGCGCGCTTCGAGGGCAGCGATCCCGAACGACTCGAGACGGGCCGGCGACAGGTAGACGTCCGAGGCGGCATACCTCTCGCGGAGCTCGTCGCGGGAGACCCGGCCCGGCAGCGAGACCCAGTCGAGTCCGCGCCGACGCACGAGTGACTCGACCTTGCGGCGGTCGGGCCCGTCCCCCAGGACGGTCAGCGAGACCGAACCGGCGCCGGCGTGGCGCTCCGCCTCGGCGACGAGCTCGACGAGCGCAGCCGGTCGCTTGCGGGCCGCGAGACGCATCGCGGTGACGAGTCGCAGCGGCCCCGGCGCGCGCTGTGCGGGAGTGGTGGCCCACCGCGCGACGTCGATGCCGTTGGGCAGCACGCCGACCGAACGCTTCGGCCCGACGAGCCGGCGCAACGGCTGCGCGGCCACGTCGGACACCGCCGACATGGCGACGCCGCGCGAAGCCCACCGGCGCACGAAGCGGGCGAGGTCGAAGACGGGAGCCACACCGGCCAACATGCAGTGCCACGTCATCGCCGTGGGCAGCCCGAGGCCGACCGTGACTCGTGTGGAGTCCCACGCGAAGGGCGAGACGACCCCGGTCTGCACGTGGGCGACGTCGAACCCGCCGTCGCCCAGACGTCGCCGCAGCTCGGGAGGCGCCCACGGGTTGACCGGCAGCTCCCACGGCAGACGGGCCGCGAGGCGGTGCACGGGGACGCCGTCGACGACGGTCACGGCGCCGTGCATCTCGCCCGCGGCGCCGCGGGTCGCGGTGAAGACCTCCACCTCGTGCCCGGCCGCCAGCAGGTGACGCGCGAGGTCGTGGGTCTGCACCTCGATCCCGCCCAGCCGGGGCAGGTAGCAGTCGGACAGGAGGGCCACCTTCACGGGGAACACTGTGTCATGCGTCAGGATGGGTGACTGTGCCCCACACCCTGCTCGCCTTCCATGCGCACCCCGACGACGAGGCACTGCTGACGTCGGGCACGATGGCCCGCGCCGCGGCCGAGGGGCACCGGGTCATCGTCGTGGTGGCCACCGACGGCGAGCTGGGCCTCGCCGCGAGCGAGTTCACCGGCGACGGAGCCCTCGCCGCGACCCGCATGGACGAGCTGCGCGCGAGCGCACGCGCGCTCGGTGTCGCCCGGGTCGAGCACCTCGGCTACGCCGACAGCGGTCTCGGACCGGACGTCGCACCCGACCCGCCCGGGGCCACCCGGTTCGTGCGGGCCGACGTCGAGGAGGCCGCCGCACGCCTCGCGACGATCCTTCGCGACGAGCAGGTCGACGTCCTGCTCAGCTACGAGCCCAACGGCGGCTACGGACACCCCGACCACAGGCAGGTGCACGTCGTCGGCGCGCGTGCCGCCGAGCTCGCCGGCACGCCGCGCGTGCTCGAGGCGACCGTGCCGCGCGACACCATCTGCCGCGCCATCGACCTTGCCGCCAAGGTGTACCGCTTCCCGCCCGAGTTCGACCGGTCGAGCTTCGACCGGGCCTTCTCGGCGCGCAGCGAGATCACCCACCGCATTGGTGTGCGCCGCCAGATCGCGGCCAAGCGGGCCTCGATGCGGGCGCACACCTCGCAGGCGAGCGCCGACGGAGGCGCCGACCGCACGCTCGCGGCCTTCCTGCGGATCCCCCGCCCGATCTACGACCTCGTCTTCGGCCGGGAGTGGTTCGTCGACCGGTCGCTGCCGGCCGGCTCGGCGATCCGCCGCGACGTCTTCGCCGACCTCCCCTGACCCACCTCCACCAGTCGAGTGCGCAGTTCCCGACGCGCACACCGCGTCGGAAAGTGGGCACTCGACGGTAAGGGACCAGTCGAGTGCGCAGTTCCCGACGCGCACACCGCGTCGGAAAGTGGGCACTCGACGGGAAGAACCAGTCGAGTGCGCAGTTCCCGACGTCCGCCCGGGTCGGAAAGTGGGCACTCAACCGGAAGGACCAGTCGAGTGCGCAGTTCCCGACGCGCACACCGCGTCGGAAAGTGGGCACTCGACGGGAGAACCAGTCGAGTGCGCAGTTCCCGACGCCCGCCCGGGTCGGAAAGTGGGCACTCGACGGGAAGAACCAGTCGAGTGCGCAGTTCCCGACGCGCACACCGCGTCGGAAAGTGGGCACTCGACGGGAAGGGACCAGTCGAGTGCGCAGTTCCCGACGCGCACACCGCGTCGGAAAGTGGGCACTCGACGGGAAGAACCAGTCGAGTGCGCAGTTCCCGACGCCCGCCCCGGCGTCGGAAAGTGGGCACTCGACGGGGGCCTGTGGGGTGGGGCGTATGCCGTCGCAGATCGCTGTGATGCCTGTCCCGAACGTCGACCGGCCGGTCGGGGACGGCGGACGATGGAGGTGTGACCAGGTGGCGTGACCGCGCACCGGCGGTCTTCTTCGTCGCGTCGGCGCTGCTGCTCGCCGGCGGCGCGGCAGCGGCGCTCACGGGCGCCGACACAGCCGCACGCGCCACCTGGGTCTCGGCCACGGTGCTGGGGCTCGCCCTGTCGCTCATGTGGACCGCTCGTTCGCTCGCCGAGCACCGCGCCACCGTCGACGTCATCGCCGTCATGGCCCTCGCGGGAGCGCTGTGGGTCGGTGAGGAGTTCGCCGGAGCGATGATCACCCTGATGCTCGCGAGCGGTCGACTGCTCGAGGCTCGCGCAGCGGCACGCGCCGACCGGGAGCTGCGGCTGCTCGTCGAGCGGGCCCCGCGCACGGCCCGGCGCCGTCGGGGCGACCACGCCGACGGCATACGGGCCGACGAGGTGGTTGCGGGTGACGTCCTCGTCGTGGGGACGGGTGAGGTCGTGCCCGTCAACGGCCGCCTACTCACGCCGGGCACCTTCGACGAGTCCGCGCTGACCGGCGAGCCGATGCCGGTGGAGCGTCCGGTCGGTGACGACGTCCGCAGCGGCATCGTCGCTGCCGGGCCGCCGGTCGACCTCGTCGCGACCGCTACCGCCGAGGCATCGACGTACGCGAACGTGGTGCGGCTCGTGGGCCAGGCACAGGCTTCGTCCGCGCCGTTCGTACGCACGGCCGACCGATTCGCAGTGCTGTTCGTCCCGCTCACCCTCGCCGTGGCAGCCCTCGCGTGGGTCCTCGGCGGCGCGCCCCTGCGCGCCGTCGCCGTGCTGGTCGTGGCGACCCCTTGCCCGCTGCTCCTCGCGGCTCCGGTGGCCCTCATGTCAGGGCTCTCTCGCGCGTCGCGGATCGGTGTCGTCGTCAAGGGCGGAGCGGCGCTCGAGGCCCTGGCGGCCGGCAAGGTGGTGCTCTTCGACAAGACGGGCACGCTGACCGCGGACGACCCGAGCTGACGTCGGTGGTCGTCGCGCCGGAGGGTCCGGAAGCAGCGGAGGTGCTGCGGCTCTCCGCTTCACTCGACCAGGTCTCGCCGCACCCCCTCGCGAGCGCCCTGGTCACGGCCGCCCGCAGCCGCGCGCTGGACCTCGAGCTGCCGACCGCGGTGCGCGAGGTGCACGGCTACGGCCTCGAGGGTCTGGTCGGCGGCCGGCTCGTCCGCATCGGCAAGGCTCGCTGAACCATCGGCCACGGCGACCCCAGCTGGCTCGAGCAGGTGCGCCGCCTCATCGACCGGCTCGAGCAGGAGCTGGTCCCGCACGAGCGCGCCGACGAGGAGGAGCTCACGCCGCTCGTCGCACGAGCACTCGGCGCCCCCGCGACCGCGACGATGCGGCGCACCCACGCCGAGATCGAGCACCAGGTGTCACGCCTGCGCCGGCCCGTCGAGGGCATCGACGCGGCGCACGTCACCCCGGAGGACGTGATCGAGCTGCGCCGCCTGCTCTACGGCCTCTACGCCGTATGCCGTCTGCACAACAGTCAGGAGGAGGAAGGCGCGTTCGCCCTCGTACCCGAGACGGTCCCCGGCGGCCCCTCGACCTCAGCAAGGCGGCATACGTTGGCCACTCGACGTACGCGAGGCGGCCAATAGTGGCCACTCGACGGTTGAGAGGCGGCAAATCGTGGCCTCTCGACGGTTGAGAGGCGGCAAATCGTGGCCTCTCGACGGTTGAGGGGCGGCGGCCGGGGTCAGGGGGTGGTAGCGGGGGGCTGTGGCTGCTCGAAGACGATCGCCATGGGGGTCTGCTCCGACCCCTGGCCGAGAGGGTTGTCGGCGAACATCAGCTCGAAGTGCTCCTTCGAGCCCGGTGCGTCCTTGCCGAGCACGTTGCGCCCGATGTCGTTGGCGTCCATGACGACCGTGCCGCCGAAGCTGTCGCGGTAGGCAGCAGGCACCCGCTCGCGGATCGCCGCCGACAGGCGCGCGGCGACCTCGTCGGGGTCCTTTGGGCCAAGCTTGGCCGACACGTTGGCCGGGTAGACGGAGTACTCGGTGGGGCCGTCGATGGCGCGGATGTCGCCGCCGACGAGGTCGTAGAACAGGCCCCGCTTGCCGAGCACCTTGCCGATCGCCCCGCCGGCCGAGGCGAAGAGGACGCGCGGCAGCCCGGCCTCCTCGATCGCCAACTGCATCGTGAACGGCGACCCGAGCCCGATGCCGGCCGGGGTGCGCGTGACGTAGCGGCTCAGCACTCGGGCCGGACGGCCGACCTTGATGTCCCAGATGAAGAAGGAACGACCCTGGGTGATCGCGACGATCTTCTCGGAGATGAAGAAGTACCAGCGGCCCGTCGTCGCCGCGACGTGCTCGTCGCCGGCCTCGAGCAGGCCAGAGAAGAACCGGTCGATGTAGCCGAGAGTCTTGGCCTGGAGGTCGTCCTCTCGTGCGTACAGGTCGGTGCGCAGCGGGTAGCGACGCACCGACGTGCCGTCGGCGGTGACGAGGTCGAGCTGCTTGCGGGCGTTGGGCTCGTAGTCGGTCTTGACCGACGGGGCGACGTCGGCGGCCTCGGGCTCGCGCTCGTCGAAGAACTCCTGGAGCCACAGCTCGACGTTGAGGATGCGCCAGATGGTCATCGAGTCGACGGAGTTGGTGCCCTTGATCCACCCTTCGAAGGCGTGGAGCACGGCCGTCTGGTCGAAGTAGGGCCGGTTGGCGAACGACTCGGAGAGGAACTCGCCGTAGATGTGGTTCTTCAGGCGCATGAACCAGTCGGCTTGCGGTGTGGTGGCGCCCACCTTGTCGCGGCGGTCGACCACCGAGTCGGGCAGCAGCCCCCGCATGGCGTCGCGCAGCACCCGCTTGCCGAGGCCGTCCTTGATCAGGGCGTCGTCGCCGAGTCCGAAGACGAAGCGCGCGAGCTCGCGGTCGACGAACGGGAGCCGCACGGACACGCCGAAGCGTCGGGCGTTCCTGTCGGTGGCGCGCAGCCGCGCCGGCAGCGAGTCGACGAAGAGGTCGTCGACGAGGCGCTTGCGCAGGTCGGAGCGCTCGGTGTCGTGGGTCTCGCCGGAGTGGGCGCGCGCGAAGTCAGCGCCGAGGAGCGAGGTGACGGCGACAGCCTTGCGGCCGCGCAGCCGGTCGCCGACGCGCGGACGGCCACGGCGCACGAGCACGTCGAGCGAGCGGCCCAGCTCGGAGGCGGCGAGCGCGGCGCTGCGACCCCGCAGCCCGCGCAGGTGGATCAGGTGGTGTGCCGCGAACCCGCCGAGCAGCTCGTCACCACCGTGTCCGTCGAGCACGACGGTGTCGCGCTGCGCGGCCTCCTGCAGCACGCGGAACTGCGTGTAGGGACCGGTCGACCCGAGGGGCTCCTCCTGGGTGCGCACGAGGTCGCGCATGTCCTTCTTGAACTCGGAGGGGGTCGGTTCGAAGCGGTGCGCCTCGACGCGGGCGCCGAGACCGGCGGTGACCGCGTCGACCTGCGCCTGCTCGTCGATGCGTGAGCCGGGGTAGACCGCCGACCACGTGTCCTGCACGTCCCCTGGGGCGGAAGCGCCCGAAGAGCCCGAGGCACCCACCTCGTTCTCGACCGCGTCGACGAGCGCGGCGATGGCCGCCGAGTCGATGCCGCCCGACAGCGCGGTGCCGACGCGGCCCGTGGAAGCCGACCGGCGGCGTACGGAAGCGGTCAGCAGCGACCGGAACTCCGCCGCGGCCGCCGGGGTGTAGGGGCGCGCGGAGCGGGCGAGCTCGACGAGCTCCTCACGCAGCCGCGTGTAGGGGCGGCGCTCGAGACCCTGTGGCCCGAGCGTGACGACCTCGCCGGCGCCGACGCGCTCGATGCCCGCGAAGAAGGTGGCGGGTCCGTCGTCGTGCACCCGGAAGCGCAGGTAGCGGTAGATGGTGCGGTCGTCGGGGCGGCGCTCGTGGTGGCCGCTCTCGAGGATGCCGCGGATCTCGCTCGACACGAGCCAGCCCGACCCGGCAGCCGCGACGTAGAGGGGCCGCACCCCGAAGTGGTCGCGGGCCAGCGTCATGGTGCGGGTGTCGCGGTCCCACACGGCGAGCGCGAAGGCGCCCTCGAGGCGGTCGAGGCCGTCGGTGCCCCACTCGGTGAACGCGGTGAGGACCACCTCTGCGTCGCTGCCGACGCCGAAGTCGTGGCCGAGCGTCTCGAGGTCGCCGCGCAGCTCGGACCGGTTGTAGAGCTCGCCGTCGAGCGCGAGCGTGAAGCGGCCACCGCTGCTCGTGGCGAGCCGGGCGAGGCCGGTCTCGTCGTGCGAAGGACGAACAGCCAGCCCCGCGTCCTCGTCGTGCGCCGTCGACGCCGGGCCCGCCCCCGGATGCGTCGCGAGCAGTCGGTCGAGCAGGGCCTCGTCGGCGTGGACACCCAGGTGTCCGGCGATTCCGCACATGGGGTCAACCCTAGACGGGCCCCGACCCGCCTCGACCCACCCCGGTCGTGCCCCGCGCGCCGGTGCCGCACGAAACCTGCCCAAGGCGTGAACCGGACCACCTCCGGTGAGCGTCGTTCATTGGGGAGCATCCCTCAATGGAGAAGGAGCACGACATGAAGCGACCGACCCGCACCGCCGCCCTCGTCGCCGGCGCAGTCCTCGGCCTCACCACCCTCGTGGCACCCGCGGCCTCGGCGAGCGACGGCTCTTCCGGCCACCACCGCTCGGGTCACACGATCCTGCGGGCCGACCTCGAGGGCAGCATGCCCGACGGGCCGGTGCTCGCCATGAACGTCCACCCGGGTGGTGCCCCGTGGGTCATCGACGAGGGCATGGCCCGGGTTCGTCAGGACGGGCGCGTACGCGTGCGCGTCGAGGGCCTCGTTATCCCCGGCGTCGGCACTGCGACGGTCACCTCGATCAGCGCCTCGGTCGTCTGCAACGGCATGGTCGTCGGCACGACCATGACGGCGCCCCTCGACAAGGAGGGCGACGCCCGGCTCGACGGCATGGTGTGGCTGCCGAAGCACTGCCACATGCCCATGGTGCTGGTGAACCCGAACGGCCGCGTGGGCACCTACATCGCCGCCACCGGCCTCTGACCGAGGCCTGCCGAGAAGACTGCGTATGCCGCCTGGCCCCCCAGGCGGCATACGTTCGTCCTCGTCCAGTGGCCTTGCGTCAGTTCTCGGCCTGCCACGGCGTGGTCGGCACAGTGACGCTGCCGCCCGAGCTGCTGCGGACGGTCACGGTCACGGGATCCGTTGCCTGCCAAGCGAATACGGTGCCGCCGTAGCGTTGACCGCGACCGTTCTGGACCTCGCCGATGAGCTTCCCGTCCGCCCGGTAGGCGAGCAGGTGGGCCGCGGGGTCCGAGCTCCTGGCGCTGACCAGCAGCTGGCCGCCGGTGGTGGCCGTCGCGTTGGTCCAGCACTTGTCGACCGCGACGCTCTCGGCGCCCGCGGGCACCGGATCAGCTGTCGCAGCTGACGGCTGGTGCGCAGCCGGTGGTGCCGGGGCGGGTGAGCCCTGGGCGGGCGCGGGCACGGCGGGCGGTGTGGCGGGCGCGGCCGTCCGTGCGGCGGGCGCCGAGGTCGTGGCGACGACGTCGCCGCCGCAGCCCGAGAGGAGGCCACCCGCCAGGACGCCCACTGTCGAGGCGAACAGCGCGCGACGCGCCAGGCTCGGAACGGACATCGCGGCGCCTCCCTCACGGATCTGGACGGACCCCGACACTGCGGCAGGGCCGGCTCGGTCGGGTGGAGCTGGGTTGCCGTCGGGGCCCCGGGGGGGAGTGAGACCCCGACGACAACGTCCTGGTGGCCGACGGGCGCGGTGTGCTGCGTCCCGAGGGCGAGCGCTCCGGTGGCTGCCGGAGCCCGAGGGCCCCGGCAGCCACCTTGGTCAGGCGGCTACTGCCTGATCTTGTCGAGCCTCGACGGCGGGCTCGTCCCGATCACCGCTCCGGCCGCGTTGAGGGCCTTGACCGTGATCGGTGTCTGCGCGCACGGTGTCGCGTAGACGCCACCGAGGTTGCAGGCGGGTGCCGGGGCGCCGACCGCCGTGACGGTGAACGAGCCGGGTGCGGCGAGCGACACGGTGAGGTTGGCCGCCCCGAGCGTCGCCGGGTCGAACGTGGTGCCCGACTCCGTCAGGTACGGCAGCAGCCGCATCGAGCTGACGGTCGTGTCGGTCGACGTCGCGGTGATGACCAGCCGCTGCTTCGACGTGCGGTACTCGACCGGCGTCAGGGTGATGTTGGTCGGCACGGAAGCCGTGACGGTCACGGTGACCGTCGTGGCCGGCGACGACCCGTTGGCGTTCGTCGCGACGACGCTGAAGGTGTAGGTCCCCGCCACGGTGGGCGTGAACTTCAGCTGCGACGTGTTGGTGGCGGTGGTTGCCGAAGGCGTCTGCGAGAGAACAGGGCTCGCCGGGCCCGACGTCCTGGCCCAGACCCAGGTCGGCTGCGGCAGCGAGCTGCTCGTGGCCGTCAGGGTGACCAGGTTGCCGGCCGTCACCGTCTGGTTCTGGATCGGTGCGATGGTCGGCTTGGGCGATGCCGCGACGGTGATCGTCGTGGCGGCCGAAGCCACACCGCACGGGTTCGATGCCGTGAACGTCAGGTGGTAGGTGCCTGCGGCCAGACCCGTCGCGTTGAACGTCGGGGTGGTCGTGTTGGCGCCGGTGAGGGCTCCTGCCAGGTCGGTGCCGCCTGCGGTGGTCCCAGCGGTCCACTGGATCGTGACGGGGCTCGAGGACCCAGCGGGGATGCTGCCGGACAGCTGGATGCTGCCGCCGTTGGCCACTGAGTACGGAGCGCCGTTGATCGTCGGTGTGGCGCAGACGACGGCGGGCGGTGCCACGTCGCTCGGCCACGGGTTCAGCACGCCGGCCTGGGTGCCGGTGAGCGACTGGTAGCCGCCGTAAGCCAGGAACGGGATCGTGTTGAAGTTGTTCTCGGGCACGGGGGTTCCAGGCACGTTCTCCGGGAAGATGTACTCGCCGATCGGGGCGTGGTACTGGCCGTAGTAGATGCCGTTGGCCGCGGTCTGTGCACCCGGGGTGCCGGGGACCTGGCTGTTCGGGTTGTCCTTGATCGTGCCGGGCAGGAACTGCGAGTCGCCGTCGACGACCGCACGCACCTCACGGGTGGGCGGGATGAACTGACCGCCGGCAGGTGGCGTGCAGGCCTTCTGCGTCGCGACCGTCGCCGTGCACGGCGGCCGGAACCGCCAGCGTCCGCGCACCGCACCGCCGGGAGGACCGGGGTCGGGCATGATCGTGCCCCACTCGCGGTCGGTGGTGGTGCCAGTGACCGGGTTGATGTCGATGCCGTAGAGACGCACCAGGCGGGTCTCGTCGGTGCTCATGCCCTCGAACCGGGTGCGGACAGCTGCCTCACCCGCGCCGAAGACCGTGAGGCCGCCGGTGCCGATGAGCGACACGTCGACCGACACATAGGCGGGGTCGATGCCCGGCTGGGTGTAGATGCCGAGGCTCGCCACGATCGTGTGGGCCGAGATGTACTGACCACCGTTGGCGCCGCCGTCCTGGATGAGGTTGCCGGCGAAGGTGACGTAGTCACCGATCTCGAACGGCGCCTGCTTGCGCGGGTCGGCACAGGTGCCGCGGGCGCAGTTGTTGGCGTCGACGTCAGCCGGGGAGTCCATCCGGAACATCGTGTATGCCGCACCGAGCGCCGGGAGTGCCGGCTGCGGGGTGATGCCCGAGGTGTCCGAGCCTGTGTAGACGGGACGGTTGGTCTGCGGGCACAGCGCGTCGTCGTTCGTCGAGGTCGGCGCCGAGCGCGGGATGCACATCGGGAAGCCGGTCTCGGCGAGGATCGTCGGGTTGTCCTGGTCGACCTGGAAGCGGTCGTCCGGCGAGGCCGCACGTCCGTAGCGGCCGGTCGCCGGGGTCAGGCCGGGGGCGGCCGGGTCGTTGATCCGCACCCGGGTGCCGGTGCCTGCGACGCCGGACTTGCCGCCGACCTCCATCTCGCCAGTGGTGTAGTCGATGAAGTTGACGTAGCCGGCCCCGGTGTTGAGGTCCTGCTGGGAGATGTCGACCATGCCCGCGATGTAGCGGTCGTTGGCGCCCTGGATGACGCGGTTGCCGACCACGTGCACCTCGTACGTCGTCAGCGGCTTGGGCGTGTCGGCGAGCGCCATGCCGGTCGTCCCGGCCGCCTTGTACGGAGCGGGTGCGTGGCTGAACAGCTCCTGCCACGTGAGCGCGCTGGCCGGCAGGATGACGATGGTCTCACGGGGAATGACGATCGTGTGGCCGTTGACGGTGAGCACCCCGCCGGAGTGCGGGTCTGCAGGCGTGTCGACGGTGGCCGTCTGGATGAACCCGGTGATGTCGAACTGCGTGCTCGACGCGATCGTCGGGTTGATCGCCGGGGCGACGAGCGGAGCCACCGCACCGTTCGCGGCGTTGCTCGCCACCGGTGCCAGGCCTCCGGCGAGAGCGATGGCGGCTACGGCCGAAAGGAGTCGGCGTCGACTGGGCGAGCCACCCCCCTCACCGGGTCCGCCGGCGGTGCGCCTCCTGCGCGCACCTTCCAGTTGACTGAACATTGCCGTCCTCCTTGTGCTTTCTCTTCGTGGTGCTGCTGGTGGTGTGGTCGGCCGGTCAGGCCGACACGCGGATGCCGAGGTGCTGCCTCGTCACGTCGTCGAGCAGGTGCTTGAGTCGGGAGGAGTCGTCCTCGAACGCGCGGGTCAACGGCGCGGTGCCGTTGTGTTCCGGGCCGCGGGGTGAGCCGACACCCTCACGGGCCGGGTCCGCGGCGAGGGCCAGGTGGAGCCGGAAGACGGCGTCGACCAGCTCGTCGAGGTCGTCGTGGTGGCCCTCGGTCGCGCCGAGCAGGCGAGGAAACACCTCACGCACCCGCGCTCCGGGCGGGCAACCGAGCTCCGACGCGAAGAGCGACCGGCAGGACTCGTAGGCCCGCAGCCCGTCAGCGTGCTGGCCCCGCAGCTCGAACGACCTCAGGAGCACGAACCATGCCGACTCCGAGAACTGGTCCCGCTGGAGCGCCTGGGCGGCCCAACGCTCGGCCTGTCCGTGCGCGCCCGTCGCCAGGGCCAGCTCGGCCGCATCGACCGTGGTCCGCAGGACCTCGGAGTGGTGTGCCTGCCGTGCTTCGGTGGCCCACACCGTGTCCTCCTCGGGCAGGAGCGGAGCCTGCACGGCGGCCAGGGCGGAGGCGTAATGGCTGAGCGCTGCGGCGGCGTCGGCGCCGGGATCACGGGCGAGCGCCACCAGCTGCTCGAAGCGCCGGACGTCGAGGTCGACGCGGTCGACGTCGAGCAGGTAGCCACCGGGCATCGTCCGGACGGGGCTCGGGGTGTCGCCGAGCAGCAGCTCCAGGCGGCGGCGCAGGAGGCTCACGTACGACTCGAGCGTTGCCATTGCACCATGCGGAGCGGCGGTTCCCCAGAGCAGCTCGACGAGCCGCGTCTTGGAGACGCCGGCGCCGTGGTGCAGGCAGAGCGCGAGCAGGACCTGCCGTGCCTTCGCGCCGCCGAGCTGTCGCGGACCGAGCGTGGCCCCACCACAGCTCAGCGCCAGACCCCCACAGAGCCTGATTGTCAGACGTTCATCAGGTCGCCTCATCACGATCCCCCCTCAAGGACGTGTGTCCATGATGGGAGCCCGCGCCGAGGGCAGCACGCGCCAGCAACGGTGGCGCAGCGCGCCGAAAATTGGGTGCGTTTTTGGCCGCGAGCGCCTCACGCGACGTGCTACCCATTGACAAAAGGGGACGAAATCGAGGGGTGCTGGGGCCAGGCGGTCACTCCGTCAGCAGCCCCGCATGGCCCTCCTCGACCCCACCTCCCCGTCGAGTGCCCACTTCCCCACGGGGTCGTGCGGGTCAGAAAGTGTGCACTCGACGGGAGCTCTGAGTCGAGTGCTCAGTTCCCGACGGGGTCGGCGCGTCGGGAAGTGCGCACTCGACGGGAGGCCGGGCTCGAGGGCGCCGGAAAGTGCGCACTCGACGGGCGTTCCAGGTCGAGTGCTCAGTTCCCGACGGGGTCAGCGCGTCGGGAAGTGCGCACTCGACGGGAGGCCGGGCTCGAGGGCGCCGGAAAGTGCGCACTCGACGGGAGATCTGGGTCGAGTGCTCAGTTCCCGACGGGGTCAGCGCGTCGGGAAGTGTGCACTCGACGGGATGCCGGGCTCGAGGGCGCCGGGAAGTGCGCACTCGACCGGAGGCCGGCCTCGAGGGCGTCGGAAAGTGTGCACTCGACGGGAGATCTGAGTCGAGTGCTCAGTTCCCGACGGGGTCGGCGCGTCGGGAAGTGTGCACTCGACGGGAGGCCGGGCTCGAGGGCGTCGGGAAGTGTGCACTCGACGGGCGTTCCAGGTCGAGTGCTCAGTTCCCGATGGTCCGGGAGTGGTTCAGGGGGCGGGGGTCACTCCCACTCGATGGTGCCCGGGGGCTTGCTCGTGACGTCGAGCACGACCCGGTTGACCTCTTCGACCTCGTTGGTGATGCGCGTCGAGATGGTCGCGAGGACGTCGTAGGGCACCCGCGCCCAGTCGGCGGTCATGGCGTCCTCGGACGCGACGGGACGTAGCACGACGGGGTGGCCGTAGGTGCGGCCGTCGCCCTGGACGCCGACCGAGCGGACGTCAGCGAGCAGCACGACAGGGCACTGCCAGATGTCGCGGTCGAGGCCGGCCTTCGTCAGCTCCTCGCGGGCGATGGCGTCGGCGCGGCGCAGGATCGCGAGTCGCTCGGCGTCGACGGCGCCGATGATGCGGATGCCGAGGCCGGGGCCCGGGAACGGCTGGCGCCAGACGATGACCTCGGGGACCCCGAGCTCGAGGCCTACCTGGCGCACCTCGTCCTTGAACAGGGTGCGCAGCGGCTCGATGAGCGAGAACTGGAGGTCATCGGGCAGGCCGCCGACGTTGTGGTGGCTCTTGATGTTGGCGGCGCCCTCGCCGCCGCCGGACTCGACCACGTCGGGGTAGAGCGTGCCCTGGACGAGCCACTTGACGGGGTGCTCCTCGTCGCCGCGGTCGTGCACGATGTCGCGAGCGGCCTGCTCGAAGACTCGGATGAACTGCTCGCCGATGATCTTGCGCTTGGTCTCGGGGTCGGTGACGCCGGCGAGCGCCTCGACGAAGCGCTCCCGGGCGTCGATGACGACGAGGTCGACGCCGGTGGCCTCGACGAAGTCGGTCTCGACCTGCTCGGCCTCGCCCTCGCGGAGCAGTCCGTGGTCGACGAAGACGCACGTCAGCTGGTCACCGACCGCCTTCTGCACCAAGGCCGCCGCGACGGATGAGTCGACGCCGCCGGAGAGCGCGCAGAGCACGCGGTCCTCGCCGACCTGCTCGCGGATCGTCGTGACGAGGTCGTCGACGACGTGGCCGGGGGTCCAGTCGGGCGTGATGCGGGCGCCCTTCCAGAGGAAGTTCTCGAGCACGCGCTGACCCTGCTCGGAGTGCAGCACCTCGGGGTGCCACTGCACGCCGTAGAGGCGCCGCTCGTCGTCCTCGAACGCGGCCACCGGCGTACCTGCGGTGGTCGCTGTGACGGCGAAGCCGTCGGGCGCGGCGCTCACGGAGTCGCCGTGCGACATCCAGACGGTCTGGCTCGGCGGCTGTCCCGCGAAGAGGGTCGACTCGACGTCGCTGATGGCGGCGTCGGTCTTGCCGTACTCGCGCGCGCCGGTGCGCGCGACGGTGCCACCGAGGGCCTGGGCCATGGACTGGAAGCCGTAGCACATGCCGAAGACGGGCACGCCGGCCTCGAGCAGCGCCGGGTCGAGTCGGGGGGCGCCCTCCTCGTAGACCGAGCTCGGGCCGCCCGAGAGGATGACGGCCGCCGGCTGCTTGGCGAGCATGTCGGTGACGCTCATCGAGTGCGGGACGACCTCGCTGTAGACCTGTGCCTCGCGCACCCGTCGGGCGATCAGCTGGGCGTACTGCGCGCCGAAGTCGACGACGAGGACGGGGTGGCTCTGCAGGTCGGTCGGGTGCGCTTCGCTCACGGGCGCCAGCCTATCGGCCCGGCAGGTGCCCTCCGGACGCCCGTCCGGAGGGCACCTGGGGCGCCCCCGACCCAGCCGATCCGAGCGCCCGGGTCGGGCGCATCGGCCGCCCGACTCAGCCGCCCACGTGCGCGCGCCCCGTCGTCCGGTAGTCCTTGGAGACGACGTAGGCGTGCCGGTCGAGCTGCAACGCTGCAGCCCGCGCCGCCTGCAGGTCACCGGGCCCCAGCCGCCGGAGGGACCTCAGCACCATGACCTCGCGGGAGTCGCCGCCCTGGGCCGCGATGCGCACTCCCCCGACGTGCGGCGCGTAGTACTTGAGCTGGACGCCGTCGTCGGGTGCGTTGGGGGCCGACTCCCTGATCTCGACCCCGCCGGAGTAGCACCCCAGGGGGATGCAGACCCGCTTCCCCTCGGCCACGACCTGCCCGACGTCGTAGAAGCCGACCGCTGCGGCGCGACCCTGGACGAACGGGGCCGTGCCCACGGCGGGCGCACCCGGCACGAGGATGCCGGCCCGGGCACCACGCACCCCGGTGATCCACGTGCTGGGCGCTCCCGTGAACGTCCCCTCCTCGTACTCCTCCGGGTACTCCCCCCGGGTCCACACGTTGCCCGCGTCGTCCTGCGCGAAGAAGGCGAGCTCGGACTCGGTGAGGACGCCGTCGCTGTAGTCCCTGTCGAGGATGACCCGGGCGTCCAGGCCGTCGACCTCCTTCACGAGGTCGGTGACGACGAAGACCAGCTCGTGGCGGTGGACACCCTCGTCGTCCGCGACCGTGCCCTCGTAGGTGAAGCGCGTGCCCGGGACGAGCGGGAAGTACGTCGCGCTCCCGTCGAGCGGATGCGTGAAGGCCGGGGTGCCGGGCGTTGCCGTGGGTGCGACGAGCACGGCGCCGGGGGGAACCGTCGCGGCGGCGCGCAGCGCGGGGGCCGTGGCGACCGCGCCGAGGCCGGTCATGAATGATCGCTCGAGCTCGCGCCCGCCGAACGGCCCCTCCAGCAGCCGGCTCAGGAGACTCGACGGTGGCACCGGGGAGCCGATGCCCTCGGCCTGCACCGGCACCGTCGGCGCCACCGTGGACTCCGCGAGGCTCTCGATGCCTGCCGGGCCCCGCGCCGAGGCGCCGAGCAGAAGGAGGCAGGCACCGAGCGTGAGGGCCTGCCTGCTGTGATGCGGGGCCGCGCCCACCAGCGAGTTTCGGGCCGAGGTCCGGCCGGGCCGGTCGCGCCCTGAGGGCCGGTCGCGCCGCGCCCGCCGATGGGGCGGCGAGGTGCTTCGGGGCCTGCCACTCCGGGGTGCCTCCTGCGCGCCCCGAAGGTCAGCTGCTGCCGTGCCGCTGTAGGTCATTTCGCCCTCCTTCACGTGGAGGCCGTCGTTCTCTGTCCCTCAAATCTAGGCACCCGAGATCGGCTTCGCAGGCGAATCCCATTTGTCTGGAAGACACTGCACCGCAACGGGATTCGGCGTCGGACGATATCTCCGAAATGGGCTCGGAGACCCATTTGGGCGGTCCTCGAGACGCCCGCGCCGCAGCTCAGACGGGCTCGGATCCGCCCACCGCGTAGGCCCGTGAGAGCAGGGCCTCGGTGGCGACCGTGTTGCGGCGCTCGGCGATCCACGGCACGACCGGGACGAAGCCCGCGAGCAGGTTCTTGACGATGCGAACCATCCCCCACGCCGACTTGATGCCGAGGTTGGCGACCGACGCGGCATACGCCATGTAGATGACGCCGTGGATGGGGCTCCAGTACTGCGTCAGCACGTTGGTCTGCTTGAAGACGTACTTCATGACCATCTCGAGAAGCAGCACGAACAAGGCGATGCCGGCGACGGTCGCGAGGACGCGGTAGATCCTCAGGGCCGCGCGGATCTGCTGCGGCTTGGCCAGGGTCTGGGGGTACGTGCTCACGTGGTCGCGCCTTCTTTCGGTGCGTCTTTCGGTGCAGCCGCGGGGTCTTCCGCCTGCTGCTCTGCTCGGAACATCTTCCACCACATCCAGATCGCGAAGATCCCGAAGATCCACCACTGGACGGCGTACGCCGCGTTGCGCAGGTTGAGGGGGGCGTCGAGTGGTGGGGGTGGCACACGCGTCAGACCGGTCGACGAGACGTCGGTGCCGGCGGACGGGCCCGGCGTCTCGGCCGAGGCGAGGACGACGACGTTGTAGAGGTCGCCGGGCCACTCGTTGACGAGCGTGGCGAGGTCGATGGAGCGCACCTGTGGCGCCGGCAGCGGGTCGCCCGGCCGGGGCGACTCCCCGGGCCCCAGGGTGCCGCTCACGGTGACGACGCCCGCAGGTGGGCTGGGCGCTGAGGTGGGGGTGCCGTCGACGAAGCCCCGGAGCACCGGCACGGTGCCGCCGTCGGTCTCGAGGGGGGTGACCACCCACGAGCCGACCCGGCCCCCCAGGCGACGGTCGACGACGAGCAGGGTGCGCTCGGCGGCATACGTGCCGGTGACGGTGACGGGGCGGTTGGACAGCTCGGCACGGAAGTCGCTGTAGGCTGCCGTGACCTGCTGCAGGGGCGCCCGCTCCAGCGTCGCGGCGGCGGCAACCGAGTCCTGCCGGCCGGAGTCGCGGGCGACCCCGAGCTGCCACATGCCGAGCAAGATGCACGCGGCGACGACGACCACCAGGCCGGCGAGCATGCCGACCCAGCGAGGGGTGAACAGCTGCCGGAACACGCCCCAAGGGTAGGTCACCCCCTTGATGCCGATCTGCCCCGGCCCGCCCATCCGTGCCAGACTCCCGGGCCATGTCCACGATCCGCCGCCCGGGCCGTATGCCGTCACGCGCCGTCCTCGTCGCGTCCGCGGTCCTGCTCACGTCCGTCCCTCTCGTCGCGGCGTGCGGCACAGACGCCCCGTCGAGCCGGCCGACCGTGACGGTCTTCGTCGACCCGCCCGCGAAGACGACGGCCGCTCCGGCGCCGGCGACCACGTCCGTGCCCACGGTCGCAGCCCAGCCGACCACGGCCGCCGTCCCGACCGCGCTCGCCGTCGGGCGCCAGCGCAACGCCCCGCACTCCTACGCCGAGGCTCGTGCACGCATCGAGTCGGCCCCGGCCACGGCGTCCGTGACCGACCGCTTCCAGAGCCCGAGCGGCAACATCGTCTGCCACTTGGGCGGCGCACAGGGCCTTGCCGCGTGCGAGGTCGCTTCGGGGCGGGTCGGTCCGCCCCTGCCGACGATCTGCCCGCCGGGCGGCCCCACGGACATCGGCCGCATCGAGCTCCAGGCGTCCGGAGCTCGACCGGTCTGCAACTCCGACACGATCCGCGACGGTGGCGAGCCGAAGCTGCCCTACGGCTCGCGCACCGCCGCCCTCGACCCGATCGCCTGCCTCAGCGAGGAGGCGGGCGTCACCTGCGTCGACAGCGGGTCGCGGCACGGCTTCTTCCTCGCCCGCGGCACGTTCGTCACGTTCTGACGGGTCGGCCCGTGGTCGGCGTGACCGTTCGCAGCACATAGGATTGGGCCCACGACCTGACGTGGACCGATCCGCACACCCGACGACCGAGGGGCCGCCGTGGCGCAACTGCTGCTCTTGCACCTGCTTGCCGCCGTCGTCGCGTCGTGGCTCGCGAAAGTGCTCCGCACCAAGGCCTTCCCCGTTCTCGCCGTCGCTCCCGCCGTCTCCTTCGGGTGGCTCGTCTCCGTCTCGAGTGATGTTCGCGCGGGCAACCTTCCGACACAACGCATCTCGTGGGTTCCGGGCCTCGGCATCGACCTCGACTTCCGGCTCACGACGTTGTCATGGGTGCTCGCGCTGCTCGTCACCGGCGTCGGCGCGCTCGTGCTGCTCTACTGCACGTGGTACTTCTCCGACCGTGACCCAACCCTGTGGCGCTTCACGTCGGTGTTCACCGCCTTCGCCGGCGCCATGCTCGGGCTCGTCCTCACCGACAACCTGCTCGTGCTCTACGTCTTCTGGGAGCTGACGACCGTCTTCTCCTACCTGCTGATCGGCCACAACCCGGCGAGCTCGACGAACCGTCGCGCGGCGATGCAGGCGCTCATCGTCACGACGTTCGGCGGCCTGGCGATGCTCATCGGCATCATCGCCCTGGGCGTGCACCACACGTACTCCATCAGCGAGCTGGTCGCCGACCCGCCGGCGCTCGACGGCGTCACCGTGGCCGCGCTCGTGATGCTGCTCGTGGGGGCCCTGTCGAAGTCGGCGCTCGTGCCGTTCCACTTCTGGCTGCCGGGGGCCATGGCCGCACCCACCCCCGTGAGCGCCTACCTCCACGCCGCCGCGATGGTCAAGGCCGGCATCTACCTCGTGGCCCTGCTCGCGCCGGCCTTCGCCGGGGCGCCGGCCTGGCACGCGCTGACGGTCGGCCTCGGGCTCTTCACGATGCTCGTCGGCGGCTGGCGGGCCCTGCGCCAGCACGACATCAAGCTGCTCCTCGCCTACGGCACGGTGAGCCAGCTCGGCTTCATCGTCGCCATCGCCGGGCTCGGAACCAAGACCTCCGCCCTGTCGGCGCTCGCCCTCGTGATCGCGCACGGCCTCTTCAAGTCGACGCTCTTCCTCACCGTCGGCGTCGTCGACAAGTGCACGGGCACCCGCGACCTGCGCGAGCTGTCCGGCGTCGGCCGGCGCCTGCTGCCGGTGTCGGTGCCGGCGACCCTCGCGGCCCTGTCGATGGCGGGCATCATCCCGCTCGCGGGGTTCGTCTCGAAGGAGAGTGCGCTCGAGGCGCTGTGGCAGGACGTCCAGACGTCGACTCCCCTGCCGGCACCGTGGAGCTGGCTTGCGATCGCCGGGGTCGTCGCCGGCTCGGCGCTCACCGTCGCCTACACGGCGCGCTTCCTCTGGGGCGCCTTCGCGACGAAGCCCGGCATCGAGCCCACGCCGGTGAAGGCCGCCCACCCGGGCTTCGTGCTCTCTCCCCTCCTGCTGGGCGTCGGTTGCCTGCTGCTCGGGCTGCTCTCGCCGCTCGAGTCATCCTGGCTGATGCCGTATGCCGTCGCGTTCCCCATCGGGGAGGCCCCGGCGCCGCTGTCGCTCTGGCACGGCGTCACGGTGCCCCTCATGCTGTCGCTGATCTCGATCGGTGTCGGTCTCCTTCTGTTCAGCCGGCGCGACCTGGTCGGGCGGGCGCAGGCGAGGGTGCCCGCCCTCGTCGACGGCGAGCGCGGTTTCGCGCACACGCTGCGCTGGGTCGACCGGGGCGCCGTCGAGACCACAGCAGTGACCCAGCGCGGCTCGCTGCCCATCTACCTCGCGGCGATCCTCATCGTCTTCGTGTCCCTGCCCGGGGTCGCTGCAGCGACGCGCGGGTCGTTCCCGGCAGTTCGCTTGTGGGACAACCCCGGTCAGGCCGTCGTCGGGGTCTTCATGGTGGCCGCTGCCGTGCTCGTGCTCGTCACGCGACGCCGCCTCACCGCCGTCATGCTCGTCGGCGCCACAGCTTATGGCGTCTCGCTCCTGTTCATCCTCCACGGCGCCCCCGACCTCGCCATCACGCAGATGCTCGTCGAGACCGTGTCGCTCGTCGTCTTCGTGCTGGCCCTGCGCCGGCTCCCGACGAAGTTCACGAGACACCCGCACTCGCCCTCGCGCACCTGGCGCATCGCCCTGGGCGTCGCCGTCGGCGCCTCGGTCGGTCTCATCGCGCTGGTCGCGTCGGGCGGGCGCACGGCCGACCCGGTGTCGGTCGACTTCCCCACGGAGGCGTACGCGTTCGGCCACGGCAAGAACATCGTCAACGTGACGCTCGTCGACATCCGCGCCTGGGACACCCTCGGCGAGGTCTCGGTGCTCGTCGCGGCGGCGACCGGCATCGCGAGCCTCATCTTCGTGCGCACCCGCAACACCCGGCTCTCGCGGGCCACGGCCAAGGCACTGCCCTCGAGCGACCCGACGCGTGGCACGTGGCTGCACGGCGGGCGCACCATGCGCAAGGAGAAGCGCTCGGTCATCTTCGAGGTCGTCACCCGCCTCGTCTTCCACGTCATGCTGGCCGCGTCGCTCTTCCTGCTCTTCGCCGGCCACAACCAGCCGGGCGGCGGCTTCGCGGGCGGCCTCGTCGCCGGGCTCGCGCTCGTCGTGCGCTACCTCGCCGGTGGCCGTTACGAGCTCGACGAGGCGGCCCCGTTCGACGCCGGCCTCCTCGTCGGCCTCGGCCTGCTCGTCGCCGTCGGCTCGGCCCTGGCTCCCCTCGCGTTCGGCGGCACGATCCTCGAGACCACGGCCGTCGACTTCACGCTGCCCCCGTGGGGCGAGGTCCATCTCGTCACCTCGCTCTTCTTCGACGTCGGCGTCTACCTCATCGTCGTCGGGATGATGCTCGACATCGTGCGCAGCCTCGGCACGGGCATCGACCGGCAGATCGCCGAGGAGGAGTCCGACGGCGGGTCGGGCGACACGGCCGACGACTCCTCCGGCAGCTCGTCCGGCAACTCCTCCGAAGACGGCGCGGAGGTGGCCCGCCCATGACCGCGACCGCACCCACCCTCGCGCCGGCCCTGATCGAGTCCACCCTCCAGCCCAACCTGACGCTCGTGCTCGTCACCGTCTTCCTCGTGGCGACCGGAACGGCGCTGGCCCTCGACCGCAGCCTCGTGCGCGTCCTGCTCGGCATGGTGCTCATCGGCAACGGGGTGGCCGTGCTCTACCTCGTCATCAGCGGCCGCGCGGGCCGCGCCCCGTTCGTCGACGAGGACCCGTCCACGATCAGCGACCCGCTTCCGCAAGCCATGGTGCTCACCGCGATCGTCATCTCGCTGGCCACCATCGGCTTCCTCCTCGCCCTCTCCTACCGGCTCTGGCAGATCTCGGGCACCGACGACGTGCCCGACGACGCCGAGGACGCCCGCATCCAGCGGCTGGCCCTCGAGGACCAGACGTCGTCGACCTACGACCCGTCAGAGACCTCGACGACGACGTCCGACGAGCTGGCCGGCGAGCTGGCCGGCGAGCTGGCCGGCGAGCCCACCGGCGAACCCGTCGGAGGGAGCGCGCCGACATGACCGACTTCCCCGTGCCCAACCTGGTGCCCCTTCCGGTGCTGCTGCCCCTCCTCGGTGCGGCCCTGACGCTCGCCTTCCGACGCTCCCCGCGCCTCCAGCGCAGTGTGAGCATCGCCGTGCTCGCAGCGGTCGTCGCGGTCGCCGGCGTGCTCGTGTGGCAGACCGACGTGCGTGGCCCGCAGGTGCTGTGGCTCGGTGCGTGGCAGGAACCGCTGGGCATCTCCCTCGTCGCCGACCGGCTCAGCGCCCTCATGCTGCTCGTGTCGGGCATCGTCACGCTGCTCGTGCTCGTCTTCGCCATCGGCCAGGGGCAGGCAGACACCGACGAGGAGAACGAGAGCGAGACCCCGCTCACGATCTTCCACCCGACCTACCTCGTGCTGTCCGCGGGCGTCTCCAACGCCTTCCTCGCCGGCGACCTGTTCAACCTCTTCGTCGGCTTCGAGATCCTCCTCTTCAGCTCGTACGTCCTCATCACCGTGGGCGGCACCGCGTCGCGCATCCACGCCGGCACGACCTACGTCGTCGTCAGCCTGCTCAGCTCGGCGCTCTTCCTCGTCGGTATCGCCGCCGTGTATGCCGCCACCGGCACCGTCAACCTGGCCCAGCTCTCGATCCGCATCGGCGACCTCGCCCCGGGCGTGGCGCTCGTGCTGCAGCTCTGCCTGCTCACGGCGTTCGCGATCAAGGCGGCAATCTTCCCGATGTCGGCGTGGCTGCCCGACAGCTATCCCACCGCGCCGGCACCGGTCACGGCGGTGTTCGCCGGACTGCTGACCAAGGTCGGCGTCTACGCGATCATCCGCGTCCAGACACTGCTCTTCCCCGACTCCCCGCTGCAGGGCCTGCTCATGTGGGCGGCGCTGCTGACCATGGTGATCGGCATCCTCGGCGCGGTGTCGCAGTCGGGACTGAAGAGGATCCTGTCGTTCACGCTCGTCAGCCACATCGGCTACATGATCTTCGGCATCGCCCTCGCCACCCCCGAGGGCACCGCCGGGGCCATCTTCTACGTCGCGCACCACATCACCATCCAGACGGCGCTGTTCCTCATCACCGGGCTCGTCGAGCGGCTCGGGGGCACGACGTCGCTCGACCGCCTGGGCGGGCTTGCCGTGGCCTCCCCGGTCCTCGCCATCCTCTTCTTCGTCTCGGCGATGAACCTCTCGGGCATCCCGCCGATGTCGGGCTTCCTCGCCAAGATCGGACTGCTCCACGCAGGCATCGCCCTCGGCACGCCGCTCGCCTGGCTGCTCGTCGTCGGCGGCATCGTCACCAGCCTGCTCACCCTCTATGCCCTCGCGAAGGTGTGGAGCCAGGCGTTCTGGCGCACGCTCGCCGACGCCCCGCACGCGACCGAGACCGCAGCCGCCCTGCAGGTCGGGACTCTCGACGTCGAGCCGGCCACCGACCCCGCAACCGCCGTCGTCGTCGACACCGCGCCGCGCACCCTGCCCCGCACGATGCTGGGTGCGACCGCCGCCATGACCGCCGTCGGGCTGTCCATCACCGTCGTGGCCGGGCCGCTCTACGCCTACACGCAGCGGGCGGCGAGCGACCTCGCCCGCCGCGACCCCTACGTCACCAGCGTGCTGCCCCAGGACGTACGCCGATGACCGAGACCCGACTGGCCACGATGCCCCGGGAGCCGGAGGCACCCCGCCGCAGACGACGCGTGCTGCAGCCGAGGGCGATCGCCGCCATCGCCCTCTCCTGGGTGCTGCTGTGGGACCGCGTCACGTGGGGCAACATCGTCAACGGTGTGCTCGTGGGCCTCGTCGTGACGTATGCCTTCCCGCTCCCCTCGATCGAGTTCGAGGGACGCCTGCGCCCGCACCGGCTGGCCTGGCTCATCGTGCGGTTCGTCGCCGACCTCTTCGTCGCGTCGTGGCAGGTCATGCTCCTCGCCTTCGGCACGAAGCAGCCGCGCAACGCGGTCATCGAGGTGCAGCTGAGGTCGCGCTCCGACTTCTACCTGACCATCACCGCCGAGCTGGTGGCGCTCGTGCCCGGCTCCGTCGTCGTCGACGCACGTCGTTCGACCTCGGTGCTCTACCTGCACCTGCTCGACGTCCACGACCCGGCCGCCATCGAGGCACAGCGCGTCCACGTGCTCGCCATCGAGCGGCGTGTCGTGCGCACGTTCGGGTCGCGAGCCGAGATCGAGTCGCTCGAGACCGGATCACCGTGGCCGACCCCACCTGCCACCGACCGCCCTGCGCCACAGGGCAGCTCGTCGCCTGACGAGACTCCCGACGACAACCCCGCCAAGGACCACGCCCACGACAGGCCGGAGGAGCAGCAGTGACCATCGTCCTCACGCTCGCCCTGGCCATGCTCGGCGCGGCGGCCGCGCTGGTGCTCGTCCGACTCTTCCGCGGCCCGAGCAACCTCGACCGCACCATCGCCGCCGAGATCCTGCTCGTGATCGTCATCGCGGGGGTCGCGCTCGAGTCGGCGCGCCAGGGCACCTCGACATACCTGCCGCTCCTCATGGTGCTCGGGCTGGTCGGCTTCGTCGGCGGGGTCGCCGTCACCCGCTTCATGTCCCGTGACACCGACGAGACCGACGAGAATGACGAGAGCGACCAGCCCGACCAGCAAGGTCGGCCCGACGAGGTCCAGCGCGAGAGCCGGGAGCAGCCATGACGACCCTGACCGCCGTGCTCGACGCCGCCGGCGCCGTGTGCCTGCTCCTCGGCTCGTTCCTCTGCCTCGCCGGCGCCATCGGCCTGCTGCGCTTCCCCGACACCCTCTCCCGGCTGCACGCTGCCACGAAGCCGCAGACGCTGGGCCTCATCCTGATCCTCGCCGGTCTCGCCCTGACCCTGCGCACCTGGGCGGCCCTCACCACGTTGGTGCTGCTCGCGGCGACCCAGTTCTTCACCTCCCCGGTCTCGGCCCACCTCGTCGGGCGGGCGGCCTACCGCAACCGTCGCGTCGACTCCGGCACCCTCGAGGTCGACGAGCTCTCCGATGCACTCGAGCGTTCTGAATGGGACCCGACGCACTGAGTCGCGCGCGTCGGCTGCTGGGCCGGGCGGCATACCCCCTCCGGGTTTGACCTCAAGTCCACTGGAGCTCTTACGGTCGGGCCGTGACCCCGACGGAAAATGGCGTGAAGCACCCTCTCGCCGAACGTAAAATGAACCAAGTGATCTCGCTGCCCCACGCCGACCCCGGCACTCCCGACCTGACCAGCCCGACGGCATACCTGCGCTGGGTCGGCAAGGGCCAGTGGCGCACCCTCGTCGTGGCGATCTGCTTCGGCGTCGTGTGGCTCGTCAGCCAGGCGCTCTTCCCCGCCGCCATGGGCAAGGCCATCGACGAGGGCATCATCGGCGGCGACGGCGGCTCGCTCGTGCGGTGGTGCGCCATCCTCATCGGACTCGTCACCATCAGCGCGCTCTCCGGTGCCGTGCGTCACCGCTACGCCGTCATGAACTGGATGCAGGGCGCCTTCCGCTCCGCCCAGCTCATCGGCCACAAGGCCGCCGACACCGGCGAGGCGCTGACCCGCGCCGTCCCGACCGGCGATGTCGTCGCCACGGTCAGCTCCGACGCCATGCGCATCGGCGGGCTCTACGACGTGCTCGCCCGCTTCGCCGGCGCCGTCGTCTCCTACGTCGTCGTCGCCCTCATCCTGCTCAGCGCCTCGACGCCCCTCGGGCTCGTCGTGCTCATCGGCGTGCCGGTGCTCGTCGCCTGCCTGACCTTCATCGTGCGACCGCTCCAGACCCGTCAGCTCGCCCAGCGCGAGGAGTCCGGCAAGCTCATCGGTCTCGGCGCCGACACCGTCGCCGGCCTGCGCGTGCTGCGCGGCATCGGCGGCGAGCACACGTTCCTCCGCAGGTATGCCGTCCAGTCGCAGTCCGTGCGCGAGGTGGGCAACCGCGTCGCCGGCTACCAGGCGGCGCTCGACGCCGCCCAGGTGCTGCTGCCCGGGCTCTTCGTGCTCGTCGTCGTGTGGCTCGGCGCGCGGTTCGCCATCGAGGGCGAGATCACGGCCGGTCAGCTCGTCGCCTTCTACGGCTACACCGCCTTCCTCGTCATCCCGCTGCGCACCGCGACCGAGATGGTCGACCGGGCCACCCGGGCCCACATCGGTGCCCGCAAGCTGACGACGGTGCTGGCGGTGCAGCCCGACCAGGTCGAGGCCGCGCAGACGCAGCCGCTCCCGACCGGGCCGGCGCGGCTGCACGACCCGGTGAGCCAGGTGACGGTCGAGCCCGGCCGGTTCACCGTCGTCGTGTCGGCACGCCCCGAGGACTCGGCCGCCCTCGCCGACCGGCTCGGGCGTTTCGGCGCCACCACGACCGACGTGCGCCTCGACGGCACCCGCCTGGCCGACGCTCCGCTGGCCGACGTGCGCCGACGTGTCGTCGTGTCCGAGACCGACCCGCGCCTGTTCACCGGCACGCTGCGTGACGAGCTCGACCCGTGGGGTGAGCACGACGACGCGACGATCCTCGACGCCCTGTCGGTGGCGAGCGGCGACGACGTGCTCGAGGCGCTGCCCGGCGGTCTCGACAACGAGGTGGAGGAGCGCGGACGCGCCTTCTCCGGCGGCCAGCGCCAGCGTCTCGCCCTGACCCGCGCGCTGCTCACCGGGGCCGACACCCTCGTGCTCGTCGAACCCACGAGCGCCGTTGACGCCCACACCGAGGCTCGCATCGCCGAGCGTCTCATCGCCGCCCGACGGGGCCACACCACCGTCGTGATGTCGGCCAGCCCGCTCATCCTCGACAAGGCCGACCACGTCGTGTTCGTGCGCGACGGCAAGGTCGCGGCGACCGGACCGCACGACCGGCTCATGGCCGAGAACCCCGACTACCGACGCACCGTCGTCCGAGGAGAGGAGGACTGATGTCGCTGACACCAGCGCCGTCCACGCGCACGCTTCCCGTGGCCGACACCGCGTCGGTCCGGGCCCACACCCGCGGACTGCTCCGCCGCCACCGCGGCAGCCTGGCCACGGTCGTCGGCCTGCACGCCGTCGCGGCCGTCGCCGGTCTCGTCGCGCCACGCGTCATCGGCCTGCTCGTCGACGAGATCAGCCACGGCCGGTCACTCGACGTCGTCAACTCGCTCGCGCTCTGGATCGCCGGGGCGGTCGTCGTCCAGACGATCGTCACGTGGTTCGCGCGGCGGGCCTCGTTCATCATGGGCGAGACGGTGTTCGCCGAGCTGCGCGAGCAGTTCATGGGCCGGGTCGTCGAGCTGCCGCTGTCGACCGTCGAGCGGGCCGGCACGGGCGACCTCGTGTCGCGCACGACGAACGACGTCGAGGCACTCTCGCACGTGATCCGTTTCGGCGTGCCCGCCATGTTCGTCGGCGCCGTCACCACCGCCATCACCCTCCTCGCGGCGTTCCTCACCGGCTGGCAGGTGGCGCTGGGCGTGCTCGTCGGTGTGCCGATCCTCGTGCTGTCGACGCGCCGCTACCTGCGCCTGGCGCCCGACGGCTACCTGCGCGAGCGGGCCACGTATGCCGTGCTCAACGGTGTCGTCACCGAGTCGGCCGACGGGGCCCGCACCGTCGACGCCCTCGGCCTGCGCGGACGGCGGCGGCGTCGCATGGACGACGCGCTGCGCGAGTGCTACGACGCCGAGGTCTACACGCTGGGCCTGCGCATGCGCTGGTTCCCGTCCGTCGAGTTCGCGTTCTTCGCGCCGGTCGCCGTCACCCTGTTGTGGGGCGGCTGGCTCATCTCGCAGGACGTCGCGACGGCCGGCACCGTCACCGCGGTGGCGCTCTACGTCCAGCAGATGGCCGGCCCCCTCGACGAGCTCATCTCGTGGCTCGACGAGATCCAGGTCGGGGCAACGTCGCTCGCCCGGGTCATCGGCATCGCCGACGTGCCTCCCGACCGCGCCGCGACCGGCGAGGAGCCGACCGACGACCGCCTCGAGGTGGACGACGTCGTCTACTCCTACCGCGCGGGCCGCGACGTGCTGCGCGGTGTCTCCCTCGACCTGCAGCCCGGCGAGCGGCTCGCCATCGTCGGGCCCTCCGGTGCCGGCAAGTCGACGCTCGGCCGGCTCATGGCCGGCATCGACGGTCCCCGTGAGGGCCGCGTCGACGTGGGCGGCGTACGCCTCGTCGACCTCGAGCTCGCGCAGCTGCGCGGGCAGGTCGCCCTCGTGACGCAGGAGCACCACGTCTTCGTCGGGTCGCTCGAGGACAACCTGCGTCTGGCCCGCCCGGAGGCGTCGCGCGAGCAGCTGCTCGAGGCCCTCGAGGCCGTCGACGCGAAGGGCTGGGCCGTCGGGCTGCCGGAAGGCCTGGACACCGCCGTCGGCTCGGGTGGCCACCGGCTGTCCGAGCCCCAGGCCCAGCAGCTCGCGCTGGCCCGGCTCGTCCTCGCCGACCCGCACACCCTGGTGCTCGACGAGGCGACGTCGCTGCTCGACCCGCGGGCGGCACGCCACCTCGAGCGATCGCTCGCTGCCGTCGTCCAGGGGCGCACCGTCGTCGCGATCGCGCACCGGCTCATGACCGCGCACGACGCCGACCGGGTCTGTGTGGTCGAGGACGGCCGCATCAGCGAGATCGGCTCTCACGAGCAGCTGCTCGCAGCCGACGGAGCGTATGCCGCCCTGTGGCGTTCGTGGCGCGACGAGCCGCAGCCCGCCGTCTGACCCGTGGCCCCGCGACCGGTCGGGAACTTCTTTCGCAAATAAACGACAAGGCCCGTAACCCCGCCGGATGCCTGTCGTTGTCAGCGCGGTGCCGGGCCGATTCTCGACCGGTTGAAGGCCTGTGCACCGCGGGGTGGGGCCGTCTCTGAGGGGTGACGGCCTCACCCCTTCACCGTGCTCCGGAGGATCGGCGCCGTTCGGCGCTGTCCGGCCCGGCCCGACCTAGAATCGGAGATGGGGGCGAGCGGTTCGCTCGACAGGGCTTGAGCAGGAGGCTGTGATGGGCTCTCGACGCCTTGCCATGATGTGTGTCGCCGCGTGCTCGGGCGCGGCCGTGCTGGCCGGCCCGGCAGCCGCTACGGCGGTCAGTGCCGCCGCACCCACCGCGCCGACCGCGCCCGCGGTCGGGTCCGTCACGACCAGGTCCGCGGTGGCCCTGGCACCCGCGGCCGCTTCACCCGCAACCACCGCCCAGGCAGTCCTCAACCGTCTGACCACGGCCCAGCGCGTCGGCCAGCTCTTCATGGTCGGTGGCTCGGTGAAGGGCCTGTCGACGGCGACCCGCACCGCGATCAGCCGCTACCACGTCGGCAACCTCATCCTCACGGGTCGCACCACAACGGGCGCGGCGCCCGTGCGTGCCCTGACCAGTGGCGCCGACTCGATGACGACCAACGCCGCCACGTCGGCCGTGCCTCTGCTCATCGCCTCCGACCAGGAGGGCGGCTTCGTCCAGGTGTTGCAGGGCCCGTGGTTCTCGAGGATGCCGACGGCTCTCACGCAGGGCACCTTCAGTGACGCGGGCCTGACGCGGAGCGCCACCCTTTGGGGCAGCCAGGTGCGGCGCGCGGGCGTGAACGTCAACCTCGCCCCCGTCATGGACACCGTGTCGGCGTCGTTCGCCCCGCAGAACGCCCCGATCGGTGCCTTCCAGCGCGAGTACGGCCACACGCCGGCTGTCGTCGCCGAGAAGGGGTCCGCGTTCCTGCGCGGCATGCGGGTGCCCGGGCTGGCCATGACCGCCAAGCACTTCCCCGGCCTCGGCCGCGTGACCGGCAACACCGACACGACCGCAGGAGTGACTGACCGGGTGACGACCCGCACCTCACCCGACATCGGGCCGTTCCGGTCCGCCGTCGGTGCCGGGGCACAGCTGCTCATGGTCTCCTCGGCCATCTACAGCCGCATCGACGCCGCCCGTCCGGCGGTCTTCTCCCCCACCGTCATCACGGGGATGATCCGCGGCGACCTCCACTTCACCGGCATCGTCATCAGCGACGACATCGGGGCGGCCCGTGCGGTGCAGGCCTGGTCGCCGGGCACCCGCGCCCTCAACTTCCTCAACGCCGGCGGCGACATCGTGCTCACGGTCGACCCGACGGTCATCCCGGCCATGGTCAACACGGTCACCGCAAGGGTCGCCACCGACGCCACGCTGCGGGCCCGTGTCAACGCCGCAGCCCTGCGGGTGCTCACCGTCAAGGCCGCCAACGGGATGCTTGGCACGAGGATCGCGATGACCGGGTCGCTCAACGCCTCGACCGTGTCGTCGCTGCAGCGCTGGCTCGGCGTGACCCGCACCGGGTCGCTGAGCAGCGCCACGGTCCGGGCGCTCCAGGTGCGGGTGAACGTGCCCGCCACCGGAGTGTGGGGCGGCCGGTCGATGGCGGCCCTGCAGTCCTACCTCGGGCTGTCCCACGACGGCGCGACCACCTGGAACTCGCGGACCATCCACCAGCTGCAGGCCTACCTCAACACCCAGCTCTGAACCTCAAGAAGGCAATCCGCCCGCATCCCGTTCATCGAGAAAGCAATCCGCCCGCATCCCGTTCATCGAGAAAGCAATCCGCCCGCTTACGTTCGTCTGCGATGACCGCACGGATCGCTTTCTCGATGGGAAGTGGGGAGGCTCGACTGCGACCCAGGGCGCCGAGTCACGTGGGTTGGAAGACGGGGGTCGAGGCGGACGTATGCCTCCCCCTGCGCCGGCCGCGGGTCGGCCTCGCCGGCGACCGGCCAGAGCGAGAAGGCGCGCTCGGCCTGGGCCGTGATCGTGAGGCTCGGGTTCACGCCGAGGTTGGCCGAGACCGCGGACCCGTCGACGACGTGGATGCCCGGATAGCCCCAGAGCCGGTGGTACGGGTCGATGACACCGGTGTCGGGAGAGTCGGAGATGACCGCACCGCCGAGGAAGTGCGCCGTCATCGGGATGTCGAACACCTCGCCGATCGACGACCCGGGCCAGGCACGCTCGCCCGTCGAACGCTCGAGGCGCTGCGCCATCGCCCGCACCGCACGGTTGCCCTCGGGGATGTACGTGGGGTTGGGCTCCCCGTGGCCCTGGGTCGAGGTCAGGCGCCAGCCGAAGAGTCCGCGCCGGCGGCTGACCGTGATCGAGTTGTCGCTCGTCTGCATGACGAGCGCGATGACGGTGCGCTCGCTCCACCGCCGTGACGACAGCGACCGGAGGAAGACGTACGGGTGCCGGGCCGCCCCGCCGGCGAAGCGCAGCCAGCGCGGCACCCGGCCGCCGCCGTCGACCTGCATGACCGCGAGTGCGCCCATGAGGTTGGAGCCCTTGCCGTAGCGGACGTTCTCGACGTGCGTCGTGTCGGACACGTGGAAGCTCGAGGTGATCGCGACGCCGCGAGTCAGGTCGACGCCCTCGGGCACCCGCGAGGTCATCGCCCCGCCGAGCGCCTCGGAGTTGGTGCGCGTCAGCTCGCCGAGGTGGTCGGAGACCTTCGGCAACCCGTCGGCGTCGCCCTTCATCGCCTGGAGCAGCTGCGCCGTTCCCCAGGCACCGGCCGCCACGACGACGTGGCCGGCGGTGACGGTGCGCTCGCCCGCCCGACGCCGACCCCACGCTCCGGTGCGTTCGGTCGTGACGGCATACCCGTGCTCGGCGGACGCGGGGTCGAGCGGGCGCACGCGCGTGACCGTGCGCAGCGCCTCGATGGTGACACCCCGCCGCTCGGCGAGCGCCAGATAGTTCTTGACCAGGGTGTTCTTGGCGCCGACGCGGCAGCCGACCATGCAGTTGCCGCACTCGGTGCACCCGGTGCGGTCAGGACCCCCACCGCCGAAGTACGGGTCGGGTACCCGCTTGCCGGGCTCGCCGAAGAACACGCCGACCGGCGTCTTGCTGAAGGTGTCGCCGACGCCGAGGTCGGACGCGGCGTCGCGCATCAGCTGCTCGACGGGGCCCTCGCAGGGGTTGACCGTGACGCCGAGCATCCGCTGGGCCGTCGCGTAGTGCGGGGCGAGCTCGGTCTGCCAGTCGGTGATGTGGCCCCACTGCCGGTCGCGGAAGAACGGGGCAGGCGGCACGTAGAGCGTGTTGGCGTAGTTCAGCGAGCCGCCGCCGACCCCGGCGCCGGCGAGCACCAGGCAGTCGGGCAGCCGATGAATGCGCTGCACGCCGAGCAGGCCCAGTCGCGGCGCCCAGAGGTAGCGGCGCACGTCCCAGCTCGAGCGGGCGAAGTCGGCGTCCTCGAAGCGGCGGCCCGCCTCGTAGACGTGGACGCGGTAGCCCTTCTCGGCAAGTCGCAGCGCTGCCACGGACCCGCCGAATCCGGACCCGATGACGACGACGTCGTGGTCGAGCTCCATGTCCTCAACCCTAGAGCGCCCCAGCAGCCCAAGGCTACCGAGAGTAATGACGGTCACCTGTGCCGGACTCCTGACGCGGCGGCCGGTCGAGGAGGAGCATGGGGCCATGATCCGTCCCGGGACGGTGATGCGACGCCTGCCACTCACGAGCGCCCTCTTCGCCGCCATCCTCGCCCTGTCGGTCGCCACTCGAACCCTCTGGGACCCACTGCTCGACCGTCCGCTCCGCACGAGCGTCACCTACGGCCTGCCCGCCTTCGAGTCCGGCGACTGGTGGACCGTGCTGACCGGGGCCTTCTTCGCGCCGAGGCCCTTCCAGTACGTGCCGATCCTCGTGGGCCTCGCGGTCTTCGGCGGGTTCGCCGAGTGGCGTCTCGGCCCGATGAGGTATGCCGTCGCGCTGGCCACGTGCCACCTCGTCGGTGTGCTGGGGGCCGCGGGTCTGCTGGGGCTGACCCGCGACCACGGCTACCTCTGGAGCACCACGCTCGCCCACGTGCGTGACGCAGGCCCGTCCGCGGCCTTCCTCGGGGCGGCGGCCGCGGCGTCGGTGACGGTCGCGCCGCCCTGGCGCGGTCGCCTGCGCACGCTGCTCACGGCATACGTGGTGCTCTTCGTGATCCACCTCGGAGGGCTCGCCGACCTCGAGCACGTGCTCGCGGTGGGCTGGGGCCTGTTGCTCGGCCCCCTGCTCGTCGGTCGGGCTCCGGCGCTGCACTCGAGGCAGCTGACCCGCCGTGACTTCCGGCTGCTCGCCTCCGGCTTCTTCGTCGTGGCCGGCGTCGAGGGCCTCATCCAGCCATTCACGACGGCTGACGGGCCGCTCGTCGCGACCCTGTCCGCGGCCGCCCGCGCCGAGGCCCTCGCGGAGCGCAGCCTCATCGTCGGCGGCATCCAGGCCGTCCTGTGGCTGGCCCTCGCCCGGTCGCTCTACAAGGGGAGGCGGCGCGCCTGGCGCTGGGCCGTCGGCCTGCTCGTGTTCGTCATCGGCATCCAGCTGGCCAACCTCGGCTACGTCCTCGCCACGGGTGAGCAGGGCCTGCTCGTCGCCTTCTGGGACCTCGCCGGCAACGCCCTCGGTCTCGGCGTGCTCCTCGTCGGACGGCACGCGTTCCGCAACCCCTCGCGGCGGCGGGCGCGGCGCACGACCGGGAGCCTCGTGGCGCCCGCCGACGACGGGCAGCGCGAGCAGGCGGTGGCCGCGCTGCGCGAGCAGGGCACCGGCAACCGGCTCGCCTGGATGACGACGTGGCCCGAGAACCGCTGGTTCACGGACGGCAGCGGGTCGGGCTACATCGCCTACCGCGTGCACGCCGGGGTCGTCATCGGCCTCTGCGACCCGGTCGGCGCGTCGAAGCGCGACCGGGCCGCGCTGCTCGGCGCGTTCTCCGACACCGTGCACGCGCAGGGCCTCGTCCCGTGCCTGTTCACCGTCACCTCCGAGGTCTCCGAGCACGCGCGCGACCGCGGCTGGCACTGCGTGCAGGTGGCAGAGGAGGCCTGGATCGAGCTGTCCGACCTCGACTTCGTCGGCAAGTCCTGGCAGGACGTGCGGACCGCGCTCAACCAGGCGGCCAAGCTCGGCGTCGGGTTCCGGCTCGGGCCGCTCGTGCAGATGCCGCGCGGGGTTCAGATGCAGGTCAAGGCCATCTCGTCGGAGTGGGTCGAGGACAAGGGCCTGCCCGAGATGGGCTTCACCCTCGGCGGCGTCGACGAGGCGCTCGACCCCGAGGTGCGGGTCGGGCTCGCGGTCGACGACGACGGCACGGTGCACGGCGTGACGTCGTGGATGCCCGTGCACGAGCAGGGCGGCGGCGACCCCACCGGCTGGACCCTCGACGTCATGCGCCGGCTGCCCGGCGGGTTCCGCTACTCGATGGAGTTCCTCATCGCCTCGGCGTGCCTGGCGTTCAAGGAGGAGGGGTGCGCCGTCGTGTCACTCTCGGGCGCGCCGCTCGCCCGCACCGTGGCGCAGGCCGGCGACGAGGGACTCGACCGCGGCACCATCGACACCTTCCTCGACCGGCTCGGCGCGACGCTCGAGCCCTACTACGGGTTCCGGTCGCTGCACGCGTTCAAGGCGAAGTTCAAGCCGCGTCACGAGGCGCTGCACCTCGTCTTCCCCGACGAGGCCGCGCTGCCGCGGATCGGGCTCGCCCTCACCCGCGCCTACCTGCCCGAGGCGGGTGTGCGCGACCTCGTGGCTCTGGCCCGCACGGGCCACTGAGACCCGCGCGGGTGCCCCGAAGGGCAGGAGTCAGTTGCCGAGGTACGGCGAGACGACGACCTCGACGCGCTGGAACTCCTTGACGTCGGAGTAACCAGTGGTGGCCATCGCGCGCTTGAGGGCGCCGATGACGTTGGTCGTGCCGTCGGCGTGACGGCCCGGGCCGAAGAGGATCTCCTCGATCGAGGCCTGGCTGCCCAGGGCGATGCGCTCGCCGCGCGGCAGCTGCGCGTGGTGCGCCTCGGGGCCCCAGTGGTAGCCGCCGCCGGGTGCGTCGGTGCCGCGCGCGAGCGCCGCGCCGAGCATGACGGCGTCGGCGCCGCATGCGATGGCCTTGACGATGTCGCCCGACGTGCCGACACCACCGTCGGCGATGACGTGGACGTAGCGGCCACCCGACTCGTCGAGGTAGTCACGGCGCGCGGCAGCGACGTCGGCGACCGCTGAGGCCATCGGCGCGTGGATGCCGAGGGCCGTACGCGTCGTGTGGGCCGCGCCGCCGCCGAAGCCGACGAGCACGCCGGCCGCGCCGGTGCGCATCAGGTGCAGGGCGGCCGTGTAGGAGGCGGCCCCACCGACGATGACCGGCACGTCGAGCTCGTAGATGAAGCGCTTGAGGTTGAGGGGCTCGGCTCGGCCGCTCACGTGCTCAGCCGAGACGGTGGTGCCGCGGATGACGAAGAGGTCGACGCCGGCGTCGACGACGGTCTTCCAGTGCTGCTGGGTGCGCTGCGGCGACAGGGCGCCCGCGACCGTGACGCCGGCGTCACGCAGCTGGCGCAGCCGCTCGGCGATGAGCTCGGGCTTGATCGGCTCGGCGTACATCTGCTGCATGCGGGCCGTGGCCGCGCCGGGCTCGATCTCGGCGATCTCGCGCAGCATCGGCGTCGGGTCGTCGTAGCGGGTCCACAGCCCCTCGAGGTCGAGCACCGGCAGCGCGCCGAGCTTGCCCAGCGCGATGGCGCTCTCGGGCGAGACGACGGAGTCCATGGGCGCCGCCATGACCGGGATGTCGAAGTGGTAGGCGTCGATCTGCCACGAGACCGAGACCTCCTCCGGGTCGCGCGTGCGCCGTGAGGGCACGACGGCGATGTCGTCGAAGGAGTAGGCGCGCCGTCCGCGCTTGCCTCGGCCAATCTCGATCTCGGTCACCGGCCGATCCTACCGACCGGGCTTCCCGAGGACGTATGCCGTCCCGCGGGCCCAGGCGGACGGCATACGTCCTCGGGTGGGCTGGCGCCACCACCTCGTCGAGTGCCCACTTTCCGACGTCGACCCGCGTCGGCAACTGAGCACTCGACCCGACCTTCCGGTCGAGTGCCCACTTTCCGACGCCGAGCCGCGTCGGGAACTGAGCACTCGAGGTGACGGGTGGGCTCAGCCGGCGTAGTTGGGGGCCTCGACCATGCCCTGGATGTCGTGCGGGTGGCTCTCCTTGAGCGAGGCCGACGTGATGCGCACGAACTGGCCCTTCTCCTGCAGCTCGGGCACGGTGCGGGCGCCGACGTAGAACATCGACTGGCGCAGGCCGCCGAGCATCTGGTGGGCGACGGCCGAGAGCGGACCGCGGTAGGCGACGCGGCCCTCGATGCCCTCGGGCACGATCTTGTCGTCGGACTCGACCTCGGCCTGGAAGTAGCGGTCCTTGGAGTAGGACTTCTTGCCGCGGCTGCTCATCGCGCCGAGCGACCCCATGCCGCGGTAGCTCTTGAACTGCTTGCCGTTGACGAAGATCAGCTCACCCGGGCTCTCCTCGCAGCCGGCGAGCAGCGAGCCGACCATGACCGAGTCGGCCCCGGCGACGATGGCCTTGGCGATGTCGCCGGAGTACTGGAGGCCACCGTCGGCGATGACCGGCACACCAGCCGGCTTGCAGGCCTGGGCCGCAGCGTGGACGGCCGTGATCTGCGGCGCACCAACGCCGGTGACGATGCGCGTCGTGCAGATCGAGCCCGGGCCGACGCCGACCTTGACGGCGTCGGCGCCCGCGTCGACGAACGCCTGGGCGCCGGCGGTCGTCGCGACGTTGCCGCCGATGACCTGGACGTGGCGGGTGGCGGGGTCCTTCTTGAGCCGCTCGACCATCTCGATGAGCAGACGCACGTGACCGTGGGCGGTGTCGGCGACGAGCACGTCGACGCCGGCCTCGATGAGGGTCGTCGCCCGCTCCCACGAGTCACCGAAGTAGCCGATGGCCGCGCCGACCATGAGTCGGCCGTCGGCGTCGTTGCTGGCGTTGGGGAACTGCTCGCTCTTGACGAAGTCCTTGACCGTGATCAGGCCGGTCAGGTGGCCCTCGCCGTCGACGAGCGGCAGCCGCTCGCGCTTGTGCTGGCGCAGCAGCGCCGTCGCCTCGTCGCGGCTGATGCCGACGTGGCCGGTGATGAGCGGCATCGGCGTCATGACGTCGCGCACGAGAGTCGTGGCCCACTCGGCGACCGGCGTGAAGCGCAGGTCGCGGTTGGTGACCATGCCGATGAGCCGCTTGTCGTCGCCGATCACCGGCAGACCCGAGACCCGGTACTCGCCGCAGATCGTGTCGAGCTCTTCGAGGGTGCGGTCGGGGCCGATGGTGATCGGGTTGGAGATCATGCCCGTCTGGGTGCGCTTGACGAGGTCGACCTGGTAGGCCTGGTCCTGGATCGACAGGTTGCGGTGCAGCACACCGAGACCACCCTGGCGGGCCATGGCGATCGCCATGCGGGCCTCGGTGACGGTGTCCATCGCCGCCGAGATGAGCGGCGACTTGATCGACAGCTCGCGGGTGAGGCGTGTCGAGGTGTCGATGTCGTTCGGGGCGAGGTCGCTGTAGCCCGGCAGCAGCAGGACGTCGTCGTAGGTCAGTCCCATCGTGGCGAAAGCAGCGGGCACGTCAGACGATCCGAGACTCATTCGCCGATTCTACGGGCTCGCGGAGCCCCGTCCGAACGCGCGTCAGGGGGTGGGCGCGACGGGCTGGACAGGCGCGCCGGACGTGGGTGCGGACGCCGTTGCGGCGGATGCTGCCGAGGCGGCCGTGGCGTTCACGGAGGCACCGGCCGCCTGTGCTGCGGCAGCGGCTGCTGCAGCAGCCGCCTAGGCCGCGGCGACGGCGGACTTCGCCGCCCCGGGAGGGTTGGTCGCCTGTGGAGCCGAGGGCCGCTGCGAGTGCGCGGCCCCGGGCGACACGGACGGTCCGACACCGGGCACGACGGCATGGCGGTTGGTCTTCTGCGGGCTGGTCCCTGGCCCCACCAGCGAGTGCTGGGCCGACGGGTCGGCCACCCGCGCGCTGCTCGTGGGTGGCGCCGCGACGACGGTGCCCGAGGGGCCAGCGGTGGACAGGTCGGTGGCCGGCTCGATGACCCAGATCTGGTCACTGCCCGTCTGGCCCGTCGCGCCGGCCCAGCCCTGGCCGTCGGCCCCCTGCCCGTTGCCGTTCTGGCCGTTGCCCGCGGCGGGCCCAGTGGCGGGACGAGCCTTGCCCGGCTTCGCCGGTTTCGCCGGCTCGGTCTTGGACGGCTTGGCCTTGCCCGGCGCGGGGTCGGCGACCGTGGCGTCTCCGCCCGGAACGGCGCCCGGGTCGGCGCCAGGATCGGCGGCCGCGCCGGTCCCCGGGGCAGCGCCCGGACCGGCTCCGGAGTCGGCGCCCGTGCCGCGACCGGCGGCGAAGGCCTTGGCCTGCGCTGCGGCTGCTGCTGCGGGGAGCAGCACGAACGTGCCGTTCGCGCCGCGTGCCAGCACGAGGCCACGGGCGGCCGTCGTGCCGTCGGTGGCCGGGAGCCCGAGGCGCGAGAGGAGCACGCTCGGGGCGCCGCTGCGGGCGCTCTGCTCCATGCGCTGCTCGATGCGGGCACGGTTGGCCTGCGCCGAGCCCTCGTCGGGGAGGGTGACCGCTGCAGCGACGCCGGCGCCGCTGGCCGCCACGGCCAGCGCGGCGAAGGCCCCCAGGTAGCGGTGTTTGTTGGCGATGCGACGGCGGCCGGTGCGGGCGGGCAGCGGGTTGTCAGCGTGCG
This sequence comes from Terrabacter sp. 05T424, assembly GCF_056396225.1. NCBI lineage: Bacteria > Bacillati > Actinomycetota > Actinomycetes > Micrococcales > Intrasporangiaceae > Terrabacter > Terrabacter sp. 05T424. The sequence goes on from NZ_JBFTLB010000004.1 coordinate 205,363, forward strand.
CCGCCAGCGCGACGAGCAGGCCGGCCACGGGGTCGCCGCCGGCCTCACGACGACCGCCGATGCGGTCGAGGAGCAGGTCGTCGGCGAGGAGGTCGCTCGGACCGCCGGGGAGCGAGAAGTCGTTCACGCGACGACACCCGCCTCGGCGTCGGCGATCATTCCGCGCAGCTTGCCGAGGGCACGGTGCTGGGCGACGCGGACCGCGCCGGGCGACATGCCGAGCGCCGCGGCCGTCTCTTCGGTGGACATGCCGACGGCGACGCGCAGGGTCAGGATCTCGCGCTGCTGGGGAGGAAGCTGGCGCATGAGGGTCATCGCGGTGGCGGCGTCGTCGCGCATGATCGCGACCGACTCTGGCGAAGGACCGTCGGCCGGGCCGTCGGGGATGTCGGCGACAGGCGCCGGACCCCGCATCGCCGCGCGCTGGGCGTCGGCGAGCTTGCGCGAGGTGATCGTGTAGACGAACGCCTCGAAGGGCAGGCCGCGCTCCTCGTAGGTCGGCAGAGCCGTCACCACGGCCATGCACACCTCCTGCGCGACGTCCTGGGCAATGTCCTCCGCGCCGAAGCGCCCGAGGCGGACGCGGGCATACCGCAGGGCCATGTCCCTGACGCGGGCGAGCAGCAGGTCGCGCGCGTGGGGGTCGCGCGCGGAGTCAGCCGCCAGCTCACGAAGCGATGGAGCGTCCATCCGCTCCATCGCAGAAACGCCGCCCGTCGTTACGGGGGCGCGCGTCGACCATCGGTGACCCATGTGAGTCGTCGTCCCCCCGAACTTCGTCTTGTAGTCCCAGCGCCACGTCGCGCTGCTCGTCGGCGTCGGCCCGGAGCGGCCCAATGCTAGCCGGACGGGACGCCGCCGGACGAGACGGGGATGGTCCCCAGCACGCCTTCGACGAGCATGCCATCCGAATGGGAATTCTTGAACAAGTCCTTAAGATTCCAACCTTTATCCCTGATCACGTGCCCGGTTAGCGTCGATTTCGCGGTCCGCGCCCCCCACATGCCTCGAGCGGACCGGTTCGACCGGCGGACACCCCGCCCGACCTGAGAGACGAGTTCATGGCCGAGATCACCCGCCTGCCCGGACCAGTTGCCGACCTCTGGGACTGGCAGCTGGACGGCGCCTGCCGCGGCGCCAGCCCCGAGGTCTTCTTCCACCCCGAAGGAGAGCGCGGCCCGCGTCGCCGCAACCGCGACGCCCAGGCCAAGGCCGTCTGCGCAGCCTGCCCCGTGGTGGCCGCCTGCCGCTCGCACGCCCTCGAGGTCCGCGAGCCCTATGGCGTGTGGGGTGGGCTCACCGAGTCCGAGCGCGAGGTCCTCTACGACGGCATCCAGGAAGCCTCCTGAGCGCGGCCTGACCGGCCCCGGGCCCCGACGGGCCCAGTGACGACACGAGGGCCGCTCCCGGTGGGGAGCGGCCCTCGTCGCGCGTCAGACGTCTGCGTCAGAGGCGTGCGCCAGACGCAGCCGGCCTGCGGCGGGCCTGACGACGTATGCCGTCGGGCCCGGTCCGCTGGTCAGTGACCGTGGCCGTGCCCGTGGCCGCCGGCCTCGGGCTCGTTCTCCGGCTTGTCGACGATGAGCGTGTCGGTCGTGAGGATCATCGACGCGATGGACTCGGCGTTGCGCAGCGCGGAGCGCGTGACCTTGACCGGGTCGATGACGCCGGCCGCGATGAGGTCGCCGTACTCGCCGGTGGCCGCGTTGAGGCCCTGGCCGAGGGGCAGCTCCGCCACCTTGGAGGTGACGACGTAGCCCTGCAGGCCGGCGTTCTCCGCGATCCAGCGCAGCGGCTCGGCGACGGCCTTGCGCACGATAGACGCGCCCGTGGCCTCGTCACCGGTCAGCTCGAGGGCGTCGATGGCGGAGGCGGCGTGGATGAGGGCGGTGCCGCCACCGGCGACGATGCCCTCCTCGATCGCAGCACGCGTCGCGGAGATCGCGTCCTCGATGCGGTGCTTCTTCTCCTTGAGCTCGACCTCGGTGTGCGCGCCGACCTTGATGACGCAGACGCCACCGGCGAGCTTGGCGAGACGCTCCTGGAGCTTCTCCTTGTCCCAGTCGGAGTCGGTGCGCTCGATCTCGGCCTTGAGCTGGTGCACGCGACCGGCGACCTCGGACTCGTCGCCGTTGCCGTCGATGATCGTCGTGTTGTCCTTGGTGAGGACGACGCGGCGGGCCTGGCCGAGGACCGTGAGGTCGGCCTGGTCGAGCTTGAGGCCGACCTCCTCGGCGATGACCTGGCCACCGGTGAGGATCGCGATGTCCTGCAGCATCGCCTTGCGGCGGTCGCCGAAGCCGGGAGCCTTGACGGCGGCGACGTTGAAGGTGCCGCGGATCTTGTTGACGACGAGCGTCGAGAGGGCCTCGCCGTCGACGTCCTCAGCGATGATGAGCAGCGGCTTGCCGGACTGCACGACCTTCTCGAGGACGGGGAGAACCTCGGCGACCGAGGAGATCTTGCCCTGGTTGATGAGCACGTAGGCGTCCTCGAGGACGGTCTCCATGCGCTCGGTGTCGGTGACGAAGTAGGCCGAGAGGTAGCCCTTGTCGAACTGCATGCCCTCGGTGAACTCGAGCTCGGTCGCCGTCGTCGAGGACTCCTCGACGGTGATGACGCCGTCCTTGCCGACCTTGTCGAACGCCTCGCCGATGAGGCCACCGAGGGTGGCGTCCTGGGCGGACAGCGTGGCGACGGAGGCGATCTCGTCCTTGCCCTCGACCTCGCGGGCGTTCTCGAGGAGGCGGTCGTTGACCGCGGTGACGGCCTTGTCCATGCCGCGCTTGAGCGCGGCCGGGGCGGCACCGGCGGCGACGTTGCGCAGGCCCTCCTTGACCATGGCCTGGGCGAGCACGGTCGCGGTCGTCGTGCCGTCACCGGCGACGTCGTTCGTCTTGGTCGCGACCTCCTTGGCGAGCTGGGCGCCGAGGTTCTCGTAGGCGTCCTCGAGCTCGATCTCGCGGGCGATGGTCACACCGTCGTTCGTGATCGTGGGGGCGCCCCACTTCTTGTCGATGACGACGTTGCGGCCCTTCGGGCCGAGCGTCACCTTGACGGCGTTGGCGAGCGCGTTGACGCCGCGCTCGAGCGACTTGCGGGCGGAGTCGTCGAACTCCAGCTGCTTGGCCATGATCTTCCTTTGGCTCGGGTTGCATTGCGGTTCTTGGGGATTCGGGGCTGCTGCCAGCACGCCCGGTCAAACGAGGGGCCGAAAGAGACGCACCCCGGGGAGACCCCGACGGGGCTCACCGGGGTGCGTTCACGGCATACGGCTGGGTCAGCCGACGATCGCGAGGACGTCGCGCGCGGAGAGGATGAGGTACTCCTCGCCGCCGTACTTGACCTCGGTGCCGCCGTACTTGCTGTAGATGACCTTGTCGCCGACCTTGACGTCGAGCGGGACGCGCTCGGTGCCGTTGTCGTTGAAGCGGCCGGGGCCGACAGCGAGGACCTCGCCCTCCTGCGGCTTCTCCTTGGCAGTGTCCGGGATGACGAGGCCGGACGCGGTGGTCTGCTCGGCCTCGAGGGACTTGACGACGATGCGGTCTTCGAGCGGCGTGATGGAAACCGACACGGTGGTGACCTTCCCTTCGGGACAGTCGAAAACTGGATTGCGGACTGTGGGCTCTCGAGGACGGACGCCGTCGCGGGGGTCGACCTCCCTCGAGGAGGACGCTGGCACTTCCGGGTGGAGAGTGCCAACAGGAAGAAATCTAGGTTTCGGTTAGCACTCGGTCAAGTCGAGTGCCAGAATCCGTCGCGATTCGTGCTGGTCGCCCGCGCTGGCAGGATGTGCCCATGGACGCCGCCATGGTCGACCGCCTCGCTGCGGGTGAGGGCTGGGCGCTGCTCCAGTCGCTGCCGCCGTACGACGAGACGGCCTCGCTGCACCTTCAGGACCGCCTCCGCGAGGCCGGTTTCGCGGCCGACCTCGTGGCCGCGGCCATGACCCAGTCGCGGCTGCGGTCGCGCGGCACCGAGAAGTTCGGCGACTTCGCCGCCGGCATGCTCTTCACCGCCGACGGGCTCGAGCAGGCGACCCGCCTCGCCATCGCGGCGCGGCACGCCCACCGGTATGCCGTCGCCGGGGTGCGCGAGGTGCACGACCTCGGGTGCGGGCTGGGTGCCGACGCGATGGCCTTCGCCGGCCTCGACCTCGCGGTGCACGCCGTCGACGCCGACGACACCACCGCACGCGTCGCCGCGGTCAACCTGCGGCACTGGCCGTCCGCCCGGGTGACCCACGGGCTCGCCGAGGACGTACGCCTGCCGCCGGCTGACGACCGCGTTGACGTCGGCCTGTGGCTCGACCCGGCCCGCCGCGTGCGCGGGGTTGCCGACGTCAGCGGCCGCACCAAGCGCGTCTTCTCCCTCGACGCCATCTCGCCGTCGTGGTCGCAGGTGCTCGCCTTCGCCGAGCAGGTCCCGGCGACCGGGGCGAAGCTCTCGCCCGCCTTCCCGCACGGGTCGGTGCCCCGAGGGGCCGAGGCGCAGTGGACTTCCTGGCAGGGCGAGGTGCTCGAGTGCGCGGTGTGGTGGGGCCCCCTCGTCGCATCGACCGGACGCACCGCCGCCGTCTGCACCGCGTCGTCGACCGCTGTCGTGACCGAGCGCGACGCCGCCGAAGGGGTCGATCACCCGGTCCTGCGGTCGGTCACCGAGATGGGCGACTGGCTCTATGAGCCCGACCGTGCCGTGATCCGTGCCGGCCTGACCGGCGCCCTGGTGTCTGCCGTCGACGGCGTCGAGCTGGCGTCCGGTGTCGGCTACGTGACGAGCGGGGTGTCGCGCGACCTGCCGTGGGCCCGCCGGTTCCGAGTCGTCGAGGCGATGCCGCTGTCTACGAAACGGCTCGCGCGCTGGCTGCGCGACGCCGGACACGACCGCGTCACCATCAAGAAGCGAGGCGTCACCCTCGACGCCGACGTGCTGCGCCGGCAGCTGAAGATGACGGGCCGGGGCAAGGGCGGGTCCGAGGCGACCCTGGTGCTGACTCGCGTCGGCGGCAGCCAGGTCGCCGTCGTCGTCACCCCCGCCTGACCCGCACTCCCCCATCGAGTGCCCACTTCCCGACGAGCCCACCATCGAGTGCCCACTTCCCGACACCCCGCCCACCATCGAGTGCCCACTTCCCGACGAGCCCACCATCGAGTGCCCACTTCCCGACACCCCGCCCACCATCGAGTGCCCACTTCCCGACGCGTCGGACGTCGGGAATTGAGCACTCGACTGGGGGGGTCGGGAACTGAGCACTCGACTGGGGCGTCGGAAAATGAGCACTCGACCATGAGGGCGCGCTGAGCGCGACGTCAGTCGGTGCCGGAGCCCGACCCGGCGGCATACAGCTCGTGCAGCGCCGACCACGTGGCGCCCCAGTCGGGGGCATCGATGCCGTCGAGGTGCGCCGCCAGCGAGCGGACGTAGGTGTCCCAGCCCGCGGCATACCCGGGAGCCTGGGCCTGCGCCAGCCGCTCGTGGCGGAGCGTGAGCCGCGCCCCGACGCCGTCGGCCGAGATGCCGACCGTCACCAGGCTCGGGACGTCCTTGACCGGCCACTCCCAGACGAGGCGCTGCGGTGCGCTGCACTCGACGACCCGGCAGGCAGGGGTGTCGGCGTCGTCGAAGTGGATCGTGAACTCGCCGCCCTCGCGGAGGTCGCCGGTCACCGGGGCGAACCACCTGGCGAGCCGGTCCGGGTCGGTGCAGGCATCCCACACGTCGGCTGCCGTCGTCGCGTAGTGGCGGTCGAAGACCACGGCCACCGCCTCGCCCTCGCGCTCGATGCGGCCCAGCACCTGGGTCAGCTCGCTCATACGTGTTCCTCTCGTCGCGCCCGCGTGCCGCGGGCGATCTCGGTGTCGAGGGCATCGAGACGCTGCCCCCAGAACGAGCGGATCTCGCGGCACCACTGCTCGACCTCGTCGAGCGCCTCCGGCACCAGCCGATAGACACGCCGCTGGGCGACGGCCTCCGCCTCGACCACGCCCGCGTCGCGGAGCACTCGGAGGTGCCGCGAGATGCCGGGCCGGGCAACGTCGAAGAGCGCCGCGACCTCGCCGGCCGTCAGCTCCTCGCGCGCGAGGTGCTCGACGATCGTGCGCCGCGTCGGGTCGCTCAGCGCCTCCCAGGTCCTGCTCACCCCGTTAGCGTAACTGTTGAGTTACGTAACTGACAAGGTACGGTTTGGGCCGGGTCGGTTCACAGCGCGGCGTCGGGTTGGGCCCCGGCCCAGCGGACCGCGTCGGCTCCGGCACGGTTGGCTGCCTCCAGCGCCGTCGTGTTGTCCGCCCCGGCGGCAAGGGCCGCGGCCAAGGCACCGCAGAACGCGTCGCCGGCACCGACCGTGTCGGCGACGTCGCCCGACGCCACCGGTATGCCGTCGACCTGGTCGGTGCCCCAGCGGGCTCCCGCAGCGCCGAAGGTGACGAGCAGCGAGCCGGGCACCAGGTCCGAGTCGGCCAGCTGGCGCATCTCGGACTCGTTGACGACCACCGGGTCGCAGATCGCCACCGCGTCGGCGAGCACCGGGGCGTACGGCGCCATGTTGAGCACCACCCGGGCACCCACCCGATGGGCCTTGAGCGCCGTCCGCGCGACGTCGACGAGTGGCACCTCGAGAGAGCAGAGCAACACGTCACCCGGGCCGAGCCCGACAGACTTCATCGACTCCTCCCGCACCAACCCGTTGGCACCGGGAACGACGATGATCGTGTTCTCCCCCGCGTCGTCGACCGCGATGTACGCGGTGCCGGTGGGCGCCTCAGGGTCCCGCGTCACGGCCGTCTCGACGCCGGCAGCGTGCAGCCGGGCCAGGTAGGCGTCGCCGGCCTCGTCGGCACCGACCGCGCCGACCATGACCACGTCCGCACCAGCGCGGCGGGCCGCCATGGCCTGGTTGCCGCCCTTGCCGCCGGCGAAGCGGCCGCCCGCCTCACCCAGGAGGGTCTCGCCGGGTAGCGGGTGCCGCTCGACCCGGGTCACGATGTCGACGTTGAGCGAGCCCAGGACCACCACGCGGCCCATCAGCGCTCCCCCGCCCTGTCACCCACGCGGCCGAGGAGGGTGTCCCTCCACAAGCGCGCATAGCGTGGACCGTCAACGCCGAGCGCCACGTCGACCCGCACCGGTGCCTCGCCGTGCGGGTCGTGGGTGATCGCGCCGCTCCAGTCGCGGCGGTCGACGATGGTGCGGCCACGCGACCAGGTGCCGGCGAGCTCGACCCGGATGGGCAGCACCTGCGTGCGCAACGCGTCCCGGTCAATGAGGGCGCAGACGGCCCCGGCGTCGCCGATGGTCGCGCTGCCGTCGATCCGCTCGCGCTGGAAGTCCATGAGGCGCCCGCCCAGCTCGGCCGGGCCGCGGCCCCCGACGGCGACGAGCTCGGCCGCCATCTCGCGCGAGACGACCGGCTCGTAGAACACGTCGAGGCCGTACATGGTGACGTCGATGCCGAGGTCGGCCGCGGCATCCAGCGTGACGGCCGCGGCCTCGGGGTCGTGGAAGACGTTGAACTCCGCTGAGGCCGTGGCGTTTCCGACGTTGGCGGCGCCACCCATGAAGACGATCTCGGAGATGCCGGCGGCAACCTCCGGGTAGGTGCGCAGCAGCAGTGCGATGTTGGTCAGGGGCGCCAGGGGCACGAGGGTGACCGGGCGGCCATCGGTGGCGGCCTGACGGCATACGTCCCTGAGCAGCTCGACCGCGTGGCGGCCGTCGGCCTCGAGTGACGACGCCGGCCACCCGAGGTCACCCATCCCGTCCTGCCCGTGCACGTGGTGCGCGTGCAGGGCCGGCTCGAGCAGCGGCCGCTCGGCCCCGCGGGCGACCGGGACGTCAGAGCGGCCCGCGACCTCGAGCACCTTGAGCGTGTTGCGCACGACGTCGTCGACGGGGGCGTTGCCACCGACGCACGAGACGGCCCGGAGGTCGAGGGCAGGGTGGAGCGCCGCCAGCAGTAGGGCGCACGCGTCGTCGACGCCGGTGTCGACGTCGAGCACGACGGGAGTGGGTTGGGTGGTCACAGCGGCAACGTATCGGGTGCCACGCTCGGCCGTCTCCGTGCCGCCACGAGACGTCTGCCCTCGCCGGGGCACGGGTCGACGGAGCGCAAGGGCCAGCGGGATAGGCTCGGACGATGCGCCCGAGCCACAGCCGACGCCACCTGCCGACGACCCTCAGGAGGCTCGCCGTGGTCGCCGCCGCCGTGTCGTTGGGCGCGGCCTGCTCGTCCGCCCCGAACCCGGGCAGCACGGCTGGTGGGAGCACCTCCGCCGCCCCCAGCAGCCCCACGAATGCGACGCCGTCGACGACCCCGAGCAGCGCCACCACGTCCACCACGGCGCAGACACCCACCCAGACACCGACCCAGACCCCCACCCAGACCCCCACCCAGACCGAGGGTGGCTCCACCTCCTGCGCGCCGCGCATCGTCGCCGGCATGGACGCCGGGGAGCGCGCCGGACAGCTGCTCATGGTCGGCCTCGACAACGGGGCACGTCGGACCAGCCTCGACACGCTCGTCACCAAGCGCCACCTCGGCGGGGTCATCCTGCTCGGCGGCTGGTACGGCGGCGCAGACCGGGCGCGCGCGACGACCCGCCACCTCGCCGGTCTCGCCTCCGAGAAGGCCACGGCCGGTCTCGGGCTGCTCCTCGCCGCCGACCAGGAGGGCGGTCAGGTCCAGCAGCTGCGCGGCGACGGCTTCACGCGTATGCCGTCGGCCCGCGTGCAGAACCAGGGCTCACCCGCCGGGCTCACCGCCGAAGCGACCCGCTGGGCGAACCAGCTGCGCAGCGCAGGCATCAACGTCAACCTCGCGCCGGTCGCCGACACCGTGCCGACGTCGGTCGGCCGGGCCAACGGACCCATCGGGCAGCACGACCGGCAGTTCTCGAGTGACCCCGACCGGGTGGCGCGCATGGTCGGAGCCTTCATCGCTGGCATGCGCGCCGGTGGCGTCGCCTCGACGGTCAAGCACTTCCCCGGCATCGGCCGCATCACGGGCAACACCGACTTCACCGCGAACGGGATCACCGACCGCACGACGACGGTGGACGACCCGTTCCTCGAGCCGTTCCGCACCGGCATCCAGGACGGTGTCGAGCTCGTCATGGTCGGCTCTGCCATCTACAGCCGCATCGACCCCGGCACGAACGCCACCTTCTCCAAGCCCATCGTCACCGACCTGCTGCGCGGGCGGCTCTCCTACGACGGGGTCGTCATCACCGACGACGTCGGCGCGGCCAAGGCGCTCGCCTCGGTGCCGGTCGCCCAGAGAGCCATCCGCTTCATCCAGGCCGGTGGCGACATCACACTGACCGCCCGTCCCTCGACCGTCCCGGCGATGTACGACGCGATCACGCGCAAGATGGCCGCCGACCCGGCCTTCGCGAAGCTCGTCGAGGCCGCCACCGTGAGGGTCGTCGACCTCAAGCTGCGCCGCGGCCTGGCCAACTGCGCCTGACGGGCGACCCACCGACCGCCACTGCCCCAGGCCTCCCGCGCGAGACGCCGCCGTATGCCGTCTTGTGGCGGTCCGTCGGCAGCTGAGGAGGGCGCGCGGGGGCCCGAGCGGCATCGGCAGCCGGCTCACGGCATACGCAAGGAAGCAGGTGCTGGGAGGACCGGCTGACGCTCCACGCCGAGGGCGTCCGCGCGCCCGACGAAGCCAGCCACGCGGGCCTGAAGAGACCTACGCCTGGACGAGCGTGACCGGCATCGACGAGTCGGTGGGCAGCCCGAGGTCGCTCGGCTCGCGCCCCTTCGCCACCATCTGCGCCCCGAGCGCGGCGACCATCGCGCCGTTGTCGGTGCACAGCCCTGGGCGCGGCACGCGCAAGGTCACACCGGCCTTGGTGCAGCGCTCCTCGGCGAGGGCGCGCAGCCGGGAGTTCGCGGCGACGCCGCCACCGATGAGCAGGTGGTCGACGTCGTTCTCCTTGCACGCCAACAGGGCCTTGCGGGTGAGCACGTCGACCACGGCCTCCTGGAAGCTCGCGGCGACGTCGGCGACCGGCACGGTCTCGCCCGCCCGTTGGCGCGTCTCGACCCAGCGAGCGACCGCGGTCTTGAGCCCCGAGAAGGAGAAGTCGAACCGGTGCCGTTCCATGTCACGCCCGGTGGTGAGGCCTCGCGGGAAGTCGATGGCGATCCGGTTGCCCTCTCGGGCGGCCCGGTCGACGTGCGGCCCGCCGGGGAAGGGCAGCCCGAGCACGCGCGCGACCTTGTCGAAGGCCTCACCGGCGGCGTCGTCCATCGTCGAGCCGAGCGAGCGGACGTCGTTGGTCACGTCGGGCACGAGCAGCAGCGACGAGTGGCCACCGGAGACGAGCATCGCCATCGTCGGCTCGGGCAGCGGGCCGTGCTCGACGATGTCGACGGCGACGTGCGAGGCGAGGTGGTTGACGCCGTAGATGGGCTTGCCGAGGGCGAGCGCGAGCGCCTTGGCGGACGCGACCCCGACGAGCAGCGCACCGGCGAGCCCCGGGCCCGACGTCACGGAGATCGCGTCGAGGTCGCGCAGCTGCACGCCTGCCTCGCGGCAGGCGCGCTCGATGGTCGGGATCATCGCCTCGAGGTGCGCGCGACTCGCGACCTCCGGCACGACGCCGCCGAAGCGGGCGTGCTCGTCGACGCTGCTGGCCACCGTGTCGACGAGCAGCGTCTGGCCGCGCACGATGCCGACACCCGTCTCGTCGCAGGACGTCTCGATGCCGAGGACGAGGGGCTCGTCGCTCATGCGTCTCCCTTCGTGACGAGGAGGCGCATGACGAGCGCGTCCACGTTGCCTGGTTGGTAGTAGCGGCGGCGCACCGAGATGACCTCGAAGCCGGCCCGGTCGTAGAGCCGGCGCGCTGCGTCGTTGTCGGCCCGCACCTCGAGCAGCACCGCCTCGACGCCGCGGGCGACCGCCCGGCGGACGAGCTCGTCGAGCAGCAGGCGCCCGGTGCCGCGGCCCTGCCCACCCGGCGCGGTGGCAACCGTCATGACGTCGGCCACGTCGCCCGAGACGTCCAGGCCGGCATACCCGGTGATGCTCCCGTCGGGGGCGACCGCAACGACGTAGTCGCGTCGTGGGCGACCCGCGAGCTCGTTCCACCACGTCGCCTCGGACCACGCGTCGTCGGCGAACAGCTCCTGCTCGAGCTCCGCCAGGCGGGCCAGGTCGGTCCACTCGAGGTCGCGCAGGCTCACGTACGGCGGGGAGGCGGCGACCGGGTCCGCGCCGCTCGGGGTCGCTGGGTCTGTCGTCCCCACGGTCATCCGAGCGTCGACTTCTTCGACGGCGGCGCGGGCGCGGCGTCGGGGCGGCGCAGGTAGAGCGGCTCGAGGCCGTCGAAGCCGTGGCCGGGGTCGACCCACTGGAGCACGTCCTCGGGGCCGGCGACGGCCGACCCGAGCCGTCGAACGGCGAGCTCGGCCAGGGCTCCCCCGCTGACGTCTAGCGGCCCGAAAGCATGCGGCAGGGCGCCGGCGTAGAGGGAGGGACCACGGCCGGCGCACGGCAGGGCACGAAGCTCGAGCGGCAGGTCCGTCGCCCGCGCCACCACGGGGTCGGCGGTGCGGACCGCGCCGTCGTCACCGAGGGCGTACGCGGCGGCATACACCTCCTTGCGGCGGGCGTCGGTGGCCACGAGCAGGTCGCCGCGCCGGCCGTCGACCCAGGCCTGGTGGGCGAGGGCGTCGAGGCTCGTCAGCCCACGCACGGGAAGCCCGAGCGCGAAGGCGAAGGTGCGGCCGGTGACGATGCCGACGCGCAGGCCCGTGAACGGGCCGGGCCCGATGCCGACGACGACGTCGGTCACGTCCTCGGGCGTTGCACCGGCCGAGGCGAGAGCGGCACGGATGCCGGGCGCGAGGTGCTCGGCGTGCGCTCGCGCATCGAGGGTCGTCTCCTCCGCGACCACCGACGAGCCGTCGTGCAGCCCGACCGTGATGGCCGTCGTGGACGTGTCGATCGCGAGCAGGAGCACGTCGGTCAGGCTATCCGAGCCGCCGCGGCGCGCTCGACGCCGGCGCGGTCGGACGCGTCAGGTCTCGGGGGCGAGCTCGTCGAGGACGGCGTCCCAGCGGGGGCCGACGCCGGTGAGCTCGACCGTGCGCTCGTCGGCACCCGTGATCGTCAGCTCGAGCCGCGTGTCGCTGAGCTGCTCGGCGAGGCCGGCACCCCACTCGACGACGGTGACGCTGGCGTCGAGGTCGGCGTCGAGGTCGAGGTCGTCGAGCTCGAGCGCGCTGCCGAGGCGGTACGCGTCGACGTGCACGAGCTCGGGTCCGCCGACGAGTGACGGGTGCACCCTGGCGATGACGAACGTCGGCGACGTGATGGGCCCGCGCACGCCGAGCCCCTCGGCGATCGCCTGGGTCAGGGTGGTCTTGCCCGCGCCGAGGTCACCCGTGAGCACGAGCACGTCGCCGCCCTTCAGCAGGGCTCCGAGCCGCCGGCCGAAGTCGTGGGTCTTCTCGACCGAGGCCCAGCGGATCTCCCGCCGCGTGCTCGCAGAACCGCCCACGGGGTTCACGCCCCCTTGCTGCGGGCCCGCTTGGCGCGCGGCGTCTTGGCGCGCGGCGTCTTGGCGCGGGGAGTCTTGGCGCGGCCGCTGCGCAGGAGGTCGGCCGCCTCCTTCTCGAGGCGCTCTTGGCGACGGTTCTTCGCCACGTCGGTGACGATGCGGCGCACGCGCGGCTGCTGCGAGACCTCGATCTGCTCGGCTCGGGCGCGGGTGGCCTGGTCGACGAGCTGGATGAGGTGGGCGTTCAGCAGGTCGGGGTGCTCGAGCATGATGACGTGCCCGGCGTCGTTGACGACAATGTGCTCGGCGCCCGGGATGCCCTCGACGATGAGCTCGCTGTGCGACGGCGGCGTGAGGATGTCCTCGCGACCGTTGAAGACGAGCACGACCGCGTTGCGGAACTCGCCGAGGGCGGGTCGCTTGTCGAAGCCGTCGAACGTCTGGAGGTAGTCGTTGACGACGTCGAGCGGCGTGCCGAGCAGGATGTCGGCCGTGTAGCGCACGACCGAGCGCGGCACCGGCGACGCGAACGAGTTCTGCTCGACCATGAAGTGCTCGATGTCGCGCCCGACACGCCGGATCCGTGTGAACAGGTCAGGCCGGTGGCTCAGCGGCCCGAGCACCCCGGGTCCGAGGCGCTCGAGCATGAGGCGCCCGAGCGTGGCCACACGACCACCGTTGGCGAGCATGATGCCGCCGGGGCTCGTGGCGACGAAGGCCGCCCCGGTGACCCGTTCGAGCACGAGCTTGGGGTCCTGCTCGCCGAGGGCCAGCATGGTCATGCCACCCATCGAGTGCCCGACGAGCACGAGGTCTCCCTCAGGCGCCAGCTCGGCGATGACGGCCCGGAGGTCCTGGCCCACCCGGTCGATGGTGTAGCTGTCTTGCTCGCCGCGGGCGGACCGTCCGTGACCGCGCTGGTCCCACGAGACGACGCGGTAGCCCGCCTCCTTGAGCGCCCGACGCTGGTAGACCCAGCATCGCAGGCTCAGGCAGTAGCCGTGGGTCAGCACGACCGTGGGCAGCTCGTCGGTGGTGCCGTCGCGGGTCGGACCGTCGGCGGCCCGCGCTGCTGCCTCGGGCGTCGGCAGGTCGATCTCGACGTGCAGGGCCACGCCGTCGTCGGTGAGGACGACGTGCTCCTCGTCGGGCCGGATGTCGAGCAGCTCGGGGGTCTCGAGGGCCGCCATTGCGGCCCTGTGCTTGCCTGCCCGGTCGGCGGCGATGCCGGCAGCCACACCCGCGGCGACACCCAGGGTCGCCGCGGCGATGCCGATCACCGGGTTGCGGCGCGGGCTCATGCGCGGCTCGCGTCGGCGGCCGCGCCGTCCGAGCTGTTCGAGCTGGCCGAGCTGTCCAAGCTGGGCGAGCTGCCCGCGCTGTCGGTGCCGGGCGCGTCGCCGACGAGGAGCCGCGGCACGCGCGCCCCGAGCCGGGTCACGATCTCGTAGCTGATGGTGTCGGTGGCGTCGGCCCAGTCCTGCGCCGTCGGCTCGCCCGGCGCCCCGCCGAAGAGGGTGACGACGTCGCCGGCCTGCGCCGACGAGCCGGGGCCGAGGTCGACGACGAGCTGGTCCATGCAGACCCGCCCGGCGACGGTCGTGCGGCGCCCGTCGACGAGCAGCGGCCCGACATTGGTCGCGTTGCGCGGGATGCCGTCGGCGTAGCCCGCCGGCACGAGCCCGAGCACGGTGTCGACCTCGGGGACGTACGCGTGGCCGTAGCTGACGCCCTGCCCCGCGGGCAGCGCCTTGACGAGGGCGAGCCGGGCGCGCAGCGTCATGACCGGGCGCAGCCCGAAGTCGTCGTCGACCTGCGGCACCGGGGTGAGGCCGTACATGGCGATGCCGGGCCGCACGAGGTCGCTGTGGGCCGAGGGGTGCACGAGGGTCGCGGCGGAGTTGGCGAGGTGGCGCACCTCGGGCCGTAGGCCGGCCTGCTCGGCCTCCGCGACCGCCTCGTAGAACCGCTCCTGCTGGGCGAGCACGGTCGGGTGCTCGGGCGAGTCCGCGTGGGCGAAGTGGGTCCAGATGCCGACGACGCTGACACTGCCCTCGGCCTCGAGGCGCCGAGCGTGGGCCACGAGGGTGCCCCAGTCGGCGCCGTAGGCGCCACCGCGCCCCAGACCGGTGTCGACCTTGAGGTGCACGCGCGCGGTGCGCCCGAGCGCGGCGGCCGCGGCGGCGATCTCGTCGAGCACCCACGGAGCCGATGCCGACAGGTCGATGTCGCGACCGACCGCGCCGGCGAAGTCAGACCCCGGGACGCTGAGCCAGGTCAGCAGCCGGGCGGTAAGCCCGGCGTCGCGCAGCGCGAACGCCTCGGCGAACTGGGCTGCGCCGAGCCACGTCGCGCCGCCTCGCAGCGCCGCTCGGGCCACCGGCAGGAGCCCGTGGCCGTACGCGTCGGCCTTGACGACCGCCATGAACTCAGACCCGGGCGCGAGCGCGCGGAGGGTGCGCACGTTGGCCTCGAGGGCCGTGAGGTCGATCTCGGCCCACACAGTGAGCCCGCGGGTGTCCGGCACGCGTGAGGCGGCGTCGACCGTCCCCTCGGTGGGCACGGCGGCACGCTCCGCGTCGACGGCGTCGACGGCGTCGATCTGGCTCATGGGTGAAGTCTCGCAGTTCGTGGTGTGGGTCGATGGACGGGGCTGGACGGGGCTGGACGGCATGCGACGACGTGTTCTTTCGATGGGGTCGTTCAATCGAGAGAACGCTCCGTCGCCGGGGTTCGATCCCGAACGGCTCACCCCGGCGCGGACCGTCCTCGCGCGAGCAGGTCCCGCACCGCCGGGCGTATGCCGTGGGCGACCGCGAGCGCCCGCAGCGGGCCACCGCCGGAGGCGCGGTCCGCGGCGACGCCGTGCACGAGCGCTCCGAGGGAGGCCGCGTCGTGCGGCGGGAGACCCGCGGCGAGCAGGGTGCCCACGACGCCGGACAGGACGTCACCGGCACCGGCCGTGGCCAGCCACGTCGGGGCGTCGGCCTGGGCGCGTACGGCCTCGCCGTCGGTCACGACGAGCGTCGTGGACCCCTTGAGCAGGACGGTGGCACCGGTCACGTCGGCCAGCCGGCGGGCGTGCGCGAGCGGGTCGGCCTTGACGTCCTCGGTCGTCACTGCGGCGCTCGAGGACTCCAGGCGCGTCAGGAGGCGGGCCAGCTCGCCGGCGTGCGGGGTGAGGACGGTGGGTGCCTCGCGACGGCCGCCCGAGAGCTCGACGAGGTCGAGGCCGCCGGCATCGACGACGACCGGCAGGTCGGAGGCGAGCGCGGCGCGGGCGGCGTCGAGCTGCGTGCGCGCGTGGTCGTCGTCGGCTCCGGCGTCGAGACCGGGTCCGACGGCCCAGGCCTGGACGCGCCCGTCGCCCACGACCGCCTCGGGCACGGCGTGGTGCACGAGGCCGACGGGAGTGGGTGTGCCGACGTAGCGGATCATCCCGACTCCAGCCTCGGCCGCGGCCGTCGTGCACAGCACCGCTGCCCCGGGGTAGGCCTCGCTGCCGGCGACGACGCCCAGCACGCCTCGGGAGTACTTGTCGTCGGAGGCCTGCGGCACGGGCCAGAGGGTCGCGACGTCGTCCCAGGTCAGGCGCTCGACGGCAGCCGGGACGTCGTCGAACGGGACGCCGATGTCGACCACGGTGAGCACGCCGGTCGCGCCCTCCCCCGCGGGGAGCAGGTGGGCCGGCTTCGGGGTGCCGAACGTGACGGTCTCGTCGGCCCAGACGGCGTCGTCCTCGCCGGCGCCCCCGGCCGGGTCGAGCCCGCTGGCGACATCGACGGCGATGACCCACGCGTCGTCGTCGATGGCGTCGACGAGCCGGGCAGCGTCGGGGCGCAGGCCAGGGCGTCCGCCGATGCCGGCGATGCCGTCGAGCACCAGGTCGGCCCCGGCGACGACGTCGGCCGCGTGGTCGAGCGCGTCCATGTCGCGTGAGTCCCCGGGCACCACGTGGACCACGACGCCGGCCGCCTCGGCGGCCGAGAGCCCGGCCGCGTGGACCCCGTCGCGACCTGACGACGCGAGCAGCACCACCGCGGCGGCGTAGCCGGCCTCGGCGAGGTGTGCGACGGCATACAGGGTGTCGCCGCCGTTGTCGCCGCCGCCGACGAGGCCGACGACCGTCGTGCCCTCGGTGTCGGACAGGCGCGCCGCGGCGACCTCGGCCAGCCCGAGGGCGGCGCGCGCCATGAGCGTGCCCTCGGGGACGGCGGCCATGGCGGCTGCCTCGGCAGCGCGCACGGCCTCGATGGAATGGGCGCGGATCATCAACCCTCCGCGATGACGACGGCCGACGCGATGCCCGCGTCGTGCGACATGGACAGGTGGAAGGAGTCGACCCCGAGAGTGGTGGCGCGGGCGCGCACGGTGCCCCCGATCTCGAGCGACGGCTGTCCGTCGGCGTTGGTGACGATCCGCGCATCGGTCCACTCCATGCCGCCCGGGGCCCCGAGCGACTTGGCAAGGGCCTCCTTGGCGGCGAACCGCGCCGCGAGCGAGGCGATGCCGAGCCCGCGCTCCTCGACGGTGAAGAGCCGCTCACGCAGCGCCGGCGCGCGCCTGAGGGTCTCCTCGAAGCGCGCGATGTCGACGACGTCGATGCCGACCCCGACGATCACGTCACTCGACCGTGACCGACTTGGCGAGGTTGCGCGGCTGGTCGACGTCGAGGCCCTTGGCGGTCGAGAGCCACAGCGCGAAGACCTGGAGCGGCACGACCGTGAGCAGCGGCGCGAGCAGCGGCGAGGTGGCAGGCACCCGGATGACCTCGTCGGCGAACGGCTCGACGGACTCGTCGCCCTCCTCCGCGATGACGAGGGTGCGGGCACCGCGGGCACGGATCTCCTGGATGTTGGAGACGACCTTGCCGTGCAGGCCGTGCTCGCTCGTCGGCGACGGCACGACGACGAAGACCGGCTGGCCCGGCTCGATGAGCGCGATCGGACCGTGCTTGAGCTCGCCCGCGGCAAAGCCCTCGGCGTGGATGTACGCGAGCTCCTTGAGCTTGAGGGCGCCCTCCATGGCGATGGGATAGCCGACGTGGCGGCCGAGGAAGAGGACCGAGCGCGTGTCGGCCATGAACTTCGCGATCTCCTTGACGCGGCCCATCTGGCCGAGCAGCGTCTCGATCTTGGCCGGGACCTGCCCGAGCTCCTTCATGACCGCGGCCGCGTCGTCGGCGAACGAGCCGCCGCGCAGCTGGGCCAGGTAGAGGCCGAGCACGTAGCACGCGGTGATCTGGGCGAGGAACGCCTTCGTCGAGGCGACCGCGATCTCGGGGCCGGCGTGCGTGTAGAGCACGGCGTCGGACTCGCGAGGGATGGTCGAGCCGTGCGTGTTGCACACCGAGACGGTCAGGGCACCGAGCTCGCGCGCGTGCTTGACGGCCATCAGGGTGTCCATCGTCTCGCCCGACTGGCTGATCGACACGACGAGCGTGCGCTCGTTGACGATCGGGTCGCAGTAGCGGAACTCGTGCGCGAGAGCGACCTCGACGGGGATGCGCGTCCAGTGCTCGATGGCGTACTTGGCGGTCATGCCGGCATACGCGGCGGTGCCGCAGGCGACGATGGTGATGCGGTCGACGGCCTTGAGCTGCTCCTCGGAGATGTTCATCTCGTCGAGCACGAGCCGGCCGTCGATGTCGGTGCGACCGAGGAGGGTGTCGGCGACCGCGTGCGGCTGGTCGTTGATCTCCTTCTCCATGAACGTCGCGTAGCCGCCCTTCTCGGCGGCCGCAGCGTCCCAGGTGACCTCGTACGCCTTGCCCTCGGCGGGCGTGCCGTCGAAGTTCACGACCGTGGCGCCGTCGGGCGTGATCGTGACGATCTGGTCCTGGGCGAGCTCGAGGGCGTGCCGGGTGTGGCCGATGAACGCCGCGACGTCGGAGCCGAGGTAGTTGGCGTCGTCGCCGAGGCCGACGACGAGCGGGCTGTTGCGGCGGGCGCCCACGACGACGTCGGGCTGGTCGGCGTGGATCGCGAGGAGTGTGAAGGCCCCCTCGAGGTCGGCGACGACGGTGCGCATGGCGGCCGTCAGGTCGTGCTCACGCTCGTAAGCCGCGGCGAGCAGGTGCGCCACGACCTCGGTGTCGGTCTCGCTCGTGAAGTCGACGCCGTCGGCCAGCAGCCCCTTCTTGAGGCTGTGGAAGTTCTCGATGATGCCGTTGTGGATGAGGGCGAGCTTGCCGTCCTTGCCACCGCGGTGGGGGTGGGCGTTCTCGTCGGTGGGGCCGCCGTGCGTGGCCCAGCGGGTGTGCCCGATGCCCGTGGTCGAGGCGGGCAGCGGGTCGGCCTCGAGCTCGGCGGTGAGGTTGGCGAGCTTGCCGGACTTCTTGCGGGTCTCGACGTGGTCGCCGTCGAGCAGGGCCACACCGGCGGAGTCGTAGCCGCGGTACTCGAGACGGGCCAGGCCTTCCATGACGACGTCGAGCGCCGTGCCGTCGTTCGACCGGCCGACGTATCCCACGATTCCACACATGAGGTCCAGCCTAGGGGAACCCCGAGGGTGCCGCGTTCGGGGCCGAGGCCGCCGGGAGTGCCATCGTCCGACACAATGGCGGACGTGGCGGAACGCGTGTCGGAGGCGAAGAGCAGCGGTGGCGCGACCCCCGGCGCGGCCGGCGGGACCGGCGGCAACGGCGGCAACGGCGGCAACGGGTCGGGCGGCAACGGGTCGATCCCGTCGCCGTACGTCGAGTTCGACCGGGCGGCCTGGTCACGACTGCGCGAGAACCAGCCGCTCAACCTCGACGACGCCGACCTCGCCCGGCTGCGCGGTCTCGGCGACCGGGTCGACCTCAACGAGGTCGAGGAGGTCTACCTCCCGCTGTCGCGCCTGCTCAACTTCTACGTCGGCGCCACCCGGCAGCTGCACCAGGTGACGAGCGACTTTCTCGGAGAGCGGCCGGCCAAGACCCCGTTCGTCATCGGCGTCGCCGGATCGGTGGCTGTCGGCAAGTCGACGACCGCCCGCATCCTGCGCGAGATGCTCGCCCGTTGGCCCGACACCCCGCGGGTCGCCCTCGTCACCACCGACGGCTTCCTCTTCCCCAACGCCGAGCTCGAGCGGCGCGGGCTGCTCCAGCGCAAGGGCTTCCCCGAGTCCTACGACCGGCGGGCGCTGCTGCGCTTCGTCGCCGAGATCAAGTCGGGCCGGGCCGAGGTCACCGCACCGGTCTACTCGCACCTGACCTACGACATCGTGCCCGGCGAGCGCATCGTCGTGCGCCAGCCCGACGTGCTCATCGTCGAGGGCCTCAACGTGCTCCAGGCCCCCGAGGTGCACCCCGTGCGTGGCACCGGCCTCGCGGTCAGCGACTTCTTCGACTTCTCCGTCTACGTCGACGCGTGGGTCGACGACGTGCGCAAGTGGTACGTCGACCGCTTCCTGCGCCTGCGCGAGACGGCGTTCTCCGACCCCGACTCGTACTTCCACCGGTATGCCGTGCTGTCCGACGAGGAGGCCGTGGCCACGGCCAACCGCATCTGGCGCGAGATCAACGGCCCCAACCTCGTCGAGAACATCCTGCCCACCCGGTCACGGGCAAGCCTGGTGCTCTCGAAGGGCGACAACCACGAGGTGCGCCGGGTGCGGCTCCGCAAGATCTGAGTCTCGCCCGCCTCGCATCCGGGCGCAGACGCAGGTATGCCGTGTGGCCGGCCCCCGCTGGGAGCCGGCCACACGGCATACGTCATCTGTTGTCGCTCAGTACCAGTGCGGCGACCGCGCCTGCCAGGTGGACCACGCGTTGCAGGGGTTGCCGTAGGACATCTTGATGTACCACATGCCCCACTTCATCTGCGTGATCGGGTTGGTGCGCCAGTCGGAGCCCACGGTCGCCATCTTGCGGCCGGGCAGCGCCTGCACGATGCCGTAGGCGCCCGAGCTCGGGTTCTCGGCGTTCCAGCGCCAGTCGCTCTCACCCGTCCAGAGGTTGACGAGGCAGTTGTACTGCGAGTCGCTCGTCCAACCCTGGTCGGCCATGAGGACTCGCGCGGCGGCCTTGGGGTCGCTCTTCGCGTTGGCGATGGCGCTCTGTCGCTCGCGCTCGCGCTCCGCCTTCGCGGCGGCCTCGCGGGCCTGCTCGGCCGCCTTGGCGGCCTCCTTCTTCTGCTTGGCCTCGAGCTCCTTGGCGGTGCGCAGGCCGGTCGCGGCGATCGCCGTGCGGCGCTCGTTGCGCGAGACGGACGCGGCGGCGCGGTAGGTCGTGTCGACGGTCGCGGCGCGGGCCAGCTCGTCGGTCTGGGCTGCGACGCCCGAGCCGACGACGAACGCCGCCGCATCGGTGCCGATGAGGTTCGTGGCCTTGGCGTATGCGAAACCTGAAGCGCCGAGGCCGAGGGCGAGGGCCCCGGCCAGGATCGGGCGGCCGCGGTGGCGCTTGCGCTGCGGGATCGCCTCGTGGCGGCTCCGGCGCGAGGCGACCGTCTGGGTCACCGGGCCCTGCTTCAGCGCCTGGGTCGCCACGGCCTGCGGCGCCCGCGGGACAACGGAGCCGGAGGGGGTGGGACTGCCGGGCCGGCTCGCACGCGCCGAAGGGGTGGCGCGCTGCGTGCTGGGAGCGGTTGAGGGAGCCGGTGCGTTGCGGTGCCGGCCTTCATACCGTGCCATGAACGTGTGTCACGCCTTCCTGGGTTCTCGGGGTCAGTGCTCGACGCAAGGCGCGGGACGGCCGCTGGCCGTCCCGGGACTGGTCGTGTGGGAGGGGATCACCGGTCCGCCAGCGCTCACCCCCCGCAGCGAGCGTTACCGATCCGAGATCTTTCGAAGTGCAACGGTGCCAGCGGTGGGCACCGAGATCAAGTTCGGCCCTAACCGTAATGGGTGGTTGGTGCCTTTTGTGGCCATGTCCCGAAACACGGCGCCCCCCGAAACCGTGCTCGGAGGGCGCCGTGCGTGACGTGACTCAGGTCACACCTCGAGACCCTCCAACATGTCCGTGACGAGGGCCGCGATCGGGCTGCGCTCGCTTCGCGTCAGCGTGACGTGGGCGAACAGCGGGTGGCCCTTGAGCTTCTCGATGACGGCCGCGACGCCGTCGTGCCGCCCGACCCGCAGGTTGTCGCGCTGGGCGACGTCGTGGGTGAGCACGACCTTGGAGTTCTGCCCGATGCGGGAGAGCACGGTGAGGAGCACGTTGCGCTCGAGCGACTGCGCCTCGTCGACGATGACGAACGCGTCGTGCAGCGACCGGCCGCGGATGTGGGTCAGGGGCAGCACCTCGAGCAGCCCGCGGTCCATCACCTCCTCGACGACCTCGGTGGAGACGAGCGCACTCAGGGTGTCGAAGACCGCCTGGCCCCACGGGTTCATCTTCTCGGCCTCGGTGCCGGGCAGGTAGCCGAGCTCCTGGCCACCGACCGCGAAGAGCGGGCGGAAGACGAGGACCTTGCGCTGGATGCGCCGCTCCATGACCGACTCGAGGCCCGCGCACAGCGCGAGGGCGGACTTGCCGGTGCCGGCCCGGCCGCCGAGGCTGACGATGCCGACGTCGGGGTCGAGCAGCAGGTCGAGGGCGATGCGCTGCTCAGCGCTGCGGCCGTGCAGGCCGAAGGCGTCGCGGTCGCCGCGGACCAGCCGGATCTGCTTGTCGGCGCCGACCCGCCCCAGACCGCTTCCCCGCGGCGAGAGCAGGACGAGACCGGTGTGGCACGGCAGCTCGGCGGCGCCGGCGTGCTCGACGCGGCCCCGGTCGTAGAGCTGGTCGAGCTCCTCGGTCGTGACCTCGAGCTCCTGCAGACCGGTCCAGCCGGAGTCGACTCCCTGCTCGTGGCGGTACTCCTCGGCCTCGAGACCGCAGGCCGACGCCTTGACGCGCATCGGGAGGTCCTTGGACACGACGGTGACGTCGCAGCCCTCGTTGGCCAGGTTGCGGGCCACGGCGAGGATGCGGGTGTCGTTGTCGCCGAGCCGGAAGCCGGCAGGCAGCGCGGACGGGTCGGTGTGGTTCAGCTCGACGCGCAGCGTGCCGCCGTCGTCACCGACGCCGACGGGCTTGTCGAGCCGGCCCTCGCTGACGCGCAGGTCGTCGAGCAGACGCAGGGCCTGGCGGGCGAAGTAGCCGAGCTCGGGGTGGTGCCGCTTGCCCTCGAGCTCGGTGACGACGACCACCGGCAGCACGACCTCGTGCTCGGCGAAACGGAGCATCGCCCGCGGGTCGGACAGCAGCACCGACGTGTCGAGCACGTACGTCTTGTGCTCGGGCACGCGTTCGTCTGCCGTGGTTGTCGTGGACGTTCGTGTGGTGGCGCGAGTGGAGGCCGCGGCCGGCTTGGTGGTCGTGCTGCTGGCGAGGTCCGACGTGACCTGACGGGTCGTACGTGCCATGTGCCACTCCCTACGCGGCGCGCTCAGCGCGCCTGATCGCTCCCGAGATGCCGGGCGGCCACCAGAGGGTGGCGTCGTGCCCGGCCCTCCGTCCTGAGCGATCGCTCCATGGGTGGGCCTCCTGGCAACGTCCGGCGGGTGCCGGCCGTTGGGACGACGGTACGACCCGGATCGGACAGTGACGCGCATTCAACGTCGTTGCGCCGTCGTGTCGCCGGGAAGTTCACATCCCGGCAACGCGAGCGTCGACGAGAGGTCCGCCGAGAGGCCTTGACCCCGTCGAGCGCGAAGTCCCCGACGCGGTTCCGGACGTCCGAAGTGGGCACTCGTCAAGGACGGACGGACCCCACACGATCGAGTGCCCAGTTCCCGACGTGGTTCCGCGCGTCAGAAAGTGGGCACTCGTCAAGGACAGACGGACCCCACACGATCGAGTGCCCAGTTCCCGACGCAGTTCAGGGCGTGGAGAACTGGGCACTCGACAGGGGACGGGAGCGGCGGGTCAGGCCCAGGGCGAGCGCCCCATGACGCGGACGTGCTCGCGCTTCCACCGCCAGCGGACGGCCGCGATGGCCATGCCGATGACACCGAGCACGCCGAAGATCCCGAGGATGAGGTAGGCGACGCCCATCGCGCCCTCGGCCCCCTGGTCGGCGCCCTTCTTGACCTGGAGGAAGAAGATCACCCCGAGCACGGTGAGCGCGAGGAAGAAGACGAACATCAGTGCGGGCTCGCGGATCTTCAGGGTGAGCAGGCCGCGCTCCTGGCTCACGTACGCGAACGGCTCCTTGGGGGGCGTCGGCTCACCCGCGCGTGGGGCTGCGGACGCCTGCGGCGAGCTGTCGGGCTGCTGTGCGGGGGTGCTCATGCGTTGACCGCCTCGGTGTAGAGCTGCTCGACCGCGCCCTGCAGGCCGTTCGCGTCGACGACGCCACCCGTGCCGGTGCCCGGGCCGGCGACGTCGGCGAGCGCCTCGAAGCCCTCGCCCGAGCGACGGATCGCCAGGTTGCTCGTGCCGTCGAGGGTCTGCACCTCGAGGAAGACGCCGGCCTGCGGGTTGGCGGCGAACCGCTCGCGAACGAGGTCGGTCACGAGCGCACCGGTGCCGCCGTCCTGCTGGCCGAGGCGGATGAACCACGACGCGAGCTGCCTCGGCTGCATGAGCGCGATGACGCTGTCGGACTCGAGCAGGATGGCGAAGTCGGCCTGGCTGACGTTCTCGCCGACGAGGCCGATGCGGGTCCAGCGGGTCGCGGCGCCGACGGCGTACTCGACGAGCGCGGCGTTGGAGCGGGACTCGTGGTTGCCGTCGTCGGTCACAGCCAGCCACCCGCGGGAGGCGAGGCTCGAGGCCCCGGCCAGCAGCGCGGCGTCGTCGGCGGCCCGCGGGTCGAGCATGAGCAGCTGTCGCGAACGCTCTCCGCTGGGGGTCTCGTGGCGGGCCATGAGGTAGGCGAGCTCGGCGGCTCCGAGGCCGAAGACCTCCTCGGGCAGCTCGAAGCCCTCGAGCGGGGTGCCCTTCATCGGGTCAGCCATGGTTCTCCTCTGTCGATACGCAGTCGTTCACGGTCGGTCGCGGTGGGTCGGTCCACGGTGTCACGTCGTCGGTCCAACGATGCCGGTCACCCCGGGGTTTCGCCTCCCGGGGCGTCCACGCACCGGTCAGAAGGGCCATACCTTGTCGGCGACGTCGCTGATCGCGTCGCCCGCGTCGGAGGCGAAGTCGCCCACGGCGTCGACGGCGTCACCCGTGAAGTCGGTGATGGTGTCCCAGTTGTCGTAGACGAGCTGGCCGACCGCCATGCCGCCGGCCGCGATGCCGCAGACGACGTCGACGGGGGGCGGCGTCATCAGGGCGGCGGCGCCGAGCCCGGTCATCACGCTGTCGTAGCCGGCCCGGCCGTAGTTGCCCTCGGAGATGTCGTTGGCGACGGTGAAGCCACCGAACGCGACACCGATCGGGCCCAGCGCCTTGCCGACGGTTCCCAGGGTGCGCGCGAGGGCACCACCTTCGGCCAGTGAGGGCAGGAAGCGGGAGAGGGTGCTCCAGTTCTTCGGCGCCAGCGCCTCACCGAACTCGGCGAGGCGACCGGTCTTCCACGCGTTCTTGAGGTTGGCGAAGACGCCGGTCGCGCTGTCCCAGGTGCCGAGGTTGGACAGGAAGTTCTTGATCTTCATGCCGGTGCCGAGCAGGCCGACGGCGGTGCCGATGCCCTTGATCGGTGTCCACAGCGACTTGAGGAGGTCGTAGCCGGGGATGCCGCTGTTGTCGCCGCCGCGACCGGACCCGCCGGGGCCGCCCCCGGGGCCCGAGCCGCCCTGCCCGCTCGTGGTGTCCTGCGCGCCGGCGTTGCGGCGCAGGGCCTCAGCGAGCTTGCCGAGGTCGGTGCCGAACTGGGTCAGCTGGGCCTCGATCGGCGGCCAACGGTTCATCAGGTGGTCGAGGTCGCCGCCGCCCCACTGCCCCTTGAGCGCGTGGACAGCCCGGCTGGCCTCACCTTTGAGGCTCTCGCACTCGCGGGCGTGGCCCGTGATGCGCTCGGCCGACGCGCGCAGCGCCACCGGGTCGGCGCCCTTCTTGTAGATCGCCATGTTCCGCTGCTCCCCTGACGTCGTCGCCGTGCCGTCTCGTGTTCATGCCACGGGCCGTATGCCGTATGCCGTGTGCCGTGCCGTATGCCGTGTGTCCCCGGCGAGTCTCCGGCCGGCTACCCGAAACCTACGCAACGGAGGCGAAGCCGGACAATGGGGAGCACTCCCCACCCCACCCGGCTGTGCCCCGGCGGGGGTCAGCCGCCGAAGCGGCGGTGCCGGCCGGCATACGCCCGGAGCGCCCGCAGGAAGTCGACGTGGCGGAAGTCGGGCCAGTACGCCTCGCAGAAGTAGAACTCGGAGGTGGCGCTCTGCCAGAGCAGGAAGCCGCCGAGGCGCTGCTCGCCGGAGGTGCGGATGACGAGATCGGGGTCGGGCTGACCCTTGGTGTAGAGGTGCCCGGCGATGTCGTCGGCGGTCAGGCCGGCGGCGATCTGCTCGATGGACTCGCCGGCCGCGGCCCGCTCGAGCAGCAGGTCGCGCACCGCGTCGGCGATCTCGCGGCGGCCGCCGTAGCCGACGGCGACGTTGACCGTCATGCCGTCGACGTCCTTGGTGCGCCGGGCCGAGTCCCTGAGGCTGTCGGCGGTCTCGCGCGGGAGCAGGTCACGCGCGCCGACGATCTTCAGGTGCCAGTTCCCGGTGTCGGCGAGGTCGGCCACGGCCGTCTCGATGATCTTGAGGAGCGGCGCCAGCTCCTCCTCGGGGCGACGCAGGTTGTCGGTCGAGAGCAACCAGAGGGTGACGTACTCGACGCCGGCCTCGCGGCACCACTCGAGCAGCTCCTCGATCTTGTCGGCGCCCGCCTGGTGCCCGCTGGCCGTGCCGGCCCCGCGGGCCCGGGCCCAGCGCCGGTTGCCGTCGAGCATGACGGCCACGTGACGAGGGAGGGACTCCTTGGGCAGATCCTTGAGGACCCGGCGTTCGTACGCGCCGTAGACCACATCGCGCCACCCCACGGGGGCCTCCTCGTCGACTCGATCGTCCTCGCCCACAGGTCGCGACCCGGGCGGGCCGCCGTCCCACCGTACCCTTCAGGCCGCCGGCGATCCCGGTGGTCGGCGGGCCGCCGCGGGTGGGTCCCGTGAGGCGGATGTGGAGGTTGTGTGCCCTCGCCACTGATGGCGACGTCACAGAACCTACGCACCCGTAACCTACGGTTGCGTAGGTTACACTCGGGCCATGAGCCCCCTTCCCGAGCGGAACGACGAGAAGCCACGCGAGGACTCCTTCGCGGACGCCCTCGTGCAGTCCGGCGAGCCTCGTGAGGAGCAGGCGAGCGGACCCGTCGCCGAGCTCGTCGCCATCGTCAAGCCCCGCCTGCGCGGCTGGCTGCACCTCGGCATGTTCCCCGTCGCCCTGCTCGGCGGTCTCGTGCTGGTGCTGCTCTCCGACCCGGGCGCCGTGCGCGCCGCCTCGATCGTGTTCACGGTCAGCGCAGCCCTGCTCTTCGGTGTCTCTGCGGTCTACCACCGCGGCACGTGGGGGCCGAGGATGTCGGGCCTGCTCAAGCGGTTCGACCACTCGAACATCTACCTCATCATCGCCGGCACCTACACGCCCTTCGCGGTGACGCTGCTGTCGGCCGACCAGGCCCGGCTGCTGCTGACGGTCATCTGGGGTGCCGCGATCGGCGGCGTCCTGTTCCGCGTCTTCTGGGTCGGGGCGCCACGCTGGCTCTACACCGCCCTCTACCTCGCCCTGGGCTGGACGGCCGTGTTCTACGTCGTGCCGTTCTGGCGCGAGGGCGGTCCGCTCATCGGCACCCTGATCGGCCTCGGTGGGCTGATGTACACCGCGGGCGGCATCGTCTACGGCACGAAGCGGCCCAACCCTTGGCCGAAGTGGTTCGGCTTCCACGAGGTGTTCCACGCGTTCACGCTCGGCGGGTTCGCGACACACTTCGCGGCTGTGGTCCTCGCCGTGATCGGCTACCAGGCAGCCACCTGAGCCACCCTCCTCTCCCGATCGAGAGAACAGTCCGTCACGCAATCGTGTGACGGACTGTTCTTTCGATTGGGGGGTTCAGTCGCTGTGTGGCTGCGGCCGGCCGTCCTCGGGAGCGTCGCTCGCTGTCCCGCGCTCGACGGGCGCGTCGCGCGTGGGGTCTGGCTCCACGTCCTGCCTCACGCCGTCCGCCTCGGCGCGGGCCGTGGCCTCGTCGCGGTCGCGGTAGGCCATCCGGCGCAGCCGGTTGTTCATGTTGCGCACGAGCAGCCACAGCGAGATCGCGAGCACGAAGAAGGCGATGAAGCCCCAGATGCCGGGGCCGACCGGGAGGTTGCCGCCACTACCCATCAGGCATCCGCCTTCTCGTCGTCGTCATCGGTGTGCGTGTCGGAGCTGTCGCCGTGCGTGTGCGCGGCCGCCTCGGGCCCCTGCTCGGGCTCCGGCTCGTCGGGAAGCCGGCCGTCGTGGACGATCTCGAGGTCGCCACGGGTCGCGAGGGCGTCGGCCTCGGCCGGCGTGCCCAGGCCGGCGAACAGGTCGTCCTCCCCGTCGACCACCGGGACGTACGACAGCGCGGCCTCGAACTCCTCGACACCCCAGACCCGCTTCTGGATCTCGAGCGGCACCTGGAACCAGAACCCGTCGGGGTCGACCTGCGTCGCGTGCGCCATGAGCGCCCGGTCACGGGTCTCGAAGAAGTCGCCGCACGGGATCGTCGTGGTCGGACGCCCGGACCGGCGCGGCTTCCAGTTGGCCAGCCACTCGGCATACGGGCTCTCGAGGCCCTCGGCGAGCATCGCCTCGTGGATCGCCTCGAGGCGGTCCTTGGACCAGCCGCCGTTGTAGTAGATCTTGAGCGGCTGCCAAGGCTCGCCGGCGTGCGGGTAGCGGCTCGGGTCGCCCGCCGCCTCGAACGCGGCCATCGACACCGTGTGGCACATGATGTGGTCGGGGTGCGGGTAGCCACCCTTCTCGTCGTACGTCGTCATGACGTGCGGGCGCCAGGCGCGGATGACGCGGACGAGCGCCTCGGTGGTCACGTCGATGTCCTCGAGGCCGAAGCAGCCGTCGGGCAGCGGCGGCAGGGGGTCACCCTCCGGCAGGCCGGAGTCGACGAAGCCGAGCCAGGTGTGCTCGCAGCCGAGCACCTCCTGCGCCGCCTTCATCTCGTCACGCCGCACCTGCGCGATGTCGCGCAGGATGTGCGGGTCGTCCTTGAGCTTCTCGTTGAGGATGTCGCCGCGCTCGCCCCCGGTGCACGAGACGACCATGACGGACGTCCCGGCGGCGACGTACCTCGCCGTCGTCGCGGCGCCCTTGCTCGACTCGTCGTCGGGGTGCGCGTGCACCGCCATCAACCGCATGCCCTCGGCCACGTGGCTCCCTGTTCGTCGATCATCGGTGGGAAGGCGCGAAGCAGCTCGTGACCGCCCGCGCTCGGGCCCATGCGTCGTGCCGTGCCGGCATACGAGAGACTGGACCCGCCTGCCATCCTCTCACTCTCCCCCGCGGCTCCCGACGCCCGGGCTTCGACCGCCAGGACTTCGTATGCCGTCCCGCACGACCCTGCCCCGCCCCGCTCCCGGCCAGCTGAAGTGGTGGGTCATCGGCACCGTCGGCATCCTCGCCGGCGTCGCCCTCGCCATCTGGTTCGGGCTCTCGGCCACGCTCGGGCAGCCGAGCTGGCAGACGCTCGGCTACAAGGTCATCAGCGACCAGCAGGTGCGCGTCGACTTCGAGGTCTACCGACCCGGCGGCACGGCCCTGACCTGCACGGTCGAGGCTCTGGCCCGCGACTTCTCGCCGGTCGGCACGAGCAGCGTACGGGTACCTGCGAGCGCAGACGAGACCACGCGCCTGTCGGCGACGCTGCGCACCACCTCTCGAGCCGTGACCGGACAGGTGCGCACCTGCTCCTGAGCGGACCCGCTGCCCGGCTCGGTGCCCACGAATACGCCGTGAACTGCGCTTTTGCCGTTCACTTTGTTATCCTGAATGCTTCATACAAGGGTCCGGACCCGTCGCCGACCGGCACATCGAGTCGGTGACACCACGGTTCGGTCCCTTTCTTTTTGTGTAGGCGCCCACGCGAGCACCGCGTGGGCGCTCTTCAATCGAGGAGTGACAACAGTGACCGACACTGCCGCTGGCTTCCTGACCCAGGAGGCCTA
Organism: Terrabacter sp. 05T424; assembly: GCF_056396225.1. Taxonomy (NCBI): domain Bacteria; kingdom Bacillati; phylum Actinomycetota; class Actinomycetes; order Micrococcales; family Intrasporangiaceae; genus Terrabacter; species Terrabacter sp. 05T424. The sequence continues at coordinate 234,923 of NZ_JBFTLB010000004.1, forward strand.
CGACCGCCTCAAGGCGGAGCTCGACCAGCTGACGGGCGAAGGTCGCATCGAGATCGCGCGCAAGATCGAAGAAGCCCGCGAGGAGGGCGACCTCAAGGAGAACGGCGGCTACCACGCCGCCCGCGAGGAGCAGGGCAAGATGGAGGCCCGCATCCGCCAGCTCACCGAGCTGCTCCACAACGCGACGATCGGCGAGACGCCCCCCGACGACGGCGTCGTCGAGCCCGGCATGCTCGTGACGGTCGAGATCTTCGGCGACGAGGAGACCTTCCTGCTCGGCAACCGCGAGATCGCCGACGGCTCCGACCTGCAGGTCTTCTCTGAGAAGTCCGCCATGGGCGCTGCCATCAACGGCAAGAGCGTCGGCGACAGCACGAGCTACGAGGCCCCCAACGGTAAGACGATCGACGTCAAGATCATCGCGGCCAAGCCCTACACCGGCTGAGCCGAGCCCTACGCCTGTCGAAACGGGCCGGGTCCACCTCCGATCTGGGGGCGGGACCCGGCCCGTTCGTCGTGTCCCCCTCCCCCACCTCAACCGTCGAAAGGCCAAACTTTGCGGCTTCTCACCCGTCGAGAGGCCAAAGTTCGCGGCTCCTCAACCCTCGAGAGGCCAAAGTTCGCGGCTCCTCAACCCTCGAAAGGCCAAAGTTCGCGGCTCCTCAACCCTGGAGAGGCCAAAGTTCGCGGCGCGCCGACGGGCGATCGACTCTTGGTCAGGATCGGCGGCGACGCGGTCTGGCGAACTGGGCCGGCGCGAAGAACTGTGGCGCCGAGCCGAAGACGTCGAGCAGATGGGGATTCACGGCCAGATGCCCAGCCAGCTCGCGCAGCCTGGCAGCTCGGGCACCGGCCTCGAACACGTCTGCTGCAATGATCGGGACGACGACCCAGTCCCCGTGCTGGAGCCTGTCGCGCCTCTGACCATCCGAGGCCCGGTCACGCCGGCGGGAGTGGAACTCGACGCCCATGTACTCGCCGACCACACGCTCCTCCTCCCAGACGAGGTCGCCACAACCAAGCCACCGTCCGGCGCGGTCGAGGAGGTCGACGTTGTGCCGTGGTTCCGGCAGCCCGGCACGAACGACCATGAGTCGGCTGCGCGTCTCCATCGGCGACCAGGCGCCGAGACGGATCCTGGGGACGGCATACGTCAGCGTCACCTTGCCCCGCGGCCGGACGCGGCGCTCGATGGCGCGGGTCAGGGGCAGTGTCCCGCCAATGATGTTCGCGACAGCGTCACCCGCCACGATGAGGTCGTCGAGTCCCACGGGCTTCCCGGGACCGACGTATTCACCGAGATCGACCCACGAGTCCGCGGGCGCGACCACCGGCACGCCGTGCACCTGCAGGACGTCACGGGTCTCAAGGCCCCTGTGCCCAACAACCTCCCCCCGACGAACGCGGTTGGCCTCGGTGCGGGTGACGATGTGGAGGCAGGGGTCCTCCTCCAGGGCCAGAGGCACCGGAATACCGAGCAGTCGAGCAGCCGTGGCATGCGCGAACGCGAAGTCGCCCGGGCAGGCCACCGCGAAGGCCCGAGCCCTCTCGATGAGTGTCATCGGCAGGCCGGTCGTGCGCACCCCGGGCGTGGGTGTCCACAGGTCTACTGCGCGCAGCCGAGTCGCTGTGACGCCGCGCTCGAGTGCTTCGCGGGTGCGGAAAGGACGACTCTGCAGGTCGAGCGGCAACGGCGCGGGCTCCATGACCGCGACAGTGCTCGCATCCGAGAGCCTCCGGCTGTCGGATCTCGTCGCCTGTGGACACGAGCTGTCCGGCGCCAGGGGGTGTGGACGGCACGATCCGCCCGAGCACGAGGAATGGCCTTTCGACGTGTGCGGGGCCGCGAACTTTGGCCTCTCGACGGTTGGGGGGCCGCGAACTTTGGCCTCTCGACGGTTAGGGGGTGGTGATCTGGGCGGCGACGGTGCGGGCGACGTCCGGGGCGTCGGCGGCGAGGAGGCCGGCTGCGAAGAGGAGGTATGCCGTGTCGACCGTCGCGCGCGCCGCGCGTGGCACCTTCCAGCCACCCGCGTGGTCGGCGAGCACGGCCCCGAGCACGTGGTCGCGCCCGGCGTCGTCGGTGTGGCGCAGCACGCCGCCGGACCCGACGAGGGCCGTGACGTTTGCGAGCGGGCGCGGGGCCTCGGTGGGCTGCGCGGGGCGCGCGTGCCGACGCACGGCGACGAGCGCGGCGAGCCGGGCCAGCTCGAGGTCGAGCGCGCGCTCCACGTCGTCGCCGGGGAGCGAGGCGGGCTGCTCGTGGACGCGGGCGGCATACGCCCTCAGGGCCTCGGCATCGGGTTTCGACTCGAGCAGGTGCTCGGCCTCGGCCGCCTCGACGACGTGCTCGGCGTTCCAGCGCATCCCGAGGTCGCCCTCGACGGTGCGCGCGTGCCAGAGCGTCGCGACGACGTCCTTGCGCAGGCCGGCGTCCTCGCCCTCGGGTGTCAGGCACGAGTAGACGTCGGTCGTCGCTCCGCCGATGTCGACGACGAGCACGTCTCCCCCGCCGGCCACGGACGCGAGCACCTCCACGCCTCTCAGCACGGCGTCGGGCGTCGCGGCCTCGACCATGGCGGCGAACGCCGGGTCGCGGGAGAGGCCCTTCCCGCCGATGACGTGGTGCAGGAACGCCTCACGGAGCGCCGCCCGGGCCGAGTCGGGCGCGATGACCCCGATCTGCGGGAGCACGTTGTCGGCGAGGACCGTGGGCCTGTCGGTCGTCGCGAGCACCCCGGCAGCCTCGTCACGAGCGTCGGCGTTCCCGGCCAGGACCACCGGCACCGCGTGCGCACCGTGCCCACCGATCGCTCCCTTGGCGAGCCGGGCGGCGTTGTGCAGCAAGACGTTGCTGTTGCCGCCGTCGGTGCCGCCGACGAGCAGGATCATGTCGGGGCGGGCTGCCCGGATGCCGGCGACATCGGCCGTCGACAGCTCACCCGCTGCGACGTGGACGACCTTTGCGCCCGCGGACAGCCCGACCCGGTGGCCGGCCTGGGCCGTGACGGTGCGCTCGTAGCCGACGACGGCGAGCCGCAGCCCTCCGCCGGCGCTCGAGCAGGCCCGCACCACTGCGTCGCCGGGCACGTCGAGCCGCTCCCGCAGCGCTCCGTAGCCGTCGAGGATGTCGCCCGTGCGCTGGGTCCCGGTCGTCGGCGTCGACGCCGTGCCCAGCACCGTGCCGTCATCGGCGAGCAGGGCACCCTTGGTGAAGGTCGACCCGAAGTCGACCGCGAAGATCGTCATGCGTGAGAAGGAAGTTCGCGGGCTCAGCCGTGGATGTCGAGCGCCTCGCGCAGGTCGGCGATGAGGTCGTCGACGTCCTCGATGCCGACCGACAGGCGGATGAGGTCGCTCGGCACCTCGAGCTCGGTGCCCGCGACGCTCGCGTGCGTCATGCGACCCGGGTGCTCGATGAGCGACTCGACACCACCTAGGGACTCGCCGAGCGTCCACAGGCTCACGGCCGCGCACGCCTTGACGGCGGCGTCCTCACCGCGCGTCATGCGGAAGCTCACCATGCCCCCGAACCGCTTCATCTGCCGAGCGGCGACGTCGTGGTTGCGGTGCCCGGGCAAGCCCGGGTAGAGCACGTGCGAGACGCCGTCGTGGCCCTCGAGGAACTCGACGACCTTCTCGGCGTTGTCGCAGTGGCGGTCCATGCGGACGCCGAGGGTCTTGAGGCCGCGCAGCGTGAGCCACGAGTCGAACGGACCTGCCACACCGCCGATGCTGTTCTGGTGGAAGGCGATCCGGTCTTCGGCGTCGTCGAGGCCGGGCACCGTGATGCTCTTGGCCGTCACGACGGCGCCTCCGACGACGTCGCTGTGGCCGCCGGAGTACTTCGTCGTCGAGTGCGTGACGATGTCGGCGCCCAGGGCCAGCGGGCTCTGCAGGTAGGCGGTCGCGAACGTGTTGTCGACCACGAAGACGGCACCCGCCTCGTGGGCGATCTCGGCGATGGCCGCGATGTCGGCGATGCCGAGCAGCGGGTTGGTCGGCGTCTCGACCCAGACCATCTTCGTCTGGCCGGGCCGGATCGCTGCACGGACGGCGTCGAGGTCGCCCATGTCGGCGATCGAGTGCTCGACGCCCTGCGGCGTCGCGACCTTGTTGAAGTAGCGGTAGGTGCCACCGTAGGCGTCGTTCGGCACGACGACGTGGTCGCCCGGCACGAGCAGCGCGCGGGCCACCGTGTCCTGGCCGGCCAGGCCTGAGGCGAACGCGAAGCCGCGGCTGCCGCCCTCGAGCGCGGCGATGCACTCCTCGAGCGCGGTGCGCGTCGGGTTGGCCGACCGGCTGTACTCGTAGCCGTTGCGGAAGCCGCCGATGCCGTCCTGCTTGTAGGTCGACACCTGGTAGATCGGGGTGACCACGGCACCCGTCAGCGGGTCGGCCTCCTGGCCGGCGTGGATGGCGCGAGTGGAGAAGCCGTGCTCGTCAGACATGGTGACGAGCCTATGCCCACGGGCTCTTCTGCGATGCTGCGGGCGTGCGCGACGACTTCGACTACTCCAACCGCGCCGTGCGCCCCCGTGGACCGGTGCTGTCAGCGCTCTCGACGACGTTCCCGGGCATCCGTGCCGTCCAGGAGCAGGTCGAGCCGTATGCCGCCTGGTGGGGTGCGCACAACCGTGAGGCCGCGCGTGGCTCCGGGCCGCTCTGGGTCGCGCTCGGCGACTCCATGACGCTCGGCATCGGCGCCAAGGCACCCGACCTCGGGTGGGTGGGTCAGCTCAGCCGCCGGTTCGACGAGCGGGGCTGGCGCCACCGAGTCGTCAACCTGGGCGTCAACGGCGCGCGCGTCGAGGACCTGCTCGAGCGTCAGCTGCCCGCGCTGGCCGAGCTGACGGCGGACCGGCCGGCCGCCCTGGTCACGGTCGTCGTCGGCTCCAACGATGTCGTGCTGCGGCGCCACCGACGCCTGCTGGTCGGCCGTTTCACCGAGCTGCTCGACCGGCTGCCCGAGGGTGCGCTCGTGTCGAACCTGCCCAACCCGCACCGCGAGGCACGGGTCGTCGACGAGCTGCTGCGCGAGCGTGCCGCCGCTGGTCGGGTCGTGCTCGTCGACGTGCGACGTGAGGGACCTCGCTCGTGGTGGGGCCGGCTCGCCTCCGACCGGTTCCACCCCAACGACGCCGGCTACGCCGACATGGCAGCCGTGGTCGAACGGTCCGTGGACCGGGCCCGTCTGACCGGCCGCTGACGGGGACGCCCTCGGCCGACGCCGCCTCGAGCGCCTCGAGCGCGGCGCTCAGGCCACGCCGTGGTCGCGCGCCCAGAGCGCGGCGGAGGTGCGGTCGCCGACACCGATCTGGCGGAAGACGTTGCCGAGGTGCACCTTGACGGTGCGCTCGCTGATGCCCAGGCTGCGGGCGATCTGCTTGTTGGCCAGGCCCTGGGCGACCTGCGCGAGCACCTCTCGTTCACGGCCGCTGAGAGTGGGCGAACCGACGGCATGCTGGCTGCTGGACGGCAGCAGCGCCCTCGTCACCCTGGGGTCGAGCGGTGCGTGGCCGGCCGAGGCCGCCCGGACGGCGTCGAGGACGTCGCGTGGCTCGCTGTCCTTGAGCAGGTAGCCGACGGCGCCGGCCTCGAGCGCCGCCCGCACGCGCTCGGCCTCGGCGAAGGAGGTCAGGACCACGACGGGGGCCGGCACACCGGCCGCCTTGAGCCGGCGGATCGCCTCGACGCCGTCGACGCCGGGCATCGACAGGTCCATCAGGACGACGTCGGGCTCGACCGCGCTGACCACCCCGAGGGCCTCGGCCCCGTCGGCCGCCTCACCGACGACACTGAGGTCGTCGCTCGCGTCGATGATGGTGCGCAGGCCGGCGCGGACGAGTCGATGGTCATCGACGACGACGACGGTGGTCATCGAACCTCCTCCACGGGTAGGGCGAGCTGCCACGTGGTGCCTCGACCGCGCAACGAGCTCACACGGAGCACCGCGCCGATCTCGGTGGCGAGGTCTGCGAGCACCCGTATCCCGAAGTGTCCCTCAAGTCGCGGGAGAATGTCGGGATCGAAGCCGATCCCGTTGTCCTCGACGGTGAGGAGCACCGGGTGATCGGGGTCCTCGTCGTTGGCAGCGAGCCGGATCGAGACGTGGCAGGCCTCCGCGTGGCGCACCACGTTGCGCAGGCACTCCCGAGCCACGCGGTGGGTCAGCTGCTGGGCCACCTCGCTGAGGCGTGAGGCCACGGCCTCGTCGACGTCTACGTCGACCTCGACGCCACGGCCGGAGAGCGGGCGGGCCAGGTCGGCCAGCGTCGTGGACAGCCCTGCGTCGGCAAGGCGTTCCGGGTAGATGTCCACGAGGAGCGAGCGGAGGCTCGCGATGCTCGCACGGACGGTCGAGGCCGCCTCCGTGATCGTGGCGGCGAGCCCTGTGCGCCCTGCTGCACGCTCGGCCTCTGCGGCACCGCTCACGGCGAGGGAGCTGGCCACCAGGTCTTGCACGGGGCCGTCGTGCAGGTCGGCCGCGATGCGGCGACGCTCCCGGGCGGAGGCGTCGACGGCGCGGCGCAGCAGCGACTCCCGCTGGTGCTGGGCGGCGTCGAGCCGGTCCAGCAGCCGCCACAGGACGGGAAGCATCAGCACGAGCAGCAGCAACAGGCTGCTCGCAATCACGCCGGCGAGGGCTCGCCACAGGTCGAAGGCGCGCTCCTGGACCGGTTCGTAGTCGGCGTAGACCTCGAAGAGCAGCTCCTGCTTCGAGGTGGTCCAGACGGGGCGGTAGACCTCGAGCAGCTTGCCGTCGCCGCGCTCGAACTCGTTCTCGGAGCGGTCGAGGTCGGTGACCTCCGCCTGGGTCCGGGGGTCGGAGAGGGTGGCCGACTGCTCCTCGTCGAGGGTGAACCTCTTGCCGACGAGGCTCGGCACGTCCGAGTAGACGATCCTGCCGTCCGGCTCCCAGAGCTTGACCCGCCGGATGCCGTTGGCGATGATCCGGTCGCGCACCATCGTGTCGAAGGCCGCGTACGCGTTGGGGTCCCCAGTGAGGAGCGCATCGTCGAGCGCCGGCTGGATGAGCGCCAGGGCCATCAGGTCCGTCCGGTGCGCGACGTCGTTGAGGACCTGCCGCTCCGCGAGCTGCCTCGCGGCGAACGACGTGCCGACGACGACGAGCACGAAGACGGCGAAGGCTGCCAGCCCGAGCTGGAGCAGCATCCGCCGCCGGCTCGGCAGCGGAGGCACCCTGGGCGGGGCGACGCCGTCGGCGAGCGTCCACCAGAGGGGGAGGTTCCGGTGGGCTCGCTCGCCGACGGCGTGCGGCGCAGTCGGTGGTGGGGGAACCACCGGTCGGGGCGCCGCCCCGGGCAGCGGGAGCGTGCTCTCGCTGCCCGAGCGTTCTGTCGCTTTCATGGTCAGTGGTCGTCTGCTCCGGAGTCGTCGCCACCGTGGCGACCAGACGAGCCGGAGGAGCCGGAGGAGGACGAGCCGGACCTGCCGCCGTGGTCGTCGGCGGTGCGGGTCACCCGGGACACCGAGGTGCGGGACCCCGAGGACGACGAGGAACCGGAGCCCGACGAAACAGAGCCCGACGAACCAGAGCCCGACGAACCGGAGGACGAGGAGCCGGATCCCGATGAACCGGAGCCGCGGTTCGACGAGCCGCCGTGGTCGTCGCCCGGCTCGGCGTGAGCGCCGCGGTCGTCGCCCGGCTCCGCGTGAGCGCCGTGGTCGTCGCCCGGCTCCACGTGAGAGCCACGGTCGTCGCCGGCCTCGGTGCGCGAGTCGCGGGGGGTTGCGCCGCCCTTGTCGTCGCCGGCCTCGGTGGTGTGGGTCGCGCTCGGCGTACTGCTCGAGGTGCGGGCGCTGTCGTCGCCGGACTCGGTGACGAGCTCGGCCGACGGGGGGACGTAGGTGGGGATGCTCTGCGCGAACGAGCTGTTGCCGACCAGGCCGAGAGTGGCCGGAACGAGGGCGGCCACTGCCACCGCTGCAACGGTGAGTCGTCTCATCGGAATCTCCTCTTCAGGGCACCGTCCCGGCTTCGGGTCGGTGTGCGGATGCTGTGACTCAACGGTGCGGCCTGCGCCCCGTCGGGCGCCATCGGGCTTTGGTCCTAGTACCTGTGCGGCCGACGTCCGCGCCCGGTCACCGCCCGCCTCCCCCTGCCTCAGAGCTCCTTGGCCCACTCCCGCGTCCAGCCGGTCACCGTGAAGCCCATCCGCTCGTTGATGGCGACCATGTGGGTGTTGGTGTCGGCGTTCCAGGTGCGCACGGTCGTCACGGCGGGCCGCTCCCGCTGGAGCGCCTGCAGGTTGGCCACCTTGACCGCGAGGCCGAGTGCGTTGCCGCGGTGCTCACGGAGAACGAGGGTGTCGGACTGGACTGCGAGGTCGGGCTGCCCGGGTCTGACGACGATGTCGGTGAAGGCGACGAGACGTCCGGACGGCACGTGTCGGGCGACGGACTCGACCGCCCACACGGAACTCGGGGTGTTCCACTGCTGACGCACCCGCTCGGCGTCCCAGTCCTCGTCGTCGAGCTCGATGTCACCGGTCGGGGCGTCGGTGCTCATGCGCCGCGCCAGCAGCGCGCGATCCTCGAGCCACTCCTCGGGCAGCCTGTCGACAGAGGTCAGGACGACGTATGCCGTCGGGTCGAGTCCGGGATCGAGTGCGGCGAGAGTGCCCTCGGCCACGGGCAGCACCAGGTCCTGACGCAGGTCTGCCAGGGTCTGGCGGTAGCCGTTGGCGAGCGCGAATTCCGTTGCCGCGTCACCGTTCTCGACCGGCGACCCACTGTGCTCGTGGATGCGCGTGCACCCGTCGTCACGCAGCGACTTCTCGCAGTGCGCGAGGAGCAGGCTGCCGACGCCGTGGCGCTGGTGGTCGGGATGCACCGAGAGCCAGACGCCTGCTGTCCCGACGTTCTCCCGCGTGCGTCGGATCGTCTGCGCCGACGCGACCGGGTCGTCCGAGCCGGCGGACGCGACGACGAAGGTGCGCCTCACCTCGTGACGACGCGGGGCGATGTCGAGGATCTCCTCGACGGAGGTGCGCTGCGCCGTGGCACCCCAGACGCGGCGGTTGGCGGAGTGGTGCACCTCGAGCCAGGCCTCGCTCTGCGGGTCGCCGGCGCGAAGCTCGATCTCCTTGACCTGAAACGTCATTCGCCCGGCCCAGTCTGCTTCTGCCACTCGCGGCTGTAGCCGTCGACGACATAGCCGAGGCGCCGGTTGACCGCGAGCATGTGGTCGTTGGACGCGGCGTTCCACGTGCGGATGGCCGTGACGTGCGGCAGCTCGTCCATCAGCAGCAGCGCGTTCGCGGCCTTGAGCCGCAGACCCAGCCCGTGCCCGCGGTGCTCTCTCAGCACGAGGGTGTCCTGCTGGTAGCCGAGCTCCGGCTCGCCGGCCGACACGGACACGGTGGTGAACCCGACGAGACGGCCCGACGGGAGATGGCGCACGGCGGTCTCCACCACCCTCCGGCCGGAGGCACGAGCCCTCCCGGTGCTCGCCCGCAGGCGTTCGGCGTCCCAGTCCTCCTCCTCGATGTCGAGGTCGTCGGCCGGGGCGTCGGTGCTCATGCGCTGCTGGAGCACGGCCCGGTCGTCGAGCCACTCCTCGGGCATGTCGTCGACGTACGACTCGAGGGCGTACTCCTCGGCGCCGGCAGCAGCCAGCTCCGCGCGGAGCGACTCACTGTCGGCCGGCAGGGCCTGCTCGCTGCGCAGGACCGTCTGGGCGACGACGAAACCGTTGGAGGTCGCGAAGGACTCGGCTGCGTCCGACCCGCCGTTCGCCCACTCGGTCTCGACGAGGAGCGTCGTGCGGCAGTGCTCCGTGGCGATGGCCTCCGCGTCCGCCAGCAGGGCCGTGCCGACCCCCTGCCGCCGCGCAGCAGGATGCACCGAGAGCCAGAGCATCGCGCTGTGCAGGTTGTCGCGCAGCGGGAGGTGCACCTCGAGGGCGCCCACGAGCCGGTCCCGGTCCCACGCAGCCCGTGCCACCCGCTTCTTGTCGGAGCCCTTCACGAAGCCCCGGATCTCCTCGAGCGTCCAGGCGCTCCCGCGCCCGCCGAACAGGTCGCGCTGCACGGCTGCGTGGACGTCGATCCACTCGCGCGCCGCCGCCTCCTGTTCCGGGTCGAGCAGGTCGATGGGTCTGATGTCGAGGTCGTCGCTCACGACCACGAGTCTGTCGACCCCGCACACGACGCGGCCAGCCATTTCTGCCGAGCGGCGCGACACGGCATACGTCCTCGGTGGCGCACAGCTCGGCAATCGCCTTGCCGCACCGGCGTTCCCGCCCTACCCTCGATCCATGCACCGCTCACAGCAGACGACGACGCCGGACCCCTCCGGCGCACTGTTGCTGCTCTAGCACCCCCACTGCAACCCACGCCCCGGAGTCGACTCCGGGGCGTTCGTCGTCTCCGGGCCGGCCCAGCGCAAGGAGACCGACCATGTCAGACCATCGCGAGCTCAACCACGACCTCGACGTCTATGCCACCGACCCGCTCGCGGGCGCCGGGCTACCGCTCTGGCTGCCGGCCGGGTCGGTCATCCGCCGCGAGCTCGAACGTCTCGCCAAGGACCTCGCCCACGCCGACGGCTGCGTCGACGTGCACACCCCGGTGCTCGGCAAGAGGGCTCTCTTCGAGCGCTCGGGCCACTGGGCCAAGTTCGAGGACGACATGTTCCCGACCGTCCAGCTAGGCGACGAGGAGGTCGTGCTGCGGCCGGCGAACTGCCCCCACCATGCCCTCGTCTACAAGGCGCGCAGCCACTCCTACCGAGAGCTGCCGATCCGGCTCAACGAGCTCGCGCCGATGTTCCGGGCCGAGCGCTCCGGCGTGCTCTCCGGCCTGACCCGGGTGCGCCAGATCAGCCTCGACGACACCCACGTCTTCTGCCGGCCCGACCAGACCGGGGCAGAGGTCGCCCGGGGGTTGCGCGCCGCCCTGGAGGCGCAGCGCATCCTCGGCCTGCCCGTGCACCACGTGCGCCTGTCGCTGCGCGACGACTCCGACGCGTGGCTCGGCACCGAGCAGCAGTGGGGCACCGCGCAGGACGCCCTGCGCGAGTCGGCCCGCAGGGTCCTCGACGCCTACGACCTGCCCCTCGTCGAGGCGCCGGGCGAGGCCGCCTTCTACGGCCCGAAGGTCGACCTGCAGGTCTTCGACTCCCGCGGGCACGAGGAGACCATCGCCACCGTCCAGGTCGACTTCAACCAGCCCGAGCGCTTCGACCTGACCTACCACGGGGAGGACGGCGAGCGGCACCGCGTCGTCATGGTGCACCGCGGCACCGTCGGCTCGATGGAGCGCGTCACCGCGGCCCTGCTCGAGCGCTACGACGGGCGTCTCCCGCTCTGGCTCGCGCCGGTCCAGGTCGCGGTGCTGCCGGTGTCGCAGGAGCAGGACGAGGCCGCCCGCGCGCTCGTCGACGCGCTTCGCGCGCAGGGCGTACGCGTGGTGCTGGCCTGCGACGACTCCCTCGGCTCGCGCATCCGCGAGGCCCGCCGACGCCGTGTCGCCGTGGTGGCCGTGGTCGGGGCCCGCGAGGCCGCGGACGGGTCGGTGCAGGTCACCGACGTCGCGGCCGGCTTCCGGGAGGTCGTGCCGGTCGACCACCTCGTCGAGCGGGTCGTCGCGGCCCGCGACGGACGGTGCCAGGGCGTCGGGTGGACCTGAGCCGCCCCGAGCGGTCTGGTGTGTGCAGCCGCTGGGGTCCTGGCCCCGCCGGCTGCACACGCCAGGGGTCCGCGGGACCGGGCCGGCCGGCATACCGGAGCGGTCTCGAGCGTTGCAGAGGCGTACGACCCGCCCCACACGAAGGATGTGACACTGGAATGGTGTTCGGACTCGGCAAGAAGACCCACCTGCCCGCTCGCGAGGACGCCCTCCCCGGTCGTGCGGAGCCCCCGTTCGAGGTGGACCCCACCCACGTCGTGCTCGGCACGCCGATCGAGGGACCGTGGCCCGACGGCTCGGAGGTGCTCCACGTCGCCATGGGCTGCTTCTGGGGCGTCGAGCGGATCTTCTGGAAGCAGGACGGCGTCGTGTCGACGGCCGCCGGCTACATGGGCGGCTACACGCCCAACCCGACGTACGAGGAGACGTGCACCGGGCGCACCGGCCACGCCGAGACCGTGCGCGTCGTCTACGACCCCGAGAAGACCTCGCCCGAGCTGCTGCTCAAGGCCTTCTGGGAGAACCACGACCCGACCACGGCGAACCGCCAGGGCAACGACATCGGCACCGCCTACCGGTCGGCGATCTACTGGACGACCGAGGGGCAGCGGCTCGCCGCCGAGGCCACCCGCGAGGCGTTCCAGAAGGTGCTCGACGACAACGGCTTCGGGCAGATCACGACCGAGATCCGCTCGGCCGACGACGCCGGACCGTTCTACCTCGCCGAGGACTACCACCAGGGCTACCTGCACAAGAACCCCGGCGGCTACTGCAACCACGGCCCCAACGGCATGACCTGCCCCGTCGGCATCGTCCGCCAGGACCAGCTCCCGTCGCAGCAGGACATCGCACCGCCCGCCTGACGCACGGGCGCCGCGAGAAGCCGGCTCCCGAGGCACCACGTAGGGGACGCCCCCACCCGGATCGGGTGGGGGCGTCCGTGCGGAGGGCATCGGTCAGGGTGTGCAGGCCGTCTCGTCGAAGTGGCCGGGCGTGCCCGGGTACGCCTGCCCCGAGCCGTGCTCGTTCTCGCCCGGGTAGACCATCGCGAGCTCGCGGAAGGCGGACGTGCCCGCCGTCGTCACGTCGGTGCCGGGCCGGCCGGCGCTCGAGGACCAGGCCAGCTGCTGGAGCCAGCTCTGCATCGCCGGGGAGTGCCCGCGCACGTCGTTGAAGCCGCCGTACGCAGCGTTGCAGTGCGTGAACAGGTTGTACGCGCCGTTCCAGTCGATGAGCCGGTCACCGGGGTTGGGCCCGTTGGCCGTCACGTCGCCCTGGAGCACGTCGCGGTCCCAGCCGCCGTAGATCCAGTCGGTGCCCTGGTGGTGGTTGTCGTTGGCGGGGTCGGCATCGGCCAGCCCTGTCATCTCGAACCACAGGCACGGGTCGACCGTCACGATGTTCTTCTTCGCGCCGGTCGTCAGCGGCCAGTCCCCGAGCGTGCAGCCGCTGCCGGGGGTGTAGCTGCCCCGCGGTCGCACGTCGAGCAGGTCTGAGCCGAGGACGTCCTGCTTCGCCGTGTCGGACTCCCCCGCGCCACCGAAGAGGTGGTCGACGAACCGGTCGTCGGTGCCGCGCGAGCTGGGTGTGAAGACCCCGTTCACGAGGCAGTCCGGGGTGGCGGCGTCGAGGACGGCGTCGCAGCCCTGGCCGCCCCACAGGACGTCCTCACCGTCGCCGCCGAAGACGTCGTCGCCGCCGCTGTCGCCGTTGACGACGTCGTCGCCGTAGCCGGCGTGGATGGCGTCGTCGCCCGAGCCGCCACGGATCAGGTCACGGCCGCCCTCGTCCATACCGTTGTGCGGCATGGCGGCTGCGGTCGAAGCCCCGACCCACTGGTCGCCGTCGGCGTCATGGAGCAGGTCGACGCGCCGGTCGTACGCGCCGCGGGCGAACGCGGTGAACGTCTCCTTGGGTGGGCTGTTGAGCGTCACCGAGGCCTGCGCCGGGCTGTCAGCCGCGCTCAGGTACTGGTTCACGATGCCGCCGCGGTCTCCGACGATCGCGTCACGGCCGCTGTCGCCGTTGATCCGGTCGTCGCCGAGCTCGCCGTAGAGGTCGTCGTCGCCGTAGCCGCCGGAGATGACGTCGTTGCCGTCCTGGCCCCAGATGCCGTCGTTGCCGTCGTCACCCCAGACGAGGTCGGCGCCGAAGGCCCCGGCCACCTCGCACGTCGCCTGCGCGGCCGTGCAGAAGCGGGTGCTGGGCCCGGGCAGCGCCGGGTCGTGGGTGCGTAACGCCGTGGCGTCGGACGGCACGGCCCCGTCGGGGTAGCGGTCGGTGTAGACCTTCTCGGACTGCCCTCCGGCGCTGCCCTGGAGGGTGCGCAGGAGCGAGCCGTTGTCGCCGAGGACGACGTCGTCGCCGCCGTTGCCCTCGATGACGTCGGCGCCGTCACGGAAGCCGGGAGCAGGCGAGCCGCCGATGACGTCGTCCTGCCCGGGCGCCGAGCTCGTGCCGCGCAGCAGCGCGGTCGGGCTGGCCGAGCCGGGCCACCCGGCCGTGAGCGCCGAGACGGTCGTGCCGTGGGCCGATGCCTCGCCGAGCGCCAGGTCGCCGAAGAGCTGGTCGGCTCCGCCGTTGCCCTCGACGTGGTCGGCGCCGGCGTCGCCGGTGACCGCGTCGTTGCCGTCCTGTCCGAGGAGCACGTCGACCCCGTCGCCGCCGGAGAGCCGGTCGAAGCCGTAGAGCGTCGCCGAGGGCGTCGTCAGCGGGCTCGCACCGAGGTCCCACGGCTGGATGAGCCGCGTGGTCATCGCCGTGCCCGAGGTGCTGCCGAGCCGGACGGTGACCGCGCTGGGCGTCTGGCCGGGGGCCGGGCGCAGCACCTGGCCGTTGTCGCCGAGCACCACGTCGTCGCCGKGTCCACCGAAGACGGCGTCGTCGGTGTCGGGTTGGCCGACGGTAGTCGCGCCCGACGCTCCGGTGCCGGATGACGGCGTGGAGCTGCCGCCGACGAGGTCGTCGTCGCCGAGGCCGCCCTCGACCCAGTCGACGTCAGGGCCGCCCTCGACGTAGTCGTCGTCGCCCTCACCCTTGAGCCGGTCGGTGCCGCTCTGGCCCAGGATGACGTCCTGTCCGTCACCGCCGAAGACCTGGTCGGCGCCGGAGTTGGTGAGGACGGGGCTGGTCCCGAGGTCGAGCGGCGTCACCCGGTGCGTCCGGGCGAAGCCGCGCATCCGCGTGACCGGCGTGGAGTCCGCTGCGGGGACCCCGGAGACGACGACGGCGTTGTCACCGGCGATGAGGTCGGGACCCGCGTCGCCATGGAGCAGGTCGCCCTCGTCGGGACGACCGACACCGGCACTCGCCTCCTGGAAGGACCCGCCCACGATCTCGTCCTCGCCGGCGTCACCGTGGATGACGTCGGAGCCGTTGTTGCCCTCGAGGTGGTCGGCATCGTCACCGCCGTTGACGGCGTCGCCGCCGAGGCCGCCGTATGCCGTGTCGTCGCCGACGCCACCGTAGATGACGTCGCCGCGGCCGGCCGTCGGCGTCAGACCGTCGAGGTCGAACGGGATCGCTTGTGCGTCAGACGTGCTCGTCGGGTCGTCGACCGTGCCGTTGTCACCGATGATGACGTCGTCTCCCGTGTCGCCGCTGATGGTGTCGCCGGCGTCGGCGGGCCCGACGTCCGTGCGACCCGCCGCACGCGTGCCGCCGTAGAGGACGTCGTCGCCGTCGCCGCCGCTGATGCGGTCGGAGCCGTTGTCGCCCTCGACGACGTCGGTGCCCGCCTGGCCGTAGAGCTGGTCCTGACCCGTGTTGCCGAAGACGAGGTCGGCCCCGGCGTCGCCGTAGCCGCGGTCGTCGCCACTGCCACCCCAGACCCGATCGACGTCGTCGCCGCCGAAGAGGACGTCGGTGCCCTCCTGGCCGCACACGAGGTCGGCTCCGCCACCGGCGAGGACGCGGTCGCTCGCGCCACCCGTCGAGATGGTGTCGACGCCGGCCCCGCCGAGCACGAGGTCGTTGCCGTCGCCTCCGGCGCCCGACGTGCCCTCGGGCACGGGGTCGCTCGCGACAGGACTGCCGGGACGGCACGTCTCGTCGGCGGACGCACCGACGGTCACGGCGTCGCGCAGGGTGTCACCGAACACCGTGGACGGGCCGTCGCCGCCGATGACGTGGTCGTTGCCGAGACCGCCGACGAGCGTCTTGCTCGACGAGGTCTCCCCTGCCGGGACGGGGAGGTGCGTCACGGCGCGGTACGCCCCGAAGTCGACCCCCTCGATGACGTCCGGGCCGCGCGCGGCGCCGGCCGCGTCGAGGCCGCGGGCCCCGACCTGGCTCGGCTCGGCGATGACGTAGTCGTCGCCCGGACCGCCGAAGAGGGCGTCGGTGCCGTAGCCGCCGACGAGGGCGTCGGGACCGCCGCCGCCGACGATCCGCGCGTGCTCGCCGCTCTTCGAGTGGCTGGTGACGACGTCCTCGAGCGCACTGCCCCAGACCTGGTCGTTGCCGGAGCCGGTCTCGATGATGTTCGGGATCGACGGCTGGCCGGACGGGGTGGTCAGGGTGTCTGCGGTGCCGGCTGCGTCGACTCCGAACGTGCCCTCGCTGGAGGCGTAGATCGTGTCGGGGCCGGAGCCGCCGGTGACCGAGTCGCTGCCGAGGCCGCCGATGAGGACGTTCCCCTCCGAGCCGGTGGTCGTGCCTGCGGTCGCACCGGGCCGGTCGGACGCGACGCCGATCTTGTCGTCGCCCGGGCCTCCGTTGACCCGGTTGCTGCCGAGACCGACGCTGATGACGTCGCCGGCGCCGCTGCCCTGGTCGCCCTGGGTCGGGTCGGAGTCGAGCTTCGTCCAGTCGACGACCCCGGTGAGGTCGACCTCCGTGATCTTCGGCGAGGAGTTCTCGACGTCGACGCGGTTGAGCGCGGCGGCGACGTTCGTGACGGACGTCGGCAGGGCGCCGTCGCCGGAGACGAAGTCCTTGCCCTGGCCGGTCGTGATGGCGTCGGCGCCGGGCCCGCCCGCGACTCGAGCGACCTTGCCCACGGCGTCGGCCGTGACGATGCGGTCGTCGCCCCCGCCACCGTCGACCCACGAGTTGCCGGTGCCTGTCTGGATCTGGTCCTTGCCGGGGGTGCCGAAGACGATCGCGTCCTTGTCGAAGACCGTCAGGTCCGCCTGGGTGGTCGTCGACGACGGGTTCGCGTCCTTCTTCCCGTCGCCGACGAAGCTGACGACGAGGGGCGTCGAGGAGCCGCGCCCGTCGACGACGACCCGCTTGAGGCCGGCGTCGAGGTACTCACGCGTCTCTCCGAGCATCTGCACCTTGAAGCCGTCGAAGTCTGGGTTGGTGCCCGCGTCGTCGCCCGTCTTCTGGGCGAAGTAGAGGGCCGTCACCTTGACGGTGTCGGACTCGGTGTCGGACGTGTTGCCCCACGGCGCGCCGCGGGCCGCGTCGGTGCCGAACTGTCCTGCGAAGACGACGAGCGTGTCACCGGTCGTGCCGCCGAGGCGCGGGGGCGGTGGCTCGCAGTTCGGTTTCGCCGTGAAGTCGAGAAGCGTGATGTCGGCGATGTTGATCGAGAACGACACGCTGAACGGCGAGAACCCGAGCGTCACGTAGAGGCGCAGGAAGAGGCTGAGCCGCCCCGTGGTCGTGAACAGGCAGGCCGGGTTGTTCGCCGCTGCGTGCAGGAACTCGCTGACGCGGAACTTGCCGTCGTTGTTCGGGTCGTTCCAGTGGAAGCCGATCGTCAGGTGCAACCCGCCCTCGATGCCGACGGTGATGATGACGGCCGTCACCGCGGCGCCGGCGGCGATCTCGCCGTCGAGCCGGACGACCGGCACCGGCACTCCGTTGGCGTCGGTCGTCTTGAAGTAGAGGCCGTCGAGGAGCTTGACCGCGTCGACCGACGTGCCCGCCTGGGCAGCCTCCACGGCATACCGGATGCCCGCGGTGTCGAGTCCGGCCATGAAGCGCAGGGTCACCGACGCGGAACCGGACAGGGTGACCATGACGGGTGGCGGCGCGTACACCGGCCCGAAGGCCTGGCGCCACGTGAAGCCGAGCGTCAGCGGCCCGCTGTCGAACTCGACGAGGGAGACGTCGCTGCCCATGAGGAGGCTGAAGACGGACGCCGGGTCGTCGAGGATCGGGAACGTGAAGCCCGACTTGTTGGCGCTGCCGGCTGTGCCGCCGGAGCCGAACACGTTGCCCTTGCCACCACTGGTGTTGAGGGCGTTCTTCACGTCGTCCGTGCTGGCGGCCGACGCCGTCTTGATGAGCGAGCCCGTCGTGCCGGGGGCCAGGCTGCTCGTCGGCGACACGCTGGTGTCGAGGGCCTTCTCACCACTCACCGTGAAGCTGCCGATCGGGATGAGGCACGACGGGTCGACCGCCCCTCCACCGCAGTCGGGCATGTGGTTGATGAGTGTCGTCAGGGCCGCGATCTTGTCGACGAAGTCGAGCTTCGGGCCGCCGGCGAGCGTGTTGAACGTCTTGGCCAGGGTGAGGAGGCTGACGTCGCCGCCGCCCGCCATCTTGCTGAGGTCGGACAGCACGGGGATCGGCGCGTAGAGCGTGTCGATGACCGGCTGGAGCGGCCCGGTGACCGACTTGACCTTCTTGAGCACCGGGCCCAGCAGGTTGGACAGGAAACCGCCCGCGTCGAGCTTGACGTCCTTGAACTCGATGTCCGGGACCCCGAGGTGCTTGAGGTCCTTGTTCGAGAACTCCCAGCCCAGGACGAAGTTCGCCTGGACCCCCGGGAGCACCGAGTCGACGGACGCCTTGACGAGCCAGTCCGCCTTGATCTTCGCGGTCAGCGAGATGCCGAAGAGCGAGGAGGCGTCGCCGCGGGCGATGTCGGAGATCGTCAGGACGCTGTCGGCCGTCTCGGTCGTGTCGCGGGACTTGAGGTCGACGAGGAAGGCGCCGGCGAAGAGGGGCGCCGTGCCGTTCTTCTTCACGTCGATGTCGAGGAAGGCGAGCTGGGCCTTCATCGTCGCCGGCATGTCGAAGCGCGCGCCGAGGCCGAACTCCGGGGCCGGGGCGCCGTCCTGCCAGCTGTCGTGCGTGTAGATGATGAAGCCGTCGTCGGTGTTGATGCCCGCCTTGACGTGCAGCTGCAGGCCGAGGCCGTAGGTGATGGCGTCGTCGTCGCCAGCCTTGAGGGCGAGGCCCGGGATGCCGATGTCGAGCGGCAACTTCTTGCCGTCGCCGAGGCAGCCGGAGCCCGGCACGCAGCCCTCGTCGGGCGTGACCGTGCCCGCCTTGACGTCGAAGGCGAGGTTGACGCCGTTGATGCTCGTCGTCGGGCAGTCGATGAGCATCGGCTTGGTCGTGACGGGCGTGTACGCCGACGGGGTGGCGCTCCCGTCGTCCGTGAAGGACTGCGCGTTGCCGGCGGTCGCATCGACGACCGCGACGAGCTCGAACGCTCCGCCGTCCTTGCTGCGCAGCACCTTGTACTTCGTCGCGCCGTCGGACTTCGTCCAGGAGACCTTGATCGAGTGGGTGCTGTCGAGGCTCGTGAAGGCGGTCGCCGTCTCGGTGCTCGGAGTGGAGGCGACGGTGTCTCCGTCGGTGCCAGGGCCCGAGCCCTGGCTCGCCACGATCTCGTAGCGCCACTTCGTCGCACCCGTCGTCGACGGCGTCGCCGCGAGTGTCGGTGCGCCGGTCGGTTCGAGCCTGGCCTTGCACTCGTAGTCGACCCTCAGGCTCGTCTTCTGGAGCCCGGCCGCGGTGATCGCCTCGGCCAGCTTGCTGTTGACGTAGTCCTTGGCCTCCTTCGGGCTCGCCGGGACGTTGCCGAGCTTGGCCTTGATCTCGGCCCGCAGGCGTCCGATGGAGTCGGCGCCCTGCTGGAGGTCCTTGCCGACGAACGGCAGCTTGCCGTCGAAGGTGGCGAGCCGCATCGACTGCTCGATCTTCTCGAGGTAGCCGTCGAGGCCAGGGCCGATCTGGGTGAAGTCGGCGAAGGCGGCGGCGAGGGCGGCCGCGAGGTCGGGCAGCTCGAACCGCTTCAGCGCGGCGTCTGGAGCCGGCAGGGTGCCGGAGAGGTCGAGCAGGGTCGCCGGGTCGGTCGAGTCCTGCAGGCGCAGGGCCACCGAGCCCAGCGACGTGGTCGGGCCACCCGAGACGGTGGCGTAGAGCGGGATGACGCCGCAGACCATGAGCGGTGTCGTGAGGCCCTCACCGCAGTCGACGGGCGTGTTCGAGGCGTTGAAGGTCACGCCGAGCCCCGACAGGAAGGTCGAGAAGCTGACCGGCGTGTTGGCCGTCGCCCCGGCGTCGGACAGCTCGAGGCTGAGGTTGGCGCGCAGCTTCGCCTGCTTGGCCGGGTCACCTGCGGGGTCTCCCGCCGACACGGTCAGCGGGCCGATGGTGCCGGCGGCGCGGCCGGTGAACCCGGCGTCGGCGGCGATGCTCACCTTCGAGTCGGCGAGCACCTTGAGTGTCGCGGCGTCGCCCGGGCCGGTGCCCGGCGCGAGCGGCACGACGAGGCCCACCTTGACGCCGCCTGTGACGTGGGCGGAGCCCTGCCCGGTCGCTGCGGCCGTGACGAGTGACTTGTCGCCCCCGAGGTCGAGGCGCAGCGGCGTGCTCGTGCGGAAGTCGCGCTTCCAGTCGAGGTCGAGCACGACACTCGGGGTGCCGCCGTCGTCGAGGTATCGGAAGTGCAGGGCGCCGGTGCCGAGACGGTCGTCCAGCACCTTGACGAGGTCCTGCATGTTCTGCGGCGGGTGGAGGGAGATCACGTCGAGGGCGTCGTCGAGCGGGGAGCGGAAGGCGTATGCCGTGTGGTCGGCAGGCTTCTGCGTCCAGGGCTCGGTGAGCG
This sequence comes from Terrabacter sp. 05T424, assembly GCF_056396225.1. Lineage (NCBI taxonomy): Bacteria > Bacillati > Actinomycetota > Actinomycetes > Micrococcales > Intrasporangiaceae > Terrabacter > Terrabacter sp. 05T424. The sequence continues at coordinate 255,371 of NZ_JBFTLB010000004.1, forward strand.
TCACGGTGTCACCCGTCGCCGAGGCCACGACCGCCACCTGGGTGCCGACGACGACGGTGCGCCCGACGAAGGAGGCGTCGAACGTGCGTCCCACGTGCTGGAGGGTGTTGGTGCCGTAGTTGACGTCGGAGCCGACGCCTGACGCGTCGCGCCGCATGAGGTCGCGCAGCGACGTTCCCGTGCCGGGGATCTCACGGCTGTAGATGCCGGATGCGCCGCCGGGCTGCGCATCGGCGAGCTGCGCCGCCATCGTCTGGAGGGTCTTCAGAACGATCGCGAAGAGCTCCGCCTGCGAGCCGGGCTTGATGTCGAGGGCGAAGATCCGGCTGAGCCGGCTGAGGTCGAGCTGCGGGCCGTCGGTGCCGCTTGCCTGCGTCAGGTCGTTCCAGTGCGCCGAGACGCCGACGTCGGTGCCGGCGGGCATGAACCCGTCGGCGTCCGGGATCGAGGCCTTGAGGTCGGCAGCGGCCCGCACGTTCAGGTCGACGTCGAGCAGGTCGCCTGCCTTGCTCGTGCCCGTCGGGGTGTCGGTGACGAGCGTCGCGAACAGGTCACGCAGCCGGAGGTCGTGCTGGGCGTCGCCGGCCTGCTTGAGACCGATCGAGAGCATGTGCCCGCTGCCCGCGGCCGAGCAGTCGACCGGCGCCGAGCTGTTGCAGACCGACAGCGAGCCCTTGAGCCGCACCTGGAAGAAGCCCGCGTTGGCGGTGAAGTCGACGGCGGTGTCGATCGGGAAGTCCGCCGTGAGAAGCGGACTGCCCGTGCGCACCATGAACCGGTCGGGTCCGAGCGGGAGTGAGGTGACGTTGGTCGAGAACGCGCCGGTCGACTGCACGAACGGGCACGCCTTCGTGTTGCCCTCGAAGCCGATGCAGTCGTTGCCCGTCTTCGGGTCCTGCAGGTCGAGCACCAGCGTGAGGTCGGCGGCGAACGACGGCTTGACCGTCGCGAAGGTCTGGGCGGAGTTCGCCCTCAGGATCCCGCGCCGCGGTCCGGCGCCTCCGGGCTGGTCGGTCAGCTGGTCGCCGAAGGTGACGGCGCCGAGCTGTGCCTCAGGTCCGACGATGACGAAGGGCGAGCTGGCAGAGGGCTGCCCACCGATCCACGTCCCGGAGATCGTGAGCGAGTTCTTCGTGTTGCCCGTGATCTCGCCCGCCGAGGTGCCGGCCATGACGCGCATGCCGACCCACTGGTCCGGTGTCCACGGCTGGGTGCCGTCGTCGAGGGTGAGGCCGCTGGCGGAGTAGGTCGCCGACGGTCGCGACGTGCGCGCGGCTCCCGCGTCCATCGCGACACCGGCGGAGGGCGCCGTCTTCACCATGCGCATCCGGAAGACCAGCTTGCTCGTGGCTGCGTCCCACGAGAGGTTGTCGAGCCCGATGCCGGCCGCCTTGAGCTTCGAGACGAGGTCCTGCAGCGAGTCGAAGGTCGGATTGCCGACCGTGGAGGCGTCGAAGCCCGGCGGCGAGGGCTGGTTCGGGTCGGGCGCCTGGACCACGTTGGCCTTGAGGAAGTCGACGAGCACCTGGTTGGCCTTGATCGCGTCCGACACGGTGCCACGCAGGAAGGGCAGGTCGAGGTTGCCCGTCGAGGGCAGCGGCCCGGCGCCGTCGGGGTCGAACTTCGCGGCCTGGATGCCCGTCAGGGCGGTGGCGACCTGGGCGAGCCCGTCGGCGAGGTCGCGCAGGCTCATGTTCTGGAACTTGCCGACGAGCCCCGCCAGCGTCGGCGCCGTGACGGTCGGCGAGCCGGTCGCGATGTTCGGCCACGCGACGGCGACGTCGGCCGCCACGTTCGTCGGGAAGCTCACTCCGGCAAGGCCACTCGTGTCCGCGGCGACGTGCAGGGTGCCCGTGACCGAACCGGCCGTGCCCGGCTGCGCGGGCGATCCGGTCGGGTCGAGCGCGGCCGCCACGAGGCCGGCGAGCGAGCCGTCCGCGGCCAGCTCGCCGTCACCGGTGCCCACCGCGTCGAAGGCGAGCACCCCGTCGTTGTTCGGGTCGTCGACCTTGGCGTACGCGTGCGCCGTGACCGCGAAGTCGGTGCTGCTCAGCGTCACGCCGAGGATGCCGACGGCGGCCTTGGCCGACGCCGACAGGTGGGCGGTGACGTCGACGTCGACGCGGGGGGCGTGCGCCGCGTCGCTCGCGAGGTAGACCTTGTTCGTCGTGGGGCCCGTCCAGACGACCCAGAGCGACAGCGTCGCCTCCACCGTGGCCGTGACGCCCTTCGGCGACGAGAGCTCCACGCGCGGGCTGGCCGAGCTGACGGCGAGCGCCTGGTTCGTTGCCGTGCGGGTGACGACGAGGTTGATGTGGACGCGCTTTCCGTCGCCCAGGTCGTCGACGGTGATGTCGAGCGTGCCGGTGCGCCCTCCGGGCAGGCTGACCGCCTCCCCCGACGTCGCGAGTTCGGCCCAGGTCGTCGTGCCGGGCAGCGCGCTGGTCACGCCCTCCTCGACGAGGTCGTCGAGGCCGGCCAGGCCTCCGGGGCTCGCGGCGACGAACGGCAGCTGCTTGCCGAAGGCGCCGATCGTCGCCAACCCACGCGTCCACGTCGCGAGGTCGGCCGTGCCACCGCTCCCACCGAGGAAGGCCACCACCTTGGCGACTCCCGGGTCGGGGTCGGCCGCGAACGCGGGCGAGGGCCCGGCCATGGCTCCGACCACGACGAGGAGCGAGGCCAGGACCGCTCCGAGGGCACGACGAATCGACTTGCGAACCATGGTTTCTCCCCAGAAGGGAGCGCACCGCGAGCCCTACCCTGCGCGAGCCACATCCGAGACGCTCCTGATCTGCAACGTAGTGAGCACCCGGTCACACGTCTGGCAAATCGTCCGAAATGCGCCTGATTCGGTGATAGAGGGACGGATGGGGCTCGAGAGACGTGGAGCGGCCCGCTTCGGCGTCGGGCCACCCTCGTCGCGGACCGATGGCAGGATGCCGCCATGGCCGACAAGAGCTTCCACATCACCCGCGAGACGACGATCGCGGCGCCGCCCGAGAGCATCCTCGCCCTGCTCGCCGACTTCCATGAGTGGCAGAAGTGGTCGCCGTGGGAGGGGCTCGACCCGGCGATGGACCGCACCTATGCGGGTGCCGGCTCGGGCGTCGGCGCGGTCTACGCGTGGAAGGGCAACAGCAAGGCCGGCGAGGGCCGCATGGAGATCCTCGAGGCCGAGGCCCGGCACGTCGGCGTCGACCTGCTCTTCGCCGCACCGATGAAAGCCCACAACCGGGTCGACTTCACGCTGACGCCCGTCGCCGACGGCACGCAGGTCGAGTGGGCGATGACCGGCCCCCAGAACGTCGTGATGCGCATCATGAGCAAGCTCTGGTCGATGGAGAAGCTCGTGGGTCCCGACATGGAGAAGGGGCTCGCGCAGCTCAAGCGCACCGCCGAGACGGCATGACCGGCGTGGTCATCCGGCCCGCGACCCGTGGCGACGTCCCGGCGATCGTCTCGATGCTCGCCGACGACCCGCTGGGGGCCGGCCGGGAGGACCCGGCAGACACGCAGGCGTACGACGCGGCATACGACCGCGTTGCGGCTGACCCGGGGGAGCACCTCGTCGTCGCCGAGCGCGACGGTGCCGTCGTCGGCACCCTCCAGCTCAGCGTCGTCCCCGGGCTCTCCCGGCGCGGTGCGACGCGAACCATCGTCGAGGGCGTACGCGTCGCCGACGGCGAGCGCGGAAGTGGCCTCGGCACCGAGCTCGTGACCTGGGCCGTCGAGGAGTCGCGCCGGCTCGGCGCCACCCTCGTGCAGCTGACGAGCGATGCCAGCCGCACCGACGCCCGACGGTTCTACGAGCGGCTGGGCTTCGTCGCCTCGCACGTCGGCTTCAAGCTCCGGCTCGACGACTGAGGGGCGGCGACCGGTGGTCGCCGCCCCTCGGTCGTCGCCGGGTCAGAAGATGCGGACCCGCTCGTCCGGCTCGAGCCAGAGGCCGTCGCCGGGCTTCACGCCGAACGCCTCGTGGAACTCCGAGAGGTTGCGCACCGCGTTGCCCCGCACGTCCTGGGGCGAGTGCGGGTCGATCGCGAGCAGGCGGATCGCCTCGGCCTCGCGGGACTTGCCCTTCCAGATCTGGGCCCAGCCGATGAAGAAGCGCTGGGGCCCGGTGAAGCCGTCGATCTCGGACATGCCGGTGCCCTCGGTGGCGATGCGGTAGGCCGAGTAGCCGATCTGCAGGCCGCCGAGGTCGCCGATGTTCTCGCCCACGGTCAGGCCGCCGTTGACCTTGTGCGACTCCTCGAGACCCGCGGGCGTGTAGGTGTCGAACTGCTGGATGAGACGCTGCGACAACGCGTCGAAGCGCTCGCGGTCGCCCTCGGTCCACCAGTCCCGCAGCGCCCCGGTGCCGTCGTAGCGCGAGCCCTGGTCGTCGAAGCCGTGGCCCAGCTCGTGCCCGATGACCGCCCCGATGCCCCCGTAGTTGACGGCGTCGTCAGCCTCGGGGTCAAAGAAGGGCGGCTGGAGGATGGCGGCCGGGAAGACGATCTCGTTCATCGACGGCATGTAGTACGCGTTGACGTGCTGCGGGAGCATGAACCACTCGGTGCGGTCGATGGGCCCGCCGATCTTGGCAAGGTTGCGGTCGACCTCGAACGCCGTGCTGCGCCGCACGTTGCCGACGAGGTCACCCGGGTCGATGTCGATGGAGGAGTAGTCGCGCCATGACTCGGGGTAGCCGATCTTCGGGGTGAAGGCGTCGAGCTTCTCGAGGGCCTGCGCCCGCGTCTCGGGCCCCATCCACTCGAGCGAGGAGAAGGACCTGCGGAAGGCCGCGACGAGGTTGCCGACGAGCTCCTGCATGCGCTCCTTCGCTGCCGGCGGGAACCAGCGCTCGGCGTACAGCCGGCCCACGGCCTCACCGACGCACGACTCGACGACCGCCACCCCACGCTTCCATCGCTCCTTGTTCTCGGGCTGCCCCGACAGGGTGCGGCCGAAGAAGTCGAAGTCCTCGTCGACGAACGACTGCGGCAGCAGGGTCGCGAACTCCGAGAGCACGTGCCAGGTCAGCCACGACCGCCAGTCGTCGATGTCGGTCGACTCGAGGGCCGCGCCCAGGGCACTGACGAAGCCCGGCTGGCGCACGACGACCTTGCCGAAAGAGCCGGCCGGCGCCTGCAGCCCGGACAGCCAGACGTCCCAAGGAAACTGGGGCGCCAGCGCCTTCGCCTCGTCGAGGGTGTGGGCGTTGTAGGTCTTCACAGCGTCGCGGTTGGCGACCTTGTCCCAGTGCGACGAGGCGAGCAGGGTCTCGAGCGCCATGATGCGTGTGGCCTTGCCCTCGGCGTCGGGGATGCCGGCGAGCGTGAGGAGCCGACCGATGTGCGCGACATAGGCGGTGCGGATGTCGGCGTACTTGTCCTCGCGGTAGAACGACTCGTCGGGCAGCCCGAGGCCGCCCTGCTCGAGGTAGACGACGTAGTCCTCCGGCGAGCGCTCGTCGGGCGACACGAAATGGCGCAGCGGTCCGTCGACGCCGTCGCGCTCGAGGCGCCCCAGGGCCGCGCCGAGGGTGGCGACGTCGGAGATGGTGGCGACCTCCGACAGCAGCGCATGCAGCGGGGTCAGCCCCAGCTCCTCCACCCGGTCGGTGTCGGTGAAGCTGGCGTAGAGGTCACCGACCTGGCGCTTCGGGGTGCCCGGTGCGCTGTCGTGGTCGGCTGCTGCGGCCTCGATGAGGTCACGCACGCGCGACGTCGACTCCTCGCGCAGCATGTCGAACGTGCCGAACCGGGCCCGGTCGCCGGGGATCTCGGTCGTGTCGAGCCACGTGCCGTTGACGAACCTGAACAGGTCGTCCTGCGGCCGGGCTGCCCGGTCGAGCGCCTCGAGGTTGATGCCGGACTTCATGACCACGTTGTCTCCTCGTACGGTTGCCGGACCGTCCCGGCGAGCGTGACCCGAGCCTAACCACGGCGGGCGCTCCCCCGGGCGCTGACCCGCACGCTCACGAGCGCCGCCGGTCGGGTCCCGTCTCCCGGCCGGCGGCGCCCGCGGCGCATCGCTCGCTAGCGGCGCAGCCGTCCGGCCACGACGCCGGCGAGCCCCACGATGAGGAGCATGCCGCCGAAGGCACCGATCAGCGGCGGGCCCACGAGCCGGAAGGTGAGGTCTGCGTTGGTCAGGTTGGCCGCGAGCAGCCAGCCGGCGACGATCATGGTCAGCAGCCCGAACATGATCGAGCCCGGACGCGGGCCCTTGCGCACGGTGACGAGGGCGGGACGTGGGTCCTGGTAGGCCTGCTGGGCGTTGACCGGTGCGGGCCACGACCCGGACTGCGTCGGGTCGGGCAGCGAGGGCGGCGGCAGGTGCGGCAGCTGCGAGGCGTCGGTGACGACGTCGTCGGGCACCGGTGCCGACGGCTCCACCCGGAACGGGCTCGGCGTCGGCAGCGCCTGCGTCGAGGTCGCCGGGATCGTGGTCGTCTCGTCGGGAGCGCCGGTCGCCGGGCCGGTCGCCGCGCCGGTCGCCGCGCCGATGGTCGGGTCGCCCATCGGGTCCGCCGTCGGGTCGGCGAGCGGATCGCTGAACTGCGGCGCTGCGCTGGTGCTGTCGTCGTGGCTCATGGTGCTCGTCTCCCCGGACGTCGTCTCGGTCGCTGCTGTGAGGTCGGTGATGTCGTTCGTGTCGTTCGTGTCGTTCGTGTCGGGGCGGTCGCCCGACTCCCCGGTGCGGTCGGTGCTCATGACGCGCTCCCGGTGAGCACCTGGATCTGGCCCAGCCCGACCTCGGCGTTGACGACGATCTCGTCGGTGCCCGTCGTCGGGCCGTAGTGCACGGTGCGCGCCCAGCTGATGCCGCCGGCCTGCAGGTCACCGTTACCCGACTCGGTGGTGACCTGGCCCTCGTTGGTGCCCTTGGCGTCGAGCGCGCCGGCCCTGGCCTTCGTGTTGACGGTCACCGGCACGCCCTGGGGAACGACGATCGTGAGGTTTCCGGCGCCCAGCGTCGCGGTGACGGTGTCGGTCCCGGGGGCCTTGTAGTCGGCCTTCGTCAGGTCGACCTTCAGGTCACCCATCCCGAGCTTGTAGGTGGGCGCGGGTGTCAGGGAGGTGACGGCGTACGACTGGTCACCGACCCGCCAGGGGACGTCGAGACCGGTGGGAGCGGCGGTCGTGAGAGCGGCGGCGATGACGCCGACGACGGCGAAGAAGCCGAGGCCCGAGCGGCGACCAGCGATGCCGGCGACCACGATGGCGAGACCGAGCACGCCCACGCCAGAGGCGATCCCGATAGCCACGTGGTTGCCGGGCCATCCGGCCGCCTCGGCGACGATCGAGAACACGACACCCGTCGTGATCGCGAGGCCGAGGACCAGCAGCCCACCGGCGAAGCCGATCGAGGGTGTGCGCTGGCGCACCGGGGTCGGCGCAGGCGGACGCGGCGTCGTCAGGGTGGCACCCGCGTTGGCTGCGGCGTTGCCCGTGGAGCCGTATGCCGGGTGAGGAGTCCCAGCCGGCGTGGCCGAGGAGGGCGTGCCGGGGCCTGCGGGCACCGACGGGTCGGTGGCAGTCGCGGTCGACCCGGTCGCGGGGCGGTTGCCGCCGTTCTTCCACGGGGCCTGCGCCATGAGGTCACGGCCCGTGTCGGTGCGGGTGAGGAACCACCAGGCACCGCCGACGAGCAGCGCGAAGCCGAAGAAGCGGAAGCCCTGCGTGTCACCGCCCCACCAGGGGCCGCCGCCCAGCACCGAGATGCCCGTGACGACGAGGAGGAAGATCGAGCTGCCCTCGCCGTGCTTCAGCGCGCGCTCGATGTGGATCTCACCGCGCTCGTCGGGCATGAGCAGCCAGAGCACGAGGTAGAGCGCCACGCCCATCCCGAAGAAGATGGAGAAGAGGATGAAGCCGGCTCGCACGACCAGCGAGTCGACGCCGAGCCACCGGGCCACCCCTGTCGCGACACCGGCGAACCAGCGACCGTCCCTGTTGCGCACGATCCCCGGGCGCCGCAGAGCGGTGTAGAAACCGTCCAGGCCGTGGCCCTGCGTCGGGGCCCCATTGCTTTTCGTCATGGCTCCAGCGTGGCGGTGCGCTCGCGCCGCAACCATGAGGGTCGACCCTGAGCGCACCCTGACGCGACCCCCAAAGGAGGCCCGGATGGTCGCCCTCACCCACCACGGTGGGCGAGGATGGAAGGGTGCAGACGGCATACGAGAACGGCCAGGGCCCGGTGCGACCCGCGTGGCGGGCGACGCAGCGACCGCCGCTCGTGCGCCACCGGCAGGGAAAGGTCGTCGCCGGTGTGGCCGCGGGGCTGGCAGACCACCTCGGTGTGCCGACCTCGGCGGTGCGCGTCGCCTTCGTGCTGACGACCATTCCCTTCGGCGCCGGGCTCGTCGTCTACGTGTTCCTCTGGGCCACGATGCGGGAGATCGGCGACGTCGTTCCCACGACCGCGCCTGTGGGCGGCCCGGCCACAACCTTTGCTGCAGACCCGGCCACAGCCCCGGCGAGCACCTCCCCCGCGTCCACGGGCAGCGGTCACCACCTCGACCTCGCCGGCCTTCGCACCTGGCTGCGCAGCGGCCACCAGGCGGTCCTCATCACGCTGCTCGGGGTGGCGGCACTGGCCCTCGCCGGCGCGCTGTGGCTCGGCAGCGCCGGCTTCAACGTGCACGCCGAGGTGATGCTGCCCGTCGTCGCGATCGTCATCGGCGCCATCTTCTTCTGGTCGCAGCTCGACGACACCGACGCCATCGGGGCGCGCCGCCCGGTCCGGTGGGTCTGGCTCGTCGTCGGCCTCGGCCTGACGATCCTGGGCCTGGTCGGGCTGCTCGTGCGCGGCACCGACCTCACGGCGGTGTGGCAGATCGCGGGGGCCGTGCTCGCTGCACTCGTCGGCGTCGCCGTGCTGTGCGCACCGTGGATGCTGCGGCTCTGGAGCAACCTGCGCGTCGAGCAGGCTGCCCGCATCCGGGCCACCGAGCGTGCCGACATCGCGGCCCACCTGCACGACTCGGTGCTGCAGACCCTCGCGCTCATCCAGCGCCAGTCCTCCGACGCCGCGACCGTCGCCCGGCTCGCGCGCGCCCAGGAGCGGCAGCTGCGCAGCTACCTCTACGACGAGGACGCCCGCGCCGGCACGCTCGGTGCGGCCCTGACCGCCGCCATGGGCGAGGTCGAGGACCTCCACGGGGTGCCCGTGCAGCTCGTCGTCACCGGAGACCGCCAGATCGACGAGCACCTCGACGCCCTCGTCAAGGCGGTCCGCGAGGCCGCGTGGAACGCCGTGCGCCACGGCAGCCCGCCCGTCAGCGCGTACGTCGAGGTCGGTCCGGATGCCGTCGAGGCGTTCGTGCGCGACCACGGCTCCGGCTTCGACCTCGACGAGGTGCCCGACGACCGCGCGGGCGTGCGCGAGTCGATCATCGGACGCATGGAACGCCACGGCGGGACAGCACGCATCCGGCACCGGGCCGACGGCACGGAGATCGAGCTGCGCCTGCCGGTGCGCCAGCCGTCCGAGCCCGAGGCGGGAGACCCCAAGGCCACCGACCCCAAGACGCCGGACCCCAAAGCGGCCGACCCGCAGACCCCGGAACCCCAGACGCAGGAATCCCAGACGCAGGAACCCCAGACCCAGGAGCAGGCCTCATGACCGACCCGCGGACCATCCGCATCGTGATCGTCGACGACCACCACATGTTCCGCACCGGCGTGCGCGCCGAGCTGAGCGCGGTCTCGGCGCCGACCGGGCCGGCCTCGTTCACCCTCGAGATCGCCGGTGAGGCGGGTGCGGTCGAGTCCGCCGTGCAGGTCATCACCGAGCAGCAGCCCGACGTCGTGCTGCTCGACGTCCACCTCCCCGGTGGCGACGGGCACGGCGGTGCCGACGTCATCCGTGCGTGCGCGACGATCCAGTCGCGGGCCGGCGTGCCGGTGCGCTTCCTGGCCCTCTCGGTCTCCGACGCGGCCGAGGACGTCATCGCGGTCATCCGCGCCGGTGCACGAGGCTACGTGACCAAGACGATCAGCGCCGACGAGCTGCGCACCGCCATCGGCCGCGTCGCCGACGGTGACGCGGTGTTCAGCCCGCGCCTGGCCGGCTTCGTGCTCGACGCCTTCGGAGCGGCCGCCGGCGAGGTCGCCGAGATCGACGAGGAGCTCGACCGGCTCTCGGCTCGCGAGCGTGAGGTCATGCGCCTCATCGCCCGTGGCTACCAGTACAAGGAGGTCGCGAAGGAGCTGTTCATCTCCGTCAAGACCGTCGAGACGCACGTCAGCTCGGTGCTGCGCAAGCTGCAGCTCAGCTCGCGCCACGAGCTCACCGCCTGGGCGATGGGCCGTCGCCTCCTCTGACCCGAGTCGCTGCGTGCCCCTCCCCTGCCGATCTCGCCGAACGCTCCGTTCGATCGCGAACTCACTGTTAGAACACGGTTTTCGCGACCGAACGCGGCGTTCGGTGCGCGCGGGGGGCCGGAGGGTGTGGCGGGGGCGTGGGGGTATGCCGTCAGCCTGGTGCGTGGAGGAAGCGGCGCAGGGCGGTGACGATGATCTCGGGTGCGTCGGTGTGCACCCAGTGCCCGGCCCCCTTGATCGTGAACAGACGCGTACGCGGGAAGTGCCGTCGCATCCGGTCACCGTCCTCCCGCTTGATGTAGCGGGAGTCGCCGCCGGCGACCCAGAGCACGGGCCCCTCGTACGCCGGCAGGTCGTCGACCTCGCGTGGCCAGTCGGCGATCCGTGAGTCCACCCCGAGGGCGGCGTCGGCGGCGATGAGGTCGAGGTTGACCTGCCAGCCCCACGAATGGCCGTCGCGGCGCAGGTTCTGCAGCAGGAAGGCCTTGACGCCGGGGTCGGACTCGTCGAAACGGGCTTCGGCGTCGCCGCGGCTGGAGAGCTCGGCGATCGGAAGGTCCTGCATCTCGCGGATGTAGCCCTCGAAGCGCTCGAGTGAGCCGTATCCCTTCGGGGCGATGTCGACCACGACGAGGCGGCCGACGAGCTCGGGGTGGCGCAGCGCCAGGACCATCGCCACCTTGCCGCCTAGCGAGTGCCCGACGACCATCCACGACTCCCCCGGCGCGGTCGTGCGCAGGGTGGCGGCCACGGCGTCGGCGTACGCGTCGAGGGAGAACTCCTGCGACCACGGTGACCGCCCGTGGTCGGGCATGTCGACGAGCAGGCAACGGGCGTCGGCGCCGTCGGGGCCGCTGACGGCCTTCGCGATCTGCGTCCAGTTGCGGCCCTGGCCGAAGAGCCCGTGCAGGAAGGCGGCGCGCGGCCCGGCCGTGCCCACGGACAGCGTGTTGAGCGAGGCCTGGTCCGGAGCCGACGTCATGGCGCGAGCCTACGCGGAGCCCGCCTCACCCCTCTCCCGACCGTCGGTGAGACCCGACCGGAGGCGTCCCGTGCACGACCTCACGGCCGTGCAGCGACCTCGTGAGGGAGACGTAACCCCCGCGTCACAGCGGGTCGGACGAGGTGCAACACCGCGTTCCTAGCGTGGGCGCCACGCTCTCGCAGCGGCCCCCGACCCGCCTCCGAGGAGGAACCGTGAGCACCACCACCGGAAACAGCACCGGCCCCAGCACGAACGGCAGCGTCGCCGCACCCACCAGCACGCCGACCACCCTCGTCCCGGACAGGCCGAGCCGCTTCCGCCAGCTCACCGCGCCACGGTCCCGTGTCATCCGCGACTGGGATCCCGAGGACACCGCGGCCTGGGAGGGCGGCAACAAGAGGGTCGCCCGCCGCAACCTCGTCTGGTCGGTCGCGACGGAGCACATCGGCTTCTCGATCTGGTCGATCTGGTCGGTCATGGTGCTCTTCATGCCGCAGGCCGTCTACGGCTTCACGGCCGCCGACAAGTTCTTCCTCGTCGCCGTGCCGACGCTCGTCGGAGCCGTGCTGCGCGTGCCCTACACGATGGCGACCGCGTTCTTCGGCGGCCGCAACTGGGCGATCTTCAGCGGCGTGGCACTCCTCGTGCCGACCCTGCTGACCTGGTGGCTGATGGCCAACCCGGGCCACTCGCTCGGCACGTTCATGGCGGTCGCCGCCCTCGCCGGCCTCGGCGGCGGCAACTTCGCCTCGTCGATGACCAACATCAACGCCTTCTACCCGCAGCGGATGAAGGGGTGGGCCCTCGGCCTCAACGCGGGCGGAGGCAACATCGGCGTGCCCGTCGTCCAGCTCGTCGGCCTCCTCGTCATCGCGACGCTCGGCAACCGCCGCCCCGAGGTCGTCTGCGCCGTCTACCTCGTGCTCCTCGCCGTCGCGAGCATCGGCGCTGCAGTCTTCATGGACAACCTCGACCACCAGACCGCCAACCCGAAGGCGATGCTCGAGGTGCTGCGGCACACCGACGCGTGGGTCATCTCGCTGCTCTACATCGGCACGTTCGGCTCCTTCATCGGCTTCGGCTTCGCCTTCGGGCAGGTGCTCAACCAGACCTTTCTCGCAGGCCTCACCGGCGGGACGGCACCGACCCCTGCCCAGGCCGCGGCCGCCAGTCTGCACGCCGCCCAGATCGCCTTCGTCGGGCCGCTGCTCGGCTCGGTCAGCCGCGTCTGGGGAGGCAAGCTCGCCGACCGCCGCGGCGGCGCCGTCGTGACCCTGTGGACCTTCGTCGGCATGGCCTGCGCCGGTGTGCTCGTCACCCTCTCCGCCCGGGCCGACGACGTGACCACTGGCGCGGCGACCGGCCTGCAGCTCACCGGCCTCATCGGCGGCTTCGTCCTGCTCTTCGTCCTCTCCGGTCTGGGCAACGGCTCGGTCTACAAGATGATCCCGGCGCTCTTCGAGACCAAGGCGGCCTCGATCCCCGGCCCCACCGTCGAGCGGGCCGCCTGGTCTCGCTCGATGTCCGGGGCGCTGATCGGCATCGCCGGCGCCATCGGTGCCGTGGGGGGCGTGCTCATCAACCTCGGCCTGCGCGCGTCGTACCAGGGTGCGGCGAAGTCGGCCACCGCGGCGTTCGTCGTCTTCACGCTCTTCTACGTCGGCGCCGCCCTCCTCACCAAGGTGCGCTACCGACGATGACGACCCAGACCACCACCAGAGCCGTTGTCACGCCGGCCCGCACGCTCGGAGGGGGCCACCCCTCCGAGTTGCAGGGGCAGCACGGCGTCGAAACCCACTGCGCCTACTGCGGCCTCCAGTGCGCGATGACCCTGGCCGGCTCGTCGGCCGACGACCTCACCGTGGCCCCGCGCCGCTTCCCGACCAACCGGGGCGGCTTGTGCCAGAAGGGCTGGACCAGCACCGAGCTGCTCCGGACGCCCGGACGCCTCACGACCCCGCTGGTGCGTCGCGACGGCGAGCTCGCTCCCGCGTCGTGGGACGAGGCGCTCGACGTCGTGGCCGACGCGATCGTGCGGACGCAGACGGCATACGGCAGGGATGCTGTCGCGGTGTTCGGCGGGGGCGGACTGACGAACGAGAAGGCCTACCAGCTGGGCAAGTTCGCCCGCGTGGCGCTGCGCACGAGCCAGATCGACTACAACGGCCGCTGGTGCATGAGCTCGGCCGCTGCGGCCGGGATCCGCTGCTTCGGTCTCGACCGGGGGCTGCCCTTCCCGGTCACCGACATCGGCTCGGCGCACGCCGTGCTACTCCTCGGGGCCAACCCCGCCGAGACCATGCCGCCGTTCCTCACGCACCTCGTGCGCGCCGCCGACGCCGGTGGGCTCATGGTCGCCGACCCGCGCCTGACGCCCACTGCGGCCAAGGCCGTCGACGGTGGCGGGCTGCACCTGCAGCTGCGTCCCGGCACCGACGCGGCCCTCGCCCTCGGCATGATCCACCTCGCCGTCACCGAGGGGTACGCCGACCGCCGCTACGTCGCCGAGCGCACCTCGGGCTTCGACGACTTCTGGCCGGTCGCGGCCCAGTGGCTGCCTGTGCGCGTCGAGCGCGTCACCGGCGTCTCGGTGACCACGATGCGCGCGGCCGTCGCGGCCCTCGCCCGGGCCCGCGACACCGAGCGGGGCGCGTACGTCCTGTCCGCCCGGGGCAGCGAGCAGCACGCGAGCGGCACCGACACGGTGACGGCGTTCATCGCCCTCTCCCTCGTGCTCGGACTGCCGGGCAACCCGGGCAGGGGCTTCGGCACGATCACGGGCCAGGGCAACGGGCAGGGCGGGCGCGAGCACGGCCAGAAGGCCGACCAGCTGCCCGGCTACCGCAAGATCGACGACCCGGCGGCGCGAGCCCACGTGGCCGCCGTCTGGGGCGTCGACCCGGCCGAGCTGCCCGGTCCGGGCCGCAGCGCCTTCGAGCTGCTGGCGGCCCTGGGCACCGACGACGGCCCGCGCGTGCTCATGGTCCACGGCAGCAACCCTGTCGTCTCGGCTCCCGATGCCCGCGTGGTCGCTGAGCGGCTGGCCGCTCTCGACCTGCTCGTCGTCTCCGACTTCGTCCTGTCGGAGACCGCGGCGGTCGCGCACGTCGTGCTGCCCGTGCTCCAGTGGGCCGAGGAGGAAGGCACCCTGACCAACCTCGAGGGTCGGGTGCTGCGCCGGCGCCGCGCGCTCTCGGCGCCGGCGCAGTGCCGGAGCGAGCTCGAGATCTGGAGCGAGCTCGCGGACCGGATCGGTTGTGGCGCTGACTTCCCCACCGACCCACGTGTCGTCTTCGACGAGCTGCGCCGCGCCTCTGCTGGCGGACCCGCGGACTACTCAGCGGTGACGTGGGAGCGGCTCGACGCCGGCGAGAGCCTGCACTGGCCGTGCACCACGGAGCGCCCCCAGGGCACCCCGCGGCTGTTCCTCGACGCTTTCGCCACGCCCGACGGGCTGGCCCGCTTCGTGCCCGTCGACCACGTCGGACCGGCCGAGGCCGACGACGCGGACTACCCCCTCGTCGCGACGACGGGTCGGGTGCTCCAGCACTACCAGTCCGGGGCGCAGACGCGGCTCGTCGACGAGCTGTCGACGGCGGCGGGCGCGATGTTCGTGCAGATGCACCCGGACACAGCCGCAGCCGCGGGTGTGCGCGACGGGGATGTCGTCGACGTCGTGAGCCGCCGCGGCCGCACTCGAGGGGCCGTGCGCGTCGACGACGACATGCGCAGCGATGTGGTCTTCCTGCCGTTCCACTGGGCCGGCGACGCCCGCGCCAACTCGCTCACCCACGCCGCCCTCGACCCGACCAGCCGCATGCCCGAGTTCAAGGCGTGCGCCGTTCGCCTGGAGGCCGTCTCATGACCCCCACCCCCCGCAGGGTGCTCGTCGTCGGCAACGGCATGGCCGGGGCCCGGCTCGCCGAGGAGGTCCGTCACCGCGACCCCGATGCGACGCGCTTCGCGGTCACCGTGGTCGGCGAGGAGCCGCACGCCGCCTACAACCGCGTGCTGCTCTCGACCGTCGTGGCCGGCGGCATCACAGCGCGCGACACCCGGCTCAAGCCCGACGGCTGGTGGGCTGCCCGGCACGTCGACGTCGTCACCGGTGCTCGGGTCACGGCCGTCGACACCGCCGCCCGGGTCGCCACGCTCACGAGCACCGACGGCGCCGAGCAGACCCTGGCCTGGGACGAGCTGGTGCTGGCCACGGGCAGCACGGCGTTCGTCCCGCCCACCGAGGGCCTGTATGCCGGCGCGCCCGGTCCAGACGCCCCGCTGGCCGAGGGCGTGGTGGCCTTCCGCACCGTGGACGACTCGTCCCGCATCGTGGCCGCAGCCGAGTCTGCCTCCACCGCAGTGGTGCTCGGTGGTGGGCTGCTCGGACTCGAGGCTGCTCGAGGGCTCCTGGCGCGTGGTGTCGAGGTGACGATCGTCCACCCGCAGGACTTCCCGATGGACCGGCAGCTCGATGTCGACGGCGGCGCGGTGCTGACGCGCGTCGTCCGCAGCATCGGCGCGCGCCTCGTGCTCGGTCAGCTCGTCACGGCGCGTCACCCGGCACGCGGCGCCGAGCCGGCACACGTGGTGCTCAGCGACGGTTCAGCCGTGTCGGCCGACCTCGTCGTCGTCGCCGCCGGGGTGCGCCCCCGCACCGACCTCGCCGTGACCATGGGCCTCGATGTCGACCGCGCCGTGGTCGTCGACGACCGCCTCGCGACGTCGGCGCCCCACGTGCACGCCATCGGCGAGTGCAGCCAGCACCGCGGTGAGGTGCCCGGCCTCGTGCAGCCCGGCTGGGACCAGGCCCGCGTGCTCGCCGACGTGCTGACCGGTTCCGACGCCACCGCGACCTACCAGGGCACGAGCGTGCTCACCCGCCTCAAGGCACACGACATCGACCTCGCCAGCATGGGCACCGTCGACGTCGACGTGCACGACCCGGGCCACGAGGTGCTCGCCTTCACCGACCCGAGCCGGGGCCGCTACGCCAAACTCGTGCTGCGCCAGGACCGCCTCGTCGGCGCGATCCTGCTCGGCGTGGGCGACGCCGCCGGCGCCCTGACCCAGCTGTACGACACCGGTGCCGCCGTCCCGCGGGACCGCCTGGCGCTCATGCTCGGTCGCGCCGTCACCCGGTCGGGCGCACCCGAGACGGCCAATCTCGCCGAGATGCCGGGGACGGCCGTCATCTGTCGCTGCAACACGGTCACCAAGGCGGCGATCGTCGGCGCCTTCCGCGCCGGAGCCGACACCGTCGCCGGTGTCGCCGAGGCCACCAGGGCCACGACCGGCTGCGGGTCGTGCAAGGGCGCGGTCGACGGCCTGTGCTCGTGGCTGCGATCGGCCGAACCCAGCTCTGCCCCTGACGAACCCGCACATCGCGACCACACCTCCACCGACCAGACCAGCCCCGCCACGGTGCCGGCACCCGCCGCCCTGACCGAAGGAGCCGCCTGATGTCCACCACCACCGAGAACCGCACCGGCACCGACATCCGCACGGTCGTGGTCGTCGGCCACGGCATGGTCGGCCACCGCTTCGTCGAGGCGCTGCGTTCGCGTGACGCCGCCGGCGCGTGGAAGGTCGTCGTGCTGTCCGAGGAGGCGGAGGCGGCATACGACCGCGTCGGCCTCTCCGCCTACGTCGGGCCGTGGGACCGCGGCGCCCTCGCCCTGGCGGGCAACACGTATGCCGGAGACGACCGCGTGGACCTGCGGCTCGGCACCCGCGCCGAGGCGGTCGACCGTGCAGGGCGAACCGTGACGACCAGCGCCGGCGACGTCATCGCGTACGACTCGCTCGTGCTCGCGACGGGCTCCTACCCGTTCGTGCCGCCGGTGCCCGGCCACGACTCGACGGGGTGCTTCGTCTACCGCACGCTCGACGACCTCGACGGCATCCGTCGCGCAGCGGAAGACGCCCACGAACGGGCCCGCGCCGAGGGTCGCGAGGCCAACGGGCTCGTCGTCGGCGGCGGCCTGCTCGGGCTCGAGGCCGCGAACGCGCTCCGGCTGCTCGGGCTCACGCCGCACGTCGTCGAGTTCGCGCCGCGCCTCATGCCGCTCCAGGTCGACGAGGGCGGCGGTGCCGTTCTCGAGGGCCTGATCAGCAACCTCGGCGTGCAGGTGCACACCGGTGCGGGCACGAGCTCGATCTCACCGCAGGACGATGGACGCCTCGCCGTCGAGCTGTCCGACGGCACAGCGCTGCTCACCGACCTCGTCGTCTTCTCTGCCGGAGTGCGACCGTCCGACCAGGTGGCTCGCGACGCCGGTCTCGACGTCGGCGAACGCGGAGGGGTCGTCACCGACGTGGCCTGCCGCACGAGCGACGAGAACGTCTGGGCCGTGGGTGAGGTCGCCGCGGTCGAAGGCCGTTGCTACGGCCTCGTCGCGCCCGGCTACACGATGGCCGAGGTCGTCGCCGACCGGCTGCTCGGCGGAGAAGCGACCTTCCCCGGCGCCGACCTGTCCACCAAGCTCAAGCTGCTCGGCGTCGACGTCGCGTCGTTCGGCGACGCCATGGCGACGACTCCGGGTGCGCTCGAGATCGTGCACACCGACGCGACCAAGGGCACCTACGCGAAGGTCGTCGTCAGCGACGACGCGAGGACGCTGCTCGGCGGCATCCTCGTCGGCGACGCGTCGGCGTACACGACCCTCAAGGCGTACGTCGGCCGAGAGGTGCCCGGCGACCCGGGCGCACTCGTCTCCCCCGCGGGTGCCGAGCTCGGCGCGGACGCGCTGCCGGACGACGCCGTCATCTGCTCGTGCAACAACGTCACGAAGGGCTCGATCTGTGGCGCCATCGCCGAAGGCGCCTGCGACGTGGCCGCGATCAAGGGCTGCACGAACGCCGGAACCACCTGTGGCGGCTGCCTGCCCACGGTGAAGAAGCTCCTCGTCGACTCGGGCGTCGAGCTCTCCAAGGCGCTCTGTGAGCACTTCGAGCAGAGCCGCGCCGAGCTCTTCGAGATCGTCGCGTCGACCGGCATCCGCACGTTCTCGGGTCTCATCGGGCGCTACGGCACCGGCACCGGCTGCGAGATCTGCAAGCCGACGGTCGCCTCGATCCTCGCGTCGACGAGCAGCGACCACATCCTCGACGGCGAGCAGGCCGCGCTTCAGGACAGCAACGACCACTTCCTCGCCAACATTCAGAAGAACGGCACCTACTCGGTCGTCCCCCGCATGCCCGGCGGCGAGGTCACCGCCGAGCAGCTCATCACGATCGGCCAGATCGCCCAGGACTTCGGGCTCTACGTCAAGGTGACCGGCGGCCAGCGCATCGACCTCTTCGGCCCCCGCGTCGAGCAGCTGCCTGCGATCTGGCAGCGCCTCGTCGACGTCGGCATGGAGTCGGGGCAGGCCTACGGCAAGTCGCTGCGCACCGTGAAGTCGTGCGTCGGCTCGACGTGGTGCCGCTACGGCGTGCAGGACTCCGTCGGCATGGCGGTCGACCTCGAGCACCGCTACCGCGGGCTCCGCTCGCCGCACAAGCTGAAGTTCGGCGTCTCCGGATGTGCGCGCGAGTGCGCCGAGGCCCGGGGCAAGGACGTCGGCGTCATCGCCACCGACAAGGGCTGGAACCTCTACGTCTGCGGCAATGGCGGTCAGACGCCCGCCCACGCCAAGCTGCTCGCGAGCGACCTCGACGACGAGACCCTGGTGCGCTACATCGACCGGTTCCTCGTGTTCTACGTCCGCACGGCCGACCGGCTGCAGCGCACGGCACCGTGGCTCGACACGCTCGAGGGCGGCCTCGACCACCTCAGGGCCGTCGTCTGCGACGACTCGCTCGGCATCGCCGCAGACCTCGAGGCCACCATGGCGCGGCACGTCGACGGCTACCGGGACGAGTGGAAGGCCGTGCTCGACGACCCCGAGAAGCTCGCGCGCTTCGTGTCGTTCGTCAACGCTCCGGACGAGGCGGACCCGACGGTGGCGTTCGACGAGTCCGGGGCCCGCAAGGTGCCGGTGATGCTCGGAATGCCGTCGACCACTCGCCCGTCCTGACCGTCGCACCCGACCAGAACCCCTGCGCCAGAGAGGATCCGACATGACCACCCTCGCCACAGCTCCCGAGGTGACCACCGCCGGGACGGACATCACGACGTCCGTCGCGGTCCGCACCGTCGTCCGTCCCGGGATCGTGCCCGCCCCCGGCGCCAAGCAGTGGGTGGCCGCCTGCGACGTCCACTGTCTCGTTCCCGGCCGGGGCGTCGCCGTGCTGCTGCCCGGCCGTGCCCAGGCCGCGCTCTTCCTGCTGCCCAACGGGATGATCTACGCCGTCGACAACCTCGACCCGTATGCCGGCGCGGCCGTGCTGTCCCGGGGACTCACGGGCGACCGCGGCGGCGAGCCGACCGTGGCCTCGCCCCTGCTCAAGCAGGTCTTCTCGCTGCGCACCGGAGTGGCACTCGACGACGACAGCACCGCCCTGCCGACGTATGCCGTCCGCGTCCAGCACGGCATCGTCCACGTCGGCCTCCCCCTCTCGTGAAGACCCGTCGGAAACTGAGCACTCGATGGGTGGTTCAGGTCGAGTGCTCACTTCCGTCACACCCCACCCCGTCGGAAACTGAGCACTCGATGGGTGGTTCAGGTCGAGTGCTCAGTTCCCGACACACCCCACCCCGTCGGAGACTGAGCACTCGACTCGGGCGCCTGTCGGGAACTGAGCACTCGACGGGGGCGCCTGTCGGGAAGTGAGCACTCGATGCGTGGTTCAGGTCGAGTGCTCAGTTCCTGACGCCAGGCCCCAGTCGAGTGCTCAGTTCGTGACGTCGGGCCCCAGGCGAGTGCTCAGTTCCGGACAAGCTGTGCCGCGTCAGGCGGGGGTGGACGTCGTGACCAGGGCGGCGCGGACAGCATCCTGCAGGTCGGTCGTGGGACGACCGGCGAGGCGTGAGAGGTCACCCGAGTCGGTGAACAGGGCGCCCTCGGCGATGCCACGGTCGCTGTCGGCGAGCACGGCGGCATACCCCTCGGGAAGCCCCGCCGTGACGAGCGCAGCGGTGTAGTCCTCGACCGACAGGTCGCGGTAGGCCACCTCGCGCCCCGTCGCACCGGAGACCGCAGCTGCGTAGTCGGCGAGGGTGAACGCGTGGTCGCCACCGAGCTCGTAGACGGCACCGTCGTGATCGCCCCCGGCGAGCACCGTGGCGGCAGCGGCTGCGTAGTCGGCACGGGTCGCCGCACTCACCCGGCCGTCGCGGGCCGCACCGAGGACGGCCCCGAGCTCGAGGACGGTCGACAGCTGGCCGGTGTAGTTCTCGACGTACCAGGAGTTGCGGAGCAGGGCGAAGGTCAGGCCGGAGGCTGCGAGCAGCTCCTCCGTCGCGCGGTGCTCCGCCGCGAGCGCCAGGTCGGAGGTGTCGGCGCGCGTGATGCTCGTGTAGGCGACGAAACCGACCCCGGCACGCTTGGCAGCGTCGACCACATTGGTGTGCTGCGGGATTCGCGTGCCGACCTCGCTGCCGGAGATGAACAGCAGCCGGTCGACGCCGGCGAAGGCCACGTCGAGGGACGTCGGGTCGTCGTAGTCGGCGCGGCGCACCTCGACGCCACGCTCGGCCAGGTCGGCGATCGACTCGGTCTTGCGGGCGGTGGCGACGACGTCGGTGGCGGGCGTGCCCCGGTCGAGCAGGGCCTCGATGACGAGGCGGCCGAGGTGGCCGCTGGCACCGGTGACGAGAAGGGTCATGACGTTCCTTTCGAAGGGCTGGACACCCATCAGAACGACCGCGCCACCGACATACTTCCCACAAGTTAGTACCCACTTTCAAGTAAGGTACTGACATGACGGTTAGTTTGACGCTGCGCGACTACTTCCCGGATGCCGTCTACGCGTCCGGGTGCCCCAGCCGGGTCGTGCTCGACCACGTGACGAGCAAGTGGGGCACGCTCGTGCTCCTCGCGCTGTCCGAGGGTGAGCCGCTCCGGTGGAGCGAGCTGCGCCGGCGCGCCGAGGGGGTCAGCGAGAAGATGCTGGCCCAGACCCTGCGGATGCTCGAGGCGGACGGCCTCGTGCACCGGGACGCGCGGCCGGTCGTGCCGCCGCATGTCGAGTACTCCCTCACCCCGCGCGGGACCGAGCTCGCCGAGCGGATGGTGCCGCTGATGCTCTGGATCGTCGAGAACGCGCCCGACATCCTCGCCGACTCCGAGTCAGCCGCGGCGGCGCGCTGACGCGTCGGCGACCCACTCGCGTCAGACGTTGAGGCGGTAGCCCCGGCGCACGACGGTCTGCACGAGGTGCCGGTCGGGCAGCGCGGACCGGAGGCGGCTGACCGCCATGTCGAGGGCGTGCTCGTTCTCGGCGTCTGGCAGCTCGTCGAGCAACCGTTCGCGGCTCAGCACCGCCCCGGGCTCCGACATGAGCGCCGCGAGCATGGCCCGAGGACCGCGGGCCAGGGTCACCGTCTGTCCACCGAAGGTGACGATGCGGCCGTGCACCACGAGCGGCCCGAGCGCGGTCTGCACCTGCTCGACACCGTTCACGGTGAGGTGCTCGATGACGGTGCGGATGAGGGCTCCCATCCGGTAACGGTCGGGCACGATCGGCGTCACCCCGAGGTCGAGCAGCGGAGCCGCGGTGACGGGCCCGACCGCGGCGGCCGTGACACCGCAGCGAAGGGCATCGACGAGCACGCCATCCATGCCGAGCTGCGCTGCGGCAGAGACGAGTCCGTCCACCGCGGGCGCCGAGGTGAAGGTCACGACATCGACCTCGCGCGCAGCGACCGCCGCAACGAGACGACCGAGCCGGCTCTCGTCGGTGGGGCGCACCCAGCGGTACGGCGCGACCGTCAGCACCGAGGCGCCGGCCGACCGCAGTCGCTCCAGCTGTTCCACGTCCTCGTGCCCGTGCAGCTGCACCGCGACCCGCTTGCCGCGCACGCCGGCCTCGAGCACGAGGCCGATGGTGGAGGCGGTCCGCTCGTCGTGGGCGATGCCGTCGTCGTCGTGCCCGGCGGCGCGCACCGCGCCGCGCGCCTTGGGCCCGCGGACGATGATCCGCGCGGCGTCGAGCGTCCGGGCGAGGTCGTTCCCGAGGCCGGCCGCGTCGGCGGCCTCGACCCACCTGCGGAAGCCGTACGCCGTCGTCACGACCACGACGTCCGGCCGGCACTCGATGACCGCCCTCGTGTCACCGATGAGGATCTCGTCCTCCTCGACCGGCGCGATGCGGACGGCCGGGGCGTGGAGCACCTCTGCGCCGCGCCGCACGAAGGCGTCGATGAGGTCGTCCGACCGGCGGTCGGACGTGACGGCGATGCGGAACCCCGCGAGCACAGGGCCGCCCGGCTCGACGCGCACGGCCTCGGCGTCGGCGTCGATCGGCTGGGAAGACCACGCCGTACGCGGGTGGCTCCGGCCCGCGCCCGGAGGCACCGAATTCCGGCCCTCCCCGAGGGCCGGGTCCTCGGGCCCCTCGTCGCYGGTCACCCGGCGGCGCCCAGGGCCGGGCTCTCGTACGCGACGAGTGGCGCACCAACCCGTCGCGCCCACACGTCGGACTGGCGCACGACCTCGCCGACGACGATGACGGCCGGCGACGACGCGCCGGCCCCGGAGGCGAGGTCGGCCAGCGTGCCGACAGTGCCGACGATGCTGCGCTGGTCGGGCGTGAAGCCGCGCTCGACGACGGCTGCCGGGGTGTCGGGCGAGAGCCCTGCTCGGGTCAGGGCAGCGGTGATCGGCACGAGGTTGTGCATGCCCATGAGGAAGACGACGGTGCCGCCGAGGGTGGCGAGCGAGGCGGCCTGGTGCGGCTCCAGGGGCACGTGCCCCGACACGACGGTGAAGACGTGGCTGACGCCCCGGTGGGTCACGGGTATGCCGGCCGCCCCGGGCACGCCGACCGCCGACGAGACGCCGGGGACCACCGTCACGGGCAGCCCGGCCTCGACGGCGGCGAGGACCTCCTCGCCGCCCCGGCCGAAGACGTACGGGTCGCCGCCCTTGAGCCGCACGACGACAAGGCCTGCGCGGGCGCGCTCGACCATGAGCCGCTCGATCTGCGCCTGCGGCACGGCGTGATGTCCGGGACGCTTCCCGACGTCGATGACCTCGGCGCCCGGAGCGAGCGCGGCGACGTCACCGACCTCCGCGAGCCGATCGGTGAGCACGACGTCGGCCTCGGCGAGGGCGCGCACCCCGGCGAGGGTGAGCAGCTCGAGACCCCCTGGCCCCGCACCGACGAGGACGACGCGGCCAGCCGACGACGTGCTGGCGTCACCCTCGGCGGAGGCGGCGGCGTCCTCCTGCTCCGGCAACGGCTCGGGGGCGAGAGCGGCGTCGGTGACGACGATGCAGTCGGCGGCGAGCGCCTCACGCGCGGGAGCCCACGTGACCGCCGGACCGACCAGCACGCCCACGCGGGCCCGGGCGCACGCCTCGGGCGTCACCGCATCGGGGGTGCCTGCCGTGGCGACCACGGCTCCTGCCCGCGAGTAGCGGCGCACCACCGAGGGCAGGGCGTCTGCCGGACCCACGACGAGCACTGGCACGCCGGTGAGGTCGGTGTCGATCAGCACGGCGGACTCCTTCCGTCGCAGCTCGGTTGCACGTTCCTTCAGCGTAGGAAGTGCGTGTTTCATCCGCGTTTCGATCCCGCGATGCGCTGGTAACGACCGGCTCACCCGGGCCGTCGGCGAGCGTGCGACCCCCTGAGACTCTCACCGGACGGGTCGCGGTGAGCTGTCGCGACGCCATGACGGCGCCACCTGACAGAGTGGCGCCATGACCCGCGAAGCGCCCGTGCTCGTCGCGGCCGCGCACGGCACCTCGTCCCCGGCCGGACGCTCTGCCATCGGTGGGCTCGTCGCCGCGGTTGCCGCGCGGCGCCCCGACCTCACGGTGCGTGCTGCCTACGTCGACGTCCAACCACCCGACCCGGCGGCCGTGCTCGCCTCCCTCGCCGACAGCCGGCAGGCCCGCCTCGTGCCCCTGCTCCTGTCGGCGGGCTATCACGTCTACGTCGACCTGACCGAGGCCGCCGAGTCCGTGCCGGGCACGACCGTCGCTCCCGCCCTGGGGCCCGACGACCGGCTTGCGGCGCTGCTTCAGCGACGGCTCGTCACAGCAGGCCTGCGCGACGACGACGTGGTCGTGCTGGCCGCGGCAGGCTCGTCGCAGCCGTCGGCGGTGGAGGACTGCCGCCGCGTCGCCGCCGAGCTCGCCCGCCTCCTGAACCGCCAGGTCACGTCGGCCTTCCTGTCGGCTGCCGAGCCCAGTCTCGCGGATGCCGTTGTGTCGCAGCGACTTCCGGGTCGCCGAGTCGTCGTCGCCACCTACCTGCTCGCACCGGGCTTCTTCGCCGGTCTCGCTGCCAAGGCAGGAGCGGATGTCGTCACGCCGCCACTCCTCGTCCCCGACGAGCCAGTTCCCGACGAGCTCGTCGACATCGTCATCGAGCGCTTCCTGGCGTGACCCGGACGCTATGGTGGTTCCCGGCGATGGATCCCGCCTGGGCACGCAGGTGCCCGAACCGCCGACCGGCTGATGGTTCCTGTTCATCCACGGCCGTGCCGTGGCGATGGGCAGGCCTGCGCGCCGCGCCCGTCACCGAGTGTCTGGAGACTCACCGATGGGCCAGCGTGTGCCACCCCAGCCGCACCCCTCGCGCATGACCGACTTCGCCGGCCACCCCCTGGTCGTGGGCGTCGTCGCCGACCAATCGCCGCTCGTCGCCCTGACGGCGGTGTCGCTGGCCCGGGCGACCGCCGCGAGCGCGCTCTACTTCGCGCACGTCGACACGTCGCGCTACGCGGACGTCGAGAACGCGGACGGCACGGTGCGCCACCTGGCGATCGACCCCGACATCGACGACGAGCTCTGGCCCGAGCGCGAGGCTGCGCTGGGGCGCGCCGTCGGCGAGTGGATGCAGGGCCAGGACGTGCCATGGCACTTCGTCTACCTCGCCGGGCGCCCCGACCGCGCCCTCACACACCTCGCCCGCGCGGTCGACGCCGCAGCCTTCGTCGTCGGCACGCACGCCGGGCACCACCACCGGATCGCGGACTTCGTCAACCGATCCGTGTCGATGCAACTGTCCCACCGACAGCACCGGCCCGTCATCGTCGTCCCCGTCAGCGTGGTCGACTGGGATGAGCGGGCACCGTGGGAGTGACCGGAGACGAGCCCGACCGGGTGTCGACCGCGACGCCACACGCGCCGCGGGCCGCGCACCGGCATCCCGGCCTGCTCGCGCTGATCTTCGCCGGGGGCACCCTGGGCACCGGAGTGCGTGCCGCCCTCGAGAACGCAGCACCGGCCGACGCGGCTGGGATTCCCTGGATCACGTTGATCATCAACGCCATCGGGTCGCTGCTGCTCGGGCTGCTGCTCGAGACGCTGGCACGAACCGGTGCCGACGCCGGCCGGCGCAGGGCTGCCCGGTTGACCTTGGGCACCGGAGTGCTCGGGGGGTTCACGACCTACAGCACCTTCGCCGTCGAGACAGTCCAACGGCTCACGTCGGGGTCGGTCGCGGTGGGTGTCGTCTACGCCGTCGTCAGCATCGTGCTCGGCGCGACGGGGGCTGCCGCCGGATTCGCCGGCGCGCGCCGCATCACCCGGCACACGCAGGGGGTGCGTCGATGACGGTGCTGCTGCTCGCGGTCGCCGGCGGCATCGGCGCCGTCTCGCGCTTCCTCGCAGACACGTTCGTCGCCCGGCACAACCCCTTCCGTATGCCGCTGGGCACGCTGCTCATCAACGTCACCGGCTCGCTGGTGCTGGGCCTCTTGACCGGGCTGCTGGCCGCCGGCGCACCCGACTCCACGGGCGCGAATGTGCGGGCCGTCCTCGGCACCGGGTTCTGCGGCGGCTACACGACGTTCAGCACGGCATCGGTCGAGAGCGTGCGGCTGTGGGTCA
This sequence comes from Terrabacter sp. 05T424, assembly GCF_056396225.1. Classification (NCBI taxonomy): domain Bacteria; kingdom Bacillati; phylum Actinomycetota; class Actinomycetes; order Micrococcales; family Intrasporangiaceae; genus Terrabacter; species Terrabacter sp. 05T424. The sequence goes on from NZ_JBFTLB010000004.1 coordinate 281,563, forward strand.
CGGCGGGTCGAAGCACCGGGGTCGGGTATGCCGTGGCGACGCTGCTCGGCTCGGTCGCCGCCGCGGGCGTCGGTGTGTGGCTGGGCGGCCTTCTCTGACAACGACGTCGAGGCACACCGGCGGCGCGCAGTCAGCGGATGGGCAGTCCCAGCTGGTGTGCGGCGCCGGCCGCCGCGGCCGCCGACGGCACCGGGTGCAACCAGGCGCCGGGCACTTCGGGCTCTCCGTGCTGCAGCTCGAAGACCTGGCCGACGCCGATCCACTGGGCCCAGCCCATCGCGGTGGGCGCGTGCGGAGTCCCGGCAGAAGCGACGAAGGTGGCGCCCACCGGGCCGCCCCACAGCGAGGCCTGTGGACCGCCGCCACCCTGCCCGACTCCTGCGGGCTCCACGACCTGACCGAAGGCCGCGTGACCTGACGCGCGACCTGACGCGTGACCTGAGGCGTGCCCGACCGCATGACCCGACGAGTGTCCTGCCGGCCCTGAGGTGTGGCCCGACGGGCGACTGGGACGCCCGCTCGAGCGGTGCTGCAGGTCGGCGTTGTCGTTCAAGCGGCGCGAGAGCCGGTCGAAGTCGGCGCTGATGCGGGCGAGGTCGTGCTCGACCCGACGCCACCTCTCGACGAGGTGCTGCAGGTCCGGCCCCTGCCAGGCGCGCTGCATCGTGCCGACCGCCCGCTGGCCGCGCGTCCGCACGACGTCGATCTCGCTGCCGAACGACGCCATGCGTCCGGCCGAGTCGCGCAGCGCGTCGACGTCAGCACCCTTCGCGTACACAGAACTCCCCTTCACCCCTGCAAACCGGACCCATCCTCACCCGCCCGGACGTCCCCGTGCAATGGGGAGCCCTCCCCGGACGCCCGGCATACTCGAGGGGTTCCGCCCAGCCCGAGAGAAGGTATGCCGCTGAGCCCGCCACGCCGCTACCTGACCCTGGCGTCTCCGGCCCGGGCGGAGGTCGAGGTCCGCCGCTCCCGCTTCGTCTGTGAGGTCGCGCCCGCGACGTCGGAAGCGGTCGCTCGCGCCTTCATCGAGCAGGCGCGCACGGGCCGCCGGGACGCGCGACACCACTGCACGGCATACGTGCTCGGCCCTGACGGGGCGACGATGCGCAGCAACGACGACGGCGAGCCGTCCGGGACCGCCGGCGCGCCGATGCTCGACGTGCTGCGCGGTCACGAGCTCACCGACGCCGTCGCCGTCGTGTCGCGCTGGTTCGGCGGCACGCTGCTCGGCACCGGCGGTCTCATCCGCGCCTACGGCGACGCGGTCACGGCGGCTCTGGAGCGGGCCACGCTGGTCGCGATGGAGCTGCGCGAGGGTCTCGTCGTCGAGGTGGGCGCGGCCGACGGCCCCCGCGTCGAGAACGCGTTGCGCGGGCGCGACGGCTGCGACGTCACCGAGGTCGCGTGGACGGAACACGGGCTCGTGCTGCGTCTCGCCGTCGTTCCGGGTGCCCAGGAGGCCGTCCGCGGGCTCGTCGCCTCCCTGACAGGCGGCAACGGACGCGTCGCGCCCGGGCCGGAGAGCTGGGTGGGGTCAGCGCCGCAGGACACCGTGGGCGACTGACCGGAGCCCGACGTGTCGGTCAGGCAGGCTGCCGGTGGCGGCGGCGCCGCAGGCCGACCATGTAGGGGAGGCCCGTGCCGACGACGGCGAGAGTGCGCCCGAGCCGACCCAGAACCGTCGGCTCCCCGGGGACGCCGGTGTCGAGCTCGGTGACGTCGACGCACCAGGTGTCCACGGTGCCGATGCCCTCGAGGGCTTGGGAGCCGGCGCGTGCGGGAGGGGACAGCGGGCTGTCGGAGCCGCCACTCAGGTCGGCCGACATGAGCACGTACTCGGGCAGGCTCGACGTCGTTCTTGAGCAGCCGGTGAACGAGGATGACGTCGATGCCGACCAGCTTCGTGCGCTGGCGCACCGTCTGGCTCGCGACCTCGCCGACGTGTGCGACGAACTTGAGCCGGAGGCGGTCGGCCTCGGTGCAGCCCTTGCACGGGCAGAGGTTCGTCGCGACGAAGCGCCGCTCCCGGTGGAACGCGCGGTGCATCGTCGCGGCCGTCCGGAGGGTCAGGTCGACGAGGGCACCGGCGTCGAGACCGTCGACCGTCCGCGCCATGAACGCCGCATCACCCTCGAGCTCGACGAGCTCGAAGCCGGGCGCCGCGTCGACGACCGTCTCGAGCAGGCGAGCGGTGTTCACCTCCGCGTGGGCGAGGCTCATGCGGTGGGTGCGCATGTAGTCGGTGTAGCCGCCGATGTCGGCGATGAGCATCAGCGTCCGGTCGGTCGTCATTCGTGGTCCTCTCGATCGAGGTCAGGGGGTGCGAAGCGTTCGAGCATGGACTCGACGACCGCACCGGCCGCGCGTGCGCTGGGGGTGAACCCGAGCACGGCCGGCAGGAAGTGGTCAGAGCGGAGCGACCGCAGGTGCAGCTCGCCCGAGGCCCGGACGGTGGCCGTGCGGCGCGTGCGGCGGAGCAGGGCGATCTCGCCGAACCCGTCGCCCACCCCGAGGGTCGCGACGTCGCGACCGCCGCCCATGACCACAGCCTCGCCGCTCTCGATGACGAAGTAGCGGTCGCCCGGGTCGCCCTGCTCGAAGACGGTCGCGCCGGCGGGCACCACGACCGCCGGCTCGAGTCCGCGAGCGAGCCTCTCGAGAGTCGGCAGCGGCAGGGGACGCAACATCCCCACCTCCCGCAGCAGCGCGATGTCCCGGTCGTGCACGTCGACCGACCGGTCCATCCCTCTCAGGCGTCGCAGCGACACGATCGCAGCCGTGGGGCACAGGAGCCCGACGACGACGAGCGTGGGGCGTATGCCGGCCTGGTCGACGAGCACCGACGTGACGAGCGCGCCCACGCCGATGAGGAGGGCGACGCCGCTCTCGAGCACGCCGAAGACGCGCGCGAGCACCTCGTCGTCGGCCAGCCGGGCGAGCAGCGTGAAGCCGCTGAGGTCGATGACGGCGTTCCCGACGCCGACGAGCGCGAGCAGCAGCCAGGCGGCCACGTCCTGCGGGAAGACGCCGACGAGGGTCACCGGCAGTCCCCACAGGGCGACCCCCACGGCGAACCAGGTGCCGAGGCCCTTGGTGTCGACGAGCAGCGCCACGCCGAGCGACCCGACCACCGCACCGGCCCCGATCGCCGCCGCGAGCACCCCGACGCCCGACTCGCTCGTGCCGAGCAGGTCGATCGCACCACGACCATGAGCACCGTGAGGGCGCCGCGCGTGAAGGCCTGCACTGCCGCCAAGCCGATGATCAGCGCCACGTCCCGGTCGCCCGCGACGACCCGCACGCCCTCGGCCGCCGATCGCAGGATGGCGGGGGCAGCGGACGGCGCCGGCCGGGGCGGGGCGTCGTATCGCAGGCGGAGCAGGGTCGCCGCGACCGTCGACAGTGCGGCGAGCGCGTAGACGACCGGCGTGGGTCCTCCGAGCCCGACCACGGCCGCGGCGGCCCCCGTCGCGGCGGCGCGGAGCAGCGAGACGACCACGAGCACCCGCTCGCGGCGCCCCCGGTCCGCGAGCGGCGACAGCAACGGCGCCAGCAACGCCGAGGGCACCATGCGCAGCAGACCGACGAGGCCGACCGCCGCCGCCCCGCCGTCGCGGTACGCGAGGATGCCCAGCCCCACGGTGAAGGCCCACTCCGCGGTCCAGGCACCGAGGAAGCCCAGCTGGGCGCGCAACGGGTCGGGGTTGCGCGCATTGCTCGCGAACGCGCCCCTGCCCTGCCGAGCCTGGCCCGGGGACGACTCTCCCCCACGGCGTGACGGTACCGCCGAGCGTCCCCGCGAGGAATGCCTTCGGCGAGAAGGTGGCCGGCCCCTGCGACCGGACCGCCCACGCGCCCGCGTGAGAGCATGCCTGCATGGGCTTCCAGATCGCGGGCGATCCCGCCGCTGACCAGGTGCTCGACGAGCACCCGTTCGCCGTCGTCGTCGGGATGATGCTCGACCAGCAGTACGGCATGGAGCACGCCTTCCGGGGCGGCTACAAGGTGCTGAGCCGGTTCGGCACGCTCGACCCGGCCGCCATCGCCGGCGCCGACCCCGACGAGTTCAAGGCGATGGCGAGCACGCCACCGGCGATCCACCGGTTCCCCGGCTCGATGGCCGCGCGCCTGCAGGAGCTGGCCGCCCTCGTCGAGAGCCGCTACGACGGCGACGTCACGCGCCTCTGGACCGAGGCCACCACAGGCAAGGAGCTGCTCAAGCGGGTGCAGGAGCTGCCCGGCTTCGGCAAGCAGAAGGCGCAGATCTTCGTGGCGCTGCTCGCCAAGCAGCTGGGTGTCCGGCCCGAGGGCTGGGAGACCGCGGCCGGAGACTACGCCCTCGACGGCTACCGCTCAGTCGCCGACGTCGTCGACGGCGGCTCGCTGCTCAAGGTGCGAGAGTTCAAGCAGGCTAAGAAGGCCAGCGCCAAGGCCGCCCAGGACGCCTGAGCCGCAACAGATCTCGACCGTATGCCGCTGGGCTCCCTTCCGAGAGAAGCGAGCCCAGCGGCATACGTAAGTTGTTGCTTTCTCAGTCGGCGAGGAAACCGAGCAGGTCTGCGCGCGTCAGCACGCCGATCGGCTTGCCGTCCTCGACGACGAGGATCGCGTCGCTGTCCTCGAGCTCCTTGCGGGCAGAGGACACCGGCGAGCCGGCACCGACGAGCGGCAGTCCGGGCTCCATGTGCTTCTCGACCGAGTCGGCGAGGTGCGCATGGCCGGTGAACAGCGCCTGCAGCAGGGCCCGCTCGCTCACCGAACCCGCGACCTCACCCGACATGACGGGCGGCTCGGCCTTGACGACCGGCATCTGCGACACGCCGTACTCGCGGAGGATCTGCACGGCGTCGCGGATGGTCTCGTTGGGGTGGGTGTGCACGAGGGCCGGCATGTCGCCCGACTTCGTGTGCAGCACCGAGCCGACGGTCTCCTCGGTGTGATCGTTGAGGAAGCCGTAGGAGTGCATCCACTCGTCGTTGAAGATCTTGCTCATGTAGCCGCGGCCCGAGTCGGGCAGCAGCACGACCACGACGGCGTCGTCGGGCAGGTCCTTCGCGGCGCGCAGGGCGGCGACGACGGCCATGCCGCACGAGCCACCGACGAGCAGGCCCTCCTCGCGGGCGAGCCGGCGCGTCATCTCGAAGGAGTCGGCGTCGCTCACCGCGATCACCTCGTCGACGACGGACGGGTCGTAGGCGCCCGGCCAGAAGTCCTCGCCGACGCCCTCGACGAGGTAGGGGCGACCGGTGCCGCCGGAGTAGACCGAGCCCTCGGGGTCGGCGGCGACGACGCGCACGGCGCCGTCGCTGACCTCCTTGAGGTACTTGCCGGTGCCGCTGATCGTGCCGCCCGTGCCGGCGCCTGCGACAAAGACGGTGACCTGGCCGTCGGTGTCGTTCCAGACCTCGGGGCCGGTCGTCAGGTAGTGGCTGTTGGGCCCCTCGGGGTTGTAGTACTGGTTCGGCTTCCAGGCGCCCTCGATCTCACGCACGAGGCGGTCGGACACCGAGTAGTAGGAGTCGGGGTGCTCCGGCTCGACGGCCGTGGGGCAGACGACGACCTCGGCGCCGTACGCCTTGAGCACGTCGCGCTTGTCCTGGCTCACCTTGTCGGGACAGACGAAGACGCACTTGTAGCCCTTGCGCTGGGCGACGAGGGCCAGGCCCACGCCGGTGTTGCCGCTCGTCGGCTCGACGATGGTGCCGCCGGGCTCGAGCAGGCCGTCGCGCTCGGCGGCCTCGACCATGCGCAGGGCGATGCGGTCCTTCACCGAGCCGCCGGGGTTGAAGTACTCGACCTTCGCCAGCACCGTGCACCTCACCCCCGCGTCAGCGACGACCGAGCCGAGCTTGACCAGGGGGGTGTTTCCGACGAGGTCGGCGACGTTCTCTGCATACTTCACCCGCCCATCCTAGGAGGCCCGTCCCACGGGTCGAGACACGTGGTCCTGTCGGCCGGCTGTGCCGGGATCCCGCCAGGACGCCCGTGCAACCTGCCCCGGGGACGGCTCGCGGACCTGGACGAACCGGGCACGGAGCCACCGGCCCGGGCGTTACCGTGGTGGACCCGGTTGATCGACGAACGCAGGAGAAGGGGGCCTTCGACATGGGGCGTGCACGGCGCGCGCGCAGGATCGCCCAGCAGGCGGCATACGGCGGCGGAGTGGGGGTGGCGGGCCTCGGCGCCCTCAGCCTCCTCGGCTACGGGCTGCTGCGGGCCGAGGCCCGCATGGCGCGACGGATCGTCGGCCAGCCGTTCGAGGGCGCGCCCGCGGACAGCGGCACCTACGGCTCCGGTCATGGCATGCCCCTGCAGTTCCTCGTGCTCGGCGACTCCACCGGCGTCGGCATGGGCGCCGACCACCCGCACCAGACCATCGGCGCCACCATCGCGAGCGGTGTCGCCGCCTTCAGCGGCCGACCCGTCGAGCTCACGAACGTCGCCGTCATCGGTGCCGAGTCCCCCGACCTCGACGAGCAGGTCGAGCGCGGCCTGTCCGCCGTGCCCGAGCCCGACGTCGCCGTGATCATGGTCGGCGCCAACGACGTCACGCACCGCATCGACACCTCGGTCGCCGTCCGCCACCTCGAGATGGCCGTGCGCTCCCTCCGTGAGGCCGGCGCCGAGGTGGTCGTCGGGACGTGCCCCGACCTCGGCGCCATCGAGCCCGTTCCGCAGCCGCTCCGGCTGCTCGCCCGCCGCTGGTCACGCGACCTCGCGGCCGCCCAGACGGTTGCCGTCGTCGAGGCCGGCGGCCGGGCGGTGTCGGTCGGCGACCTGCTGAGCGAGGCGTTCTCGGCGGAGCCGACGGTGATGTTCAGCAAGGACCGCTTCCACCCCAGCCCGGCTGGTTATGCCCGCGTCGCGGCCGCCCTGCTGCCCACGGTCAGCGCCGCCCTCGACCTCTTCGGCGAGCGGAGCGCCCCCACCGAGCCGAACCTGCGCCGCGGCGAGAGCGTCGGACCCGTCGCGAAGGCCGCCATGCGGGCGGTCACCCAACCGGGCACGGAGGTGGCGCCGGCCGAGGTCGACGGACAGGTGCGCGGGGCCCAGGGCCGCTGGGCGGTGCTGCTGCACCGCATCCGGCCGGCCGTTCCCGTGCCGGCACCCGCAGGCCACGGCGAACCCTTGGCGTCGTCGGACGACGCCGCCACGCAGGATGCCGGTCCCATCGACGGTGCGACCGACGAGGCCACCCGCAACGACACCACCTCCGAGGACACCGTCGCGCGCTAGCCACGACGACGGAGGGCCCGTCCGCAGGATGCGGACGGGCCCCCTCGACACGACGGTGCGGCTGGGTCAGCCGATCTTCATGATCTCGGAGGCGGCGGGCGCCGTGATGCCGAGGTCCTCGTTCCACTTGGAGAAGTCGAGCTGGCCCGGGCTGGCGGAGGAACCCGTGAAGCGCACGACCTCGAACTTGTCCTTGGAGACGTAGAGGGCGCCCTCGGCCTTGCCCTTCTTGTCGGTGAGCACCCAGCACGGCACACCGTTGACGTCCTCGCTCGCGACGTCGGTCGCCAGCTGGCTGGGCGTGACCGCGCCGAAGGCCTTCTCGAGGAAGGTCTTGAGGCTGAGGCTCTCGGTCAGGGCACCGGCGGAGGTCGGGGCCTTGATGAACTTGTCGCCGGCCTTCTGCACCGACGCGGGCGCGCCCTGCTTCTTCCAGAACTCGGCGTCGGCCTGGATGTAGACGGCGTCGGTGAGGGAGATGACGCGGGCCTTGCCGTCACCCTCCATGTCGATGGTGATGTCGGCGGTCTTGCCGTCGCTCGTGCCCTTGAAGTCGATCTTGATGGTCTTGCCGCTCTGGTCGACCTGACCCACGAAGGCACCGGACTTCGCCGCGAGGGCGCTCGTCTTTGCCTTGGTGAGGATCTCGGACGCCTGCGGGGCGTCGCTCGCCGCCGAGGAGGCCGACGTGGACGTGCTGGCGCCGGCGGCGGGGGTGCTGCTGCTCGACCCGGTCGCGGGGGTGTCGGACTTCGAGCACGCGGCCGCGCCGAGGCTGATCGCGATGGCGCCGGACACGGCGACGACGCGCGTCGTGAAGGTCTTCATGATGGGTGGTGCCCCCTGATCGTCGGTAGGTCCGGGGTGAGCAGCCGGGCCGGGGCCGGCACGGGTGCGCCGGCAACCTGGTCAGCCTAGCGGGGTCGCGGCGAGACGCAGGTCATGGGCGGCGCCCTGTCCAACCGGTGCGAGGACGTCCTACCATCGAGTGACTGAGCAAGCGCTTAGTGGATCCCTCCCGATGAAGTAGCAGGAGAACCCTCGTGACCGAAGCCGTCATCGTCTCGACCGCCCGCTCGCCGTTCGGGCGCGCCTTCAAGGGCTCGCTCAAGGAGGTCCGCCCCGACGACCTCGCTGCCACCGTGGTGCAGGCCGCGCTCGACAAGGTCCCCGGCCTCGACAAGACGCTCGTCGAGGACCTCTACCTCGGCTGCGCCGAGCCCTCGGGCAAGCACGGCTCCAACATGGCCAAGGTCGTGGCCACCCTGCTCGGCCTCGACGCGACCCCGGCCGCGACGATCAACCGATTCTGCGCCTCCTCGGCCCAGACCACCCGGATGGCCTTCCACGCCATCAAGGCCGGCGAGGGCGACATCTTCGTCTCTGCCGGCGTCGAGTGCGTCTCGCAGTACACCGACTGGGCCGGTGCCGGTGGCGCCAAGGCCGACGCGCAGAACCCGCGGTTCGCCGAGGCGCAGGAGCGCACGAAGCGCATGGCCGAGACGAACGAGACGTGGACCGACCCGCGCGCCGACGGCTCACTGCCCGACATCTACATCGCGATGGGCCAGACGGCCGAGAACGTCGCGACGGCATACGGCATCTCCCGCGACCGTCAGGACGAGTGGGGCGTCACCAGCCAGAACCGCGCCGAGGCGGCCATCGGTCGCGGCTTCTTCGACTGGGAGATCAGCCCGGTCACCACGCCCGACGGCACCGTGGTGACCAAGGACGACGGCCCCCGCGCGGGCGTCACCCTCGAAGCCGTGCAGGGCCTCAACCCCGTGTTCCGCGAGCAGGGCACCGTCACGGCCGGCAACTGCTGCCCCCTCAACGACGGCGCAGCCGCCCTCGTGATCATGAGCGACACCAAGGCGAAGGAGCTCGGCCTCACGCCGCTCGCCCGCGTCGTGTCGACCGCCGCGACCGGCCTCTCCCCCGAGATCATGGGCCTGGGCCCGGTCGAGGCGAGCAACCTCGCGCTCAAGCGCGCCGGCCTCTCGATCGGCGACATCGACCTCTACGAGATCAACGAGGCCTTCGCCGCGCAGGTGATCGGCTCCGCCGACCAGATCGGCATGGACTACGACAAGCTCAACGTCAACGGCGGCGCCATCGCGATCGGCCACCCGTTCGGCGCGACGGGCGCCCGCATCACCGGCACCCTGATCAACGCGCTGCGCGAGACCGACGGCCAGTTCGGCCTCGAGACGATGTGCGTCGGCGGCGGCCAGGGCATGGCCGTCATCTTCGAGCGCCTCAGCTGACACCGGGCCACCCACCCTCATCGAGAAAGCAATCCGTCCGCGTCCCGCTCGGCCTCACCGAGCACGGGAGCGGACGGATTGCTTTCTCGATGTACGTGGCGCGGACGGATTGCTTTCTCGATGGGAGAGCACGGGTCAGAGGAGGTGGCGTATGCCGGCGAGCTCTTCTGCGACCACGGCTGGGTCCCTGTCGGGCTGGGTCACGAACAGGTCGTGGACCATGACGGTGAGCTGGTCCATCAGGACCGCCGGCCCCAGGTCCGGCACCTCACGGGGGGCGACCCCCCGCTCGCCCGCCACGCGGTCGGCGAGCTGCTGCACGACGAGGCGGACGGACGGCATACGCGAAAGCGCGTGGTCGAGCGGCAGCTGGTGCCACCGCTCGACCACGCGCCGGAGCTCGTCCGACACCTCGGGCGGGGTCGGCGAACCCGCGCCCTGAGGTGCCGAAGGTGTCACGCGGTCAGTCGCGCAGACGCGCGAAGAGGCGGACGAACTCGATGTAGAGCCAGACCACCGACACGATGAGGCCGTGCGCGAGCAGCCAGGAGTACTTGGCCGGGGCGCCCAGACGGACCGCGTGGTCGATCGAGTCGAAGTCGAACGCCAGCGACCAGGCCGCGAGGCCGACACCGAGGATCGACAGGCCGATGCCGAGCATGCCGCTTCCGCCGAAGCCCCAGCCGCTCAGCACGCCGGTCCACTGGAGGACGAGCTGCAGCAGCATGAACAGGGCGTAGCCGATGAGCATGAAGGTGAAGATGCGACGAGTGCGGTTGTTCACCTTGACGAGGCCGAACGCGTACGCGGCGTACATGCCGGCGAAGGTGCAGGCCGTGGCCAGCACCGCCATGAGCACGACGCCCCTGTAGTTGGGGATCGTGTTGATCGTGTAGCTGAACGCCCCGAGGAAGGCTCCCTCGACCGCGGAGTACAGCACGATGAGCGGCACCGAGACCGTCTTCATGAACGCGATCGCGAGCCCGATGAGGAGGCCGATGACCATGCCACCGAGCCAGATCGGGCGAGCGAGGCCCGGGGACCCCGACACCATCACCCACGTCACGGCTCCTGCGGCGACCAGGAGGGCGAAGAGCCCCAGGCTCTTCATGATGACGTCGTCGAGCGTGACTCGACCGGTGTCGACGGACCCGGCGCTCTGGCGCGCGTACATCTCGTTGAGCTGCTGCGCCGACATGGCATCCTGGGTCGCGTAACCCGTCGTGGCCGCCTGCGTCTGGGTGCCCGGCTGCTGCGGACTGCCCTGGGGAGCGCCGAAACCGGCGTAGCGCTCCTTCTCGATCTGCTTGTTGAGCCGGTCGAAGACCGGGTTTCCACCTGCCATGTGAGTGCGCTCCTCGAAGCACTGGGTGCCACGACCCGCTCCTGGGCGTGACGACTGTCCCCAACAGTAAGCGAACGCACCCCACCCATTGGTTCCCGGCGCACCCGGACACGTCCGACAAGACGCGCCGGGCACGCACCGCCGCACCCACCGACGGCATACTGGGCCCGGCGCCCCCGTGGCCCAACCGGCAGAGGCAGGCGACTTAAAATCGCCAACGGTGAGGGTTCGAGTCCCTCCGGGGGTACGTGTTCGTCATCGGTCGTAGGGGCACGGTTCGGTAACAGCACCGCCCACCCCTTGGGCGTGCCCCCTCACCCACCGCGCGACTGCACCTAGAATGGCCGCCGAGAACGAGGTCCAGGGGCCGATCCACGCGCTCCTTCATGGACTGTGCCGCGTCGCCGACGCGGGCCACTCGATCGAAGGAGCAAACGGGTGCTGGAGCATCGTGTCGCGGGGGCGACGACGACTGCACCCTCTCGCATGCGTCGGGGGTCCTACCCGAGCCTCACGACCGCGGTCACCGAGTTCGGTGCCGACTTCGCCGAGCGCTTCACCGCGGCGTTGCAGCGCAGCTGGGCCGACCCGATGGTCCGCCGGGGCACGCTGGGCACCTCGCTCGTCGCCGCCGGCTCGATCAGCCCGGCGTTCCTGCCGGGCGACACCTTCGAGACGCCGGTCTCGCCGCTCATCGGTCGCTTCGGGCTCGAGTGGCTCGGCACCGGCGCGGGCCGCGTCTTCACCACGATCCTGCTCGCCGTCGGTCTCGCGCTGCTCGTCGACTCCTGGCTGCGCATGCGCCCCGTCCACGGCCGCAAGGCGCCCTCGCTCGCCTGGCTGCTCTGGAGCCTGCCGCTCATGGTCGCGCCGCCGCTGTTCAGCCGCGACGCCTACAGCTACGCCGCCCAGGGCAAGATCGTCTCCCGGGGCATGGACCCGTATGCCGTCGGCCCCTTCTGGGTGCCCGGGCCGTTCGCCGACCAGGTCGACCCCATGTGGGTGCAGACCCCCGCGCCCTACGGCCCGCTCGCGCTGCAGGTGCAGCACGCCGTCGTCCAGGTCTTCCCCGACCACGCGTATGCCGCCGCCCTCACGATGCGGGTGCCCGCCCTGCTCGCCGTGGGGCTGCTCGCGTACGCCCTCCCGCGCCTCGCGGAGCGCTACGGCGTGAGCGGCCGGCACGCCCTGTGGCTCGGCGTGCTCAACCCGCTCGTCATCATGCACTTCATCGGCGGCGCCCACGGCGACGCCGTCATGGTCGCGCTCGTCGCGCTGGCCCTGCTCCTCGCCAGCCGTGGGCAGCTGATCGTCGCTGCGATGACCCTGGCCGCCGCGGCCGCCTACAAGCAGACGGCGGTGCTCGCCCTGATCGGCATCGTCGGGATGGCGCTGCAGGCGCAGACCGACCTGGCGCCCGGTGCCACCGCGCGCCTGCGGGCGATGGCGCGCCATGGTCTCGCGTACGGCGGCGTCATGGCGCTCACGTTCACCGCGATCACCCAGCTCACCGGGCTCGGCTGGGGCTGGGTGCCCAACCTGTCGGTGCCGGTCTCGCTGCGCTCGATGCTGTCGCCGCCGACCTTCGTGGGCAGCGTGGTCGAGTGGCTGATGCGGGTCGGCGGCATGCCGCAGAGCGTGGCCGCGGCCCCGGTCCCGATCGCCCAGACGATCGGCCTCGTCGCCGGCCTGGTCGGCATCGCATGGATCACGTGGCGCGTCGCCCCGCGCAACCCGGTGCTCGCGACCGCCGGCGCCATGCTCGTGCTCTGCGCCTCGGGCCCCGTCATCCACCCGTGGTACCTCCTGTGGGGCGGTGTGCTCCTCGCCGCGGTCCGCCTCTCGGCGGTGCACATGCGCGCGGTCGTCTTCGCGACCCTCTTCTTCGTCACCTACGGCGTCGTCGACGCCACCGTCTCGAACGGCACCTGGGCCCTCGGGGTCTCCGCCGCCCTCTGGATGGCGGCCCGCCTGCGCACCCACCGTCGCAGGGTGCACGAGCAGTCCGACGAGCCCGTGCTCGCCGTAGCCCGCCCCCGCGCCTGACGCTGGCTATCATCGGCGCGTGGTCAGGGACACAGGGTAACGCTTCGTCACGCGCGCGCGGCGTTGGGTCCTCGGCCTGTCCCCGCTGGCGCTGCTGACCTCGGGCTTTCTCGTCGTGCTGCTCGTCTCAGGGCTCTTCGGCGGCCTGCGCGAGGTCGACACCGACCCGGCCGGCACCGTCACGGCGGGTGTTCCGGTGCAGACCGACCCGCTCACAGTGACGGTCAGAGGCGCCTACTGGGTGACTGCCTTCCCCGAGGCCCCAGGCTCCCCCGGCAGCAGTGGCAGCACCGCCGGCGGCCCCGCCGTCTACCCCGACAAGCCGACGCGCGGGCGCTTCGTCGTCGTCGAGGCGACCGCCCTCAACACCTCCGACCGGACGGTCGACTACGACGTGCTGCGCGAGGCCGTCTCGCTCGACGGGGCGCAGGGATTCGTGACGACGCGTGGCACGGCGCTCGTGCCGGCCGTCCAGGCACGACCGACCTACGTCTACACGATGCCGGAGAAGCGGATCTTCGGCACGGCCCACCCCGGCGTCACCTACACGGTCGCCTACCTGTGGGACCAGTCGGCTGCGGTGCCGCTGCCCGGGCGGCTGACGGTCGCCGTCAACGGCCACACCTGGCGCGAGGACACCCTCGACTTCCATCTCGGCTGGCACGACCCCGCCGTCGAGGCCACCGGCCCGTTTGCGGTCGCCCAACGGAGGGCGTCGTGAGGTTCCCGCGGCCGCGGCGGGCGACCCTGGGGGTCGGCGCCCTCGTCGTCGCCGGTCTGGCCGTGACCCAGTCACTCGATGCCTTGCTGCCCTCGGCCACCGGCAGCGACTTCGGCACCTGGGCACAGCGTCCCTTCGTGCGTGACGGCGCCCCCGGGTCGCCGATCGCCCTGCGCACCGGAGAGCTCACGGTGACCTCCATCGAGGGGGCCACGACCCTCGACGAGACCGGCGCCTACCCCGTCACCACCGAGGCGGTCTTCCTCGTCGTGCACTTCACGTGGACGCCCCGGTCGGAGAAGGGCTCGATCACGGTGGTCGAGGTCGCCGGTGCCCACGACCGTGTCTTCCGGGCCACCTCCATCGGCTCGGGCCGAGATGGCGTGACCTGCCCGTTCCCACCGCCCGGGGTCACGGCGGACTGCACCGCCGTCGTGGAACTCCCTCGCGACGCGCTGCCGGGCGCCACGGTCACCCTGTCGACCAACGCCGTCGACGAGGGTCTCGACGACGTCGCCCGCGTCGATGTCGGAGTGGGCGCCGAGGCCGCCGGCAGCTGGGGTCGCGGCCGCACCGCCACCGTGTCGTCGGGCCTGGTGGGCCTCTCGTGAACGCCACCGAGACCATCACCCGCGCGCGACGAGGCTGGCTGCGCCGCAACCGGGTCGGGCTCGTCCTGCTCCCGGTCGCCCTCGCAGCGGCCCTCGCCGGCAACGCCGAACGGCTGCAGACCCTGTGGTGGGAGGACGGGCTGCACGCGCCGCAGCGACCCGACGGCTCGGGGGTCGTGCACTTCGTCGACGCCTACGACGACGGACACCACGCGTGGCCGATCCGGCCCGAGCTGTCGCTCGTCTCGGTCACCCGCGTCGACTCCCTCCCGGGGTCGGACGGCGAGCCCCGGCAGGTGACGCTGCCCACGGGCGCCGTGCTGCACAAGGTCACCCTGCACGTGAAGGCCGACCCGAACATGATCCTCGCGGGCTGCACCCTCGCCCTGGCCGATGCCGCCGGCACGCGTTGGGAGACGGGGTCGCGGGCCTTCGAGGTCGACGCGTCGGAGCCCTTCTCGCCCTGCACCCCCGACCAGCACCCGGGGCCGGGGTGGCTCCCCAAGGACAAGCAGCCGGTCGTCGACGCCGCCGAGGTGCGGCCGGCCGCCTACGACGTCGACTCCTACGTGGTGACGCCTGCCGGCGCGCGGCCGACGGAGGTCTGGGTCTGGTGGGACGCGCCGCGCTTCGCCGCGCTGCCGATCACCGCACCGGCCGAGGGCTGAGCCCGCCCACCAGCCCGTTCAGCCCTGCGCCGCGACGGGCTCCTCGACGCCCCCGGCGGCAGTCGCCTCTGCTTCGTCGCGCCGCATGATGATGCGGTCGACGGCGGCGGCGATCAGTCCGACGAGCAGCACCGTGTAGCAGGCCATCTGCACCACGCTGAACCACGGCATGAAGGCGAGACCGGTGGAGGCGTCGACGGGCCCTCGGGCGAGCCGCAACAGCTCGCCGACGCCCCATTGGACGCCACGCGCGACCATGAAGACGACGCAGAAGAGCAGCATCGGCACGAAGCCGGCGACGACGAGCAGGCGCACGCCGTCGGCGAACGTGCGGAAGCGGTCGCGCAGGTCGGCGGTCGCGTTGCGGCCGAGCCGGCGCACCGGGGCCGGGACCCGATGGGTGCGCGCCGCGACCGCGTCGAACGAACGGCGCCACCGGCCCGCGGGCACGTCACCCGACCCGGTCGCGCTCCCGGGGTCTGGGGGGATCGGCGCCGAGCTGGTGGGTGCCGTCGGGGCCGTCAGCCGGTCGCGGCGGCCGTAGGCCACGGCCCCGACGGTGAGCCACGCGATCGGCACGACGACGAGGTCTGCGCCGTTGGCGAGCACGCCGGCAACGGTGTCGACGACGGCCTTGACCGGCACGCCTACCGGACCGAGCACCTCGACGACCCCGTGCCACCCGTCGAGCGCCCAGACGGTGAACGCTCGGGAGTCGCGCCAGTCGCTGAAGCGCTGCAGCAGCTGGTCGGCGTAGACGGCGAGGGAGAAGAGCCAGAAGATCTCGACGTAGGCCGCGAAAAGGCCCACCCCCGTGTGTTTCTCGGCCAGCTCGAAGCGGTTGATCAGGCGCCGCAGCACGAACGCCACGACGATGACCCCGAGCAGGAACGCACGGTCGCCGATGATGAACCGCATCGGCCCGGTGTCGGTGCCGTAGAAGAGGTCGGCGCTGGCGCGGAACTCCTGGAAGGCCGCCTGGTTGATGAACTGTCGGCGGTCGGCCTCGAGGAAGCCCTGCGCGGAGTAGACGGTGAGGAACGGCACGAGCATGCTCGCGAGCAGGCCGAGGCGGCCACCGGCTGCCACCTTCCTGCTCGCTCGCGGGCTGGGCTCGTCGGCTGCCGGAGCGTCCGTCGCCCCGTCCGCCCCCGCCGTCGGCGCCGTCGCGGCCGTCGCGGCCGTCGCGGCCGTCGCGGCCGTCGCGAAGCTCGCGTGCCGCAGGGAGGGTGAGAGCGTGCGCAGCATGAAGATGATCGCGGCGAGCGTGCCGATGGGCGCGAGGGGCAGCAGCAGCTGCGCCAGGAAGGGGTGCTGGTCGCTGACCTCGACGGCCAGCCAGATGACCCCGCCGCGGACTGCGGCGCCGAACAGGAAGAGGACGAGCAGCACCGGGAGGTGCCGCCACGCGAGACGCAGGCCGTCGACGACCACCGAGGAGGCGTCGCGCACCCCTGACCACACCCTGTCCACGGGCGAAGTCTAGGGTCGGCGCGCGACGCTGAGGGCGATGCCGTCGAGGATGTCGTGCTCCGACGTGACGACCTCGGTGATGCCCGCTCGGTCGGCGACGCGCTCGACGACGCGGCGCCACACCAGCGCCCCGGCACCGATGACGTCGACACGGCCGGGATGCATGTAGGGCAAGGCCGCCCGGTCGGCGCGGCTCATCGCCAGCAGGTCGTCGCACGCTGCGAGGACATCGGCCACCGCCGCATGGCTGAGGTGGATGCGCTCGGGGTCGTATGCCGTCAGGTGCAGCAGGTGCGCCGTGATCGTCGTGACGCTGCCGGCCAGGCCAACGAGGGCGGCGACACCCTCGATCGGGACCGCTGACTCGGCGACGTCGAGCGCCGCGTCGATGTCACGGGTGGCGGCCGCGATCTCGTCGGCCGTCGGTGGGTCGCTGACGAGGTGGCGCTCGGTCATGCGCACGCAGCCGATGTCGACCGACCGAGCCGCCTCGACGTGGTCGGTGCCTCGCACCAGCTCCGTCGACCCTCCGCCCAGGTCGACGACGAGATAGGGCCCCGAAACCCGTTGCGCAGCAAGGCCACCCGTCGCTCCAGCGAACGACAGTGAAGCCTCCTCGTCACCCGACACGACCTCCGGGGTGACCTCGGAGCCGTAGTGCTCCTGGAAGGCCGTGCGCACGCCGTCGATGAAGTCGGCAGCGTTCCGCGCGTCACGGGACGCCGAGGTGGCGACGAAGCGCACCGCCGAGGCGTCGAGCTCTCGGCACGCGGCGGCATACTCGCGCGTGACCGAGAGCGTGCGTTCCATCGACTCGGGGGCGATGACGCCCGTGCGGTCGACGCCGTGCCCGAGCCGGACGATCTCCATGCGGCGCACCACGTCGGTGAGGGCACCGGTGGACGGGTCGACGTCGGCGACGAGCAGACGGATCGAGTTGGTGCCGCAGTCGATCGCCCCGACGCGCACGGTGCCGTCAGCCATCGGCCCGGCCCGTCGCGGCCGTGGCGGCGCCGTCTGCGGCATCCGCGGAGGCATCCCCCGAGGCATCCGTCCTGGCATCCGACGAAGCGTCCTCGGCATCCTCGGCCGCGTGCAGGGCTGCGCACGACGTGGGCTGCCACCAGTCGTCGAGCATCGCGAGCGCCTCGTCACCGAGCGGGTTCACGCCGGGACCCGCAGCGAGCGAGTGGCCGACGAGCACGTGCAGGCACTTGACGCGGGTCGGCATGCCGCCCGCCGAGATGCCGTCGATCTCGGGCACGTCACCGAGCTCGGCGCGCTGGGCCAGGTAGTGCTCGTGCGCGCTGGCGTAGGCCGCGGCGAGCGCCTCGTCCTGCCCGAGTCGCTCGGTCATCTCCTTCATCACCCCGCCCGTCTCGAGCGTGCTCACGGCGCCGGTGAGCCGAGGGCAGGTGGCGTAGTAGGTCGTCGGGAAGGGCGTGCCGTCGGGCAGCCGGGGTTCGGTGCGCAGCACGTCCGGCTCGCCGCACGGGCAGCGGTGCGCCACCTCCGCGACGCCCCGGGGCGGCCGGCCGAGCTGCCGCTCCACGGCGGTGAGGTCGGCAGGGTCGACGGCAGGACGGGACGGACGTGCGGGGTCGCTCACGGGTGGCTCACTCCTGGAACTTCGTTGCCGGGTCGGTCACTTGCGCGCGACGCCGGCCGTCGGTCGGTCGGCGATCTGGACCGACTGCCACACCTTGCCGTACCAGGGGGCCGAGGCGTTGGCCAGGGGTGCGGCCACGACGGGGCGCTCGGCGGCCGGTGCGCTCTTCGCGTTCGCGGCGGGATCGATCACGGTGTAGGCACGGTCGCCGACCCGCACGAACTTCAGGCGTTCGCGCGCCTGGACCTCGATGAAGGCGGGGTCCTTCCACAGCGCGGCCTCGCGCTCGAGCTGCTGAACGGTCTGCTGCTGCTGGGTGACCTTGTCCTGCAAGGCAGCCGCGTCGCCGCGCTGCTGGACGAGGGAACGCAGGGTGGGAACGATCGTCACCGCGAGCATGACGACGATGCCGAGCAGGATGGCGCCGCGCACCCAGGCGGTCGACGCGGAGGGCGGCGTGGTCTGCGGCGTGCGCGGACGGGCCGCGAGGGCCGGACGCTCCTTGCCGGCGCCGGGCCGGCTGGTGCGCGAGGCACCCGGCCGGGACTGGCCCGGGCGCGTGCCCGAGGCCTTGGCGGCACCCGACCGGGGGGTGGGTCTGCCCGATCCGGTGCGGGCCCCCGGAGCCGAGCCGCTGCTGGCGCCGGCCGAGGACGACCGGGGGGTGCTGCGTGGAGAGGAGGGGCGCGCTGCGGCCGGGCGCGCGCCACCGCCTGGGCGGCCCGTCGACGACGGGCGACCCGGGCGGGACGGCGTGCGGTCGGCCACGGACTCAGCCCTGCGACCCKAAGCGGCTCGCGTCGAAGCGCGGGAACGCGCCGGCGCCGGCGTAGACCGCGGCGTCGTCGAGCTCCTCCTCGATGCGGAGCAGCTGGTTGTACTTCGCGACTCGCTCGGACCGGGCCGGGGCGCCGGTCTTGATCTGGCCGCAGTTCGTCGCGACGGCGAGGTCGGCGATCGTGACGTCCTCGGTCTCGCCGGAGCGGTGGCTCATCATGCAGCGGTAGCCGTTGGTCTGTGCGAGCGTGACGGCGTCGAGCGTCTCGGTGAGCGTGCCGATCTGGTTGACCTTGACGAGCAGCGCGTTGGCCGTGTTGCTGCTGATGCCGCGGCCGAGACGCTCGGGGTTGGTGACGAACAGGTCGTCGCCGACGATCTGCACCTTGGTGCCGAGCAGGTCGGTCATGGACTTCCAGCCGTCCCAGTCCTCCTCGTTGAGGGGGTCCTCGATGGACACGAGCGGGTAGGCGTCGACGAGCTCGGCGTAGTAGGCGACCATCTCGTCAGCCGACTTGCTCGCGCCCTCGAAGGCGTAGGAGCCGTCCTCGAAGAACTCGGACGCCGCGACGTCGAGCGCCAGGGCGATGTCGCGGCCGGGCTCGTAGCCGGCTGCCTTGATCGCCTCGAGGATGAGGTCGAGCGCCGCACGGTTGGACTCGAGGTTGGGTGCGAAGCCGCCCTCGTCGCCGAGGCCGGTGGCGAGACCGCGCTCGCTCAGCACCTTCTTGAGCGCGTGGTAGACCTCGGCGCCCCAGCGCAGCGCCTCGCGGAAGGTCGGCGCGCCGACGGGGGCGATCATGAACTCCTGGATGTCGACGTTGGAGTCGGCGTGCGACCCACCGTTGAGGATGTTCATCATCGGCACCGGCAGCACGTGGGCGTTCGGGCCGCCGACGTAGCGGAAGAGCGGCAGCCCGGCGGACTCGGCGGCGGCGTGCGCCACGGCGAGCGAGACGCCGAGGATCGCGTTGGCCCCGAGCGTCTCCTTGTTGGCCGACCCGTCGAGCGCCAGCATCTCGGCGTCGATGAGCCGCTGCTCGCTGGCGTCGAAGCCGACGAGACGCGGGTTGATCTCCTCGATCACGGCGTCGACGGCCTGCTCGACACCCTTGCCGAGGTAGCGGCCCTTGTCGCCGTCGCGGCGCTCGGACGCCTCGAAGGCCCCGGTGGACGCGCCGGACGGGACGGCCGCGCGGGCGAACGTGCCGTCGTCCAGACGGATCTCGACCTCGACGGTGGGGTTGCCTCGCGAGTCCAGGATCTCGCGGGCGCCAATCTCCTCAATGCTGGCCACTGGCTCTCCTGTGCTGGTGCTGCTCGTGCGGCCGGGCGGGCCCGGCCATGTCGAACGAACGGTGGGTGGATGGGTCCGGGGTGCTCGGTGGTCTTCGGCTGGTGCGCGCGAGACGCGGCATTGCGGACCGCGCACACACCGAGCACAGGTGTCGGGTTCGAGCGTAGCCCGTGGCGCAGGGAGCCCGACGGAGCGACCCGGCATACGGGCGGGTAGCTCTCGGTGACCGCTTCGTGCGGCTCTGCCGCACGGTGTCCTGGCACGAATGCCGCACATCGGGCAGGTCCAAGAATTTTACCTTTTCCTTACCAATTGCTGACCAGCGCGAGGCATACTCCAACTAACCATCCGGGGGGGGTGGAGCTCTTCGTGGCTAGGGCACCGGTGGGTGCCGGGGGTGGGGTGTTGTCATGGGTCAGCCCATGCGCGAAGCGGGGGTTGTTCTGCTCGACGTGAGTGCGCGTCCGGTGACGCAACCTCACAGCGAGAGGAGTCGCGGCCAGCGTCTCCTGCAGCTGGGGATCGCGGGGGGCGATCTCGTGATCATCACGGCTGCAACGGCGCTGGCTGCGATCGGCCGAAGCGGACTCGAGGTGTTCGACGTCGCCAACGACGTCAACCAGGTGGCGCAGTCGGTCGGTCTGTGGATCGTGGCTGCCTGGATGCTGGCCAACCTGCTGCTCGGCACGTACGCCAGCAGCCATCTGGGGGTCGGCACCATCGAGTACGCCCGCGTGTGCAGCGCGGCCGGCCTGACGGCCGGGGCGATCGGCATCCTCAGCTACCTCACGAAGCTCAACCTCTCGCGAGGCTTCTTCGTGCTCATCTTCGCCATCGGCGTGCCGGCGGTGCTGATCTGGCGCTGGTACGCCCGCCGCCTGGTCCACCGCGCCCACGCCCGAGGCCACCTGCTGACGCGGGTCCTGATCTCCGGCTCGGTCGCGCACGTCGACGACGTGGCCGCCGTGCTCGAGCGCGAGGCCTGGCTCGGCTTCCGCATCGTCGGCGCGCTCGTCCCGTCGTCGCGGCCGATCCGTGCCACGCCGCGCGGAGTGCCCGTCGTCGGCACCACCACCCGCACCGCGGAGTCGGTGCTCGCAGAGAAGGCCGACATGGTCGTCTTCACCGAGGGCGCGTTCCCGTCGGCCGTCGACTTCCGCCGCATCGCGTGGGATCTCGAGGGCCACCACGTCCAGATGGCAGTCGTGCCCAGCCTCAGCGACATCTCGACCGGCCGCATCGCCATGCGACCGGTCGGCGGGCTGCCGCTCGTGCACGTGGGCCAGCCGCAGAGCCTCGGTGCCTCCCGCGGGCTCAAGCGCGCCTTCGACCTGCTCGGTGCCACGGTGCTGCTCCTGCTCGCCTCGCCGGTCATGCTCGTCTTCGCGTTGGCCACGAAGCTGCAGGACGGCGGCCCCGTCCTCTTCCGCCAGACCCGTGTCGGTCGTGACGGCGAGCTCTTCGAGTGCCTCAAGTTCCGCAGCATGGTCGTCGACGCCGAGGCACAGCTGCCCGGCATCACGCACCTCAACCAGAACAGCGACGGCGTGCTCTTCAAGGTGGCCCGCGACCCGCGCGTCACGAGGGTGGGGGCCGTGATGCGCCGCCTCTCCATCGACGAGCTGCCCCAGCTGATCAACGTCGTGAACGGCGACATGAGCCTCGTCGGGCCCCGGCCCGCGCTGCCCGCCGAGGTGCGCCGCTACGTGCCGGACGTCCAGCGCCGCCTGCACGTGCGTCCAGGCGTCACCGGCCTGTGGCAGGTCTCCGGCCGCAGCGACCTCTCGTGGGAGGACACCGTCCGGCTCGACCTCTACTACGTCGACAACTGGTCGCTCGTGCAGGACCTGTCGATCCTGGCCAAGACCGTCCATGCGGTCGTCCGGCCCCGAGGCGCCTACTGAGACCAGCCCGGCCAGCCGAAGTGAGAGACCGGCCACCGCCACAGACCCGGAGGGGGTCGCGTCGTTTCACCCGGTCGACGCGGCCCTCTCCGTCATCGTCCGGCCGGCAGACCCCGAGGACGTATGCCGTCCCGCACCGTCAGGCGCGCCGGCTCGGCCGAGGTGGAGGCGCGGGTCAGGCGTTGCCGCCGTCGGCTCCGACCGCCTCGCTCGCGGCGGCCAGGGAGCGCAGCGTCTCTCGCAGGGCGGCCTCGGCGTCGACGCCGGACGCCTTGGCCCGGCGGACGATCGCGAGGAGCTCCGCACCGACGTCACCGGTCGCGACGGCGGCGTCGACGAGGTCGTCACGACCGGCCTTGTGCAGGCGGGAGACGTACTTCTCCGCGCGGGCCAGCGCCGGCAGCGAGTGCGGCACGCCCTCGACGGGGTGCGTGCGGTGCTGCTTCTCGTCGGCCTTGATCGACTCCCAGTTGGCGGCGACGGCATCGGCCGTGTCGGCCTCGACGTCGGCGAAGACGTGGGGGTGGCGGCGCACGAGCTTGTCGACGAGCCCGCCCGCGACGTCGTCGATGCCGAACGGCTCGGTGGGGTGCTCCTCGGCGACGCGGGACTGGAACGCGACCTGGAGCAGCAGGTCACCGAGCTCTTCCTGCATGTGGACGGGGTCGCCGCTCTCGATCGCCTCGATCGCCTCGTGCGCCTCCTCGAGCAGGTAGGGCACCAGTGAGGCGTGGGTCTGCTCGGCGTCCCACGGGCAGCCGCCGGGTGAGCGCAGCCGGTCCATCACGGCGACGACGTCGAGCAGCCGTGCGCCCGGCACGTCGAAGGAGCCGATGAGCAGCTCGACGTCGGGCGGCTCGGGCAGCCGCGTCACCTCGACGGCGACCGCGTCGCTGAGCCCGGGGTCACCGTCGGACGAGCCGACCCAGACGACGTCGCCGTCCGCGGCGGCGGCGACGAGGTCGCGCGCGAGGTCCGCCGGGTGGCCCTCCTCGCGCTCGGCCACCTCGACCCCGGCCTCGACGAGCGCCGCCACCTGGGGCTCGTCGGGGCGACCCCACACGGCATACGCCTCCCCGAGGCTCGTCCACGCCTCACGCGTCAGCAGCCCCGGCGCGATGCGGGGCGTGGTGACGAGCAGGACGAGGCGACCGGGCACGGGGCGGCGACTCGGGACGGCGACTACTGCCCCGGGGTGCCCGTGGCGGACCCCGCCGGGGCCGGGGCCGGGTTGCTGCCGGGCTTGACCCAGTTGGGCGTCGTCTGGCCGATGGTGAAGTAGACGGGGCCCTGGTCGGACTGCACGACCGAGCCGTACTTCGGGTTGACCGAGATGTTCGCCGTCTTGAGGCCGGCGCGGTAGGCGGCGACGTCGGCGGGAGTCATCTTCTGCGACTGGATGAGGGCGACCGCCTCGACGAACTCCTTCGTCGTGTCGGTGGCGTCGGGGATCGAGGCGATGACCGACGCGTAGGTCTCGTCGGGCTTCCAGCTGCCCGACTTCGCGACGGCGCTCTTGAGCAGCGGCGCCGCGACGAGCGCGGTGACGACGATGTTCTCGGCGAAGTCGAGCTTGGCGGCCTTGAGCTGGTCGAACGTCTCACGCACGTCGGACTCGTGGATGACGTCACCGTTGACGACGGCGGCGGCCTGCTGGCGCGTCTCGAAGCCGCATCCGCCGAGCAGCGACACGGCACCGAGGGCGGCGATGCCGACGACGGCGACGCGCCGGGCGGGGGTGGCGGACCAAGCCTTCACTGATTTCCTCCTAGGGCGGATGCGTCTGACATCCTACGGGGCGCCCACGGCGGATCTCGCCGACCCCGACGAAGCGGTCGCGGCCGAGCCCGCGGAGGCGATGTCGTCGAGCAGCACGGCCGAGATGAGCTGGCGTGCCCACGTCAGCACCTCGACGTCGCGCAGCGGCTTGCCCCCGACCCGGGCCGTCATCGGGGCCGGGACGAGGATCGTGCCCAGTGCCTCCTTGATGATGGTGCCGGGGTAGAGACGCATGAGCCGCAGCTCCTGGCTGTCGCGCAGCGCCTTGACGGGGCCGAAACGCACGACCTTGCCCTGCAGGCCGATGTCGCCGATGCGGGCCTCGCGGGCGACGACGCGCAGGCGGGCCACCTCGAGGAGGTTCTCGACGGGCTTCGGTGGGGCACCGTAGCGGTCGCGCAGCTCGGCCTCGATCTCGTCGACGGCCTCGAACGTCTCGACGGTCGCCAGCTTCTTGTACGCCTCGAGGCGCAGCCGCTCCCCCGGCACGTAGTCGTGCGGCAGGTGCGCGTCGACGGGCAGCTCGATCTTGATCTCGGCCGGGAGGTCGACGGCGTCGCCACGGAAGTCGGCGACGGCCTCGCCGATGAGCCGCACGTAGAGGTCGAAGCCGACGCCCTGGATGTGGCCCGACTGCTCGCCGCCGAGCAGGTTTCCGGCGCCGCGGATCTCGAGGTCCTTCATCGCGACCGCCATGCCGGAGCCGAGGTCGGTGTTGCTCGCGATGGTGCGCAGGCGGTCGTGGGCCGTCTCGGTCATCGGCTTCTCGGGCGGGTAGAGGAAGTAGGCGTAGGCCCGCTCGCGCCCACGCCCGACGCGGCCGCGCAGCTGGTGCAGCTGGCTGAGGCCGAGCACGTCGGAGCGCTCGACGATGAGGGTGTTGGCGTTCGAGATGTCGAGGCCGGTCTCGACGATCGTCGTGCAGACGAGCACGTCGAAGCGCTTCTCCCAGAAGTCCTCGACGACCTGCTCGAGGCGATGCTCGCCCATCTGGCCGTGGGCGGTCGCGATGCGTGCCTCGGGCACGAGCTCACGCAGGCGGCTCGCGGCCTTCTCGATGGAGCTGACCTTGTTGTGCACGAAGAAGACCTGGCCCTCGCGGAGCAGCTCGCGCCGGACCGCCGCCGTGATCTGCTTCTCGTCGTAGGCGCCGACGAAGGTCAGCACCGGGTGACGCTCCTCGGGCGGCGTTGCGAGAGTGGACATCTCGCGGATGCCGGTGACGGCCATCTCGAGCGTGCGCGGAATCGGCGTTGCTGACATCGACAGCACGTCGACCGCCGTGCGCATCGTCTTGAGCAGCTCCTTGTGCTCGACGCCGAAACGCTGCTCCTCGTCGATGATGACGAGGCCGAGGTCCTTGAACCTCGCGTCCTTGGCGAGCAGGCGGTGCGTGCCGATGACGAGGTCGATGGTGCCGTCGGCCATGCCGGCCATGACGTCCTTGGCCTCCTTGTCGCTCTGGAAGCGCGACAGCGAGGCGACCTTGACGGGGAACTGGGCGTAGCGCTCGGCGAACGTCTGCTGGTGCTGGCTGACGAGCAGGGTCGTCGGCACGAGCACCGCCACCTGCTTGCCGTCCTGGATCGCCTTGAACGCGGCACGAACCGCGATCTCGGTCTTGCCGTAGCCGACGTCGCCGCAGATGAGGCGGTCCATCGGGACCTGCTTCTCCATGTCGGCCTTGACCTCGTCGATGCTGACGAGCTGGTCGGGCGTCTCGACGTAGGCGAAGGCCTCCTCGAGCTCGCGCTGCCACGGGCTGTCGGGGGCGAAGGCATGCCCCTTGGTCGCCTGCCGGGCGCTGTAGAGGCGGATGAGGTCGGCCGCGATCTGCTTGACGTAGCGCTTGGCCCGCGACTTGGTCTTGGACCAGTCGGAACCACCCATCTTGTTGAGGCTGGGCTCCTCGCCACCGACGTACTTGGTCACCTGGTCGAGCTGGTCGGTGGGCACGTAGAGGCGGTCGCCGGGCTGGCCGCGCTTGCTCGGGGCGTACTCGATGACGAGGTATTCGCGCGTCGCGCCGGCGACGGTGCGCTGCATCATCTCGACGAACTTGCCGACGCCGTGCTGCTCGTGGACGACGTGGTCGCCGGGGCGCAGCTGGAGCGGGTCGACCTGGTTGCGGCGGCGTGACGGCATACGCCGCATGTCCTTGGTGGAGGTGCCGCTGCCGGGCTGGCCGGTCAGGTCGGTCTCGGTGAGCACCTCGATGCGGCCGGCCTCGTGGACGAAGCCGCGCCCGAGGGGCGCGGTGGTGACGTGGACGGTGCCGCCGGTCAGGGTGTCGTCGCGCGTGGTGTCGAGCGCCTGGACCGCGACCTCGTTCTCGCGGAGCACCTCGGCGACGCGCTTGGCGAGGCCCGGGCCCTCGGTGACGACGGCGACCGCCCAGCCCTCGCGCACCCGCTCGCGCAGGTGCGCGACGGTGCGGTCGGTGTCGCCGCGGAAGGCCTCGGGGTCGGTGGTGCGCACGGCGATGCGCTCGTCGACGTCGTCGTCCTCGATGACGAGGTCGGCGTCGGCGACGAACGGCGTGAGGGTCCACCAGGCCCGACCCGTGGCCTCGGCGTGGGCGCGCACGTCGGCCAGCGACCAGTAGGAGGCGCTGCCGAGGAGCGACTGCAGGTCGACGGGGACCTGGTTGCCGGCTGCGGCGTTGGCCCAGCTCGCCTCGAGGAACTCGGCGCTCGTGGCGACGAGGTCGTGCGCGCGGCGGCGCACCCGCTCGGGGTCGGCGACGAGGACGACCGCACCTCGGGGCAGGACGTCGAGCACCGACTCCATGCCGTCGACGAGGGCGGGCGCGAGCGACTCCATGCCTTCGACGGCGATGCCCTCGGCGACCTTGGACAGCATCTCCGAGACGCCGGGGAGCTGGTCGGCGAGAGCGCGCGCCCGGGCACGCACCTGGTCGGTGAGGAGCAGCTCGCGGCACGGGGGCGCCCACAGGCCGTGGTCGGCGATCTCGAGCGAGCGCTGGTCGGCCACCTTGAACCAGCGCACCTCCTCGACGGTGTCGCCCCAGAACTCGATGCGGACCGGGTGCTCCTCGGTGGGCGGGAACACGTCGAGGATGCCGCCACGCACGGCGAACTCGCCACGCCGCTCGACGAGGTCGGTGCGGGTGTAGGCGGCTGCGGCGAGCGCGTCGACGACCTCCTCGAGGGGTCGCTCGTCGCCCGCACGCAGCGCGACGGGCACGAGGTCGCCGAGGCCCTTCGTCAGCGGCTGCAGCAGGGCGCGCACGGGTGCCACCACGACCGACAGGGGACCGTATGCCGCGTCGTCGGGCTCGGGGTGCGCCAGCCGTCGCAGGACCGCGAGGCGACGACCGACGGTGTCGCTGCGCGGCGAGAGCCGCTCGTGCGGCAGGGTCTCCCACGACGGGAAGACGGCGATGCGGTCGGTCGGCAGGAAGAGGCCCAGGGCGGTCTCGAGGTCCTCGGCCTCGCGCGTCGTCGCCGTGACGACGACGAGGGGTGCGGCGTCGGCCGGCACGGCCGCCGCGGCCTCGGCCTGCCGGGCGAGGGCGGCCACGAGGAACGGCCGTGAGCCGTCGCTGGCGGAGACGTCGACGAGGCGGGTGCGGCCCACCTGGTCGAGGACGTGGCGGACATCGGGGAGCGCCCTGAAGGCGGACAACATTGGGTGCGGCATCAGGTCCTCCAGTCTAGGTCGAGGCGGGGACAGCCGTGGCGCGGGACCGGCGCCGGACCGGCGCGGCACCGGCGCCGGAGCAGGGCCGGACCGACTCGCCGTCAGCGCGGCGCGTGGAAGCGCTGCTGGGCGTCGAGCAGGCCGACCTCGATGAGCGCCTCCACGGCGTCGGCGCCCTCGTCGAGCAGGAACGGGAGCACGTCGGTGCGCTCGGCCTTGCTGAAGTCCTTGAGGACGAAGTCGGCGGGGTCCTGCCGACCGGGCGGCCGGCCGATGCCAAGGCGCACCCGCAGGTAGTCCTTCGAGCCGAGGGACTTGGTGACCGAGCGCAGGCCGTTGTGGCCGCCCTCCCCGCCGCCCTGCTTGAGGCGCACGAGACCGGCGTCGATGTCGAGCTCGTCGTGGATCACGACCACGCGCTCGACCGGCACGTCGTAGTACTTCATCAGGCCGGCCACCGCCCCGCCCGACTCGTTCATGTAGCTCGAGGGCACGGCCAGCACGACCTTCGGGCCGCCCACCGTCAGGCGCATCTCGGCGACGCGCGCACGGACCTTGTGCGCCTTGAAGGCAGCCCGCCCGCCGACGGCCCGCCCGGCCAGCTCCTCGAGCGCCATGGCACCGACGTTGTGGCGGTTGCCCGCGTAGCCGGGCCCGGGGTTGCCGAGCCCGATGACGAGCCAGGTGTCCATGCGGTCCTCCGGTGGTCGGGGTCTCGGGTCATTCTCCTGGTGCCGGCGCGCGCACGGGTCCCGCCGAGCGAAGGCTCGAACGGGACCCGTGGACGCAGGGCGTGGCGCGACGATTGGGCGTCGCACCACGGATGGTGCTGTGGCTCAGGCCTCGTCGCCCTCGGCCTTGGCCTCGGCGCCCTCGGCGGCCTCGCCCTCGGCACCCTCGGCACCCTCCTCGTCGTGCTCCTCGCGCTCGAT
This sequence comes from Terrabacter sp. 05T424, assembly GCF_056396225.1. Taxonomy (NCBI): domain Bacteria; kingdom Bacillati; phylum Actinomycetota; class Actinomycetes; order Micrococcales; family Intrasporangiaceae; genus Terrabacter; species Terrabacter sp. 05T424. The sequence continues at coordinate 309,897 of NZ_JBFTLB010000004.1, forward strand.
GCCGGCCTCGGCCTCGGCCTCGGCGAGCTCGGCCTCGAGGGCCTCGGCGGAGATGGCCTGGGTCACGTTGACGACGAGAGCCTCGGCGTCGGTGACGAGCGTCGCGCCCTCGGGCAGCTCGACGGCGCCGGCGAGGATCTGCGTGCCGGCCTCGAGGCCCTCGACCGAGACGACGACGTTCTCGGGGATGTTCGTGGCAAGCGCCTCGAGCTGGAGCGTGTTGTGGTCGAGCGTGACGACCGTCTCGGGAGCGGCCTCGCCCTCGAGGTGGACGGAGACGTCGACGGTGACCTTCTCGCCCTTGCGGACGACGACGAGGTCGACGTGGTCGATGACCGGCTTGATCGCGTCGCGCTGGACGTCCTTGGCCAGGGCCAGCTGCTCGGCGCCCTCGATGACGATGGTGAGCAGGGCGTTGGCCTGCTTCAGCGCCATCATCGTGTCGTGGCCGGGGAGCGAGATGTGCACGGGCTCGGTGCCGTGGCCGTACATGACGGCGGGGATGTTGCCGGCGCGGCGGATCTTGCGCGCGGCGCCCTTGCCGAAGTCGGTGCGCTTCTCGGCGACGAGCTTGGTGTTGTCGGACACGGGTGTCTCCTGAAGGTCTCTGGAAGATGAGGCGGTTCGGTGGCGGCCTCGACGCGGGACGATGCGCGATGTTCGGCAGTTCGTAGCGGATGGCCGACGTGGTCCGCACGCAGAGGCGAACCCGTTCGCGAAGCGCTCCCCTGAGCACGTCCGCGAGTCAGGCCACCGCGTCGATCACGGACCTCGTCACGTCCTGCCGTGGCAGTCGTGCACCGTCCCTCGCCGAGGCAACTGCTCGATCTTACGGGACGGACGGCCCGCCGGTGAAATCCTGCCGGACGGTCAGGACCGGGCCTCGTCGGAACGGACGGCGACCAGCCCGGCGACGATGAAGGCGCCGCCCAGCAGCTGCACCGGTGTCGGCAGCTCGGCGAGCACGAGCCAGGCGAAGAGCACGGCGAAGAGCACCTCGGTCAGGGCGACGAAGGAGGCCACCTTCGCACCGAGCATCCGCACGGCCGCGATGCCGGTGACGTAGGCGAAGGCTGCCGCGACGAGCGCGATGACGAGCACCGGCACCCACCACGCGACGACGACGCCGCCGAGCGGCACCTCGGCCGCGCCGCGTGTCATGTCGAGCACGCCGGTCAGGGCGGCGAGCCAGAGCGAGGCGGCACCGACGGCAAGCCCGCCACCTGCGAGCGCGAGCGGTGGCACGTCGTCGTCGACGTGGTCGGCGAGCAGGAAGTAGAGCACGAGGCACACGGCCGCCGCGAGACCCCAGAGGACGCCGACGAGGTTGGCGCTGGCGCCACCCAGGACGTCGAGCACGAGCAGCAGGCCGACGACGGCGAGCGCCACACCCACGAGTGTCAGGCGGCGCGGCGCCTGCCGGTGGCGCAGCCAGAGCCAGCCGACGATGAGCACCGGCGCGAGGTACTCGAGCAGCAGCGCCACGCCGACGGACAGGTGGGTCACGGCGTTGAAGTAGGCGAGCTGGCAGCCGGCCACGCCGGTCAGGCCGTAGCCGACGACGACCCACGCGTTGCGGCGCATCGCCGACCACCTGCCGCGCAGCGACCAGAGGGCGGGGGCGAGGAGCACGAGGGCGGCCAGGGTGATGCGCATGGTCACCACCGCGCCCGGTGACCAGCCGCCGACGAGCAGCGACTTGCCGAAGGCACCCGAGGTCGCGAAGGCCGCCGCGGAGACGAGGGCCACGCCGAGCCCGAGCAGGGGGTGTCGGGAGTGGCCCGCGGGCGCCTGGACCTCCTCCGCCCTGGCCGACTCGCCGACCACCGGGCCGGTGACGACAACGCGTTCGGTCATGACACCCTCGCTCACTCCGCTGGCCCGACGCCACCCTCACCGTTGTCAGCACCAAAAAGCCTTACACTCATGACAGTATCGACGCCTCCCGTCAGGAGTCAACATGCTTTTCACCCATGACACCGAAGTTGCGCTCGCCGGCGCCGCCGCCCTGGTCAACACGATGCCCGGAGTGCTGCCCGGCGACAGCGCCCCCGACGCCCTGACGACCCTCGACGAGCTGGCGTCCCTCTACGCCGAGCAGGGCTGGACCGGCCGCTTCGACCGCGACGCCGCCGAGCTGGAGGGCGTGCGCGAGCTGCGCCCACGGCTGCGTGGCTTCTGGGAGCGCGACGAGGCGGGGGTCGTCGCCCTCGTCAACGACCTGCTCGCCGGGGCCAGAGCCATCCCACAGCTCGTCGACCACGACGACGTCGGCTGGCACATCCACGCCACGCCCGCCGATGCCCCGCTCCCCCAGCGGATGGCGGTCGAGGCCGCCATCGCCGTCATCGACGTCGTCCGCGCCGGCGAGCTGGCCCGGCTGCGGGTCTGCGAGGCCGTCGACTGCGACGACGTCGTCGTCGACCTCTCACGCAACCGCTCGCGACGCTTCTGCGAGGGGGGCTGCGCCGCGCGGGCTCACACGGCCGCCTACCGCGCGCGTCAGGCCGCCCGAGCCTGACGGCATACGGCCCGGGTGGGCACTCGGGTCGGCCCCTAGGTCGTGTCACCTGTCAGGTCGCACGGGTTGTCGCGGCGGCGACACCGAATGCGGCCTGACGCGCGACCCGGCACCACGACAGACCGAGGCCGTATGCCGTCGGGTGGGTCCCGGCGGCGTACGGCCTCGTCGTTCGTGTCGGTGTGGCGGGCTGTCAGGCCTTGCCGTCGAAGAGGCTCGTGACCGAGCCGTCCTCGAAGACCTCCTTGATGGCCATCGAGACCAGGGGCGCGATCGAGAGCACCTCGAGCTTGTCGAAGCGGCGGTCGTCGGGTATCGGCAGCGTGTTGGTGACGATCACCTCGTCGACCTTGCAGGCCTTGAGCCGGTCGACGGCCGGGCCCGAGAGGATCGCGTGCGTCGCGGCGATGATGACGCCCGCGGCGCCCTGATCCATGAGGGCGTCGGCGGCCTTGGTGATGGTGCCCGCGGTGTCGATCATGTCGTCGACGAGCACGCAGGTGCGGCCCTTGATCTCGCCGACGACGCGGTTGGCGACGACCTCGTTGGGCCGGTTGATGTCGCGGGTCTTGTGGATGAAGGCCAGGGGCGCGCCGCCGAGGCGTGAGCTCCAGTCCTCGGCGACCTTGATGCGGCCGGCGTCGGGCGAGACGACCGCGAGGTCGAGGTGGCCGTACTTCTTGCCGACGTAGCCGGCGAGGATCGGCATAGCCATGAGGTGGTCGACGGGGCCGTCGAAGAAGCCCTGGATCTGCGCCGTGTGCAGGTCGATCGCCATGAGGCGGTCGGCGCCGGCCGTCTTGAAGAGGTCGGCCATCAGGCGGGCCGAGATCGGCTCGCGGCCGCGGTGCTTCTTGTCCTGGCGGGCGTAGCCGTAGAAGGGCAGGACCACGGTGATGCGCTTGGCCGACGCCCGCTTGAGGGCGTCGATCATGATGAGCTGCTCCATGATCCACTCGTTGATCGGGGAGGTGTGGCTCTGGATGACGAAGGCGTCGGAGCCACGGACGGACTCCTCGTAGCGCACGTAGATCTCGCCGTTGGCGAAGTCGTAGGCGCTCGTCGGGACGAGGTCGGTGCCGAGGGCCGCGGCGACCTCCTGGGCGAGCTGCGGGTGGGCCCGGCCGGAGAAGACCATGAGGTGCTTCTCGGTCGTCTTGTTGATGCCGCTCATCGCTGCGCGTCCTTCGTCTCGGTGGTGCTGTCGGTGACGCTGTCGACGCTGTTGTCGCGCTCGGAGAGCCGGTCGCTCGAGGAGACGGCACCGGGCTCGCTGGCGAGCGCCGCCTCCGCCTCGGCCGCCGCCTCGGCGTCGGCTCGTGCCTGGGCACGAGCGTGCACCCGCGCATCGACCGGTGCACCGACCGGCGGGTCGGTCTTCGCGTCGGCCTGCGCGGCTTGGGCCGCCTCGTCGGTCTTGGTGCCTGCGCGCCGGCGCGCGACCCAGCCGTCGATGTTGCGCTGCGGGGCCCGGGTCACGGCGAGCTGGCCCGGCGCGACGTCGCTCACCACGGCCGAACCGGCTGCTACGTAGGCCCCGTCGCCGATCGAGCGCGGGGCCACGACGACCGAGTTGCTGCCGACGAAGCTGTGCGCTCCGACGGTCGTGTGTCCCTTCGTGACGCCGTCGTAGTTGGCGAAGATCGTGCCCGCACCGATGTTGGCGCCCTCGCCGATCGTCGCGTCGCCGCAGTAGGTCAGGTGCGGCACCTTCGCGCCGTCGCCGATCACGGCGTTCTTCGTCTCGACGAAGCCCCCGATCTTGCCCTTGGCCCCGAGGCGGGTGCCCGGCCGCAGGAAGGAGAAGGGCCCGACCGTGGCCCCCGGGCCGATCTCGGCGAGCTCGGCCTGCGTGCGCACGACGCTGGCGCCGTCGCCGACCTCGACGTCCGTGAGCGTGGTGTCGGGGCCGATGACGCAGTCGCGCCCGATGGTGCTCGCGCCGTGGATCTGGGTGCCCGGTCGCACGACGGTGTCGGGGCCGATCGTCACGTCGGCGTCGATCCAGGTCGTGCCGGGGTCGATCACGATGGCGCCGTCGCGCATGGCTTGCTCGACGGTGCGCCGGTTGAGCTCGGCGCCGAGGCGGGCCAGCTGCACCTTGTCGTTGACGCCCTCGGTCTGCCAGAGGTCGGCGACGAGGTGGGCCCGGACGGCGAGGCCTCGGCCACGCGCGATGGCGATGACGTCGGTGAGGTACTTCTCGCCCTGCGCGTTGTCGGTGCCGACCTCGGCGAGCGCCTCGCGCAGCACCGCCACGTCGAACGCGTACAGCCCGCTGTTGACCTCGCGGATCGCGCGCTGCTCGTCGTCGGCGTCCTTCTGCTCGACGATCGCCGTGACGGCACCTGCCTCGTCGCGCAGCACGCGGCCGTAGCCGGTGGGGTCGTCGAGCGTCGCCGTGATGACGGTGACGGCGCTGCCCGACGCCTGGTGCGCGGCGACCAGACCCTCGAGGGTCTCGCTCGTCAGGAGCGGCACGTCGCCGTACGTGACGACCACCGTGCCGGACAGGTCTGCCGGCAGTGCCTCGAGCGCGCACTCGACGGCGCGGCCCGTGCCCTTGACGTCGTCCTGGTCGGCGACCACCGCGTCGGGATCGACCTGGGCCACGTGCTCGGCGACCCGGTCACGTTCGTGGCGCACCACGACGGCGAGGTGGTGGGGGCTGGTGCCCCGGGCCGCCCGGATCGCGTGAGCCACGAGACTGCGGCCCCCGATCGTGTGGAGGACCTTGGGGGTCGTGGACTTCATGCGTGTGCCCTCACCGGCGGCGAGGACGATCACGGCGGTCGGCCGTAGATCGCTCACAGGGCGCAGCTCCTTCATGGATCGGCGTGCACTCGGGCGCGGACGACCCCGACCGTGAACGACCCGGGTGCGCCGCCCGCCATGCTACTCGCGGGGCCGGGCGCCGCCGTGCGCCCGTGCGCGCGCCGTGACCCCGCTCACAATGGGAGCCCCTCGCGTATGCCGTGACCGACCTTCCGCCGGCGCGGCAGCGCTCGCTGCGCTTCGCGCTGGCGTTGCTCCCCGGGCAGGGCACCGTCGCTCGTGCCTCGCTCCTCCCGACTCCTGACGGGAAGCACGGCAGCGCTCGCTGCGCTTCGCGCTGGCGTTGCTCCCCGGGCAGGAGTCGAACCTGCGTCGCTTGTCCTGATTCAAAGTCAGGCGGGCCCTGCCGGCAGACCAACCGGGGATCGTCGTCGTGGACGTGCACAGGCTAGTGCAGCCTCGGAGCGCGCACGGTCCGGCACTCGGTCAGCGGCTGCGCGGACTGAACCGGGCGCGTCTCACGACCTGGTCTCGGTCCCTTGAGCTGTCGGGGGCAGACGGATCGGCCGAGCGAAGGTCATGGCCGGCCTGGGCGCTCAGGAGCCGGAAGGCGTTGCACCTGCTGCCGGCGAGTCGGTCGGCGCCGGGTCGGTCGACGCCGAACCCAGCACCTGCGTGTCCAGGGCTGGCTTGACGGGATCGGTCTGGGCGGCCGGCGGCACCACCGCGGGCGTGTCCGCAGCTGCCGGCTGGACGTTCTCCGCGGCGGCGGTCGAGGCCGCTGTGGTCGAGGGCGAGTCGGAGGCGCTCGACGCGTTGGACGCCGCGTCGCTCGCACCGGCGGAGCCCGCCGGGGTGGGGTCGACCGCGGGAGTGGGGTCGGACGGGGCCTGGCCCGCGGGGGCGACGGCACCGGGGTCGGCCGACGTGGGGTTGGCCGCCGCCGGGTTGTCGGACGGCGCGGCGGGCGAGACCGGGGTCTGGTCGGCGGCACCCGGGTCGGAAGCCCTGGCAGCCGGGTCGGACGTCGTGTCACTCGGGTCGGGCGTCGCGGGGGTGACGTCAGTCGGGTCGGGCGTCGAGGCGGCGTGCTCGGGAGTCTGCTCCGACGGGGTCGAGGTGTCGGTGGGCGGGGCGGCGGGAACCGGCGTCACCGCTGCGGGAGCGGATGGGGGCGGGTCGACGGCAACGGGTGCGGGATCGGCCGCAGGAGCAGGTGCGGGAGCCGGTGGGGCGGGCGCCGGAGCGGGTGCCGCGGGTGTCGGGTCAGTGGCGGCCGGAGCCGGGCCGGCCCCTGCGGGGGCTGCGGCGGGCGGAGCGACCGCTGCCGGAGGCGCCGGCGGGGTGGACGCGGCGGAGCTGTCGGCCACGACGCTGGGCAGCGTGTTGAGCACCAGCACGTCGGTGGGGCTGGTGCCGGGCGCGGCGGCAGGAGCGGCCGGCGTCGTCTGCGCGGCGTTGGCGACCACCACGACCTGGGCCGCGGGGGTTCCGAGGTTCTGCGTGACGGCCGGGACCACGCTGATGCCGAGCCCGACCACGAGCCCGGCCATGGCCGTGGCGATGGGCGGACCGAGGGTCGTCCCGGCCAGCAAGGACCCTCCCGCCAGGGCGGCGGCGGGAGCGGCCACGGCGGCCCCGGAGACCAGGGCGCTGGTGCCGACGACACCTGCGGCGATCGGGCCGGTGATGACGGCGGAACCTGCCGCACCGGCCGACACGGCGGTGCCGGCAGCGAAGGAGGTCGCGCCGAGTGAGGCCGCTCCGGCACCCGAGGCGATGGCTCCCGACGCGGCGCCTGCCGTCGTGGCGGTCACGGTGACGCCTGCAGCCCCGGCGGCCCCGGCGCCAGCGGCACCCGACGCGGCACCACCGGCGATGGCTCCGACCGTGGTGCCTGCTGCGGAGACGCCACCCGCGGCCGCGCCTGCGGCTGTCGTTCCGGYAGCAGTGCCGGCCGCGGTCGCTCCGACGGCGGTTGTCGCCGCCGTGCCCGCCGCGGTGCCCGCCGCTGTGCCAGCTGCGGTGGTGCCGGCKGCGKCGCCGGCCGCCGTGGTGCCCGCCGCGGCGCCTGCGGCCGTCGAGCCGGCAGCCGTGGAGCCGATGAGGCCGGCGATCGCTCCGTGCTGCAGGGTGCCGGCCATGGCCGCCCCTGCCGCGAGCACGATCGGACCGGTGAGCACGCCGAAGCCCTCGTAGACTCGGCGGAGCTCGACGGCGAGGCCCGCCTCGCGGGAGCACTGCGCCAGGTGCGCCTCGGCGCGCGTCAGCTGCCGCTCCGTGAGGCGGCCGCGGACGTGACCACTCAGGTGGTCGAGGGTCCAGCGGCACTCGGGCGTGCCGCACACGGGCACGCGGCGCTGCACCCAGACGTCGAGGTAGCGGGCGCGCAGCTCGTCTCGCGCGCGCATCGACCTCGCGCTGACGACGTTGGCCGAGACCCCGAGCAGCGGGGCGACGACGCGCGGGGGCTCGCCCTCGACCATGGTGTGCCACAGCAGCTGCCGGTCACTCTCGCTCAGCTGCCGGAAGGCGGCCCTGACGAGGTCGGTGTCGACGCCCTCGGCGCCGAGCGCGGACAGGTGGGTGTCGGCGACCGGGAGTCGGTCGAGGTCGCTGCCCGGCGTGGGGACGAGGCTCATGTCGCGACGCACCGCGTCGACGCCCACGGTGCGCACGGTCGCCGTGAAGTACGCGCGGAAGTTCTCGGTCGGCCCGTTGCCCTCGCGGATGAGCCGGAACATGCGGGCGGACGCCTCGGCCACGAGGTCCTCGGCGGAGACGCGACCGCGGAAGCGGGTGGCCACGCCGTAGGCCGCCGGGAGGTTGCGCTGCCAGAGCGTCGCGAATGCACTGTCGTCGCCGAGCCGTGCCCGCGAGAGCAGGACCGCGTCACTTTCGTCGAGCGCATCGGCGCTCGGTCTGGCAGCGGCCGTGGACTCCGTCTGGGGTCCGATCGTGTGGGCTGACACCTGAGGGGGCTCCTCCCGCGAGGAATGACCTCCAGTGTGGGGCAAGGAGGTCGCCCGCGGGGGCCCTTTCGAAGGAACAATCCGTCGCCGGGCACGGCTGCGGTGAGGTCGATCGCGGCCCTCCCCGGGTTTGCGTCGCGATCGACCTCACCGGCGGTCTCGCCCGGCCGTGGTCCCCCCAGTGCCTCGGCTCCTCCGCCAACTCCCTGCCGACTACAAAGACGCAGCGCGAGCGGTTTCATGACGAGATTTCGAAGAAAGTTCTGGGGAAGCGCCGCCTGGCACGGGCGACGGCCGGCTCACTGCACAATGGCGACGTGACCGCAGACCGCACCCAACGAGCAGACCGCACCCGCCCGCGGGCCCGTATGACGGGCCCCGAACGCCGCGAGCAGCTCATCACTGTTGGTCGAAAACTATTCGCGGACAAGGGTTTCGAAGCAACCTCCGTCGAAGAGGTTGCCTCCAGGGCCAACGTGTCCAAGCCCGTCGTGTACGAGCACTTCGGCGGCAAGGAGGGGCTGTATGCCGTCGTCGTCGACCGCGAGATCCAGGCCCTCATGGGCGGCATCAGTGCCGCGCTCGAGGAGCCGGAGGGGGCTCGGGTCCTGCTCGAGCGGGCCACCCTCGCACTTCTCGACTACATCGATTCCGACCCCGACGGGTTCCGCATCCTCGTGCGCGACTCTCCTCCCGGCCAGGCGACCGGCTCGTTCGCGAGTGTCCTCGGCGACGTCGCAGCGCACGTCGAGCACCTTCTCGCGGCCGAGTTCAAGCAGCGCGGCCTCGAGGCCAAGTCAGCCCCCATCCACGCGCAGATGCTCGTGGGCATGGTCGCGCTGACCGGCCAGTGGTGGCTCGACAGCCGCAAGTTCAAGAAGGAGCAGGTCGCAGCGCACCTGGTCAACCTGGCCTGGAACGGGCTCTCCGGTCTCGATCCCAAGCCACGCCTTGTGACTCTCCCGCACCGCTGACGGTCAGACGGGACGGAAGGTGTCGGCCCAGCTGTGACCCGAAGCGTCCGTGACCCGCACGGTCAGCGGAACGAGGCCCCCCGTGCCCGACTGGTCGAGCACGACTGAGCCGCGCGCTCCCGTGCACGAGACGACGGCTCGGCTGACCTGGGCACAGTCCCAGCTCGAGTTGCGCACGACGAGCCGGCCGGCACCGGACACGTTGCCGATCCTCACCGTGAGACTTCCGGCCGCCGTGGAGCCCACCCTGACCGCGATGCGGGCCGTGCTGCCCTCGCGGACGAGGCGCACCGAGATGGCCGGGCGGCCGGTCCCGGGGTCTGACGGTGGTGGGTTCTGCTGCGTCGGCGGGTCAGGCGTGGCAGGCGGCTTCGGGGTGGCAGGCGGCTTCGGGGTGGTCGAGGGGGCCGTCGGGGCCGGCGGACGGGTCGGGCCGGGTGTGGGCCGCCCCACGCCCGAGGCTCCGGTTGCCGGGGTGCCCGCCATGGTCGGACGAGGGCGTCCGGACGAGGCAGGCTTGGCCCCCGTGACCCCGCGGCCCCCGTTGTCGAGCGCCGGAGCCGCGACGTCACGTGGCCTCGGTGTTCCCGTCGCTGCCCGGACGGCACCCGTCTCGGTCGCGGACGGGATCGCCGACGCACTGGCGGTCGGAGTCGCGCTGCGCCCACTGGGCGGAGCGGGTCGACTCGGCGTGCCTGCGGTGGCCGGAGGCGAGACGGGGGCCGCCGTGCCCGACGGGGGCTGCGGGACCGGGAGACGCGAGTCGGCGAGCGAGGGGCCGGGCACGGACAGCGCACCGGCGAGCCCCACCGTCATGGCGAGCGTCGCCGCCAGGCTGGTGGCGCGGCCCGCCACCTGCGCGACGGCGTCGATGGCGCTCCTGACCGCCGACGAGCCGGTCGTTGGGGACGGGGCGCCCGTGGCACCGGATGCTGCCGCGGCCGCGGAAGAGAACGAGAGCGCCGCCACCGCGCCTCCGGTGACGAACCCCGGCGTCGCCAACCCTGCGACGAGCACGAGCGGCACGACGAGCGCGGGGAAGCCTTCGTGGATGACGCGGAGGTCCGCGGCCAGCGCGGCGGCGTGCGGGCACCCTTCGACATGGGCCCGGGCGCGCTCGGTCTGGCGTTTCGGCAGCCGCCCGCGCACGAAGGCGCCGAGGTGCGTCAGGGTCCAGCGGCACTCGTCGCTGTCGGCCCCGGCGAGGCCTCGCGCCGCCCGGGCATCGAGGTAGTTGGCACGCAGCGCCTCGCGCGCCCGCATCGCCCGGACGCTCAACGCGTTGGCGGTCATGCCGAGCATGGGAGCGACCGCGCGCGGGGCGGCGCCCTCGACGGTGGTGTGCCAGAGGATGCGCTGGTCGCGCTCGGGCAGCTCGGCGAAGGCGGCGCGGACCAGCGCCAGCCCCTCCTCGTCGACCGCGATGCCGGCGAAGGGGTCGGCCTGCGCCGGCGCGAGGTCCTCGAGGTCGTCGTCGTCGGTCGGGACCAGCCTCAGCTCCCGCCGGCCCTGGTCGATGGCGACGGTGCGCACCGCCGACAGGAAGTAGGCGCGGAAGTTCTCGTCGGGTCCGCGTCCGTCACTGATGAGCGCCAGCACGCGCGCGGCTGCCTCGGCGACGAGGTCCTCGGGGGCCGAGCGGCCACGGTGACGGTTCGCGACGGCATACGCCGCCGGGAGGTGCCGGCGCCAGAGCTCCCCGAAGGCCTCCGCCGAACCGTCACGGGTGCGGGCGAGCAGGGTCGCGTCAGGGGCCGAGGCCCAGGCCTCGCTCGACCACAAGGTCGCGTCTGCCGACAACGCTTCGCCCTTCGTCTGCCCCGCGTCGCACCGGTTTGTCCGGTCTGAGCGGTTCGGGGCAAGTCTGCCAACTGGCGGCGCGAGCGTCCATCTGAACGCCTACTGGGCGGATGGCCCGCGGCCAGTGGCCCGACGAACGGGCTGGCAGGTTTCGTCCTCCCGAATGATCCCCTCCACGAAACCACGCGGGAGGACGAAACCTGACGGCACCACTGGAGACAACCCGAAGGGGCCACTCCCTCCCCTGACCAAGCGGGAGACCCCTGCGTTGCCGTCACCTGTATGACGTGCCGGGACCCATTTCATGACACGATTTTCCGAATTGGGCAGAAATGCCGGAAATTGACCCACATTTTCTTCCCCGGTGAGACGCCCGGCGAGACCGAGGCCCACCCCATACCTCCGGCAGACCCGCGGCTTACCCGGCCGCCACGCCCTCGAGGGAGCTTTCACGGGTGGGCAGACAGGCACCAGCAGGCCTCCGGCGGGCGCGGCGGGTATGTCTGCGCCATGACGCGACGGTGGCTCTTCGCCGACCAGCTCGGTCCGCACTTCGAGGTCGGGGCAGACGGGGTGCTGCTCGTCGAGAGCCGTCGGGCGCTCGCACGGCGCCCGTTCCACCGGCAGAAGCTGCACCTCGTGCTGTCGGCGCTGCGTCACCGTGCCGCCAAGCTCGGCGACTCGGCCGTGCTGATGCGCGCCGACTACACCGAGGTCCCCATGAGGACGCCATGCTGCGTGGCGACTGGGCGATGGCGCACAGTCTGCTCTCCGTGCCGCTCAACCTCGGGCTCCTCGAGCCGTCGAGGTCATCGACCGGGCCGCGCAGGCGCACTGCGACGGCGATGCCCCGCTCGCCTTCGGTGGAGGGCTTCGTGCGTCAGGTCATCGGCTGGCGAGAGTACGTCTGGCACCTCTACTGGCACTGTGGTCGGTATGAGCCAGCACGCCGACGGCGGCGCGATGGCCACCAAGCCGTACGTCTCGGGCGGGGCGTACATCGACCGGATGAGCGACTACTGCGGCGACTGCCGCTACGACCCGAAGAAGGGCCTCGGCGACGACGCCTGCCCGTTCACCGCCGGCTGCTGGGCCTACCTCGACCGCAACGCGGCCCGGCTCGAGGGCAACCACCAGATGGCCCGTCCGCTCCAGCAGCGCCACCGGCTCGCCGACCTCGAGGAGCGACGTCGGGCCGCCGCTCCCCCGTAAGCGCGAGCGCGAGTCAGGCGCGAGTCAGGCGCGCGTGCGGGCGACGGCGAAGGTGCGCGTGAACGGGAAGAGCACGCCGTACGGCTTGCGGGGGTATGCCGTCTCGAGCTCCTTCTCGTAGTCCGTGACGAAGGCCTCGCGCTCCTGCTCGTCGAGCACCCCGAGCACCGGGCGCAGGCCGGTGCCGCGCACCCACTCGAGCACGGGATGCGCGCCGTCGGGGTCCGCGGCGAGCACGTGCTCGTACGTCGTCTGCCACACGTCGACGTCAGGGGTCACTTCGAGGAGAAGGGCGGCATACATCTGCGGCTGGGCGACGGCCTGGGCTCGGGCGAGTCCGGGGCGCAGGTCGTCGGCGCGCGGGTGGCGCGCGGCGACCTCGCGCATCAGTCGGTGCGACGGGGCGTCGAAGTTCGCGGGCACCTGCATCCCGAAGGTGCCGCCGGGCGCGAGGCTGGCGACCCACGACGGAACGAGCCGGAGGTGGCTCGGGACCCACTGCAGCGTGGCGTTGGTGACGAGCACGTCGATGGAGCCGCCGGACTCGGTGGGGTCCCAGTCCTCGGCGGCGGCCTCGACCCACTCGACGCGGCCGTCGACGTCGAGCTCGCGTGCGCGGGCCAGCATCTCGGGAGAGCTGTCCACGCCGACGACGCGGGCGTTCGGCCAGCGCTGGGTGAGGCCGAGGGTCAGCTCGCCCGGCCCGCAGCCCAGGTCGACGACGAGCCTCGGGTCGTCCGCGTCGACGCGCGCCAGCAGGTCGGTGAAGGGTCGGCCCCGGTGTCCGGCGAAGACGGCGTACTGGCGCGGGTCCCACGCCGAGTCGGTGCCGCGCGCGCCCGTGGCGGGCGGGGTGGTGGGTTCGGTCACGACGTGCTCACTTTCTTTCGATGTCAAGAGTCTTGACGGCGACTACAGTTGGACGCATGAACGCCGACCGCGGGCCTGCCGACGACGTCGACGAGATCGTCGCTGCCTGGCGTCGCGAGCGCCCCGACCTCGACGTCTCCCCGCTGGAGGTGCTCTCGCGGGTGTCGCGCCTGGCGCGCCGGCTCGACCTCGCGCGCGGCTCGGCCTTCTCGGAGCACCTGCTCGAGGGGTGGGCCTTCGACGTGCTGTCGGCGCTGCGGCGAGCCGGCGAGCCCTACGAGCTGTCGCCGGGGGCGCTCGTGCAGCAGACCCTGGTGACGTCGGGCACCATGACCAACCGGGTCGACCGGCTCGAGCGCAGCGGCTTCGTCGACCGACGCCCCGACCCCGGCGACCGGCGCGGGGTGCTCGTGCGCCTGACCGCTGCGGGCCGCGACGTCGTCGACTCCGCCATGGCCGACCTCATCGAGCAGGAGAAGTCCCTGCTGTCGGAGCTCTCGGCCGCCGACCGCACCCAGCTGGCGACCCTGCTGCGGCGCATGCTCGCACCTCTCGAGTCGCGGGGCGTGCCGCACAGCTGAGCCGCTCATGCCTGCTGGAACTCCAGCCGGTTGCCGACGGGGTCGGTCGTGTGGAAGCGGCGCAGTCCGGGGATGTTCTCGTCCCAGGCGACCGGTGCGCCGGCCCGGCCCACCACCTCGGCCAGCTTCTCGATGTCGGCCACGGCGATGCCGGGGTGGGCCTTTCGGGCGGGCGTGAACTCGTCCTCGATGCCGACGTGCAGCTCGGCGGTGCCGGCTCGGAACCACGCGCCTCCGCGGGCACGCAACGCCTCTGGCTTGTCGACCTCGACCATGCCGAGCACGCCGCCGTAGAAGGCGCGCATGTCGTCCTCGCAGCCGGCCGGACCCGAGACCTGGACGTGGTGCAGATGCATCTCCATGGCTGCAAATTTATCTTGACATCAAGATAAATTCAACAGGATTTGGGCGATTTTCCTACCCGCGCGTACCCTTCCGGCCCCTCGCCTCGTTTCTCCTGCACCGGGTCGCCCGCCTCGGCGCGACCCGCCGAGCAACTCCTAGGAGAACGCGTGAACACCACTCGCAAGCACGTCCTGGCCATGGGACTGTGCCTCGTCTCGGCGGCGGCGGGGGCCCCGCTCGCGGCGGCGACAACGACGTCGACCGCTGCACTCCCCGCCAGCACCTCGATCACCAACACGCTCACCGACACGGTCAGCAACCTGCTCGCGACCCTCGACACCCGGGCCGTCACCAAGGCGGTCATCCCCACCGTGGCGACGAAGACGGCCGTCGCGGCCCTGCTGAAGACGGCCGGCGCAGGGGCCCGGGCCACGTGGGACGCCCGCTTCGGCACGCTCCGCGCGCTGCGGTCCGACGGCTACCTCACCGCGGCCCGCGCCGGCAGCGCCGTCGACGTCGCGCGGGGCTGGCTCGCCTCGCAGCCTGCCGCTTTCGGCCTCTCGGCCGCGCAGGTGCAAGGCCTCACCGTCGCTCGCGACCACGCCCTCCCCGGCACCGGCACGCACGTGGTCAGCTTCGTGCAGACCTTCGCCGGCGCACCGGCCGCACGCGGTGGCCGCCTCAACGTCGCGGTCGCGACCGACGGGCGTGTCCTGTCCTATGCCGGCGAGACCGCTCCCGGGGCGAGCCTCCTCGGCACGTGGGTCCTCGGTGAGACCGGCGCCCTGCTCAAGGTCGCGGGCACGCTGGCTCCCGGTACGGCATACGCCCCCGTCGCCGACGGCACGCAGGCCGGCTTCACGACGTTCTCGCGCGGGCCGTTCGCCGGGCCCGGCTACGTGCGCAAGGTGGCCTTCCCGACGGCATCCGGCCCCGTGGCCGCCTACAAGGTGTTCTTCATCAAGAGCCAGACCGAGGCCTGGGAGACCGTCGTCGACGGCACCACCGGCTCGGTGCTGTTCCGCACCAGCGTCGTGCAGTTCGACGAGGCCCACGGCACCGTCTACGACAACTACCCCGGCGCCGCCAAGGGCGGGCAGCCGCGGCAGCAGTCGTTCGGGCCGACCGCCGAGTCGCCCAAGGGCTGGGCCGACCCCACCGGAGCCACCGGCACCGGGGTGACGACGCTGGGCAACAACGCCGACACGTACGCCAACTGGTCGAACTTCCTCGCGCCGATCGACAACGCGCCGCGGCCCGTCTCCCCCACCGGCCACTTCGACTACGCATACGCCAACCGGTGGGCGGCGACGAAGGGCCAGACCACGCCGCCCTCGTACGCCGAGGACCTCAACCCGGCCGCGACCAACCTCTTCTTCCAGCACAACCGCATCCACGACGAGTACTACGCCCTCGGCTTCACCGAGACCGCCGGCAACTTCCAGGTCGACAACGGCGGCAAGGGCGGCCAGGGTGGCGACGCGGTGCGCGGCCTCGTCCAGGCCGGCGCCGCCTCGGGAGGCGCGCCGACCTACACGGGCCGGGACAACGCGTACATGCTCACGCTCGACGACGGCATCCCACCGTGGAGCGGCATGTTCCTCTGGGAGCCCATCGACGACGCGTTCGAGGGTCCCTACCGCGACGGCTCGTTCGACATGTCGGTGATCCAGCACGAGTACACCCACGGCCTGTCCAACCGCTACGTCGCGAACGGCGCCGGCCTCGCCTCGCAGCAGGCCGGCTCGATGGGTGAGGGCTGGTCCGACTGGTACGCCCTCAACCACGGCTTCAACGCGGGCCTGCTCACCAAGCCGATCGTCGGTGACTACGTCACCGGCAACCCGACCCGCGGCATCCGCAACTGGAACTACGACCAGAACCCGACGACCTTCGGCGACATCGGCTACGACCTCACCGGTCCCGAGGTGCACGCCGACGGTGAGATCTGGACCGCGACGCTGTGGGACCTGCGCAAGGCACTCGTCGCCCGGTACGGGGCGGCCAAGGGCGCCGACGTCGCGGCCCGGCTCATCACCGACGGCATGCCCCTCACGGCACCGAACCCGTCGTTCCTCGACGCCCGTGACGGCATCCTGTCCGCTGACCTGGACCGCAACCACGGCGACAACACCGCGCTCATCTGGTCAGTCTTCGCCAAGCGCGGCGCAGGCGTCTCGGCGAGCTCGCAGACCGGCGACGACACCGACCCCAAGCCGGCGTTCGACGTGCCGGCTGCGGCGTCCAACGGCACCGTGGCACTGACGCTCGTCAACGCGACGACGGGCCAGCCCATCTCGAACGCACGCGTCATCCTCGGCCGCTTCGAGGCCCGCGTCTCGCCGCTCGCGCGCACTGGCAAGGCTGGCGGCGCGACGGTCAAGGCCGTCACCGGCACCTACCCGCTGACGATCCAGGCGCCCGGGTTCGGCACGCAGACCATCGAGGGGTTCGCGGTCACCGCGGGCAAGAACACGGCCAAGAAGGTCTCGCTGGCGCCCAACCTGGCTTCGACCGCGGCTGGTGCCCAGGTGGTCTCCGTGTCGAGCCAGGACGACGGCGCTCCCGCGAAGTTCGCCTTCGACGACACGGCCGCCTCGGTGTGGTCGACGAAGGCGGGAGCGACGGCATACAACGCGGGACCCGACGAGCGGGTGACCGTCAAGCTCGCCGCCCCGGCCACCGTCAGCTCGGTGCGGGTGAGCGCCTACAAGGCCACGAACGCGTCACGGTTCGCTGCGCTCAAGGGGTTCACCGTGCAGACCTCGCTCGACGGCGTCACGTGGACGACCGCCCGCACCGGTGCCTTCGGCTACCAGGCTCCCCGCCCGACGGCGCCCGACCTCAACTACACGACCTTCCCGCTGACGACCCCGACGAAGGCGGCCTACCTGCGCTTCTTCGTCGACTCGGTGCAGGGCGACACGACGACGTACGCCCAGGTCGCCGAGATCGAGGCGTTCGGCTCGGGCGCCACGGTCGCCAACGGGACCGTCACCCCCGACGCGCCGTACACCGACCACGGCACGATCGCCGCGAACAACCCGGCGGCCGGTGACCCGACGGGGCTGCAGAACGTCTTCGGCGTCACCGGCACCGAGATGAACACCGCGTGCACCTTCCCGCCGGCGTCGCAAGGCGTCGACGGCTGGGTGACCAAGCTGCCGGCCGGCTTCTCCGACGGGCTGCACTCGGTGTCGGTCAAGGGCACGAGCCCGCTCGACGCCACGGTCGGGCACGACCTCGACCTGTACTTCCTCGACAGCGCGTGCGCGCTGACGGGGTCGACGGCGACGGCCTCGGCCGACGAGTCGGCACCCATCCCGCCGGGCACGGTCTACGTGCTCAGCCACCTCTACACCGGGGCGAACGTCACCGTCGACATCACGGCAGTCGACAACCGCTAGGAGCAATCGAAAGAACACTCCGTCCGAGAGCCTCCCGATCGAAAGAACACTCCGTCGGCTCAGTCCCGATCGAAAGAACACTCCGTCACGTGACGGAGTGTTCTTTCGATTGTTGGGTGGTGGAGTCAGCCGACGATCTCGGCGGCCTCGAGCCACTCGAGCTCGAGCTCCTCGCGCTCGCTGACGACGGCCTGCAGCTTCGCGTTGAGGTCGGCGAGCGCCGCGGGGTCGGTGGCCTGCTCGGCCATGTCACCGTGCAGCCGTTCCTCACGGTCCTGCAGGCGCGACAGCTGCTTCTCGATGCGCGCCATCGCCTTGCGGGCCTCGCGCACCTCGGCCGGGCTCGCCGACGTCGCAGAGCCCCCAGCAGGTACGCCGTCCGGTCGGCTCGACGACGCCGGTGCGGTCGCGGAGGAGGTCCGGGCCGACGCTGCCGTCGCCTCCGCGGCTGCCCGCAGCCGGAGGTACTCCTCGACGCCGCCGGGCAGGTCACGCACCTTGCCGTCACCGAGCAGGGCCAGCTGCTTGTCGGCCACGCGCTCGAGCAGGTAGCGGTCGTGCGACACGACGACGAGCGTTCCGACCCAGCCGTCGAGCACGTCCTCGAGCGAGGTCAACGTCTCGATGTCGAGGTCGTTGGTCGGCTCGTCGAGGATGAGCACGTTCGGCTCGGTGAGGAGCAGGCGCGTCAACTGCAGCCTGCGTCGCTCGCCACCGCTGAGGTCGCCCACGCGTGACTGCTGCCGTCCACCAGGGAACCCGAGACGCGTCGCGAGCTGGCTCGCACTGATCTCCTTGTCGCCGAGGGTGGTCCACTGCTTGACGTCCTCGATGGCCTCGATGACGCGCCACTGCTCGAAGCGCTCGAGCTCGCGGACCTCCTGCGTCAGGTGCGCGATGGCGACCGTCTTGCCGATCTTGCGGCGGCCGCTGTCGAGCGGGATCTCGCCCGTCAGGGCGCGGAGCAGCGTCGACTTGCCGGCACCGTTGACGCCGACGATGCCGATGCGCTCGCCCGGCGCGAGGCGCCAGGTCACGTGGTCGAGCAGACGCCGCTCGTCGGGCGGGTCGCCGACCGACACGGTGACGTCCTCGAGGTCGAGCACGTCCTTGCCGAGGCGGCGGCTGGCGAACGACGCGAGCTCGACGCTGTTGCGCGGCGCGGGCTCGTCGGCGATCAGGGCGTTCGCGGCGTCGATGCGGAACTTCGGCTTGCTCGTGCGGGCGGGCGGCCCACGCCGCAGCCACGCGAGCTCCTTGCGCATGAGGTTGGCGCGCCGGTCGGCGACGACCTCGGCGAGACGGTCGCGTTCGGCCTTCGCGAGGACGTAGGCCGCATACCCTCCCTCGAAGGCGCTGACCTTGCCGCCCTCGACCTCCCAGGTGTTGGTGGCGTAGGCGTCGAGGAACCAGCGGTCGTGGGTGATCGCGACGGTCGCGTTGCCGGGGCGCGGCCGCTTGCTCGCGAGGTGGTCGGCGAGCCACGCCACGCCCTCGACGTCGAGGTGGTTGGTCGGCTCGTCGAGCAGGAGCAGCTCGGGGTCCGAGACGAGCAGGCGAGCCAGTGCGAGGCGGCGGCGCTCGCCGCCGGACTTGGGCCCGACTCGGCTGTCGAGGCCGCCGACGTTCTCGGCCTCGATGCCGCCGAGCAGCCCGGTCAGCACGTCGCGGATGCGGGGGTCGCCGGCCCAGACGTGCTCGGGAAGGTCGCCCAGCACGGCCTCGCGGATCGTCCAGGTCGGGTCGAGCGCGTCCTCCTGCGAGAGCATCCCGATGCGGATGCCCTCGGCGCCGCCCTGCTTCGTGATGCGGCCCGAGTCGGGCTCCTGCAGGTCCGCCATGACGCGCAGGAGGGTCGACTTGCCGCCGCCGTTGACGCCGACGACGCCGATGCGGTCGCCGGTGAGCACGCCGAGACTGACGTCGTCGAGGACGTGGCTCGTGCCGAAGACGAGCGAGACGCGTTCGAGGGAGATCAGGTTGGCCATCGCTGACCGACCCTATTCGGTCCCCTGCCCCAACCAGCAATCCGTCCGGCGCCGCCATCGAAAAAGCAATCCGTCCGGCCCATCCGGGTGATGGTTCCGTCCGGACGCGCCGCCGGACGGATTGCTTTTTCGGCGAAGGGTGGGGTCAGTCGCGGGGCTGGGCGACGACGTGGGCGCCGTGCACCGGGCCCTTGGCGCGACGCAGGTCGCGGCAGAGGTCGGAGGCCGCGAGCGACACCGACAGGTCGAGCGAGGCCTCGTGGCTCTCGGTGAGGAACGCGACGGTCGGGCCGGAGCCCGAGACGACGCCACCGAGGGCACCGAACTCGACGCCGGCGTCGCGCAGCTCGCGCAGCTGCGGGCGCAGCGAGAACGCCGCGGGCTCGAGGTCGTTGTGCAGGGCGGCGCCGAGCAGGGCCGGATCGCCTGAACGCAGCGCCGCCATCAGCGCGGGGCTGACCCTGGGCTCGGGCACGTCGACGCCGTCGCGCTCGCGCAGGCGGTCGCACTCGGCATACACCTCGGGGGTCGACAGGCCGGTGTCGCTGATCGCGAAGACCCAGTGGAAGGTGCCGCGCGCCAGGACCGGCGCCAGCTGCTCGCCGCGCCCGGAGCCCATCGCGTTGCCGCCGGAGAGGATGAACGGGACGTCGCTGCCGAGGGTCGCCGCCAGCTCGGCCAGCTCGTCACGGTCGAGGCCGAGGCCCCAGAGCTGCTCGCACGCGACGAGGGCAGCGGCGGCATCGGCCGACCCGCCCGCCATGCCACCGGCAACGGGGATGTCCTTGTCGATGCGGATCGACAGGCTCTCGTCGACAGCCCAGCGCTCGGCGACGAGGCGGGCGGCACGCACGGCAAGGTTGTCGCCGTCGATCGGGATGCGGTCGGCGTACGTGCCCGCCGGCACGACCTGCCACTCGTCCCAGCGGGCCACCGAGACCTCGTCGTGCAGCGACACGGCCTGGTAGACGGTCGCGAGCGTGTGGAACCCGTCGGGCCGTCGTGGTCCGACGCGCAGCTCGAGGTTGACCTTGGCCGGGACGCGCACGGTCACCGCACCGGGCAGGGTCGGAGCGACAGTCATGCGCCCACCCTATGGGCCAGCCCGTCGCGGTCAGGACGCATTGCCTCGCCGGCGAGCGCGTCGTTCGGACGGTGCCACACCGGCAGGGCGGGCCTCGGCGATGCGGGCGAACGCGGTGATGTCGAGCTGCTCACCGCGGGTCTTCGGGTCGATGCCGGCTGTGACGAGCGCCCGCTCGGCGGCGTCGGCGGACCCTGCCCAGGAGGCGAGCGCGCCCCGCAACGCCTTTCGGCGCTGGAGGAACGCGGCGTCGATGCAGGCGAAGACGTCCTTGCGGGAGGCGGTGGTCTTCGGCGGCTTGCGCCGGCGCAGGGAGACGAGGCCCGAGTCGACGTTGGGCGCCGGCCAGAAGACGTTGCGCCCGACGCGGCCGGCGAGCTCGACGTCGGCGTACCAGGCCGCCTTGAGGCTCGGCACGCCGTAGATCTTGCCCCCCGGCTTGGCCGCGAGCCGTTCGGCGACCTCGAGCTGCACCATAACGAGAACGCGGTCGATGGTCGGGAAGTGCTCGAGGAACGACAGGACCACGGGGACCGAGATGTTGTAGGGCAGGTTGGCGACGAGGGCGGTGGGGTCGGGGCCGGGCAGCTTCGTGACGGTCAGCGCGTCTGCCGCGACGAGCCGCAGGCGGTCGGCGTTGTCGGGTTGGAGGCTGCGCACGGTGTCCTCGAGGGCACCCGCGAGCCGCGGGTCGACCTCGACGGCGGTGACCGCCTTGACCACGGGCAGCAGCGCGAGGGTCAGCGACCCGAGCCCGGGGCCGACCTCGACGACGACATCGGAGGGCCCGACACCGGCGACGCGCACGATCTTGCGCACCGTGTTGGCGTCGACGACGAAGTTCTGGCCCCACTGCTTGGTGGGCCTCACCTCGAGCCGCTCGGCGAGCTCGCGCACCTGCGACGGGCCGAGGAGCGCGGCGTCGTCGGCCGGGGCGGCAACGGGCGCCGAGGCGTCCTTCTTCGTCATGCGCCCACCCTATGGCCCACGTCGAAAAAGCAATCCGTCCGCCGGCGAGCCCTGGGGGGCCGCGCGAGAGGCGGACGGATTGCTGTTCGATGCTGTGGAGCGGTGCCTCAGGTCAGGGCTTGCACTGCCACTGCGACGTGCCGTTGTCGGCGTAGACGCGGTTGGCGACCGTGATCTGCTGCTCGCGGCTGGCGAGGTCGGCACGCGAGGCGAAGTCGCCACCGCCGTAGCCGAGCCACGTCGAGGTCAGGAACTGCAGACCGCCGTAGTAGCCGTTGCCGGTGTTGATGTGCCAGTTGCCGGTCGACTCGCACTGGGCGATGGAGTCCCACATGGAGGCACGGGCCAGGTTGATGCCGGCGCCGGACGACGAGCCACCGGTGCTGGCCGCAGGGGCCGGGGCGGCGGCCCGGGCCGGGGCCGGGGCCGGCCGGGACTTGGTGCCGACGAGCAGGACCCGGTTGACCGGGGCCTTGGAGACGGTCGACGCGATGGTCGCGCGGCTCACGACCTTGCCGTCGATGACGGTCGCACGCGTCGTCACGACGCGCGTGCCGGCGACACCGGCGCGGGACACCTTGGTCTGGTCGGAGTAGAGGGCGCCCGTCTTGGTGCGGGTCGTGCCGAAGGCGATCGGCTGCGTGGTCTTCGTGTCCTTGGTCTGGACGCGCTGGACGGCGACCTTGGCGCCATTCGTCAGGCGGGTCGTGACCGGCGGGTTGACCTTGTCGGCCTTGCCGAGGCGCACCCCGAGCTGCGTCAGGGCCTCGCCGACGGTGGCCGCGGCCACGGTCTTCGTCGTCGTCTTGCCGTCGACGTTCACGGTGACGGCCTTGGGCGTCACGATGCTGAGCGACAGGCCCTGGCGACCGATGGTCTGCGAGCGCGAGACGGACAGGCGAGAATCGCCGCGGACTCCCAGCGCGAGCAGCGCCCCGTCGACCGTGGTCTCAGTGGTGCGGATCTGACGGGTCTTGCCGTCGACCGTGAGGTTCAGCATGCGGGCGTACTTGACGGTGATCGACTCACCGTCGCCGACGGTGCTGCCGGTGGCCGGGACCACGACGTCGCCCTGCTTGACCTCGATGCCCTCGCCGGCGAGCACGTCACCGACGGTACGGCTGCCGAAGAACGAGGAGGTGGAAGAGGCGCCGTCGACCGAGAGGTTCACGGTCTTGTCGAGCTGGGCGGCGCCGACAGCGCCACCGGTGAGGACGACGGCCGCGCCTGTGGCGGCCAGGATCTTGGCGTTGCGAGAAATCAAAACACTCCGAACGTCGATCTATCCGGGTGCAACGCGCTCTCGATCCGTCCTCCTCACGCCATCGGGAAGAGGTCGATGCGGGGCAGCAACCGGCCAACAGTCGTCCACACTGAGGGATCACCGACGCAAAGGTCAAATTTCGATAACGACGGCCCGTCCGGCTGGACCCGGCGATCTGGGGTGCGCTAGGCAGTTTGCCCGAATCGTTCGGCGCCCCACGGACCGTACACGCGCTCGCTGTTCTCCGACACGGCGCGGCACAGGCTCGGCACGTCGATGTTGAGCACTCCGGCCATCGCCCGGATGGTCACCGGCACGAGGAACGAGGCGTTCGTCGCACCCCGGTGTGGGGCCGGCGCGAGGTAGGGGGCATCGGTCTCGACGAGCACCCGGTCGAGCGGGATCGCCGTCAGCGCGTCCCTCAGGTCGCGGGCGTTCTTGAAGGTGACGGTCCCGGCGAAGCTGAGGTAGTAGCCGCGTTCGACGCACTCGCGGGCCATCGTGAGGTCGCCCGAGAAGCAGTGCAGGACGGTGTGCTCCGGTGCGCCCTCCTCCTCGAGGATGCGCAGCACGTCGTCGTGGGCGTCGCGGTCGTGGATCTGCAGGGCCTTGCCGAGCCGCTTGGCCAGGTCGATGTGCCAGCGGAAGCCGTCCTGCTGCACCGGCACCCCTTCGGGACCGGTGCGGAAGTAGTCGAGCCCGGTCTCGCCGATGACGCGCACGCGGTCGTGGGCCGCGTGGCGCTCGACGGTGGCGTATGCCGTCTCCAACGTCCCAGCGGCAGCGAGACGTGGGACTTCGTTGGGGTGCAAGGCGATTCCGCCGACCAGCTCGGGGTGCCGCTCGATGGCGTCCATGGTGAAGGCGATGCCGTCGAGGTCGCAGCCGACCTGCACGAGGCGGGTCACGCCGACGGCCCGCGCCTGCTTGATGGCGTCGGCGACGTCGAACGGCTGGTCGCCCTCGCGCGTGATGTCGAGGTGGACGTGGTTGTCGACGACGTCGATGGGCAGCGGGTCGGGCAGGTGCTCGGGCAGACCCCGGTGCCCCGACGCGTGAGGCGTCATGCGCTCTGGTCGGTGTCAGGGGTGCCCGGGTCGGCGAGGCGCTCGCGCTCGGCCTCGACCACCTGGTCGGGGTCGAGCTTGGTGAAGACCCCGGTGGGCTTGGAGATCGGGGTGCCGGGGACGACCGGGCGCGGCTCCCAGCGCGGCGTCGTGGAGTACTCGCCCGTGATGACGGGGTAGGCGCGCGAGTCGTCGTCGAGGTCGCGCACCACGTCGAGCCGCGGCATCGGCATGAACTCGCCCTCGCCGCCGAGCACGGCGTGCACCCGGTTGGCCGCGTGCGGCAGGAACGGCGAGATGAGCGTGTTGATGTCGCTCACCGCCTGCACGAGCGTGTGGAGCACCGTCGAGAGGCGCTCGCGCTCGTCGTCGCCCTTGAGCTTGAACGGCTCTGTCTTCGACACGTACGCGTTGGCCTCGCCGACGACGCGCATGACCTCCGCGAGCGCAGCCTTCTGGCGGTGCCGCTCGAGGTTGGCGCCCACGCTCGCGAACGCACCCCGCACGGTTGCCAGCAGCTCCTCGTCGACGGGCTCGACGGCATACGCCCTCGGGATCTCGCCGAAACTCTTGGCGATCATCGCGGCGGTGCGGTTGACGAGGTTGCCCCAGCCGGCGACGAGCTCGCTGTTGTTGCGCTGGACGAACTCGGCCCAGCTGAAGTCGGCGTCCTGGTTCTCGGGACCCGCCGCGCAGATGAAGTAGCGGATCGGGTCGGGGCCGTAGCGCGCGACGATGTCCTGCACGTAGATGACGTGCTTGCGGCTCGTCGAGAACTGCTTGCCCTCGAGCGTCATGAACTCCGATGCCACGACCTCGGTCGGCAGGTTGAGCTCACCGTAGACGCCCGGCTCGCCGCCCTTGTCGCCCTTGCCGGCGTAGCCGAGCAGCTCGGCCGGCCAGATCTGGCTGTGGAAGGTGATGTTGTCCTTGCCCTGGAAGTAGTAGGACACGGCGCTCGGGTCGTTCCACCACTCGCGCCAGCGCTCCTCCTGGCCGGGGCCGAGGCGGCGGGCCCACTCGATCGATGCCGAGAGGTAGCCGATGACGGCGTCGAACCAGACGTAGAGGCGCTTGGCCGGGTTGTCCTCCCACCCCTCGAGCGGGATCGGGATGCCCCAGTCGATGTCGCGCGTCATGGCACGGGGGCGCACGTCCTTGAGCAGGTTCTTGGAGAACTTGATGACGTTGGGGCGCCAGGTGCCCGAGGCCTCGCGGCCGTCGAGCCACTCCCCCAGCGCGGCGGCGAGCGCCGGCAGGTCGAGGAAGAAGTGCTGGGTCTCGACGAACTCGGGCGTCTCGCCGTTGATCTTGCTGCGCGGGTTGATCAGCTCGTCGGCGTCGAGCTGGTTGCCGCAGTTGTCGCACTGGTCGCCGCGCGCCTCGGGGAAACCGCAGATCGGGCAGGTGCCCTCGATGTAGCGGTCGGGCAGCGTGCGTCCGGTCGACGGGCTGATGGCGCCGCGCGTCGTCTGCTCGATCATGTAGCCGTTGGCGTGCACCTGCCGGAACATCTCCTGCACGACGGAGTAGTGGTTGCGCGTCGTCGTGCGGGTGAACAGGTCGTAGGACAGGCCGAGGTCAGTGAGGTCCTGGGCGATGACGGCGTTGTACTTGTCGACGAGCTGCTGGGGGGTCACGCCCTCCTCCTCGGCGAGGACGAGGATCGGCGTGCCGTGCTCGTCGGTGCCCGAGACCATGAGCACGTCGTGGCCGGCCATCCGCATGTACCGGCTGAACACGTCGGAGGGCACACCGAAACCGGCCACGTGGCCGATGTGGCGCGGGCCGTTGGTGTACGGCCAGGCGACGGCAGACAGGACGTTGCTCATGGCTGGCAATCCTAGGCGGGGCGCACGGGCGGTCGCGCACGAGTTCCCGCCAGGCGCCGGTGCTCGACGCGACGCCCCTGTCGCGAACGTTCAATCAGTGCCTCTGACGCACGGGGTATGACAGAGGCATGACTGGTCATGTTGCACGAGCGAAGGTCACCGTCGACGCCACGCCGCAGCAGGCGTGGCAGTCCCTCACCGACCCGGCCGAGATCCGCCGGTGGATGGTCGGCACCGAGGTGAGCACCGACTGGCAGGTCGGCAGCCCCATCACGTGGCGCGGCGAGATGAACGGAAAGCCCTACGAGGACAAGGGCGAGGTGCTCGAGGTCGACGAGCCGCGGAGGTTGTCCACGACGCACTACAGCCCGCTCATGGGCCAGGAGGACAGCCCGGAGAACTACCACACCGTCACCTACTCCCTCGAGGGCGGCGGTGACGGGGGCCCCACCACGGTCACCCTGGAGCAGGACGGCAACGAGTCGCAGGAGCAGGCCGACCAGTTCTCGCAGAACTGGCAGAGCATGCTCGACGCCTTCAAGGACACTGTCGAGAAGTCCTGAGCCGCAAGGACGCTCCCGCTCGAGACACAGGTATGCCGCCCGGCTCAGCCGGGCGGCATACGTGTGCTTGCATGCTCGCGCGTCAGGCGAGCTTGGCCTCGAGGCTGATCGGCACGGCCTTGAGCGCCTGGCTCACCGGGCAGTTCGCCTTGGCGTCCTCGGCAGCGGCCTGGAAGTCCTCGGCCGAGATGCCGGGCACCTCACCGACGACCGACAGCTTGATCTCGGTGATGCCCGTGCCGGGCACGAAGGTCACCTCGGCCGTCGTGTCGAGGGTGGTCGGGGGCGTGCCGGCCTTGGCGAGCCCGTTGGAGAATGCCATCGAGAAGCACGACGAGTGCGCCGCCGCGATGAGCTCCTCGGGGCTCGTCTTGCCGTTGGCCTGCTCGGCCCGGGACGGCCAGTTGACGTCGTAGGTGCCGATGCCCGAGCTCTCCAGGGTGATCTGGCCGGACCCTTCGAAGAGCGAGCCCTCCCAGTGCGTGGTGGCGGTGCGCGTGGTGCCCATCGGTTCTCCTTCGCTGTCAGGGTCGGTCACGGTTCGAGCCGCGACACGGTACGTCACCACCGTATGGGGATTCGTCACCGGCACAAGGGGCGGGCCGCCCGTGGCGCAACCTCCCGGCGCCACGGCAGAGTCAGCGCGCGGCGAGCGACGCGTCGTAGAGCGCCTTCTTCGACAGCCCCGTGCGCGACGCGACGTCGGCGGCGACGTCCTTGAGGCGCTCCCCCGCGTCGACCCGCAGCCGTATGCCGGCGACGGCGTCCTCGAGGGACGGCACGGAGCGCTCGGCGCCGGCCACGACGACCGTGATCTCACCCTTGACGCCCTCGGACGCCCAGTCGGCGAGCTCGGTGAGGGTGCCCCGCCGCACCTCCTCGTAGGTCTTCGTCAGCTCGCGGCACACCGCGGCCCTGCGCTCGGGGCCGAACGCGTCGCGCATGGCGGCGAGGGTCTCGGCGAGGCGGTGCGGCGCCTCGAAGAACACGAGGGTGCGGCGCTCGTCGGCCACGTCGGCGAGCACGCGCGCGCGCTCACCCGGCTTGCGGGGCAGGAAGCCGTCGAAGCAGAACCGGTCGACAGGGAGGCCCGACACGGCGAGAGCCATGAGGACCGCGCTCGGCCCGGGGACGCAGGTGACGCGTACGCCGGACTCAACTGCGGCGGCGACGAGCCGATAGCCGGGGTCGGAGACGGACGGCATGCCGGCGTCGGTGACCACGAGCACGCGCTCGCCCGCGAGGAGGCGCTCGACGAGGTCGGGCGTACGCGCCGCCTCGTTGTGCTCGTGGTAGCTGACGACCGAGCCGGTGGTGCTGACCCCGAGGTCGGTGAGGAGGCGACGGAGGCGGCGGGTGTCCTCTGCCGCGACGACGTCTGCGGTGGCGAGCTCCTCGGCGAGCCGGGGCGCGGCGTCGCGGGGGTCGCCGATGGGTGTGGCGGCGAGGACGAGGGTGCCGGTGCTCATGCCGTCATCCTGTCAGGGCACCTGCGGGTCCGGTGGGCGAGACGACCGTCCCCGAATGTGGACGGGGTTACGTCGCGGAAACGTCACCGCGATACACAGAGTGCATGACGATCTCGGGACAGACCTCGACCGAGCCGACCGCTGGGCGCTCCACCGAGCCTGCTGTCGAGCGCTCCACCGAGCAGCTGCTGGCCGCAGACCGCCGCGAGCCGAACGCCGCGACCTTCGCTGCCGGCGTCTCGTCCGCGCAGCAGCACACGGCCCTGCGCGCCTCGGTGCGCCAGCTCGGGGCCCTGCTCGGCGAGGCGCTCGAGCGGCACGAGGGCGCCGAGCTGCTCGCGCTCGTCGAGCGGGTGCGCAGCCTGGCCCGGCAGCCCAGTGACGACGAGCTGCGCTCGACGCTCGCCGCCGTCGACGCACCGACCGCCGTGGTGCTGGCCCGGGCCTTCACGGCCTATTTCCAGCTCGTCAACGTCACCGAGC
Source organism: Terrabacter sp. 05T424 (assembly GCF_056396225.1). NCBI lineage: Bacteria > Bacillati > Actinomycetota > Actinomycetes > Micrococcales > Intrasporangiaceae > Terrabacter > Terrabacter sp. 05T424. Next base: position 338,073 of record NZ_JBFTLB010000004.1, read on the forward strand.
AGCTGCACCGCTGGCAGGAGGTGACCGCCGTCGAGGAGGGCCCGCTGGCGGCGACGGCACGCCGCATCGGCGCGGCGCTCGACGAGGGCACCGTCGACCGCGACCTCGTCGACGCGGTGCTGGCCCGGGTCGAGTACCGCCCGGTCTTCACCGCCCACCCGACCGAGGCCACGCGCCGCTCGGTCATCGACCTGCTGCGGCGCATCGCCGACACCGTGCAGACCCTCGAGGACCCGCGCAGCGCTCCCGCCGACCAGCCACGGCTCGAGCTCCGGCTGGCCGAACTGGTCGACCTGGTCTGGCAGACCGACGAGCTGCGCATCCAGCGGCCCGAGCCGACCGACGAGGCACGCACCGCGATCTACTACCTCAACTCGCTCACCCAGCGCGTGGTCCCCGAGCTCCTCGCCGAGCTCGACCGGTCGCTCGCGACCATCGGCATCGAGCTGCCCGTCTCCGCCCGGCCGCTCCGCTTCGGCGCCTGGGCCGGCGGCGACCGGGACGGCAACCCCAACGTCACCCCGCAGGTGACCCTCGAGGTGGTCGGCCTGCAGCACGACGCCGCCCTGCGCGACCTCATCGCCCACACCGAGAACCTCCTCGCCGAGCTCTCCCCGTCGACGCGCGTCGTCACGGTCACGGACGAGCTGAGCCGCAGCCTCGAGGAGGACGCAGCGGCCCTACCGATCACCTACGACGCCCTCAAGCGGCTCAACGCCGAGGAGCCCTACCGCCTCAAGCTCAGCTTCGTGCGGGTCCGTCTCCAGCGCACCCGCGACCGGCTCACCCACCAGACGCCGCACGAGCCCGGCCGCGACTACGCAGGCTTCGACGAGCTGCTCGCCGACCTCACCCTCGTGCGCGATTCGATGCTCGCCGGCGGCGACGAGCTCACCGGCAACGGCGCGATCCTGCGGCTCATCCGTACCGCCACGACGGTCGGGCTGGGCCTGGCCACCCTCGACATCCGCGAGCACAGCGGCAAGCACCACGCCGCCCTCGCCGACCTCTACGACCGCATCGGCGAGCTCGACACGGCCTACGGCGCCCTCGACCGACCGGCGCGCATCGAGCTGCTGTCGCGCGAGCTCGCGTCACGGCGTCCGCTCACCGGCAGCAGGGCCGTCGACGTCGGCGAAGCCGCCTCGGCGTCGCTGTCGCTGATGTACGCGATCCGCGCGGTGCTCGACACGTACGGGCCCGAGACGGTCGAGACCTACATCGTGTCGATGACGCACGACATCGACGACCTCTTCGCCGTCGTCGTGCTCGCCCGCGAGGTCGGCCTCGTCGACACCGGCACCGAGACCCACCCGGCCACAGCGCGCATCGGCTTCGCCCCGCTCTTCGAGACCGTTGCCGAGCTCGAGGCGGCGGGACCGCTGCTCGACGCGCTCCTCGGCGACCCGGCATACCGACGTGTGGTCGCCGCGCGCGGCGACGTGCAGGAGATCATGCTCGGCTACTCCGACTCGTCGAAGGACGCCGGGATCGCGGCGTCGCAGTGGCAGATCCACCGGGCGCAGCGCGCGCTGCGCGACGTCGCCCGCCGGCACGGCGTCGTGCTGCGGCTCTTCCACGGCCGTGGCGGCTCGGTCGGCCGTGGTGGCGGCCCCACCGGCGAGGCGATCCTCAGCCAGCCCTACGGCAGCCTCGACGGACCCATCAAGATCACCGAGCAGGGCGAGGTGCTCAGCGACAAGTACACGCTGCCCGGGCTCGCCCGCTTCAACCTCGAAGTCGCTCTGGCGGCGGTGCTCGAGGCGTCGGTGCTGCACCGGAAGTCCCTTCTGCCGCAGGACGTCCTCGACGGCTGGAACGGCACGATGGACGTCGTCGCAGGCCGTGGGCAGGACACCTACCGCGCGCTCGTGCGCGACCCCGGACTGGTGCCCTTCTTCGTCTCGGCCACTCCTGTCGACGAGCTCGGCAAGATGAACATCGGCTCGCGCCCCTCGAAGCGCCCCGGCGGCGAGGGCGGGCTCGACGACCTCCGCGCCATCCCCTGGGTGTTCGGCTGGACGCAGTCGCGGATCATCCTGCCCGGCTGGTTCGGGGTCGGGTCCGGCCTTGCCGCCGCTCGCGAAGACGGCCGGGACGAGACGCTGCGCGAGATGTACGGCTCGTGGGCCTTCTTCCGCACCTTCATGTCGAACGTGCAGATGACGCTCGCGAAGACCGACCTCGACATCGCGGCGGGCTACGTCGACGAGCTCGTCGACCCGGAGGTCGCCGGCCTCTTCGACACGATCCGCGAGGAGCACCAGCGCACGCTGGAGGAGGTGCTGCGGGTGACCGGTCAGTCGGAGCTGCTCGAGTCGGCGCCGACACTGCGTCGAACGCTCGAGCTGCGCGACAGCTACCTTGCGCCGCTGCACGCGCTCCAGACCTCGTTGCTCGCCCGCTCGCGTGCCGTGCCCGACGACGCCGAGCCGGACACCGACGTTCAGCGCGCGCTGCTGCTCACGATCAACGGCATCGCCGCGGGCCTGCGCAACACCGGCTGAGGCTGAGCCATCACGGTGCTGCGTCGGCTGCCCTCATCATCCGGACTGCCTGCTCGCGCATGATGTCGCGCAGCTCGGGCGGGTCGAGGACCGTCATCTCCCAGGGCAGCACGCCGAGGTGCATCGCCATCCACCCGAGGTGGTTGCCGCCTGCCTCGAAGATGCAGTGCGTCCTGCCGTCCGCGGTGACCGTGCCGACCGAGACCGGGATCTGCTTGTCCACCAATGACTTCGGCGCGTGGATGCGCACCCGGCAGACGTGGTCGTACGCGTCGCGCGAGATGGACCTGCGAACGTGCTCTGCCGCGTCGGGCGCGTCCTCCCGCGGCCGGAAGCGCCAGCCACGGGCCTCGGCATCAGTCATCCGGTCGAGCCGGAACGTGCGCCAGTCCTCGCGGTCGAGGTCGTAGGCCAGCAGGTACCACCGACGGCCCGTCGCGACGAGGCGGTAGGGCTCGACCCGGCGTTCGCCGGAACCGCGCGGGCCGGCATACGCGAAGCTCACGCGCTCGGTCTCGCGGCACGCGCGGGCCAGCACCAGTAGCGTCGCGGCGTCGACGGGCGCGACCCCGCTGTCGAGGGTGACGGTGGCCTCGTGGATGGCCTCGACCTGTGAGCGCAGGCGCCCCGGCAGCACCTGGTCGAGCTTGGCCAGGGTGCGCACCGCGGCCTCCCCGAGTCCCTCGACGGTGCCGCCCGCCGCCAGGCGCAGGCACACGGCGATCGCGACCGCCTCGTCGTCGTCGAGCAGCAACGGCGGCAGGCGCCGCCCCGCGCCCAGCTGGTAGCCGCCGCCCGCGCCATGGGTCGCGTTGACGGGGTAGCCGAGCTCGCGCAGCCGGTCGACGTCGCGCCGGACGCTGCGCGTCGTGACGCCCAGCCGCTCGGCGAGCTCGGTGCCGCTCCAGACCGGGCGGCTCTGGAGCAGGTCGAGCAGCCGCAGCACCCGGGCCGTCGTGCCGTTGCCGTCGCTGGTCGTGGACATGGCTCGAGTCTTCCAGTCTCTCCGGACAGAAGCTGTCCTATATGGCTGCGACGATCAGGACATGACACAGACGATGCACACCACGATCGACTGGAACGAGGCCCTCGTCGAGCAGGCCGAGTGGCACTGGCAGCACCAACTGCGTGCTCGCTTCGACGGGCTGACCGACGAGGAGTACCTCTGGGAGCCCACCCCCGGCGCCTGGAACGTCCACCGCCGCGGCGAGGGCAGCACCGAGATGCAGGGCGGCACCGGCGAGATGACGATCGACTGGGCCTACCCCGCGCCCGAGCCGACGCCCGTGACGACGATCGCGTGGCGGCTGGCCCACATCGTCGTCGGCGTGCTCGGCGCACGCGCCCACGACCACTTCGACGCGCCCGAGGCCGACTACCTCACCTTCGGTTACGCGAAGACGGCCGACGAGGCGCTCGCCCAGCTCGACAGGGCGTATGCCGCCTGGTTCGACGGCGTGCGTGGCTGGGGCACCGACGGGCTGGCCGAGCCCTGCGGACCGGCGGAGGGCCCTTTCGCCGAAGCCCCTCGGGCCACGCTCGTGCTCCACATCAACCGAGAGCTCATCCACCACGGCGCCGAGATCGCGCTGCTGCGTGACCTCTACGCCCACCGCGACGACTGACCCACCCCTCCTCCGACCACGACGGTCGGCACGCGCCGGCCCATCACCCCGCACGCACCCAGAGAGCGAGAAACCCATGGCCGCACAGGTCCCACCCGTCGCCGACGAGCGCGAGAGCCTCATCGCCTACATCGACCAGCAGCGCGACGCCTTCGTCGCCGCGACCTTCGGCCTCACCGAGGAGCAGATCCGGCTCGCCCCGACCGCTGGCACGCTGAGCATCGGGGGCCTGGTCAAGCACGTCACGACCTGCGAGCGCGGCTGGACCAAGCGGATGGCGGCGGCGCCCGAGGCGCCGACCCCTCCGGACACGCCGGTCGAGGACCAGGCGCAGTCCTGGGGTGACGACTTCCGGGTCACCGACGCCGACACCCTCGACTCGCTCCTCGCCGCGCTCCTGGCGCAGGGCGACGTGACCCGCGACGTCCTGCAGCGCGCCGACCTGGGCGCCGCGGTGCCCGTGCCGCGCGACGCCCCGTGGTTCCCGAAGGACGTCGAGGCGTGGTCGGTGCGATGGGTCGCGATGCACCTCGTCGAGGAGCTCGCGCGGCACGCCGGACACGCCGACATCATCCGCGAGACCATCGACGGCGCCACGATGTACGAGCTCGTCGCGGCACGTGAGGGCTGGCCCGAGACGCCGTGGCTCACGCCGTGGCGGCCGGCTGCTGAAGCGACCGCCTGACGCCGATCCGCTTGCAGCACAAGGGCGCTGCAAACCGCAGACAAAGGCGAAGGGCCCTTGGGAGTATGAGTCTCAAGGGCCCTTCTGGTTGATCGGTCGATGGTGACGCTCCCGATCGACTGCTCGTCTCCTCCGGTCCCGGCCGCCTCGTCACCCGGCTGCCGCGGTGGGTTGCCCCACCGTGTGGACCCTCGTCTCCGAGCCGTCCCGCTCTCCCGAAGGAGTGCGTGAGAGATTTGTATCTCCCGGCGATGCGGGCCCGCAAGGGATTCGCGAAAACAATTCCGGCCTCCACAGGGTGCCGGCGTGTCGTCCACAGGAGATGGCGGCTTGTCCACATGCGCCGTGCATCGACGCACAGCTTGTCCACCGATGCCTGTGGACGAGCGACCACTCAGACCGGTCCGGGGTGCTCGGCCAGGACGTCACGCAGAACGGCGGCTCCCGCCGCAGCAGCGGAGGCGCGCGACACGTCCCCGACCGCGGCATACGCCTCCTCGGCCTCGACGAGCGCGGCGACCTCTGCCGCGAGGAGATGCCGTTCGGCTTCCGCACCCAGGACCAGCCGCTCCGCCTCGGTCGCCCCGACGCCCACCGCCGCGCCCGCGACGTCGGCGGACGTGCTGACCGCCGGGCGCTCGACCACCGGCACGGCCTCCGCGTTCTCGATGGCGGCCACCGCGTTGCGCAGCGCCGCCGTGGCGGCACGGTCGCGCTCGCGCATCGCGATCGTGAGGCGGGAGCGAAGGGCGGCACGCAGGGTGGAGGACATGCGGAGAACGTATGCCGCCGACCGGCTTGGGCGCCAAGCGTTTACGACGTCGATGCCCCCATCACATCGCTTCAGTCCGCCGGCTGCAGGCGCTCCGTCAGGAAGTGGATGACCGCGTCCACAGCGTCCGGGTGTCGCTCCCCCGTCAGCGTGGCGTGGCCGGCGCCCTCGAGCTCCACGCGGAGGAAGCCGTCGCCGAGGTGGTCCGTCAAGGTCTCGAAGCGCGTACCCGTCGCCCAGTCGTTGCGGTAGCGGACGCCGAGCACCGGGCACCCGCCGCGCACCCGATCGCGCACTGCCGCAAGGTCGCCCGGGTCGAGGCCGATGTCGGCGGCGCGCCGGGGAGTGAGGGGCACGGGCACCGCCGGCTGCGCCACGACGGGCGCGACGACGACGGGGTCGATCATCATTGCCAGCGCGAAGCCTCCCGTGAAGCACATGCCGACCGCGCCGACGCCCACTCCACCCGCCTCGTCGTGGACGCGGCGCGCCAGGCTGCGCAGCCACGTCGCGACCGGGGTGGTGCGCCCGGTCGCGACGGTCGTGAACTCCCGCCCGATGCACAGGCGAGGGATCACGTGGGCGGCCTCGAGCGCGTACGGGGCCCGGTGGGCGGGGCCGAAGAAGTGCGGCATGACCACGGTGAAGCCGGCATCGACGACCTCCCGGCCGAAGCGCACCACCTCGGGGGTGAGCCCGGGGCTCTCGTGCATGACGATCACGCCCGGCCCCTCACCCTCGGTGTAGGTCGGGTACTCGAAGCCGTCGGCGGCGTGCGAGCCCCGCCGCCAGCCCGAGAGCATCGACATGCACCGACGCTACGCCGAGGTCCGCCGACGGCATACGGCTCAGGCGAGAACCGGGTCACGCGAAGTTACGCTGGCACCATGGTGACCACTGCTCCCGCCCCGCGCGGACGGTTCGCCGGGCTGATCGCACCCTCGGAGCGAGACCCCGCGCCGGTCACCGAGGCGGGCGGGCGGAGCGGCCTGCGGCGCGAGACCGTGCTGGTGCTCGGGGTCAGCCTCGGCTCGTCGGCCGTGTACGCCATCCTCAGCATCATCGAGAAGCTGACACGGCCGGTGCCCCTGTCGCAGCAGACGACGGCGATGAACCAGTCTGCGACGCCCGGACGCCCGTGGCTCGACCTCGCCTACCAGCTCGCCGGGATCGTGCTCCCGCTGGTCGCCGTCGCCCTGGCGCTCTACCTGCTCAACCACGTGCGCCGACCGGCAGGCCACGTGCGGGCCGGCCACTTCGTCGGACTCGACCGACGCGAGCCGGCGCGCGACCTCACCCGTGGCGCGGGTCTCGCCGCCCTCATCGGCATCCCGGGCCTCGGCTTCTACTTCTTCGCCAAGGCGATCGGCATCAACACCCAGGTGTCGGCGGCCAACCTCGAGGCCGTGTGGTGGTCGGCGCCCGTGCTCGTTCTTGCGGCCATCGAGAACGCGGTGCTCGAAGAGGTCATCATGGTCGGCTACCTGTTCACGCGGTGGCGCCAGACGGGCTGGTCCTGGCCGCTGGTCATCGGGCTGTCGGCCCTGATCCGCGGGTCGTACCACCTCTACCAGGGCTTCGGGGGCTTCGCCGGCAACATCGTCATGGGCCTCGTGCTCGGCCTCGTCTTCGTGCGCACGCGCCGCGTCATGCCGCTCGTGGTGTGCCACTCGATCCTCGACATCGTCGCGTTCGTGGGCTACTCGATGCTGCGGGCGCGGGGCGTCTCGCTCTGAGGCGGTGCGGCGAGTCCGCTTGTCATAGAAGCGAACTCGGTGTCACCAGACCTTGACTTCGACCCGAACACCTGTTCGAATAGAGGTCAGGGGGATCTGATGCCGTTCACGACTGACGCACCGTCACTGCTCGAACATGGGTTGGTCGTGACGCTCCGCGGGAGTCGGACCGAGCACGTGCAGCGTTCTGTGCAGTCGGTCGTCGCCGGGCTGATGCGCGATCTCGGCGGGCCGGCATCAGCAGCCGCGGCCGAGGGTGTCGAGGTCGCCGACTCAGAGGAGTCCGCGGCAGCGTTCGAGGCCCTGATGGACGCCGAGCTCGGCTGGTTCGAGGGCGGCGAGCGCATCAGGGGCCTCGTCGACGACCACCAGTTGAGGGCTCTCGCCCGCATGTATGCCGTCGCCCTCGGCGAGCTGTCGGCGCGGCACTCCCAGTCGTGGGTCGATCGCACGCCTCTGTCGGCCGCCGAGGTCGTCGCCCTCGAGGTGGCCACGGCGACCGGTTTGGCACAGGGCACAGTGGCCCTTCGTCTCGAGCTGGCCACGGGCTCACCGGCGCGCACTGCCTTTCTTCGCCGTCAGGTCCGCGAGGGGGCGACCCCGCTCTGGCGCGCCTGCGAGATCGTGAGTGAGACCCGGGCCCTCGACGACGAGGCCGCCGATGGGATCGCGCGCACCGTCCTCGCCCCTACGCGCGACGGGGCCGGCCTGCCCAACGCCCTGTTCCGCCGGCGACTGCGGCGCGCCGTCCTCGCCGCCGATCACGAGCAGGCGGCTCGACGACGGTCGGCCCGCGAGCGCATCGGCGCCCACGCGCAGGTCTTCAACGACGGCACCGGCTGCCTCACCGTCATCAACGACGCCGACAAGATCGCCGCCGCGATGGACCGCGCCGACGCCGCAGCGCGCGCTGCACGCGCTCAGGGCGACCCTCGTTCGCTCGACGAGCTGCGCGCCGACTACCTGACCGGTGTGGCCATCCACGGCTGGCCCGACGACGACGGCTTCGCGCGCACCACTCCCGTGCCGGCGGGTCGGGTCTTCTTGGTCGTGCCGTTCATGACGGCCGTCGGCCTCGACAACTCGCCCTGTGAGCTTCCCGGCTACGGCTGGGTCGGTGCGCAGCAGGCCCGCGAGATGATGACCGCCGAGGGGTCTGTCTGGCAGACCCTCCTCGCCGACATCGACACCGGCGCGGCCCTGGCGCTCTCCCGCAAGGGCTACCGACCCAGCCGTGCGATGGTCGAGCACGTCCGCGCCGTCGACGGGGTGTGTCGTGGTCCAGGCTGCCTCGTCGAGGCACGCCAGTGCGATCTCGACCACGACGTCCCGTGGCCGGTCGGCCCCACCGACGTCTCGAACCTCACCGACAAGCACCGCCAGCACCACCGCGTGCGTACCGCCGGCTGGTGGAAGGCACAGCGAGACGACGAGGGCAGGGTCACGTGGCGCACTGCCGCAGGCCGCACCTACGTCACGCTGCCCAAGGACTGGCTCGACGGGCTCCGACCGCGAGACCTCCCGCCGGCATCGGCTGCGAGCCCACCGCCGACCGAGGCCGGCGCCGGGGCCGGGGCCGGAGCCGGGGGCAACCTTGACGATGCCACCGGGCGGCGAGGCGGCGACGACCACCGCTCTGCCGACCCTGACCCACCACCCTTCTGATGCCCCTGCCGCATGCCTCTCGCGGCGGAGTGCGGCCGACTCAGCCGCACTGCATACGATGGCGCCCATGAACTCGGCCAGACAGGTGCGCGCGCGCCTGCTCGGAGACCCGGCCGACGACTTCCGCCTCACCCGCCGCACCGCCGGCCGGCTCGCGTGGCTCGGCTGGGCGGGGCCACTCTTCTTCACGCTCGTCAGCGGCTTCATGCGGTTCTGGCACCTCGGGGCACCGCACAAGCTGGTCTTCGACGAGACGTACTACGTCAAGCAGGGCTGGTCGATGGTCCTGTACTGGTTCGAGATGAAGAACGACCAGGTCCTCCAGGACGCCTCACAGGTCGACCAGCACTTCACCGCGAACGACCCGTTCATCTACGGCACTGAGGGCGACTTCGTCGTGCACCCGCCGGTCGGCAAGTGGCTGATCGGCTGGGGCGAGGTGCCGTTCGGCATCCTCAACTCCTTCGGGTGGCGCTTCGCGGTCGCACTGGCCGGCACCATCTCGATCTTCATGCTCGGCCGCATCGCGCGCCGCCTCTTCCGCTCCGACCTGCTCGGCACGGTCGCCGCAGCCCTGCTCGCCTTCGAGGGCCACCACTTCGTCCACTCGCGCACCGGGCTGCTCGACATCTTCGTCATGTTCTTCGGGCTCGCCGCGTTCGGTGCCCTGCTCATCGACCGCGACAAGGCGCGCGAGGTCCTCGCCAGCAGGGTCGGTGACCGGCCCCGCGCTGCCATGTCGTGGCTGGGCCCGTGGCTCGGTTGGCGGCCGTGGCGTTGGGTCGCGGGGATCATGCTGGGCCTGTCGGCCGGTGTGAAGTGGTCGGGCCTCTACTTCCTCGTCTTCTTCGGCCTGCTCACCGTGCTCTGGGACCTCGGCGCCCGCCGCGCCGCCGGCGTACGCGGTTGGACCGTCGGCACCGTTGTCAAGGACGGCCCGTACGCGTTCGCCCAGCTCGTCGTCACCGCCGTCGTCACGTACGTGGCGAGCTGGACCGGCTGGATCCTCAGCAAGGGAGGGTCGTTCCGCACCTGGGCGCAGAACAATCCCGACACCACGCACGCGTGGCTGCCCGACTGGTGGCGCTCGCTGTGGGCCTACCACCAGCAGATGTATGCCTCGACGCAGGCGATCAACAGCCCACACCCCTACCAGACCAACCCGTGGTCCTGGCTGATCCAGGGTCGCCCGACGTCGTTCTTCTACGAGGGGCCGAAGAAGGGCGCTGAGGGATGCCTCGTCGACCAGTGCAGCAAGGCGATCACCTCGATCGGGACCCTGTCGATCTGGTGGGGCGCGACTCTCGCCATCTTCGTGCTGCTCTTCATGTGGGCGCTCCGCCGCGACTGGAGGGCCGGGGCGATCCTCTGCGGCCTCTTCGCCGGCTACCTGCCGTGGTTCTTCCTCGGCAACCGCACCATCTACTCCTTCTACGAGGTCGCGTTCGTGCCGTGGGTCGTGCTCGCCTGCGTCTACGTGCTCGGGCTCGTCGTCGGCGGGCGGGAGTCGTCGTTGAGCCGACGCCGGGTGGGATACGGCGTCATGGGTGGCTTCGTGCTGTTGTCGATGGCGTTGTTCGCCTTCTTCCACCCGATCTACGTCGCCGACGTCATCCCGCTCTCGGAGTGGCAGGCCCGGATGTGGTTCCCCAGCTGGGTCTGAGAACCCCGCCGCACGGGTGGTCCACCACGTGTCGGCCCGATTCGGTATGCCGGTCGGCGTGGTGTTATCTTTCTTCCGCACCTGGGGCTGTGGCGCAGTTGGTAGCGCGTCTCGTTCGCAATGAGAAGGTCAGGGGTTCGAATCCCCTCAGCTCCACCAGGCGGAAACCCCGTCCCACCTGCGAAAACACGCAGGAGGGGGCGGGGTTCTCTCTTCGTCATCCGCGCGTCTCCTGCCGAGGTGTCCCCCCGGTGTCCCCCGGGGTCACATTGAGCCTCCTCAGACCCGCCAGATCGGCACCGGTCCCCAGGAAGTGCAGGTACCGGTTCGTCGTACCGATGGACTCGTGTCCCATCCACGCTTGGACGGTTCCCGGGTCGACGCCACGGGCCAGCCAGAGGCACGCCGCGGTGTGGCGCAGGTCGTGGATCCGGCGTCCTCGGCCGGTGGTCGGCCACTGCAGGGTGCGCAGTACGGCCGACCGATGAAGCTGCGAACCGCGGTCGGTTGTGAGGAGCAAGTCACCGGGTGCCTTGCCGACGCTCATGGCCAGCACGAGTGGGAGCACCCGGTTGGCGAGCGGGACGCGTCGCGAGGAACGACCCTTGGTCGACTTCACCGCGCCACCCTCCGGCTGCGACCGTCGGACGAGCAGTCCCGGCGTCGGTACCTCGACAACGTCGGCGACCCGCAACGACCGGGCTTCAGCCCACCGCAGGCCGGTCCATGCCAGGACGAGGAGGATGTCCGCCAGCCGGGGCGCCCTCGAGTGCCAGGTGGCGTAGACGTCCTCGAGCTCCGCCTCGCTGAAGGGGTCCATCTCATCGGGCTCGTCGGACTGCCGCGGGACGCGCACGCCGATGACCGGGTTGGTCAGGATGAGCTTCTCCCGCACACACCAGCTGAAGAACGACGACAGGCTGGCGCGAAAACGAACGACGGACCCCTCGGCGAGACCCACGGCGAGCAGGGCCTCGAAGGAGCGGGCGACTTCTCTGCCGGAGACGGCCGACACCTGCAGAGCGAGCATGCTTGTCGGCATCAGGCGGGGCAGATCCTGGTCGGCGCGAAAGGTCTTCGCGGCCACCGTGACCCGTCGGACCTCCAGCCACCGTTGCACGAGGGGCCTGACCCGCTCCCGTCCGGCTCGCGGGTCGACGCCGCCGGTCAGGGCCGCCCGCTCCCGGTCGAGCCACGCCTTCGCCTCGCGTCGGGTGTCGAAGACCTTGCTGGCGACGCCCACCCGTCCGCTCTTGAGCCGAGCTCGAAAGCGACCGTTGGGCATCTTGCTGATGCTCATGCCGCCATCCGTTCGAGCCACTTGGTCACGTCCTCGGGCCGGTAGCGCGGGGCGTACGGCGACAGCCACACGACCCGCGGCCCGTGTCCCGTCTGGCGCCAGCGGCACAGCGTTGCCGGTGAGACCTGCAGCGCGACTGCTACCTCGCGAGAGGTCAGCAGCACCGGGAGGGGCGGGGCCTTCTCCTGCTTTGGCTGGTCTGCTTCCATGTCCGAACTCCTCTCTCTGTCAGTCATTCTGGTGTTTGCTCGCTGCCCGTTCCTGTGCGTACTTACGTGCCCGGGCGGCGGCCGCCTTCGCGAGCTCCGCGTCGCCGTCGGTGTCCCAGCCGGTTCCGGCGTAGGTCCAGTGGCCGACGACGAGGGTGGTCTCGGTGTCGTCGTCGGCGAGCAGGTCCTCGACCTCGCGGGCATCGAGGGTGCGCCCCTCGACCTTGGCCGCAGCGAGGCGGCGCTGGAACCGGACGCGGGCGCGGCGTAGCCGGCCGAGGGTGACGCTGTAGTGGCGAGACTTGGAGGAGAAGTGCCCACGGAACCCCAGCATGTGCGCCCATTTGCCCAGCAGCGCGTAGGGGTGCTCGGCCAACGGCTGGTCGGTGGCGGCCGCTTCGAGCTGCTGCCGGTCGATGGTCTGGACGATGGTCGCGCGGAGCCGGTGCAGGTGGGGGCTGGCCGCGTCGGTCGAGTCGGTGGCGGACTTCGTCGCGTACTTGGCCAAGTAGCCGGCGACCTGCTCGGCCTCAAGCTGCTGCTCGGGGTCGTCGGTGCGGTGGGCGTCGCCGACCGGTCGGGCGTCGACCTGGGCGCCGAATCGCAGCCGCTGGACCAGGTCACCCCCGTACAGGGGCGGGGCGTCGAACCACACCGCGGCGGCGGCAGTCTCTATCGCCGACGCGAGCAAGGCGGCCGTGATCCCGGCCGGGGCCGGCACGTGCGTGTCACCGTCGTCGGAGGTCTTGCCGTCGACGCGGACCAGGGCGTGGAAGTGGACGAGGCCGCGCAGCTGGTACTCGGCGACCTTGGCGAACTGGACGGTGGCGATCTTCGCGAGCCGGTGAGCACTGACCCCGAGCATCCGCGCCAAGACCCGGCGCAGAGCGATGGTGAACCGCCGCCACAGCTCCGGAGCCCACCACTGCCACACAACGTGCGACGGGTAGTCGTAGCAGTCGCCGCACAACGGCTGGCCCAGCAGCCGGTCACCATCGACGTGGGTGGTGTGGCACGTGGTCGGCCGGCCATGAGGGCAACGCTCCGCGTCTTCCTTGCCGCGGTAGGGGCGGCAGCGTCGGCCGTTGCGGGTGCCGTGCACCGGTCCAAACGAGGGCGCGGTCAGCGTCGCGAACACCAGCGGGTTCTCCCGCACCTGCTCCGGGACGCCCTTGCCGCCGACAACGCCAGCCCGGATCAGATGGAACGTGTCCGCCGCATAGACGCGGGAGCACGACGGGCAGTCCGCGGCCCGGCGGTTGCCGCAGCGCACGTGCAGGATCCCGAGCGGGCTGTCGGCCGAGGAGAGGCTCGAGAGCACCTCACCCGTACTCGCGTCGACAGTCTGCGAGGAGCCATGCAGCCGGATCGGCTTGGCGCAGTGACCGACCCGGCAGGCGGCCTCGGACCAGGCGTCGAAGTCCCGCGACAGCAACCGGGCCAGGACCTGGGCCTCGGTCGCGGCGTCGAGGTGGCTCAGGTCGAGCGGGTGGGCCTCCCGGTCCGGACGCTCATCGGCCTGCTGAGGGCGCAGGGGGACGGCGTCCCAGACGCGGTCTCGCGTTTCCCGGGTCATGACGGCCACCCCCTTCCCTAATCCGGGGTGGGTGTGCCGTGCAGTACTGCGGCTCCCGCTGCACGACACACCCGGTCCGAAAGGGCGGCCCAGAAACGATCCAGAAGACGCCGACGCCGCGGGGAGCCGCGCACACGCCAGGTCACGCCAAGAGAAGACGAAGAAGATGGCGGACCAGGACATTCGTGTCTGTGTGTGACGGCAATTCGTGTGTGTATGGCCTCTGGCCGGGGTGGGGAGCCGACCCCCAGGGCATCAAGCCCGCAGTTTTTGTCAGTCAGGTTTTTGTGTAGGTGTGTCCGCACTCCCAGAATCCACACTGGGGGCGCCAGGAGACGAGGAAACACGCCGCGTTTCCCGAGGTCGAAGTCTCACCCACATGCCGATGGTCGGACGTTGCGATCCTGCCGAGATGAGACGTTGCCGAAGGGGCATGACGTGGTCGGTCGGTCGTACTCAGGACGTCCGGTAGTCCTATCCGTCCAATCGCTCAGAGGCGTCCACACACCACGAAGCAACGATCTACGTGGGGATTGTGTCTACCGTGTGTCAGCTCAACTGCAGTCGCGCGCTGCCCGCGGGAGGGTTGAACGGCAATGGTTGTCTGTTCACAAGGCCGGCGCAGATGCGGCCGGGCTGCCGCCAAGGTCGACCGTACTGGGAGGAAGCAACCGTGAATCCAGGGCTCCGCGTAGCGGTTGTAGGCGTCTTGCTGCTAGGTGCTGCTGTCGCGGGATGCGGGACCTCTGCGGGTGTCGCGCCGGGGTCAACGTCTGGTTCCGTGGTCTGTCCCACGACCGGACCGGTCAAGGCTTCCGACCTGGGACGGCTTGCCCCGTGCCGCCTGTCAGGCATGGAGATCGTGATGGACGTCTGGACCCACGAGGAAGTCGGCGGGACGGTGCAGAACGTCGGTGAATGCAGTTCGGCCGGCGAAGGCACCCCTGTGGTCGTCTGTACGTTCGCCGCGCCTGTCGGCACCGGCGGCTACGTCGGGGCAGGTTCGGCCAGGGTTTGGTTCGGAACAGAGGCAGCCATCGCGCAGGTGAGGTCCACCTCTGGGTGAGATGCCGGATCTCGCTGGGAGACGCACCACAAGTCCGTCACGCCCGGGGTACGAGCACCGCCTTGCGCCGCTCCGGCAACGCCTGGAGATGCCGCATTGATCGAGTTCCGCACCTACCAGCGCGACCTGAATGTTCACGCCTCTTGGCGCCCGGTCTGGCACGCTCTGAACCATGGTCCAGTCCGGTCGCTCAGCCGAGTACCTCCAGCCATCTGGCTGGCGGCGGCGCGGCCGTCGCCGCTCATGGCTCAGGACCGCGAGGCTGAACGTCGTCGGATGGTCCGCGCTACTGGGCACGTGCCTCGTTGTCGCCGCATTGGGAATAGTGACGGCGACTGCCGTTGGCTGGCCACGCGCACTTGGCGCCGCCGCAGCGGTCATCCCGGTGGCGATGGTCGTCTTCGCCGATCGAAGACGCTGGGCTCGGATGGAGACGAGCGTCGGTTGGGGCCGCTCGACGGAGGAGGTTGCTCGAATCGCCGATGAGCTTGAGGCAGAGGGGGTCTACGCGCGCGTCCGTTCCGAGGCCCCCGGGTCGCCGTGGCGCGTCCGTGCGGAGCCTCCTTCCGACAAGGCCGAAGCCACAACTGCAGCCCTTGAATACCGCAACGGGGACGTTGATGTGGTGAGGAAGAAGCTACGCGAGCACGGCGTCCGTCCACCGGCTCTGCCGTGAACCCACGCTCGCCGGACCGCAACGCATCGTCCTGTCATGCCGCTCTGGCGACGGCTCCCTCCTCCGACTTTGCCGCCGGGTGGGACCCTCAACGGCGAAGGATCCCGGCGCCGGCGCCGCATGCTGACTCGCGCGCCGGCCACGTTGATGTCGCGAAGCAGATGACGCACGAGAACATGCGGGTGTTGTGAGTGTCAGCACGTTTCGGTGGATGGCCCCTGTTCGGGTCGGGGAGTTAACCGCCTTCAGGCGCGATCCGGATGGCACCCTCGAGAGCGTCGAACTCAGGGGCTAAAGCGGTAGCCCATTCCCGGCTCTGTGAGAAGGTGCCGGGGATGCGTCGGCTCGGCCTCGAGCTTGCGGCGTAGCTGGGTCATGTAGAGCCGTAGGTTGGCCTGCTGGTTGACGTAGGCGGGGCCCCACACCTCGATCAGCAGATGTCGCTGCGACATCAGCTTGCCGGGCTGCCGTACGAGGGCTTCGAGCAGGCTCCATTCGGTCGGTGTCAGGTGCACCGGTTCGCTGGTCCCTCCAGGTGCGGCTCGGGTCACGGCTTTGTCGGCGAGATCGACCGTGATGTTGCCGAACTCGACCTTGGGCGCGCTGCCGGCGTCCCCGGATGGTGCGCGCCGCGTGACAGCCCGGATGCGGGCGAGCAGCTCATCCATGCCGAAGGGCTTGGTGACGTAGTCGTCCGCTCCGGCATCGAGGGCGGCGACCTTGTCCGGCCCACCGCCTCGCCCGGACAGGACGATGATCGGCACCTCGCTCCAGCCCCGCACGCCGTGGATGACCTCCACCCCATCGAGGTCCGGCAGCCCGAGATCCAGGATGACGAGGTCAGGAGAGACGGCCGCGAGGGTCTTCAGGGCTTCGGCGCCGGACGCCGCCACGTGGACCTCGTGGTCACGAGCGCGCAGGTTGATGCGCAGGGCCCGGGTCAGCTGCGGGTCGTCGTCCACGACGAGAACCCGGGTCATGACCCGACCTCAGCGGCAGCGGGCAGGTCGAGGGACATGGTGAGGCCGCCTCCGGGGGTCTCGGCGGGCGTGAGTGTCCCGCTCATCGCCTCGACCAAGCCCTTGGACAGCGCCAACCCGATACCGAGGCCGGCGGTGTTGTCGGTATCACCCAGCCGCTGGAAGGGGGTGAAGATCCGAGCCTGATCGCGCGCGGCGACACCAAGTCCGTGGTCGACGACGAGAAGCTGGACACGACCGTCCTCAGTCCGGGCAGTGATCTCGGGTGGCGGCGCCTCGGGTGGCACATGACGCAGGGCGTTCCCGACGACGTTGACCAGGACCCGCACGACCAGAGCCGCATCACCGGTGACCGGGGGTAGATCGTCGGGCAGGTCGATGACCACCTTCGCGGCGTCCGGGCCCAGCTCGTCAAGCACCGGAGGCAGCAGCTCGTCGAGCCACAAGGTCTGGTGCAGGACCGTGAGCACCCCAGCACGCAGCCGCGACAGGTCAAGCAGGTCGGAGACCAACGAGGCGAGTCGAGCGAGCGACTCGTCCGCAGTCGCGAGCAGCTCTTCGCGCTCCTCGTCGGCCCAGGTCACGTCCCGGCTTCGAAGGCTGCTCACGGCGGCCGTGGCCGACGCCAACGGTGTCCGCAGGTCATGTCCGACGGCCGCCAGCAGCGCGTCACGCAGGCGCTCGGAGGCTTCCAGCCGGGCCGCGAGCGCAGCAGAACGTGCGAGCTCGTCCCGCTCCAGCAGAGCCTGGGCTTGGGCGCCGTACGCGCCGAGGATGGCCCGGTCCGAGGCGCCAAGTGTTCGACCCGTGAGCGCGATGACCAGGTCGTCGCCCGCAGGTACGTGCACGTCAGCAGTGCGCGGGTCCTGGGGTGCCGCGTCGCCGCGCGCGTCGACAACTCGCCACGTGGCCGTCTCCCCGGCCTCCTTGCGCAGCAGGCTCGCGGAGGTCATGCCGAAGGCGTGTCGCATGTGTTCGAGCAGGGTCGGGAGGGCGTCCTCACCACGGAGGGTCGCGCGTGCCACGTCAGACAGGGTCCGGGCCTCCGCGGCTGCTCGTGCAGCGGTCGAAGCCGTCGAGGCGGCCCGGTGCACGACGGCGCTCACGAGCAGCCCGACCGCGACGAACCCCACGACTGTCCAGATGTTGTGCGGCTCGCCGATCTGCAGGGTGCGCACCGGTGGGATGAACCAGTAGTTGAGCAGCGTCGAGCTGATCAGCGCGCACAAGACCGCAGGCCAGAGGCCGCCGACCAGCGCGGTGACGATCACGGTCAACAGCAGTGCCAACGCGTCGCCGGCCAGGCCGATGGCCGCCCCGAGCTGGACCAGGAGTGTGGTCAGGCCGGCCGGCAGAACCACTGCGAGCGCGAGCCCCCCGAGGCGTCGAGCGCGGGAAAGCGTGGGCACGGCGGACAGCTCCGGCAGTGCCCCGAATGGCATCCCCTCTTCACTCACCCAGCCATCCTTGCGCAATCCATGCAGCGCCAGCCTGATCCCTTGCAAGACCTATGCGGACCCGCTCCTAGCGTCGAAATGTGCTGAACCAGATCTCAACGGCCAAGCGGATCCTCGTCGGACGGCCCCTGCGCAACGAGAACCTCGAGGAGACGTTGCTGCAGAAGCGAATCGCCCTGCCGATCTTCGCCTCCGACCCGCTGTCATCCGTCGCATACGCGACCGAGGCCATCCTCAAAGTCCTCACCCTCGGAGGTCTCGCCTACCTCTACCTGACGCCGTGGATCGCGGCCGCGGTCGTCGTGCTGCTGGCCGCCGTCGTGCTCTCGTACCGCCAGGTCGTGATGGCGTACCCCAGCGGCGGCGGCTCCTACGAAGTGGTGCGGGAGAACCTCGGCCGGAGCGCCGCGATGGTGGTGGCCGCGTCCCTCATGGTCGACTACGTCATGACCGTCGCCGTGTCCGTCGCGGCCGGGATCGACAACATCATCTCCGCATTCCCTAGCCTCAACGCGCAACGGGTCACGATCGCCATCGCAGTCATCGCGGCGCTGACCCTGATGAACCTGCGCGGCACGCGCGAGTCAGGACGTGCGTTCGCGGTGCCCACGTACGTCTTCGTGGCCTGCATCCTCGCAGTCAGTGGATTCGGGCTGACCAAGGCACTCTTCGGAGCCGCGCCCGTGGCCGAGAGCGCCGGTTACTCGGTGCACGCCCAGCGGACGGGCCTGACCGGTCTCGCCCTGCTGTTCCTCGCCCTCAAAGCCTTCTCGTCCGGGTGTACCGCGCTCACGGGTGTCGAGGCCATCAGCAACGGAGTACCAGCATTCCGGGCGCCCAAGTCACGCAACGCGGCCCGCACCCTCGTCGCGATGGGGGGCCTGGCCGTCGCGATGTTCGCAGGCATCACGATCCTGGCCCTCGTCGCCCAGGTGCATGTCGCGGACGACACGTGCGACCTCATCGGCTTCCGCGGCAACTGCGAATCGGACCCGCAACAGACCGTCATCGCACAGCTCGCGTCGGCGGTCTTCGGGGCGGGCAGCGTCATGTTCTACGTCGTGCAGGCCTCGACCGCGCTGGTCCTTATCCTGGCCGCCAACACTGCCTACAACGGCTTCCCGATGCTCGCCTCGCTGCTCGCGCAACACCGGCTCATGCCCAACCAGCTGCGCACTCGAGGCGACCGGCTCGCGTACAGCAACGGCATCATCGGCCTCGCCCTGATCGCCGGGCTCCTGATCTTCACCTACCGAGCCGACGTCGACCAGTTGTTGCACCTATACATCTTGGGCGTCTTCACCAGCTTCACGCTCAGCCAGGCTGGCATGGTGCGCCATTGGAATCGCGAGATCCAACGAGTGATCGCCCCCGGTGTCCGCCACCGCATCAACGCAGCCCGACTCGTCAACGCCTTCGGGGCGACTCTGACCGGGCTCGTCCTCGTTATCGTGCTGGTCACCAAGTTCACTGGCGGCGCCTACCTCGTCGTCATCGCGGTACCCCTGCTGTGCCTGCTCATGCGGGGCGTCAACCGCCACTACACCCGGATCAGCAAGGAGTTGCGCCCCACCGGTGACGCACGGCTCCTACCGAGCCGAGTCCACGCAGTCGTGCTCGTCTCTCGGGTCAACGAGCCAGTCCTGCGCGCGATCGCGTACGCCCGCGCCACCCGGCCCTCATCCCTCACCGCCCTCACGGTCTGCGTCGACCCGGACGAAACCCGCACCATCCAGCAGCAGTGGCTCGAGGCCGACCTACCCGTGCCGCTGACCATGCTGGACTCCCCGTTCCGCGACATCACCGCGCCCCTCGTCGCACACGTGCAGCATGTGCGATCGGACAACCCGCACGACCTCGTCGTCGTCTTCATCCCCGAGTACGTCGTCGACCGGTGGTGGGAAGGCATCCTGCACAACCAGAGCGCCCTACGACTCAAGCTGCGCCTGCTCACCCTGCCCGGCGTCGTCGTAACCAGCGTCCCCTACCACCTCCGTGCAAGCAGCGCCCCGGACACGGCAGGCCTCCGCGTCTGACTCGCCGCCGCCCGATCGCGTAGGCCGCGCCGCAGGATCTCGTGGACGAGCGGTGGCACGTCCCCTCGCCGGCAATCAGGAGGCGCAGGACGTTCTGCCCCGCCCGGCGTCAGGTCGGCAGCTGGAAGTCGGCGCGCGCCAAGCAGACGACCCGACGTCAAGGCCCGGAACTGCCGCCTTCGGCCCCGGTGCGTCAAAACAGCGCACGTCGTCGCGGCATGAGGCAGTGGTACAAGCCGACGTACGCACATGCCCCGGATGGAATGCCATCACCGGATCAACGTTTCCGGGCCTTTAGCTCACGGACCGTGATCATGGGAAGGCTTCCGAGCGCGGCCTGTATCGCTGCTTCCTCTGCTTCGGTCACGTTGAAGCACACGGAGGACCCCGTGTCCGAGATGTAGGCGACCCACACCTTCGCCGCGTCGTGGAGCTCGACTCGATCGACCACGGGGAAAAGGCACGGAGCAGACGCACATGATTGGACTGGCGAAGCTCCGAGCTCGACGCCGCACACTGTCCGATTTGTCCCTCGCGCGTGCGATAGTCGGTGTGACCGCATACTGCCGCAGGAGTGCAATGCCTGTTCCCGTGACCGCACGCATTCTGGTGGCCGACGACGACGCCGACATCCGCGAGCTCGTCGTGTTCAAGCTGAGCCAGGCGGGGTACGCGGTCGAGGCGGTGAAGGACGGCACCGCAGCGTGGGAGACGTTCAAGTCAGACCCGCCGGACCTGGTGGTGCTCGACATCCAGATGCCCGGCCTGAACGGCATCGAAGTGCTGCGCAAGATCCGCGCAGGCGACCATCACGGAATCCCAGTTGTGCTGCTGAGCGCCAAGTCACGCGACCACGATGTGGATCTGGGTTTCGCCGTGGGCGCCGACGACTACGTGATCAAGCCGTTCAGCCCGCGGGAGCTGCTGCACCGCGTCACGGGCCTGCTGCGCCGCACGCCGCTGGACCCCACGGGGACGCCCCCGACGGGGCTGCATCACGCTGACGAGCAACTCGAGGCGTGAGGGCGCCACCGCCCTTACGCATGCGAGTCGCCCTCGCCCTGAAGGCCCGCACGTGACGTGGCGGCTCTCGAGGTGGTGGGTCCGAGACCAGGTTCGTTCGCGTCGATGAACTCGCCGATCACCGTGACGTCGCTGTCTGGCAGCCGGTCGCCCAACCGGATGAGGAGGCCCGGCAGACGCCCGGCGATCACTTCATAGTTCACTCGGTCCACCGACGATCGTGGCAGGAGACGCACTGTCATGCCGCGAGCAGGTCAGGCCTCAGTGGCCATCCTTAAGCCGGACCCCCAGCCCCGACGACTCGAAGCCTTGAGAGCGAAGCACGCGGCGATAGGCGAGCCTCGCCAGCCAGAAGCCCAGGGCAGCAGAGACAGCGCGAGCGATCCAGTCAGCCCCAACCGGGAGCAACCACGAGACAACCAAGTAGGCACCGAAAGCGATGGCCAAACCGCCGAGTGCGGCGCCAACGGCTGCGGCCTCCGTTCGCCAAACCGTGCGCTCGTCCGGCGGGGACTCCTCGCGCACGTCACTCATGGGGCAGACCCCAGCCGCGCAGGCCATCTCCGCTCGGTAGGTCGCAGGAAGCATCTGGACATGCCGCGCTCCGAGCGATGGTGTCGAGGACTGGACGTTGAACGCCGCAAAGCGCTGGCGCTTCTGCGGGTGGAAGACCTACTCGTCCAGCAGGTCACGAAGAGCGCGGACCGAGAGAGTGTCCCCACCCTCGATGGCTGCCCGATAGTGCCGCTCTGCCCCGCTAAGGTCGCCGTTCCCCTCGAGTAGGAGGGCCAGGTTGTGATGCGAATGCGCGTCTCCCAGAGCAGCGCCGGCCCGGTAGGCAGCCTCGGCGGCTTCGTCGTCGTGGAGCAGGTCTAAGTACAGGTTGCCGAGCGGCAGCATGCTCTCGACTTCACCCAGCTTCATGCCATGCTCCAGGACATCTCGGGCCTCCTCAATGCGTCCGGTCGCGACCAGCAGGTGCCCCAGGTCTGCCCGGGCAGACGCGAAGTGATCAGCGCCCGCCCGCAGGGTGGGCTCAAGGCTGGGGTCAAGGGATGTGCACCACTGCCAGCAGGCGACCACGGCAGCTGCGGTGTCGTTACCGGCCGCGGCGGAGCGCTGTGCGGCCTCCATCGCTGCCTCTCTGTCTCCCTGCTCGCGAAAGGCGAAGGCCAGTCCGAGAGGGCCGCCGCTATCGCCGGCCGCTTCAGCGCTCTGGTACGCCCGGATCTCCCCAGCGAGGTCGCCGAGTTCGTGAAGGACCAAGCCCAAGTTCAGCCACGCGTCGCTCTCGCCGCGGTCGAGGGCGATCTCGTAAAGGGTCACGGCTTCGACCCACCGCTCCTGCTCGGCCAGACAGTTGCCTAGGTTGAACGACGCTCGTGCGGAGCCGAGGTCAGACGCCCGACGAAAGCACCCCTCGGCATCGGACAACAGGCCGACCTCCGCCAGGTCGCATCCGAGGTCGACGAGGTCCTCTAGGTCAAGGCACGCAGCCGCCTGCAACCGCTGCTCCAACTCTGGATTCACGATCGCCACTGTGCCGCATCGCGCACGATTTCCGAGCGATGCTTAGGCGATTACCGACCATGCCGCGCTGAGGGCGACTACGATCGCCCGACCATGCCGCTGACGGTGGAAATCCGCAGCGCAATCGGCAAGTAGGCGCGAGCAGGCCGCCGCGGTGCGGTAGCCCGGTGGTCGTTACGGCGCTGGTTCGACCACGTAGTCCATCAGCCGGTCCGGCGAGTCATCCCTGGGATGGACGAGCACTTGCTCGGAGTTGGGCGGCTCCCCGGGAAGCTCGTACCGGATCTCAACGCTCCACCACACCCCGGAGACCGTCTGCTCCATTGAAACGGCCGTGGGCGTCATGGGCTTGCCGGCATGGCGGTCGATGAGGGCGCCGCGTCGAGGGCTGTCGACGATAGCCGCCTCCAAAGCATCCCGGTCGCCCGTCGTCACGGCCGACGTGTAGGCATCCAAGGCCTCGTAGGGACTGGCGTTCCGGGTGAAGACCCCCAGCACGTACGCCACCAATGCGGACGCAACCACCAGGCAGCCCGCCAGGACAAGCATCAGCCAACGGACCCGCCCCGGAATGGTGCGGCGCCGGCGTACCTCGACCTGGTCCTCGCTGACGGCCATGCGCGGAGTGTCGCACGTTCGCTCCCTCACCGACCCTTGCGACCCTCGGTGCGCCTGGGACGGCCGCCCAAGAGGAGTCGCAGACCGCACGCCCGGTCATGCCGCTCCTGGTACGTCAGGTCATCCCTCGCGTTGCGTGCGCGAACGCCACGCCTGACGCTCCTGCCGACGCAACAAGTGCGTTCGCCACGCGATTCGAACAACTTGCCGGACGCGCCTCACGGCGACGATGCAGGCGCACAGAACGAATCCGAGGGCGAGAGTCGTGAGCCACTCCCAGCCCGTCCAACTCCCAGCCCAGCCGGCAGCCACGCCTAGCACGCAGAGCACTAGGAACCCCCAGCCCGGCCAAGTGGGTGCCCACGCGAGTTCTTCTTCGAGGTCACGCAGCTCGCGGGACGGCCTGAACGGCTCTGGCCGTCTGGGAGTCTGGGCTGGGGTCACGGGCCCAGTAAAGCGGTTCGACCGACGCACTTGAGACGTCTGGTCATGCCGCGCGGAGGGCGCCGACCGCGACCTTACGTCAGGGTCAGAGGGGCGATCTTTGCTCTCCGGGCCGCTACGCCTACCGCAACCTGCAGCGCATCCAGTGCAGCCTGTTCCGGCTCCACTTCGGCAGTCGCCCGCGGGTTGAGGGGCACCTCGACCGACAGATCTCGCCCATCAAGCCAGCTTGAGGGCCGGCTAGCCTCCGCCAAGCACACCGCGGAGACGTCCAAGGTGGCCAGCCCGGATGTTGACCACCACTCCTTCAACTCCGGCAGCCGTGCCTGCCCAACGGCCCGCCAGGCCAGCCGGTGCTCGCGAGGCAGTAGCGACGGCTGTCCGTTGATCGCACCGATCACGACGTCAGCCGGTCGGGCAGGGTCGCGCGTGCTGAAGTGCGTCACCCGGACGGTGGGCACCTGCGGCTCTGTGCCGAGCGCCATCACCGCCAGCGGCGCCACCGCCTGAAGGTCGTCTAGGCCAGCCACCAGTTCCGCGGAGCGCAGCAGGCGCCCACCTCGGTCGACAAGCAACCCGACCGCCGCCGTGGTCGAGTCGAGCCACACAGGCGCTTCGAGCCTGCCTCGAGACGGGGCCGCGTGCACCATCTTGCTGCGTCCCATCGGCTCCTCCTGGCCGCGGCGCGCTACCTCGATCCATGTCTCGCTGGGCCGGTCCACCCGCAGCTCGGTCACCAGACGGGCCCGGTGTCGACGGTCGGGGGCCGCCTTCCATGCGCTGGCAAGCCGCTCGACTGGACCGCGCGCCAGCAGCTCAACAGCCATCTGCGACCACGGACCTACGTCTTCGTCAGCGACCAGCGCCAACTCCTCGCATGCGCGACGCAATACCGTGAATGCCAGCCACCAACGTTGCTCGAGGCTCAGCTGCGCCACCGTCGCCGGCACGACCACCCTGCCTGCCTCGCCGCCTTCCATCAGGTCGTCGAACACGGTCAGTTCCACGTGATCGTCCGGCCAGGGCTCATCAGCGACCATCACCTGGACTCTTGCGGACCGCAACCGCGCCTCGTGCGAGCCCAGCAGAATCTTCAACTGTGTGGCCACGACAGCACCGGCCTTCGCCAGGGCATCGCCCCCGGCCGACTCGGCGATCCAAGGACGCGCGACTCGCCCACCATCGGGCCACAGCCAGACGTCCCGCACTCGTACGCTCACAGGCGCAGTATCCATCGCCGGGACCTGCCGAACGCCTCGCCGGGCCTTGACGTCCTCATTTGCCGCGGAGCGATCGCGTGGATGCCTGCCAGGTGGCCGGTGGCGGGGGGCGGGTGCAAAGCGTTGGCGACGGCGACGAGTCGAGGAGTGGGCGTCGGCGCCCGCTGGAGAGCAGCCCCTTATCGGAGCCGTGCGATTTCCGCCGCCAAGGCTGCGTGTGGCCCGATCGCGTCGACAACGTAGGCCCCGGACGGCGTCACGAACACTCGCATGCCGACGGCGGGCAGGCGTGCGGGAGCGGGTTGCGAGATCGGTCGTGGCTCCCCAGTGAAGAGGCAGACGGCAAGGTGGTCCTCGGGCGCCAAGGAGGCCAGGGCGGGGAAGCGGGACTGCAGGTCCTCGACGAAGCCTGAGCTTTCTCCTTGGACGTCTCGCCATGCCTGCGCGGCTGCCACGGTGGTGGCGACCGAGTTCTGCAAGGTTATGCCCTCGAACTGTCCGGCGTGGTGTCGCAGTACGGCCGTACACCAGCGTGCGGCTCTTTCGACGGGCACAGGGCTCCGCAGGGACGCCGCGGACCCGGATTCTGCTGTGCCTGTTGCGCACCCGGCTAGCAGCGCAAGGGCGAGACAGGCTGACGACGCATCCACCAGGACCCGAACCCACGTCCTCAGCTCCGCGGCGCGCGCGTGCGGCTCTGGTTGCGCCCGGCTCATGAGATTCCGACCCTCAGCGCGGTGCAGGAGTCACGACGAGAGTGCCGGCCYGTCCCCAGGACGACCCTTGGGGCGTTCGTGTGTCTTTGTTCGTGTGCCCGCACAGGGACGGGCCGGGCCACGTCGTGACGATGTAGACGGGATAGCGACCAGGAGCGGTCGTTGCCGGAACCGACATTGTCAGGGTCTCCACACCGCCTGGCGATGTGACGATCCGCGATGCCGCGATCTGGTTCTCTGACCTCTTAAGGTCTGAGAGCCCGTGGAGCTTGAGTCCGCCCCGGTGACGTTCTGCGGTCCATTCGCCCTCCGGGCGGGCGACGATGAGCTGGAGGGTCACGATCGGGCGATCAGGGGCGTTGTGTGCCTTCTGGGCGGCGTTGAAGGTCACGGTGCCGCCGGCTGCGGCGCGGGCCGGCTGGGACTGAATGGCTGCATCGGGGGATGCGTCCTGGACCAGAAGGGGGGACGCTGGCGGGCAGGCCGGAGCCATCGGTGCAGGCGCCGGTGACGTGCCTGTGGTGGGCGTCGACCCCGTGTTGCTGGCGGGTCGCTCGGTCTCGTGGCGCGTCACTGGTCCGGCCACCGGGGCGGCGCCGGCGTTGCCCTGCGTTGCCGCCCAGACCGTATACGGGGCAGCGAGCAGCACCAGCACCCCAACGCCCGCGCCCACGTAGCGTCGCCGCCGGCGGGCCTGTGCGTCAGCCACGATCAGCCCCACCTGAAGATCGGGCGCGATGCCCGAGCCACCGAGACCCCGCAGCGCGTCCTTGACTTGTTCGTCGTTCACGGCGCCTTCACCTCTGCCCTTCGTGTGCCCGACTGGCTCTCCAGCCGCGTTCGCATCGCGGCCAAGCCCTTCGAGGTCTGGCTCTTCACCGTGCCGGTCGTGCACCTGAGCGCTGCGGCCGTGTCGTCCACGGACATGTCCAGACAGAACCGCAGCACGAGAGTCGCGCGTTGTCCCGGCGGCAGCGTCGACAACGCTTCTAGCACCTGGTCGTCCCGCGCCGCCCCGTCGTTCGTGCGTGCGCCCGCTGGCACCTCACTGCTCGGGATCTCGCGGCTCCAGAGCCGCTTGCGCTGGCGCAAATGCAGTCGAACCATCGTCCGTCGCAGATAGGTCCACGCGGCGGCCTGATCGCGAAGCCGCGGCCACGCCAGGTACAAGCGCGTCAGCGACTCCTGGGCAAGGTCGGATCCGGCGTGCCAGTCCCCGGTCAGAGCACGCCCCGCCCGCACCGCGGCGGCGCCATGCGCAACCACG
Source organism: Terrabacter sp. 05T424 (assembly GCF_056396225.1). Lineage (NCBI taxonomy): Bacteria > Bacillati > Actinomycetota > Actinomycetes > Micrococcales > Intrasporangiaceae > Terrabacter > Terrabacter sp. 05T424. Next base: position 364,844 of record NZ_JBFTLB010000004.1, read on the forward strand.
AAAGACTCGAACTGCTCTTGCCGGTCCAGAGAACCCACCTCCTACCGCTACAGAGACATTGACCCACGCGCCGGGTTGCCTCACGCGACGCCGAAAACCGGCGTTCCACATATGGGCCGTTCCTAGCGTCGCGCACCGAACGCGCTCGAGGCCTTAATCGCGATGACTATCGCGGCAGGAAGCAGGCGCACACCGCGTTCCATCAAAACGACCGGATCCGCCGCTGGTGGATAGTGCCACTCTGAGGACGACTACGCCCGTTCTTCTGCCGCTTTCGACGAGACGTCCGTCCAGCAGCGACGGGCCAGCTAGCGGTTAGCCGAGGGCCCGCGTTCCGATTTGAGCGCGGGACCGCGCTTGGAAGGAACAGCAGCGAGTAGCAGGGTTACCACTGGAGCACCAACGAACGCTGTGGTGGCCATGGCGCTCAGCGTGTAGGTCACGACGGCTATGCCAGACCGTCCAGCGGTCAGACCGTGAACGAGGCCGATCACCGCGCATACCGCGGCAGCCCAGGGCAGCCGGCTTTGGAAGCGTTGCCAGTAGCTGGGAGCCACCTGACGTTGTCTGTCGGCGTGGTCGGTCACAGCGGTCATCCTGACACGCGCGCCGGGCGAACTCGGCGACCCTCGACGAACGACGTCCGAACGCGGGGAGGAGGCGTCAGTCGATGTCGAACTGCCTGCTGTGCTCGACTCCCGACTCGGTCCACTTGACGACGATTGCGGCCCTGGACGTGGCCATGCTGTAGGTCACGGGCACCTTGCGCATCTGGCCGTGCTGGATTGTCGTCGGACCGGCCCAGTGAAGCCAGAAGTTTGCGTCCGGGGCTGCTTCCACAACGACGTTCTCTGCGTCGACGTCTCCCCGATTCGTCAGCTCGATCCAGCGCTTAGTCTCGTGAGTCAGGCGACCACGACTGTCAGTCTTCGGCAGGCGCTCGCTCGCGGGCTGAACCAGAAAGTCCACACCACCCTTTGTCTCTACCGGTTGGTCGATGTCTTGCTGCAGCTTGGCGATGTCGTGCTCGATGGCCTGCCAGACCTTGTTCCGCAGTTCCCCCGGGTTGGCGAAGGTGCTGTAGAGCCCCTCCAACTTCTTCTGGAAGTCGCGCAGCCGTTTGAGCTCGTCGGTGTCTACGTCACGCGGCAACGGTCCGTCCGAGAAGAACGGGTGCACTGGCTTTCCTGCGCCGTGGGCTCGGTTCATCTCCTCGGCGGTACCGGAGAGGTCGCGTGCGGTCTCCTGTCCGAGCCGACTTCCAAACAGCGCGATCACTATGTCGGCATCGTCAACGAGCTGGTGATTGATGATGTCCTGCCCGTCGCTGCCCATCTGCGGAACGGCGCTCGTCTCCCATTTCAAGGGCAGGAGAATCACGTTCCGGTGTCTCGTGTTGGCGTCGTTCCATTCGGTGAGCGAGTCATAGACCGCCTGGCGAGCGTCAGGCACGTCGGAGGGCGAGGCGATCATCACGGTAAAGACCTGAGCGAGCTGCATGGCGCCAAGGTAACGGTGGGCACCGACTTTGCCTCGCGAGTCGCTCCCGGGCCGGGCATGGACACGCCGATTTGCCGCCGTCCGGGCGGGCTGCCGAGGATCCGCCGCGTTCTCTCCTGATCGTTCGCCAATCGTCAATCATGTCGATCTTTCTCGACCGCCCCGGCTAACCTCGTCGCGTGACGTCGGACGATCAAGCTGCAGCCACCGGCGCCCGAATCGCTCGGGCCTGGTCCCGGGTCGTTCATGACTGCGGCTGCTCGGACCTCTATTTCTGCCCGAGTAGTGACGACATCAAGTGTCCGCGCCACAGCGGGTTCGATGTTTGTTGCGACCGCTTGGACCTCCACGTCGCCGTTCGCTGAAGTGCTCGCTCATGCCGCTGTGCTCTCGTTTCAGCTAGCCATCGGCGGGTGCGTCAGGCCATAGACCCAGTAAGCACCTCCATAGATCAGGAGCCCTGCCACAAAGGCTGTGGCAACCCAGTACCACCCGCGGGAAGGGACGTCACCGTGCCGACGCGCATGCTCCCCAATGAGCGCGAGGACGACGACCAGTGGCAGCACGGCCAAGACCAGAAAGGGGTCCAGCTGCGCCACAAGGAAGAAGACGCCGACGGCGGCCAGCACCGTCGCCGCAGACCACGCAACCCATGCCGGCGCTTCACTTGTCCTCGTTGCCACATCCACTGAGACCGCCCTCCCAACCGAAACGTTGCAGACCTCGCCGTCCAACTGCTGCATCAAGTATCGGCCAGCACGATTCACGCACATGCCGCTCTTGGGGGGACTACGACCGCCAGTGTTGGTCACCCCACCCGCCGTCCGGCAGCCTCCGAACCCTCGTACGCTCGGCGGACGTCAACGTAGACCTCGTAGTCCATGACTCCGGGCTGGCCATCGACCGCTCTGACCCTGCAAACGAGTCGGAACTCGCAGCCCGGCTCGCCGGGCACAGGTCGCCATTCACCCAAATGGGTGTCGCTCATGCTCCCTCCTGCTTGGGATCGAGTTGGTTTGGGTGCATCGTCCCGACCATCGAACCCCGTGCCGACGGCAGGCGCTATCGGTAGAACGCCCGACACGACACCAGCCTGGCCCGCGGCCGGTCCCAGGCTGCCCCTTGGCCTGCGGACACATCCGAAGCCACTACGCCGGGTCATGCCGCCCTCAGGATGGGCTGCGCTCCTCCGACTGCGCCCGGGATGGTCCCCTCCGTCGCCTCGATGAGCGGTGCGCACGCGAAGTGTCGCTCGGTGCGCATGTCACCGTCGCGGTGCACCGTGGTGAGCGGCTGGCCACCAGATTCGTTGGCCGCCGCACCCTCGTCAGGGCGTGATGAGCACTTTGAGGCTCCTGCGCTCGTCCATGTCCGCGTAACCGGCGGGGACGCCGCCCAGGTTGGTCGTGGCGTCGAAGACCTTGCCGGGTTCGATGCTGCCGTTGAGGATCTCAGGCAGGAGCTCGTCGATGTAGGCCCGGACCGGGGCCGGGCCGCCGGTGAGGGTGATGTTGCCGCCGAAGAGGCTGGCGAACCCGACCGGCCCGTCCTCGTACTGGGGCACGCCGACCCGGCTGATGGTGCCGCCAGGGCGGATGATCCCGATAGCCTGCTCATAGGCGGGCATGTGGCCGACCGCCTCGAGTACGACGTGTGAGCCGTGGCCGCCGGCGAGCTCGCGGACTCGGGCGATGCCCTCTTCTCCGCGTTCCACGACGACGTCCGTGGCGCCGAACTCGATGCCGAGGTCAGTGCGGGCCCGGTGTCGGCCCATCAGGATGATCTGCTCCGCGCCGAGCCGCTTGGCGGACAGGACCGCCATCAGGCCGACCGCTCCGTCGCCGATGACCGTGACGCGGGAGCCGGGCTTGACCCCGCCCTTCACTGCCGCGTGGTAGCCGGTGCCGAGCACGTCGGAGAGCGTCAGCAGTGACGGCATGAGCGCAGAGTCCGCCGCGACGGGCAGCTTGACGAGGGTGCCGTCCGCGAGGGGAACGCGCACGGCCTCGGCCTGGCCCCCTTCGTCCGGGATGCCGTCCCAGAACGTCCCTTCGGGGTGCGTGCAGGAGGTCTGCAGGTGCTCGCGGCAGAACTGGCAGGTGTTGTCCGAGATCGCGAAGGGTGACACGACCAGGTCGCCCTTCTTGACGGTGGTCACCGCGGAGCCGACCTCCTCAACGATGCCGATGAGCTCGTGCCCCATCCGCGCTGGGCCGTTCGATGGGGACATCGAGTGGTACGGGTGAAGGTCGCTCCCGCAGATGCAGGACGCGGTGACGCGGACCAGTGCGTCGGTCGGGCTCTTGATGCGGGAATCGGGGACGTTCTCGACTCGGACGTCGCCGGGCCCGTACATCAGCGTTGCGCGCATTTGTGTGTCTTCTTTCGTTGTTCCAGTTGGGGGCGGGGACCGACTGATGGTCGAGTCCGGTCGGGTTCAGTTGCGTCCGGCGTGCGTGTGCCAGGCGGTTCCTCAGTTGGCGGTGTAGCCGCCGTCGACGGGAAGGGCGATCCCGGTGACGTAGGAGGCGCCGGGGCTGCAGAGCCACAGCACGGCGGCGGCGACCTCGTCGGGCCGGCCGAGTCGGGGGATGGCGGAGGCGGCGACGGAGGCGCCGTGGTCCAGGTCGCCCGCGGCGAACATCCGGTCGACCATCGGGGTGTCGATCGTGCCGGGGCAGACCGCGTTGACGCGGATGCCCTGGGCGCCGGTCTCCAGCGCGGTGGACTTCGTCAGCCCGAGCAGGGCGTGCTTGGTGGCCGAGTAGGCGGACCGGTTGGCGCTGCCGGTGAGACCGCCGATCGAGGAGTTGTTGACGATGGCACCGGAGCCTTGGGCCCGCATCTGCGCGATCTCGTACTTCAGGCAGTTCCAGACGCCACGGACGTTGACGGCCATGACGCGGTCGAACACCGCATTGTTCGTGTCGGCCGTGGGTGCGGCGGGGATCATGATGCCGGCGTTGTTGAAGGCGGCATCCAGGCGGCCGTACGTCGAGGCGACGGTGGCGAACACTGACGCGACCTGGGCCTCGTCGGTCACGTCGCACACCACCGGGAGGGCCTCGTACCCCTGGTGCACGAGGTCGGCGGCAACCGCCCGGACGGCGGGCTCGTCGATGTCGACGAGGACGGTGGAGGCACCGGCTCGGGCGAAGGCCTGCGCGGCCGCCAGGCCCATGCCGGAGCTAGCGCCGGTGACGAAGGCCACCTGTCCGGTGTAGTCGTAGTGGATGGTCATGGTGTGCTGCCTCCGGTGTTCCTGCTCTGCGTGGTGTGGGGCTCTGCCGTGCGGCGGTCGCCGCGGTGGCGGCGGAGGTTCGCGAGGGTGATCGTGGGGATGAGCGTGAGGGCGACGATGACGGTGCCGACCGTTGCGGGGCCTCTGGTCTCGAGGGGCGAGGTCAAGGCGAAGCCTGCGATAGCCGTCCCGATGGCGGTGCCGACGTTGAAGGCTGACACGCTCAGAGTCGACCCAAGGGTGGCTGCCGCCCCGGCGAAGCGGACGGCGAGGTGAATCAGCACGCCGTTCGCGCTGAGGCCGAACAGCCCGAGCAGCACCACGAGGGCGGTGGTCAGCCAGGGGGCGCCCGCGAGCAGGCTGATCCCCAGCAGCAGGAACGTGGTCACCGCGGGGGTCAGGATCGTGACGGTCCCCGGATGAGCGTCGCCGAAGCGGCCGCCGAGCAGGGTGCCGATGAACGAGGCGATGCCAAAGCCGGTGAGCACCAGTGGAACGAGGGGCGTTGGTACGCCGGCCTGCTCGGTGAGGATCGGGGTGATGAAGGAGTACGCGGCCAGTACCCCACCGGTCGTGGTCGCGCACGCCGGCAAGGCGAGCCACAACCGGCCGCACCGAAGTCCGGCCAGCTCACTGCGGATCGAGGGCGCGGGGCGGGTCGCGGTGTCGCCGGGGACGAGGCGCGCGATGAGGATCGTGGCGAGGGTGGCCGCGACCGCCAGTGCCCAGAAGGTGCCGCGCCAGCCGACGGCCTGCGCAATGAACGCGCCCAGCGGGACACCGAGCACCGTCGCGAGGGCCCCGCCCGCGCCGACCACGCCGATGGCGCGTGCGCCCGAGGTCGGGCCCGCTGAGCCGGTGGCGACGACGGCGGCGACCGCCCAGAACGCTCCGGTCGCCAGGGCGGTGACGAAGCGAGCGGCGAGCAGCAGGGTGAAGTCCGAGCCGAGCGCGACCACGACGTGTCCGATCGCAAAGACCACCAGGGCCAGCTCCAGCGTCAACCGTTTCGACAGCCGCAGCGTGAGCAGACTCATCAGGGGCGCGCCGATGATCATGCCCACCGCGAAGACGGTGATCAGCAGCCCGGCTCGGGCCAGGGTGACCTGCAGGGCGGTCGCGACCTCCGGCAGGATGCCGGCGACGACGAACTCGGTGGTCAACATCAGGAAGGTGCCCAGCGCCAGCACGTAGACGACCTTGGGGAGCCGCTCCTTCTCACCCGGTCGAGCAGTCGCCGTAGGGCTTGGTCTCGAGCTTGGTCTGGAGCTTGGGGTGGCGTTGCCCGCTGCCGAAGTCGCTGGGGCCCCGACGCATGGCGCGGCCGGAATCGTATCGGTATCCATGGGGTTCCTCTTTTCACGCCGAACGCGCCTGGCAAGTGGGTGGGGCGACGCTCAGCCGGCGAGGTTCTTGGTGAAGAACTCGTCGAGCGTGTCGAAGGGGATCAGGTCCGTCTGGTCGTAGAGGTCCACGTGACCGGCACCCGGGACGGCGTACAGCTCCTTGGGTTCGGCGGCCAGCCCCGGTTCAGCACGCGCCCCCCGGCTGCCCCGTCGACTTAGCCTCCCCTGGCTTCGTACAGCCGGTCACGACCAGACGATGGGTCCGTCCCCGACCGGGGGTGTTCGCCGACGTGGGGCACTGGGCGGCAAGGCGTGCCGGTGCCCTTCCGCGCCAGACATGGTCATCGAAGATCCGCGAAGCAAGCGCAAGCCCGGTGAGGAGGTCCCGGGCCCGCCCGCCGCTGGGCTGTCCGCCGCGTCGATGTGGACGGGAAACCTGTTACCGGCCTGGCTGATCGCGGTGAGGCCGTCGTCCACAACTCCGAGGCGAACCAGACCGGGCCCGGGGACGGACTGCCCGAGGTCCTCGTAGAAGATGGCGATGTCGCCGGTCGGGGGCCAGTAGTAGAGGACTCCCACGACCGGATCGGTCGCCCGGGTGGCGCCGGTGACATCGATCCGGTCCGGCAGCGGTCCGGACTTCGCCTGCCCCATCGGGTCACTCAGGGCCAGCCGCAGCGGCAGCATCGCGGCGAACGCCCGAGCCGCCGGCGTCTCGTCCAGCGCGATCGTCGCCGAAGCCTCCGGCAAATGAAGCACCACCCGGCTGAGATCCACCGCACGAGGCAGTGCGCTGGCCGCGGTGACCGGACCCCGGGCGGCTGGCGCCGGGGTGTCGGGACCGACCCCTGCGGGAAGCGACCAGAAGGCTAGCAGGACGGCCAGCGTCGCCGGAACCAGTGCGGCGGCCGCCGATACGCGGGAGCCCCGCGCGAGCGCAATGTTCATGCCCTAAGGAGACCCCCGCCCCAGGCGGTGGAAAAGTCACTGTCGATGGGTGTACTGACAGGGCATCGCTGCGCAGGCGAGCCGCCCTTACCGTAATGGACGTGGACAACCGTGCCGAAGTCCGCGAGTTCCTGACCTCGCGGCGAGCCAACATCACCCCCGAGCAGGCCCGGGTGCCCCAAGCGGGGCAGCGTCGGGTTCCCGGACTGCGGCGAAGCGAGGTGGCTGCTCTGGCCGGGGTGAGCGTCGAGTACTACGCCAAGCTCGAGCGCGGCTCGCTGGGTGGAGTATCGGCCGGGGTCCTCGATGCGATCGCCCGCGCCCTGCAGCTCGACGACGCCGAACGCCGCCACCTGTTCAACCTCGCCAAGGCCGCCGACGGCACCACCGCCGCGATGCGACCCCGCCGGCGAAGCACCGCCCCCTGGACGGCGCCGCCGAGCCTGCAATGGGCCCTGGACTCCATCACGACCGGACCTGCAATCGTCGGCAACAACAGGTCCGATCTGCTCGCTGCCAACCACCTGGGCCGGGCCCTGTACGCGGACGTCTGGGCGGACACGAGCCGGCCGCCGAACCTCGCCCGATTCGCCTTCCTGGACGCCGCCGCCCACCGCCTGTACCCAGACTGGGATCACATGGCTGACATCACGGTCGCCAACCTGCGCACCGCCGCAGGCGAGGACCCGCACAACAAGGACCTGCAGGACCTGGTCGGCGAACTCTGCACCCGCAGCGATGAGTTCCGCCGCCGGTGGGGCGCCCACAACGTCCGCACCCATGCGGGCGGTACCAAGCATTACCACCACGGGGTCGTCGGCCACCTCGAGCTCGCCTACGAGACGATGGACCTCAGATCCGAGCCGGGCCTGAGCATGACGATCTTCACCGCCGAGCCGACATCGCCGACCGCGCAAGCCCTCGCCCTGCTCGCCTCCTGGGTGGCAACCCAGGAACAAGACCCCATCCGGTCGCCATGACCGTCTCGCGGACCTCTCGAGTGGACGATTCGCTCTCGCTGGCCGAGCACACGAAGACGTCCGAAGGTGCCGCTGCCCGAGCGCGGACGCGCAATCGGGATACGATGTGATCCGTCAGCTGAGGTGCGACGTTTCTCCGCCACCTGATGTGCGACACCAGGGCTAGAAAAGTAGGGGTCGATCCGTGGTCGACTGCTGGCCATCGTAGGCCCGTCGTGTTGCTCGACTACTCGTTCGAGGCTCGCGGGTGGAACGCCTTGACGTTCCGCACCGGCAGCGTGGTGGTC
>NZ_JBFTLB010000005.1:0-284935 GCF_056396225.1 Terrabacter sp. 05T424
GTCGAGTGCCCACTTTCCGATGCCCCTGCCTTGGTCGAGTGCCCAGTTCCCGACGGGGTGGGTGCGGGAAAGTGAGCACTCGACGGGAGGTTGCGTCGGGCTGTTCCCGTCGAGTGCCCACTTCCCGACGGGCCTGCCTTGGTCGAGTGCCCASTTCCCGACGGGGTGGGCTGGGCTGGGCGGTCAGTCGGGGTAGCCGGTGGGGTTGGCCTGCTGCCAGCGCCACGTGTCGGCGCACATGTCGTCGATGGTGCGTGTCGCGGCCCAGCCGAGCTCACGGTTCGCCTTGGCCGGGTCGGCGAACGAGACCGCCACGTCACCCGGTCGGCGGTCGACGACGCGGTAGGGCAGCTCGCGACCCACGGCGCGCTCGAACGCGTGCAGCATCTCGAGCACGGACGTGCCCTGGCCGGTGCCGAGGTTCCACGTGCCGACGGGCTCGTCCATGGTGCCGAGGCGGGTGAGGGCGGCGAGGTGGCCGGCGGCGAGGTCCTCGACGTGGATGTAGTCGCGCTGGCCGGTGCCGTCGGGGGTGGGGTAGTCGTCGCCGTAGACCGACAGGAACTCACGGCGACCGACGGCGACCTGCGCGATGTAGGGCACGAGGTTGTTCGGGATGCCCTGCGGGTCCTCGCCGATGGTGCCCGACGCGTGGGCGCCGATCGGGTTGAAGTAGCGCAGCAGCGCGACGCGGATGGACGGGTCGGCGACGGCGACATCGCGCAGGATCTGCTCCTGCATCACCTTGGTCCAGCCGTACGGGTTGGTCGCGAAGGTCGGGCGCTCCTCGGTCGCAGCCTCCTGGTCGGTGCCGTAGACGGTGGCCGACGAGCTGAAGACGAGCTTGGTCACGCCGTGGCGGCGCATCGCACGCACGAGCGAGAAGGTCGACCCGAGGTTGTTCTCGTAGTACTCCAGGGGCAGCTCGACGCTCTCGCCGACGGCCTTGAGGCCCGCGAAGTGGATGACCGCGTCGATCGGCTCGTTCGCGAAGAGGTGCTCGGTCTTGTCGTGGTCGGTGAGGTCGAACGAGTGCACCGGCAGGTGCCGGCCGGTGAGGGCCTCGAGGCGGTTGACGACGCTCGGCTTGCTGTTGCCGAAGTTGTCGACGATGAGCACGTCGTGCCCCGCCGCGACGAGCTGGACCACGGTGTGCGAGCCGATGTAACCGGTTCCGCCACTGACGAGTACGCGCATGCGCTCACCCTATCGAGGGCGGCGCCGGGGGCGTCACACGAGCGACAGCTCGGTGATCGCGAGTCCGTAGAGCACGAGGGGAGCGGCGACGAGGAGGGTCGACACGGCATACATGGCTGCGGCGACGACGGCGATGGGCAGGCCTGCGATGCGTTGGGCGTCGAGCAGCTGGATGCGGGCGCTCGCGACCCGGGTGCTGTCGGCCATCGCCATGGCGCCGACCGGCTTGGGGCCGCCGGCCATCGCGACGATCGCGCGCCCTGTGTTGACCGCGCCGGCACGGCGCACGGCGGCCCGGTCGGCGAGCACCTCGATGAGCAGGTGCACCTCGCGCAGCGCGGCCTCGGAGCGCAGGAACGGCGGCATCGCCTCATGCACGACCGTGAAGAACTCCATGACGAGGTCGTGGCGGGCAGCGAGGTGGGCGCGTTCGTGGGCGAGCACGGCGGTCAGCTCGTCGGGACCGAGGCGGTCGAGGGTGCCCTGGGTGAGCACGACGCGGCGTCGCACGCCGGGCACGCAGTATGCCGTCGGGGTCGTGTGCTCGAGGACGCGCATGTGGCGGTCGGCGCCCTCTCCGGGCGTGCCGAGCAGGTCGACGAGGTCGCGGTGGCGGCGCCGGGCGGCGCGCAGGTTGCGGCCGACGCGGTCGCCGGACAGCAGGAGCCGGATCGCGACGACGGCGCTGAGGAGAGCGGCGACGGTCACGGTCGGCCAGCTCTGCGACAGCCGCACCTGCTGCCCGAGCAGTGCCGGCAGGGCTGCAGGCGCGGCGAGGAGGGCGGCGAGCACTGCGGCCACGGCGGTGGACTGCCAGAGCACGAGCGCTGCCCGGGGGGCGCGTCGCAGGCTGGTCACCCGGGCGAGGGCGCGGGGGACCGGCCAAGCCAGCAGGACCGCCAGGGCGACGAGTCCCGCGACGACGAGCACGGGTCAGGCTCTGCGGTCGTCGGGTCGGCGGGCCTCGAGCTCGGCGAGCGCTGCCTTGAGCTCGTCGATCTCCTGCGGTGTGGACTCGCCGAGGAAGTGCAGCAGCGCCGACCGGCGGGTGTCACCGGCGAGCTCGCCGAGCGTGTGGTGGAGCGACTCGGACGTCAGCTCGGCGCGGCTCGACGCGGGCCGGTAGCGCCAGGCGCGGCCGTCGCGCTCCCGCTCCACGAGGTCCTTCTTCGCCATGCGGTCGAGCACTGTCATGAGGGTCGTGTAGGCGAGGCCCCGCTCGACACCGATGGAGTCGTGGACCTCACGCACCGTGCGGCCCTCCGGGTGGGCGTCGGCGGTGCCCCAGAGCTCCTCCATGACGGCGCGCTCGAGATCGCCGAGGCGGTTGCGTGGTGTGCTGGGCATGGCAGTTCCAATCTATCGGCCCTGCCGACGCTGTCGGCCGGCTTCGTGCGTGCGGTCGTCCGGCTGGGTGACCGCGGTGGGAGCCATCGTCGCCGATGGCCGGCGCCGCACCTCGACGACACGGTCGAACAGGTCGGCCCCGTCGTCGCGGTGCGTCACCATGATGATCGTCCGGGCGTTGCCGTTGGTGCCCGTCCCGTCGGTGAGTGACGTGAGGTCCTCGACGACGGCGCGCGCCGTGGGTGGGTCGAGGTGGGCGACCGGCTCGTCGAGGAGCACGAGCGGCCGCGCGCTGAGGTGCGCCCGGGCGATGCCGAGACGGGCGCGCTCCCCACCGGAGAGGCCACGGCCGCCGGCGCCGAGAACCGTGTCGAGGCCTTCGGTGAGCTCCTGTCGGAAGTCGCCCAGGCCAGCCGCCACGAGCGCGCGGTCGACGGCGTCGTCGGGGGCCTCGGGGCTGGCCAGGACGAGGTTGTTGCGCAGGCTGGTGGCGAGAACATGCGTCTCGTCGTCGACGACCGCCACCTGCGAACGTGCCTGCGACAGAGGAAGGTCGAGGGCATCGTCGCCGTTCAGGTGGTAGCTCCCGTTGGTGGGGTCGAGGTGCCTGGCGAGCACGGCCAGCAGGGTCGACTTGCCGCTCCCGTTCGCGCCGGTGACGGCGATCGCGGTGCCGGGCTCGACGGTGAGGTCGGTGGGCGAGAGGTCGGTGCGCTCCCCGGTCCACGACGCCGTGACGTCGCGCAGGTCGACGACACCGCAGGCGTATGCCGTCGGGCCGGGGCGCGCGCTTGCAGCGGGCTGGGTGCCGCGCTCGTCGGTGGTCTCCGTGGCTGCGGGCCGATCGGCGACGGCCGGGATCAGGCCGAGCAGGGCGTCGATGCGGCGCTCGCTGCCGTTGGCCCGCGCCAGCGCGCGCATCGCGTCGACGAGTGGGGTGACGGCGTCCGAGACGGCGACCGGCGTCAGCACGAGCAGGGCCTTGACCGGTGTGGCGACGTCGAGGTCGCGCGCGATGACCGCGGTGGCCGCGACGGCGGCTCCCACGGCGACGAGGTAGAGCGATGCCGCCACGGAGCGCCCTGCGCTGATGCGGCGCGTGCTGCGGGCGAGGGTGGCGTGGGCGCCGTCCAGCCAGGTCATGGCCGTCGCCCAGCCGCCGACAGCACGCAGCTCGGTGGCCTGGCTCGCGACGAGCTCACTCACCCGGTTCACCTCGGCTCGCGCAGCGAGCAGCTCTGGGAGGGAGCGGGACTCGAGCCTCGCGGCAAGGGCGCTGACCAGGGTGACGGCGACGCCCAGGGCGAGCATGACGAGGCCGACCGGCATCGAGAGGGCCATCGTCAGGGCGATCACGAGGCTGCCGGCGATAGCGGTGGAGATGACGGGCACGGTGACGCGCACCTGCGCGTCGACGGCGTCCGTCAGGTCGTCGACGACTCCGGTCAGCACGTCCGACCGACGCCGCCGGCCGAGCCGCGCGGGCGTCAGGGGGATGAGGGACTCGTACGTCGAGGCCCTGCGACCGGCGAGCAGGCGCAGGGCGGCGTCGTGGCTGACGAGGCGCTCCCAGTAGCGGAACACCGGCCGGGCGATGCCGAACGCGCGGACCAGGACGATCGCCGTCAGCAGGGTGAGGATGACCGGGCGCTCCGCCGCGCGGACGATGAGCCAGCCCGACGTCGCGGTGAGGGCCATGCCGGAGGCGGTCGCGACGCCACCGAGCAGGCCGCCACGCAGGGTGCCCGAGGTGGGCCACCAGACGGGACGGGTGTCGGCGCTCATCGCACGGCCTCCTCGACGTCGTGGGCGCTCGAGCCGGAGGCGGCTGGGCGACGCACCTCGACGTGCTGGTCGGCGTAGGCCAGCAGCTCGTCACGGTGGGTGACCGCGATGACGGTGCGTCGCTCGGCGAGCTCGGCGACGACGTGGGCGACGTGTGCGGCCCCCTCGGGGTCGAGGTGCGCGGTCGGCTCGTCCAGGAGCAGGACGGTCTCGGGGGCGAGCCACGCCCGGGCGAGCGCGAGGCGCTGCCGCTGGCCGGCCGAGAGGCCGAAGCCGTCGTCGCCGAGGTCGGCTGACAGCCCGCTCGGCAGGGAGGCGACGACGCCGTCGACACCGATGGCGCGCAGTGCCTCCCAGAGCTGCTCGTCCGTGGCCGGGTGGCCGATGGTCAGAGCCTCGCGCACCGATCCGGTGGCGAGGAAGGGTCGCTGGGTCACGTAGTGGGCGGCGGGCGCCGTCGCGGTGCCCGATGCCGGGCGCCGGAGACCCGCGACGAGATCGAGCACGGTGGACTTGCCGGCACCCGACGGGCCGGTCACCACGGTGAGCCCGGGCCCGGCCGCGAGCGTGAGGTCACGGATCACGGGAACGGGCGATCCGGCATACGCGTACGTGACGCCATCGAGCCGAACCTCCCCACCCAGCCGTCCCGACTCACCCGCACCGAACGCGGCGTTCGATCGCGAACTCAGTGTTCTAACAGCGCGTTCGGCGTCGAACGCGGCGTTCGGTGGCGGAGAGGGGTGGTCGAGCTCGGCGAGGATCGCGTCGAGGGCGACGGCCCCGTCGGCCGCGGAGTGGTACTCGGCGCCGACCCGACGCACGGGCCAGTACGCCTCGGGCGCGAGGAGGATCGCGACGAGCCCGGCGCCCAGCGCCATCGACCCGTGCGACAGGCGGAGCCCGACCGTCACGGCCACGATGGCGACCGAGATCGTGGCGAGCAGCTCGAGCGCGGCCGACGACAGGAAGGCGATCTTCAGCGTCTCCATCGTCGCGCGGCGGTGTCGGTCGCTCACCGCCCGCACCGTCTCGACCTGACGGCGGGCTCGGTCGTAGGTGACGAGCGTGGGCAGGCCGCGCACGACGTCGAGGAAGTGGCCGGAGAGCGCGGCCAAGGCGGCCCAGCGGCGCTCGGTCGAGTCCTCGGTGGCGCGCCCGATGAGGGCAGCGAAGACCGGGAGGAGAGGCAGGGTGAGGGCTACGACAAGAGCACTCGGCCAGTCGACGACCACGAGCGTGCCGATGGCGAGGGCCGGCACCACCGCGGCGTGCACGAGCGTCGGGAGGTAACGCGCGGCATACGGCTCGACGGCGGATGCGCCCGCCGTGGCGAGCGACACGGCCGTGCCGGGGTCGGGGCGCGAGTCAGCGTCGCGGGCTCCCCATGTCCGCAGCAGCCCGGCGCGCAGCGCCGATGAGACGGAGACTCCAGCCCAGGCGCCCACCCACTCGGTGGTGGCGGCGAGGACCGCCCTGAAGGCGAAGAGTACGAGGAGCCACAGAGCCGGCCGCGTGAGGTCGCCGCGCTCGACCACTGCCACGACCACCGCCGACAGCGCGAACGCCGTGGCGATGGTCGCGACGCCCGTCAGCACGCCAGTGGCAGCGAGCACGCCGACGGGCCTCCGGGCGGCGGGGACCGTCCGGAGGAGTCGTGGGTCGAAGGGCTTCATCGGGTGGCCTCGGGCATCGTCAGCGGTGGGCGGTCTCGAGTGGCGAGTCGTCGGGGATGTGCTTGGTGCCCAGACGCTTCCGGAACACCCAGTACGTCCAGCCCTGGTAGAGCAGGACGATCGGTGTGAAGACGAGCGCGACGATCGTCATGACCTTGAGCGTGTAGTCGGTGCTCGACGCGTTGTCGACGGTGAGGCTCCACGCCGGGTTGGTCGACGACGGCATGACGTTCGGGAAGAGCACGAGGAAGTACGTCGCGACGGCCATGCCGATCGTGATCGCGGTCCCGATGAACGCCCAGCCCTCTCGGCCGGCGCGGTTGGCCGCGAGCCCACCAAGGAGGGCGACGGCCGCGACGGCCGTCGTGACCCACGACGCCGCCTTTCCGTCGGTGAACCCGAGCCAGAGCAGCAGGGCCACGGCGAGCACTGCGGCCAGGGTGCCCACACGCTCGGCGATGGCGCGGGCCTCCAAGCGGATCCGGCCCTCGGTCTTCAGGGCGACGAAGATGGCGCCGTGCGTGAGGAAGAGCGCGACGAAGACGAATCCACCGAGCAGCCCGGCCGGGTTGAGCAGGGTGAAGACGTTCCCGGTGAACTCCTTGCTCGCGTCGATCGGCACGCCCCGCACGATGTTGGTCAGGGCCACGCCCCAGAGGAACGCCGGCACGACCGACCCCCAGAAGATCGCGAGGTCCCACCGCGCCTTCCACGATGCCTCGGGACGCTTGTGGCGGTACTCGAAGCCGAGGTTGCGCAGGATGAGGGCGACGAGGATGACGAGCAGCGGCAGGTAGAAACCGCTGAAGAGCGTTGCGTACCAGTGCGGGAACGCCGCGAACGTGGCGCCGCCGGCGGTGAGCACCCACACCTCGTTGCCGTCCCAGACGGGGCCGATCGTGTTGAGCAGCACGCGACGACGCTTCTCGGCGTCCGCTGCGTCGGTGGCGTACCGCTTGCCGCCGAGGACGGGCAGCAGCATGCCGACTCCGAAGTCGAAGCCCTCGAGCACGAAGTACCCCGTCCACAGGATGCCGAGGACGATGAACCAGAACGTTGCGAGATCCATTGCGGTCCAGTGCCTTTCAGTAGGCGAAGGCGAGGGGGGCGTCCTCGTCACGGTCGGCGGGGTCCTGCGGCTGCTCGAAGAGCTCGGCGCCCTTGCGCACGTAGTGCAGGAAGAGCTTGATCTCGACGACGGCGAGCGCGCCGTAGAGCAGGGTGAAGACCGTCATCGAGGTGATGACCTCCCCGATCGAGACGCTGGGCGAGACGCCGCTGGCGGTGGTCATGAGGCCGAAGACGAGCCAGGGTTGGCGGCCGACCTCGGTGAAGATCCAGCCGAAGCTGTTGGCGAAGATCGGCAGGAACGGGGCGAGGATTGCGGCCCAGAGCAGCCAGCGTGCCGTCGGGGTGCGGCCCTTACGGGTCAGCCAGAGCACGGCGATCGAGATGGCGGCGCCGGCCATGCCGAGCCCGATCATGAGACGGAAGGTCCAGTAGGTGGTCGGGATGTTCGGCGCGTATCCCGTCGCCGAGGCGACGAGCGGGTTGCCGCTCGCGCCGTACGTGTCGGCGTACAGGGCCTTGAGGTCGTTGATGCCCTTGACCGCGCCGTCGAAGTTGCCGGTCGCGAGGAAGCTGAGCAGGCCGGGGACCTCGATGATGGCGTTCGCGTGCGAGCCGTCCAGGGAGCCGACCGACAGCACCGAGAAGGGGGCGCCCTCGCCGGCGGGGACCGACTCGTAGAGGGCCTCGGCGGCGGCCATCTTCATCGGCTGGACCTCGGTCATGATCTTGCCCTGGACATCACCGGTGACGGAGACGCCGAGCGCTGCGACGAGCGTCACGAGGGCGGCGATGCGGGTCGCGCGACGGTACATCGGGGCGTCGCTGCGTGCGAGGTCTTCACCGGCGTCCTTGGCGCGCAAGGCTTCTCGTCTCATGCACCACAGCGCGACACCCATGACGACGGCGCCGCCCGCCATGTAGGCGGCGAGGAGGACGTGGGGGAACGTGACGAGCTGCACCTTGTTGGTCAGCACGGCGAAGAAGTCGGTGAGCTCGGCGCGGCCGGTCGCCTTGTTGTACGTGAAGCCGACGGGGTGCTGCATGAACGAGTTGGCCGACAGGATGAAGTACGCCGACAGGATCGTCCCGATGTGCACGATCCACATCGTCGCGGCGTGGAGCTTCTCCGGTATGCGTCCCCACCCGAAGATCCAAAGGCCGAGGAAGGTGGACTCGAGGAAGAAGGCGAGCAGGGCCTCGATCGCGAGCGGCGCCCCGAAGATGTCGCCGACGAAGCGCGAGTAGTCGCTCCAGTTCATGCCGAACTGAAACTCCTGCACGATGCCGGTCACGAGGCCGAGCGCGAAGTTGATGAGGAAGAGCTTGCCGAAGAACTTGGCCAGCCGGAGCCACTGCTCGTTGTGCGTGCGCACCCAGGCGGTGTGGAAGTAGGCGACGATCGCGGACATGCCGATCGTGATCGGCACGAAGAGGTAGTGGTACACCGTGGTGATGGCGAACTGCCACCGGGCCAGGTCCGTCGCGTCCATCGAGGCTCCCGGAAGGGTCAGCGGAACTACAGGTCGTAGTAGATACTACACGATGTAGTTGACGCTGCTTCCCGGGGCCGCCGGGCCGTGCGCATTGACAGCCGTGACGTCCGATGGGTCAATCGCGGGATGACCGACCATCCGCGCGTCGTCGACGTCGCCGGCGACCTCGTCGTGCACCACGACTCGGGCGAGTCGCCCTTCGAGCAGGTGCGCGCGCAGCTCGAGGCGCGTATCCGTGACGGTCGGCTCCTGCCGGGAGACAAGCTGCCCACCGTTCGTGGCCTGGCCGGAGAGCTCGGGCTCGCGGCCAACACGGTCGCGCGTGCCTACAAGATGCTCGAGGCCGCGGGGCTTGTCGAGGCGCACAGCCGCGCCGGTACGACCGTCGCGTCGGGTGCCCACGCGGCCGAGGCGGCGCTCGCGGCGCTCGCCGCCCGGTTCGTGGAGGAGTCCCGTCAGGCCGGCCTCGACGACACGGACGCCGTGGCGCTCGTGCGGGAGGCCCAGCGCGCCGGCTGAAGCACGACGCCGACGCCGCGCCGCGACCGGTCGCGACGCTGGGTCGCCGCCTCGGTCGACGGCGCCGGTGCCCACCGTCCTGCGTGGACCGGCCAGGTGCCGGCGAGGCGGGCTGCGTGCGGAGGAATGCCCATGGCGTGCTCCTCGTGCTCTCTCGGGTCTCAGGACCGTTTCGGCCCATGGTTCAGAGGCCCTCGCCGCACCGCTGATACGTCGAACCACGCGGACGGCCGGGCGTCGCGCAGGTCCGGCACCGTCCACGACGAGTCGGGCCGCCACCGCGTCCACGCCTGCTCGAAGGGCCAGTCACGGGCAGCGAAGGACGCTCGCCCGTGCTCGGCGTTGAGCCGGATCGCGGACATCTGGTCGCCGACGAACTCTCAGGCGTCCTGGTTGGACGGGTCGGCCGGGTCGAGGCCGCCGGGCACGTCCCAGAACAGCCACACGGACGGCATACGGCGCCGGCACGGGCGACCCGGTGGGCGGCGGGGCATCGGGCATCAGCAGGGCCTCCGGCATCGGGCCACCTGATGGCGCCGGGGGGGCCTCAGCCTGTGGGTGTCAGTCTGGCGACGGCGATGCGGCGACCCGACTTCGTCTCGTAGGCCGCGAAGAACGGGGCGCTCGCCACGACGAGATCTCGCCAGATGCTGTCGCGCTCGCCGCCCCTGAGGACCTCGACGGTGACCGGGTGCTGCGTGCGGCCGATCTGCACCGTCGCCGTCGCGCTGGAGCGGAGATTGCGGATCCACTGCGGCTCCTTGGGTTGCCCGCCCGCCGAGGCCGCGAGGTAGTAGGCGCCACCCTGTTCGAAGTAGCCGACCGGAGTCGTGTGCATCGCGCCGGTCCGGCGCCCGGCGACGGTGAGGAGCAGGACGGGGACGCCCCGCACCCGTCCACCCAGCTTGCCGCCGGTTCCCCGGTAGACCCACACCGACGCCATGTTGCCGGCCTTCCACAGGCGCTGCCCGATCGATGCCATGAAGTGCTCCCTCGCATGCGGCATGTCCGGTCGCGGCCGGACCCAACGCTCCGAGTCAAGCACTCACTGGCCACAGGGGACCGCGGAACGGCCGGGACGGCGTACGCCTGCGGGCCCTAGGCCTTGGGGCGCTCGTCGACGATGCGGCGGGCCTTGCCGATGGATCGCTCGATCGACCCGGGTCCGCGCACCTCGACCCGGCACGACGTGCCGATGCGCCGCTTGATCGTCGCCTCGAGCGCCCGGGCGATCTGGTCGGCCTCGCCGGCGCCGAGCGGGGCCAGCGGCTCGACGAGCACGGTGAGCTCGACCATGCGGCCAGGCTGCGTCAGCACGCACTGGAAGTACGGAGACAGGCGCGGCTCGGCGAGCACGTGCTCCTCGATCTGGGTCGGGAAGACGTTGACGCCGCGGATGATCATCATGTCGTCCGTGCGACCGGTGATCTTCTCCATCCGCCGCATCGACGGGACAGCCGTGCCAGGCAGGAGGCGCGTGAGATCCCTTGTGCGGTAACGGATCACGGGCATGGCCTGCTTCGTCAGGGAGGTGAAGACGAGCTCGCCGACCTCCCCGTCGGGCAGCACCTCCTCGGTGACCGGGTCGATGATCTCGGGGTAGAAGTGGTCCTCCCAGATGTGCAGCCCGTCCTTCGTCGTGGCCGCCTCCTGCGCGACGCCGGGGCCCATCACCTCGGACAGGCCGTAGATGTCGACGGCGTCCATGCCGGTGCGCCGCTCGATCTCCTGGCGCATCGACTCGGTCCACGGCTCGGCGCCGAAGATCCCGACCTTGAGGGTCGTCGTGGCCGGGTCGACCCCCGAGCGCTCCATCTCGTCGAGCAGGCTGAGGAAGTAGGACGGCGTCACCATGATGACCCGCGGCCCGAAGTCCTGGATGAGCTGGACCTGCCGCTCGGTCATGCCGCCGCTCACGGGCACCACTGTGGCGCCGAGCCGCTCGACGCCGTAGTGCGCGCCCAGGCCTCCGGTGAACAGGCCGTAGCCGTACGCCACGTGGACGATGTCGCCGGGGCGGCCGCCCGCGAGCCGGATCGAGCGCGCCATGAGGTCGGCCCACGTGTCGATGTCGTCCTTCGTGTAGCCGACCACGGTCGGCCGGCCCGTGGTCCCCGAGCTGGCGTGCACGCGTACGACCTGCTCGCGGGGCACCGCGAACATCCCGAACGGGTAGTTGGCGCGCAGGTCCGCCTTGGTCGTGAACGGCATACGGCCCACGTCGTCGAGCGACTGCAGGTCGTCGGGGTGGAAGCCCTTCGCGTCGAACGCCTCGCGGTAGTGAGGGACGTGGTCGTATGCCGCCCGCACCGTCCGCTGGAGCCGCTCGAGCTGCGTCGCCCGCAGCTCGTCGACCTCGATGGTCGGGATCTCGTGGTCGGGCAGCCGTGACTCCGTCGTCATGGGCCCATCATGCCCGCACGCCCCGGGCCACGAGTGTGGGCCGGGGCGTGCGGGGACGTGCTGGGGGTGGCGCGGCTGGTGGGCGAGCGTCGCCCGCAGCACACTCCCGGTCAGGCGGTCGGCGCTCCGTCGGGTTCGACCTGGACCGGCTCCGACGCGCGGGACTGTTCCTGCTCCTCCTGGCGCATCCGACGCAGGAACGACCTGGTGCGTTCTTGCTGGGGGTTGCCGATGACGTCGGCGGGCTTGCCCTCCTCGACGACGACCCCGCCGTCCATGAAGACGACGTGGTCGGCGACCTCGCGCGCGAAGCTCATCTCGTGCGTCACCACGATCATCGTCATCCCGCCCTCGGCGAGCTCGCGCATGACGCGAAGCACCTCGCCGACGAGCTCGGGGTCGAGCGCCGACGTCGGCTCGTCGAAGAGCATCAGCTTCGGATCCATCGCCAACGCCCTCGCGATGGCCACTCGCTGCTGCTGGCCACCCGAGAGCGCGCCGGGGTAGGCACTCGGCTTGTCGCCGAGCCCGACCTGCTGGAGCAGGGCGAGCGCCCGCTCGCGGGCCTCCTTCTTCCCGACGCCCTTGACCTGGGTCGGCGCCTCCATGATGTTCTCGAGCGCGGTCTTGTGCGGGAAGAGGTTGAAGCGCTGGAAGACCATGCCGATCTCGCGCCGCTGGGCGGCGACCTGCTTGTCGGTCAGGTGGTGCAGCGTTCCGTTGGCGTCCTCGCGGTAGCCGACGAGGTCGCTGTCGACCCAGATGCGTCCGCCGTCGATCGACTCGAGCTGGTTGATGCAGCGCAGGAACGTCGTCTTGCCCGATCCGGAGGGGCCGAGGAGCACGACGACCTCACCGCGGTGCACCTCGAGGTCGATCCCCTTGAGCACCTCGTTGCCGTGGAAGCTCTTGCCCACGTTGAGCGCTCGGACCAGGGGCTGCGTCTCACCCGTGCGCGAGCGGGACGTGTTGTCCGTCGTGGTGGTCATCAGGCTCCTCCCATCCCGCCGTCTCGGGCGAAGCGCTTGTTCTTGGCGCCCTTGGCCTGGTTGCGTGGCTGGCCGAAGCCCCGGCCGAAGTACCGCTCGAGGTAGAACTGCCCGACCATGAGCACCGAGCAGACCACGAGGTACCAGCCGACCGCGGCGATGAGCGACGGCATGATCTGCAGCGTGCGCGTGCCGACGATGCGGGTCTGGTTGAACAGCTCCACCTGCACCGGGATGGCCGTCAGGAGCGAGGTGTCCTTGACCATCGCGATCGTCTCGTTGCCGGTCGGCGGCACGATGACGCGCATCGCCTGGGGCAGCACGATGCGGCGCATCGTCTTGCCCGAGCTCATGCCCAGGGCCTGTGCGGCCTCCGCCTGACCCTTGTCGACCGACAGGATGCCGGCTCGCGCGATCTCGGCCATGTACGCCGCCTCGGACAGTCCGAGGCCGAGGATGCCGAGGATCAGGGCTGAGGTGACACCCGTGCTGATCCGGTTGATGTCGAGGGTCGCGAACGTCAGGTCGGTGCTCAGGCCGAGCGCCCCCGCGAGCTGCTGGCCGAAGGGCAGGCCCAGGGCCAGCTGCGGGTAGAGGTAGCCGATGCTGCCCATCAGGACGAGCAGGACGTAGCGGGGCATGGCCCGGAAGAACCACGTGTAGACGAACGAGACCCCCCGCAGCACGGGGTTCGACGACAGGCGCATGACCGCGACGAGCACACCGAGCCCGATGCCGAGCACCATGGCGCCCAGGGTGCCGATGAGCGTGCCCTTGATGAGCCCCTCGAGCACGGGGTTGAACCGCATGACCCGCAGGGCCTGCGGGAAGTTCCAGCTCGGGTTCGTGATGAACGAGCTCACGACCATCGCGACGACGACGGCGATGACGGCGAGCGCGACCCAACGCCAAGGGTGCCGGACGGGCCGGGCGCTGATGGCGCCCGGCCGCTCAGTGGTGCCCGGGCTGGACATCAGGGGTTGACGGCGAAGGAGCTGATGCCGCCACTCTCGTTGCCCCACTTCGTGAGAGCTGCGTCGTAGGCGCCGTCGGCCTTGATCGCGGTGAGGGCGTCGGCGATGGCCTGCGCGAAGTCGGCCTGCTTCTTGGGCACGACGAAGCCGTACGGCGCGGCGTCGTAGATCTTGCCGATGGCCTCGAGCTGCCCACTCGTCTGCTTGACCGCGTAGAGGCCGATGGGCGAGTCGGCGAGCATGGCGTCGGTCTTGCCGGACACGAGGTCGGCGGTGACCTGGTCCTGCTTCTCCTGCGCGACGGAGGTGATCGGCGCCTTGCCGGCGTCGGTGCACTTCTTGGAGCGGGCGGGCAGGTCGTCGGTGTCCTGCACCGTGCCCTTCTGCACGCCGATGGTGAGGCCGCACGCGTTGTCGGGGTCGACCTTCTTCGGGTTGCCGGCCTTGGCGACCCACTGCGTGCCCGCGTTGAAGTAGCTGACCATGTTGACCTCGGCCTTGCGCTTCGGGTTGATCGTGAAGCTCGAGACGCCGATGTCGTACTTGCCGCCGTTGACGCCCAGGATGATCGTGTCGAAGCCGGCGTTCTGGTAGTCGACCGTGAGGCCGAACTTGGCCGCGACCGCGTTGAACAGGTCGACGTCCATGCCTTCGACCGTCTTGCCGTCGGTCGCGACGAACTCGTTCGGCGCGTAGCTCGCGTCGACGCCGACGACGAGCTTGCCGGCGGCCTTGATCTTTGCCGGGACCTTGGCGACGAGTGCCGGGTCAGCGGCACCAGTGGTCTGCGAGCCGGCGCTGCTGCTCGAGGAGCCGGACGACGAGCCGGGTTCCAAGGTGTCGGAGCCGCACGCGGTGAGCGTGAGTCCGAGGACGACGG
Source organism: Terrabacter sp. 05T424 (assembly GCF_056396225.1). Classification (NCBI taxonomy): domain Bacteria; kingdom Bacillati; phylum Actinomycetota; class Actinomycetes; order Micrococcales; family Intrasporangiaceae; genus Terrabacter; species Terrabacter sp. 05T424. The sequence goes on from NZ_JBFTLB010000005.1 coordinate 14,335, forward strand.
CGCCGCTGACGGCGACGAGGGACATGCGACGCATGTTGCTGGGTCCTTCCGGGCGTTCAAACGATCGGGCGCAACGGTGCGCCGGGCTGATTCGCCGATCCTGCCATCTTTCGCCACGGGTGCCCACGACAACGACGGAACCGTTAGCGAGGTGTGGCCAAGGCCTCCGCGAACCGCACGTTTAGGGGTTGACGGCACCTCTCCGGTAGTCTGTCCGCAGTGGCCCGCCCAGTTCTGCCTCGGGCCGCTTCTTCTTGGCCTGGCAGTCGCTCGCCGGCCCCGTCGATTCGCTCTTGCGCCGCGACCCCTCGCCGTTGAGGCCCCTCGCGCCGGGCAGAACGACCGCATCCACTTTTTGGAGTACCCACCTGTGTCCACTGACACGAACTTCGCCGTTCTCGGTGTGCCCGCCGACCTCGTCACGATCCTCGAGGGCCTCGGCATCACCACCCCGACCCCCATCCAGGCCGCGACGCTGCCCGATTCCATCGCCGGGCGCGACGTCCTCGGCCGTGGCCGCACCGGCTCCGGCAAGACGTACGCCTTCCTGCTCCCGCTGCTGACCCGGTTGTCGCAGTCGCGCCGGAGCCGTCTGGCCCGCCGCCCGCGCGCCCTGATCCTGGCCCCGACCCGCGAGCTCGTCACGCAGATCGACACCGCGATGGCCCCGCTCGCCAAGGCGCTCGGCCTCAACTCGCAGACCATCTTCGGCGGCGTCGGCCAGAACCCGCAGGTCCAGGGCCTCCGGGGCGGCGTCGACGTCGTGGTCGCCTGCCCGGGTCGCCTCGAGGACCTCATGCAGCAGGGCCACGTCAACCTCGACAGCATCGAGGTGACGATCCTCGACGAGGCCGACCACATGGCCGACCTCGGCTTCTTGCCCGGTGTGCGCCGCATCATGGAGAAGACGCCCCGCGACAGCCAGCGCCTGCTCTTCTCGGCGACGCTCGACGGCGCCATCAACGTGCTCGTCAACAAGTTCCTGCACCAGCCCGTGACGCACGAGGCCGACTCGGCGCAGTCGCCCGTCTCGACGATGAGCCACCACGTGCTCCACGTCGACAACGGCTCGCACCTGTCCGTCATCCTCGACCTCACCGCGGCCCCCGGCCGCAAGGTCGTCTTCACGCGGACCAAGCACCGCGCCAAGAAGCTTGCCAAGCAGCTCAACGCCTCGGGAGTTCCGGCCGTCGAGCTGCACGGCAACCTCAGCCAGAACGCGCGCACGCGCAACATGGACGACTTCCACTCGGGCCGCGCTCAGACGCTCGTCGCGACCGACATCGCCGCCCGCGGCATCCACGTCGACGACGTCGCGCTCGTCATCCACGCCGACCCGCCCGTCGAGCACAAGGCCTACCTCCACCGATCGGGCCGCACCGCCCGCGCCGGCAACGACGGCATCGTCGTCACGATGATGCTCGACGAGCAGGTGCGCGACGTCCGCGACCTGACCCGCAAGGCCGGTATCAAGCCGACGACGACGCGCGTCCAGATCGGGCACCCCCTCCTGACCGAGCTCGCCCCCGGCGAGAGGTCGTATGCCGGTGGCCTCGTCCGCGAGGACGTCCCGGCTCGCTCGGGCTCCGGCTCGAACTCCGCGTCCGGCGGCTCCGGCCGTGGTCGCGGTCGTGGAGGCAGCGGTGGCGCTTCCGGCGGTGGCCGGGGTGCCGGCGCCGCTCGCCCGGCTGCGGAGCACGGTCGCGGGCCGGGTGACGGTGGTCGCGGTCGAGGCCGCGGCGACCAGGGATCGGACGCGCAGGGCGGTGGCGCCCGTGGCGCCGGCCGCTCCGGTGGTCGCGGCTCCGGCCGCCGTCGCTCAGCCCAGGGCGCCGAGGCCCAGACCACCGGTCGTCGCAACAGCGGTGCGGCTGGTTCGGGCCGGTCCGGCGGCTCCGGCGGCTCGGGCCGTCGCGGTGGCTCGTCGACCGTCTACTCCACGAGCAGCAGCGGCAGCGCCGCGTCGTTCTCCGCCGGCACCCGTGCCGGCAGCCGCCGCGCCCGCTGACCCAAAACCCTCCTCAACCGTCGAGAGGCCAACGTTTGCGGCCTCTGACACGTCGAGAGGCCAACATTCGTGACGAACGTTGGCCTCTCGACGGTGAGCACCCGCAAACGTTGGCCTCTCGACGGTGCAGGGTCAGCCGCGCTTGAGGGAGCGGCTGCGGCCGCGGAACTCTGCGATGATCTGGCCATCGGACTCGCGCTTGACCGTCACGTCGGTGATGCCGCTGCGCCCGAACGCCGAGCGCACCCGTGCCTCGGCGACCAGGACGTCACCGAGCCGGCCCGGCGCGGTGAAGGAGATGTCGGCCCCGGCCGCCACCGTGAGGCGCCCCCGCGAATTGCAGGCGAGCGCGAAGCACGAGTCGGCCAGGGTGAAGATGTAGCCGCCGTGGCAGATGGCGTGGCCGTTGACCATGTCGTCGCGGATCTCCATCCGCACGACCGCGTGGTCCTGCTCGATCACGGTGGCGCCCATGCCGAGCCGGCGCGAGGCCTCGTCGTCGGCCCACATCTGCCGAGCGAACGCGACGCCCTCCTCGGTCGGGCCGGCCTCGTGGCCCAAGGCAGCGGCGTCCTCGCCACCGACGGCATACCTTCCCATCTGCGGCTCGTCGGTGTCGCTCACGCGAGGCTCCCGTCGGTGAGGGCCGGGCTCGGTCGATAGCGCCCACCGGGGTAGGCGGCGTCGAGCTCGGCGAGCTGCGCGGCCACCACGTCGAAGCCGATGTCGCGGCCCCACTCGATGGGTCCGCGCGGGTAGCGGGTGCCCAGACGCATGGCGGTGTCGACGTCCTCCGCGCTCGCTTCGCCGCGTGCCACGAGGTCGACGGCTTCGTTCACGAGCATCGCCAGCGTGCGGGCCAACGGGTCGGTCTCGACCGGCCCGCCCACGAGCCGCTCGGCGAGTCCGAGGTCGGGCTCGGCCCCCTCGGCCTCGCCGTCAGCGGCATACGCGAAGACACCCGAGCCCGACTTGCGGCCCAGCCGGCCCGCCTCGACGAGGCTGCGCTGGAAGTCGGTCGGCGCGTACCGCTCGTCGTGGTCGGTCTGCTCCCACACCGACGTGCCKACGGCGAGGTTGACGTCCTGGCCGATGAAGTCGGTGAGCTCGAGCGGCCCCATCGGGAAGCCGCCCTTCTCGCGGAGGATCCAGTCGACCGTGGCGGCGTCGGCGATCCCGGCCTCGACGATGCGCTGCGCCTCTCCGTAGAACGGGCGGGCCACCCGGTTGACGATGAAGCCCGGCGTCGAGCTGCACCGCACCGGGGTCTTGCCCCAGGCCTCCATGAGCGTGGTCGCGTGCTCGACGTACGCCTTCGCGGTGCGCTTGCCGTGCACCACCTCGACGAGGGCCATGACGGGCGGCGGGTTGAAGAAGTGCAGCCCGAGCACGCGCTCCGGGTCGGCCACGTCGTCGGCGATCTCGTCGATGTCGATGCTCGACGTGTTCGTGGCGAGGACCGTCGTCGAGGGCTGGTGATCGGCGAGCTCGGCGAAGATCCCCCGCTTGATCGCGAGGTTCTCGGGCACGGCCTCGATGACGAGACCGCACCCGGGCAGCTCGTCGAGGGCCTCCGCCGGCGTGATGCGGGCGAGAGCGGCGGACGCGTCGTCCTGCGACAGGCGGCCCTTCTCGACCAGGCGGGTCAGGGCGGTGCCGATCTTCTCGATGGCGGCCGCTGCCGCACCCGCCACGGGGTCGACGATCGTCACTCCGTGGCCAGCGGTCGCCGCCACTTGCGCGATCCCGGCGCCCATCGCGCCTGCGCCGACGATGCCGACGGGTCCGAACGTCGACTCGCCCGCGCCCTCGTCGCGTGGTGCTGCACCGGCCTCGGGGGTGTCCGTGTCCATGCCCGCCATCCTGCCGGGTCGGGGCGCCCGCGTGCTCACCGGGCGGTCAAGGAGCACCTCCGCCGGGGCTAGCATCGTTGCGTGACTGCACCGGCAACGACGCCCACCCACGCCCTCCTCGACGCGCACGCCGGGGTCCTCGACGAGATCCGTCAGGCCCTCACGACGCGTTCCTGGTACTCCCGCTACCCCGAGTCGCCCAGCCCGCGCGTCTACGGCGAGACGGCTGCGGCGGAGGGCCTGACCGCCTACGAAGCGCATCTCGGGCAGCCGTATGCCGCCCTGTCGAGCCAGCCGACCGACGGCACCTTCGTCGGCAGTGAGGTGTCGCCCTACGGGCCGACGCTCGGTGCGACCTACCCGGCTCTCGACGTCGACGCCGCGTTCGAGGCGGCCCGGGCGGCCATCCCCGCCTGGCGCGACGCCGGTCCGCAGGTGCGCGCCGCGGTGTGCGTCGAGATCGTCGACCGCATCAACAAGCGCAGCTTCGAGATCGCCAACGCCGTGATGCACACGTCGGGGCAGCCGTTCGTCATGTCGTTCCAGGCCGGCGGTCCGCACGCGCAGGACCGCGCCGTCGAGGCGGTTGCCGCTGCGCTCGTCGAGCAGGAGCGCGTGCCGGCCTCGGTCGTGTGGGAGAAGCCGGGGCGCGACCGCGAGGGCAACCCCGCGCCGACCCGGATGCAGAAGGACTACCGCATCGTCCCTCGGGGCATCGCGCTCGTCATCGGCTGCAACACGTTCCCGACGTGGAATGCCTACCCGGGCATCTTCGCCTCGCTCGCCACGGGCAACCCGGTCGTCGTGAAGCCGCACCCGCGTGCCGTGCTGCCGCTCGCGATCTCCGTCGAGGTGGCCCGCGAGGTGCTCGTCGAGGCGGGTTTCGACGCCGCGCTCGTGCAGCTCGCCGCCGAAGGTGACGGTCAGGGCCTCGCGAAGACGCTCGCCGAGCGTGACGACGTCGCGATCATCGACTACACGGGCGGCCCGACGTTCGGTTCCTGGCTCGAGCAGCAGGCCGGCGCCCACGGCGCCCTCGTCTACACCGAGAAGGCCGGCATCAACTCGATCGTCATCGACTCGACCGACAACCTCAAGGGCATGCTCGGCAACCTCGCCTTCAGCCTGACCCTCTACTCGGGGCAGATGTGCACGGCCCCGCAGAACCTCTACGTGCCGGCCGACGGCATCGACACCGACCAGGGCCACCTCTCCTTCGACGACTTCGGCGACAAGCTCGCGGGCGCCGTGGGCCGGCTCACCGGAGACGACGCCAAGGCCGTCGAGCTGCTCGGCGCGACCGTCAACGACCAGGTCCGCACGAACGCCGACTCGCTGGGCCAGCTCGCCTCCGACGCGGACGGCCGGGTCGTGCTCGACTCGCGTCGCGTCACCCACCCGGCGTACGCCGACGCGGTCGTCCGCGCCCCCGGCCTCGTCGCGCTCGACGTCGCCCGCGAGGACGTCTACACGCAGGAGTGCTTCGGGCCGGTCGGCTTCCTCATCCGCACCGCCTCGACCGAGCAGTCCCTGGCCCAGCTCGCCGACACCGTGCACGAGCACGGCGCCATGACGGCTGCCGTCTACTCGACGAGCGACGACGTGCTCGATGCGGCGCGTGACGCGGCGGCCACGGGCGGGGTCGCCCTGTCCGAGAACCTCACCGGCCAGATCTTCGTCAACCAGACGGCTGCGTTCTCCGACCTGCACGGCACCGGCGCCAACCCCGCGGCCAACGCGGCCTACACCGACGCCGCGTTCGTCGCGAACCGCTTCCGCGTCATCACGTCACGCCGTCACGTCTGACGTCTCGTGGTCCTCGCTCCAGCCACACTTGACCGGGATGCCCTGCAGCGCAGGGTGATTCGCACGCTCGTCGGCTCACAGGTGCTCGGCGGTGTCGGCATGGCCTGCGGCATCGCGGTGGGCGCGCTGCTCGCCGAGGACCTCAGCGGCACCGAGGCCCTCGCCGGCGTCGGCACCACCGCGCAGGTCCTCGGCACGGCCCTCATCACCATCCCGGTGGCGCGGGCGACGGCCGCGCGCGGACGTCGGGTGGGGCTCCGCCTCGGCCTGGCTCTCGCCTTCGTCGGCGCGGCGGTCGTCCTCGTCGCGGCGGTGGTGCGCTCGTTCCCGCTCTTCGTCGTCGGCATGTTCCTCTTCGGCGGCGGCACCACCGCCAACAACCAGACGAGGTATGCCGCCGCCGACCTCGCGATCCCAGCCCGCCGCGGGCGCGACCTGAGCATCGTCGTCTGGGCGACGACCATCGGGTCGGTCGCCGGTCCCAACCTCGTCGGGCCGGGCAAGGCCGTGGCACACAATCTCGGAGTGCCGGAGCTGTCGGGCGTCTTCGTCTTCTCACTCGCCGGCTTCGTGCTGGCGTGGGTCGTCGTCGACCGGCTGTTGCGGCCAGACCCGCTCCTCGCGGCGCGAGCCCTGGACGCTCAGGACCGGCAGGTCGCTGTCGAGCAGCGACGGGCAGATGCCGTCGCCGCGGGCTCCGGTGGCGACGACGCGATATCCGGGTCGGTCGCCGACGCCCCCAACCACGACGGCTCGATGCGGCGCGGCCTGGCAGTCGTGCGCTCGAACCCGGCTGCGCTGCAAGGAATGCTCATCATGGCGCTCGGCCACCTCGTGATGGTGAGTGTCATGGTGATGACCCCGATCCACATGAAGCACGGCCACGCCGAGCTCGAGGTGATCGGCTTCGTCATCTCGGTCCACATCATGGGGATGTTCGCGCTGTCGCCCCTCGTCGGCATGGCCGTCGACCGCTGGGGAGGGCAGGCCGTGGGGACGACCGGTGGGGCGGTGCTGGCGTTCGCCGCCGTGCTCGCCTCCCGCTCGCAGGCCGGCTGGTCGGGGCTGCTCCTCGTCGCGCTCTTCCTCCTCGGAGTCGGCTGGTCGTGCACGCTCGTCTCCGGGTCGACCCTGCTCACCTCGGCGGTCTCCACCGACGAGCGACCCGCCACCCAGGGCCTCGCCGACGTGGTGATGGGCCTCGCCGGTGCGGGCGGTGGCGTCGCCGCTGGAGTCGTCGTCGGGACCTCCGGCTACGGCATGCTCGCGCTCGGTTCGGCCGTCGTCGGTGTGGTCGTGCTCGTCATCGGCGCCACTCGCGGACCTGGTCGCGGCAGCGACGCGGACCTCGCCACCCCAGCCTGACGCTCCTCCGCCGCCTACTCCTCCCTGTCGAGTGGGCACTTTGCTGACGGCAAAGTGCCCATGAGGGTCTTGCCGACCTCGTGGTGTCCCGTCCACCAGAGCACGATGCCGAGCGCCGCGCCGAGGCCGAGGAAGAGGTTGTAGAAGCCCTGGTTGTACGCCATCGGCTTCGTCACGTCGGCCGCGGCCTGGTCGGCCACCCCGAAGCGACGCCAGATGTCGGGTCGGGTCCAGCCGACGCTCTCCATCCAGAAGATGTAGACGTGGAGGAGGGCGGCCAGACCGACGAACACGCTCGCGACGACGCTCATGCCCGGATCCTAGGGCGCGCCCATCGACTGCGCGCGAGAGCAGACCCGACGGAGTGTTCTCTCGATCGACGGGAGGCCGTTTGGCGCCGCTCGCTGGTCAGGCGGTGATGCGGAGGGTGCTGGTGCGGTCGGGCCTGACGAGCACCTCGATGCGGTCGGCGACGCGTGACTTCAGCTCGGTGACGTGGCTGACGATGCCGACGGTGCGCCCGCCCTCGCGCAGCCCCTCGAGCGTGTGCATGACGTCGTCGAGCACGTCGGGGTCGAGGGTGCCGAAACCCTCGTCGACGAAGAGCGTGCCGAGGTCGACGCCACCGGACTCGGCGCGCACGACCTCGGCCAGCGCCAGCGCCAGCGACAGGGACACGTAGAAGGTCTCACCGCCAGACAGTGTGCCGACGTCACGGACCTGGTTGGTGTGCATGTCATGGACGCGCACGCCGAGGCCCGACTTCGCGTTGCCCTTCTTCGCGTCGGTGTGCTCGAGCGTGTAGCGGCCACCGGAGAAGCGGCCGAGCTCGGTGTTGGCGGCGGACAGCACCTCGGTGAACCGGCGGATGAGGACGTACTTCGCGAGGTCGAGGTTGAGCTGGTTGTCGCCGTTGCCCGCGACGAGCTGGCCGACCCGCACGGCGTCGGCGGTCTCGGCGATCACGGCGGCGTTGCGTGACAGGGCGTCACGGATGTCGCCGGCGCGCCGCTTGGTGCGGGTCACCTGGTCGCGCAGGCTGCCGTGCTCGTGCGCTGCGGCTTCCATGTCTTTCTTGGCGGCGACCGCAAGAGCCTCGAGCTGGTCGATGTCGTCGAAGAGGGCGTCGAGCTGGACGTCGGCGAGCTCTGGGCCGGTGAGGCCCGCCCGCACCTGAGTGCAGGCGCGCTCGAAGTCGTCGATCTCCTTGGTGCGAGCGCTGATCCACTCTGCGCCGCGGTCGGCGGCCATCCACTCGGCGACGCCGGTGAAGCCGAACTGGGCGAGGTCGGAGTCTCGGGCAGCGGTGTCCTCGGCGACGGCTGCCGCGGCGACGTCGCGCTGGGTGATGGCGTCGACGAGGGCGTCGATGCGACCGGCGGCCGCGACGAGCTCGTCACGCCTGGCCGCGACGCTCGGGTGACCGTCGCGTGCCTGCGCGACGAGGGCGGTCTCTTCGGCGATGCGCGCGTCGAGGTCGGTGACGGACTGCTCGGTGCGGGCGAGCTCGGCGCCGAGCGCTGCGGCCTCGGCCGACAGGGCGTCGACGCGGCCACGCAGCTCGGCGAGGCGCGTCACCCCGGCCTCGACGTCGGACCGGGCGCGGACCGACTCGGCCAGCTCGCGGGCCGCCGCCTCTGCACGGCTGCGCGCTGTCGCCACGTCGACGCCCTCGGCGCGGGCGGCCAGCTCACGCACCTCGGAACGCAGGGCACCCAGGGCCTCGGCAGCGACCGTCGCACGCCGCCGCAGCTCGACGACACGCACCTCCTCGGTCTCGATCTGCTCAGGAGTGACGGCATCTATAGTCGGGTGTGCCGGCGACGGGTGCTCGGTCGACCCGCACACCGGGCACGGGTCGCCGGGGCTGAGTGACAGGCCGAGCTCGCCGGCGATGCCCTCGATGCGTGCCCGCCGCAGCCCGGCAAGGGTCGTCTCGGCAGAGGCCACCACAGACAGGGCCTCGGCGGCTGCGGCCTCGGAGCCCGGGACCCTGGCTGCCGCCGCGGTGTGGCCCAGCGCCGACTCGAGTCGCTCCTTCGCGCGCTGGCCCTCGGCCGTGCGTCCGTCGACGAGGGCGCCCAGCCGCCGGGCTTCGGTGAGGGCCGCCTCGTGCGTGCGGATGGTCACCGGCAGAGCCTCGAGCTCGGTGGTCACTGCGGCGACCGAGCGCCAGAGGCCGTCGCGCATCTCGGCCAGACGTTGCTGCTCACCCAGGCGCGCACCGAGCCTGGCTTCGACGGCGATCGCGCCCGTGAGCGACCCCACCGCCTCTCGAGCCTGCGACGCGGCCTCGCGCAGGGCGGCCGGGCCTCGGTCGCGCAGTGCCGCATCGACCTGCTCGCGGGCCTTCGCGAGCGCCGCGGCGGCCCGCTTGAGAGCTGCCTCGGACAGGGCGAGGGTGCGCACGGCCCCGGCGACGGGTCGGGCCTGCTGCGCTCGCGACACCTCCTCGCGCAGCTCGCTGAAGCGCACGGCCTGCTTGCCGAGGTCGTGCTCCTGCTGCTGCAGGACGAGCAGGCGCTCGCGGCGCTGCATGCGCAGCTTGGCGTCACTGACCATGTCGGCCATCTGCTTGTGGGTCTCGATGGCCTCGCGGCTGGTCTTGCCGGCGTGGCGCTCGCGGGTGGTCAGCTCGTCGACGACCTGAGCCAGCTCGGCGTCGATCGCGGTGGGCTCGGTGCGGCTCAACGCCTCGAGCAGGTCACGACGCTCGGTCTCGAGGCCGGCCGACACGGCGAGCGCGTGCACGGCGAGGCGGATCTCGTCGACGGCGGACTGTCGGCGAGCCTGGGCCGCGCGGCCGGCCTCGACGATCTCGTCCTGGACCCGGCGGAAGAAGGCCGTGCCGAAGACCTTCTCGAGGAGCTTGCCCTTGTCTTCGGACCGGGCACGCAGGAACGTCGCGAACTCGCCCTGCGGCAGGATGACCGTCTGCACGAACTGGTCGCGGGTGAGCCCGACGGCACGGGTGATCTCGTCGTCGCAGTCGCCGATGTTGGTCGAGAGCAGCTCGCCGCCGGTGAGGTCGTCGGGGGTCTGGAGCCGCCACAGCTTGATCGTCGGCTGCTGCACCGTCGAGCCGGTGCCGCGCGACTTCGGTCGCTCGAAGCGCGGCGTGCGCTGCACGCGGTAGAGGCCCGACTGGGTCTCGAAGACGAGCACGACCACCGGGACCGTGCGCGGGTCGGCGTGGTGCGAGTGGATGCGCTCGACGTCGGCGGAGGCCTGGGCGACCTTGCCGTAGAGCGCGAAGGTGATGGCGTCGATGATGGTCGACTTGCCCGACCCCGTGGGGCCCTCGAGCAGGAAGAGACCGGCGCGCCCGACGGTGGTGAAGTCGATGACCTCGGTGCCGGCATACGGCCCGATGGCCGTCATCGAGAGGTGGTGCAGCTGCACGTCAGGCCACCTCCTGAGCCTCGGCCTTGTGCTGGGCGACCACGGCGGCCTCGTAGCCGGCCTCGAAGACGTCGACCTCGCCGCCGCTCGCCTCGGTCTTGGTGACGTAGGCGATGAAGTCGGAGCCGAGCTCGCGGGGGTCGCGCTCGCTGACCACGGTGGTGCCCGAGCGCCCGCGGTCGATGGCGCCCTCGGGCTCGTGGAAGACCTGGAGCGCGTGCGGGAAGCGCGACTTGAGGCGGTCCATGAGCGAGTCGGGCCGCACCCGGTCGGTTACGGTCACGCGCACCCACGCGCTCTCGGCGTCGGCGAACGACGGCGACTCGAGCAACTCGTCGAGACGGCCACGCAGGGTGGTCATCGCCCGCGGCTGCGGGATCTCGACGGACGTGACCCGAGCCGGGCCGGTCGCGTCGAGATCGACGAGCAGCACCACCTTGTCCTGGTCCTGCTCGGAGAAGGAGTAGCGCAACGGCGACCCCGAGTAGCGCACCACGGACCCCTTGGCCGACTCGGGCGCCTGCGGCCCGTGCAGGTGGCCGAGCGCCGCGTAGTCGATGCCGGTGAACACGGTGCCGGCCACCCGGTCGACGCCGCCGACCATGATCGACCGCTCGGAGTCGCTCGGCTCGGCCCCGGCGACGAACGCGTGGGCCAGCACGACCGAGCGCACGCCCGGGCGGTCGGCGAGGTCGGCCCGGATGCGGTCGACGGCGGCCCCGACGACGGCCTGGTGCGATCGCGGCAACGGCTCGCCACCACCCGCCAGCGCAACTCGCGCATGGTCGGGGTCGAGGTAGGGGATCCCGTAGACCGCGGCGCGCACGCCGTCGCTGCCCTCGAGCAGCACCGGCAGGTCGAGCTGCCCGAGGTCGGTGACCATGCGGATGCGGTCACGGAAGAGCCCGGAGCCGTAGCCGAGGCGGATGGCCGAGTCGTGGTTGCCGGACGTGACGACGACGGCCGTGACCGCCGAGAGCCGCGACAGCGTCCACTCGAACAGCTGCACCGACTCGACGGGCGGGACGCCGCGGTCGTAGACGTCGCCGGCGACGAGCACCGCGTCGACGGGGATGCCGTCGGGGGGCGACTCGACGAGCTCGCAGATGCGCTCCAGGACAGCCGTCTGCGCCTCGTGGAGGTTCACGCCGTGGAGCGTGCGCCCGAGGTGCCAGTCGGAGGTGTGGAGCAACCGCATGCCACGACGGTAGGACCCCGCGCCGACACCCTCCGCACCGACACCCCGGCCGGCCGGCAGGTGGCCGAACCCGGGGCGTATGCCGTGAGCCCGCCTTCCGGTCGGAAGGCGGGCTCACGCGTACTGACTGGGGTGAGTCGTGACTCAGTCGGTCCTGATGAAGCTGAGGATCATCGACACGAAGGTGACGATGAGCGCCCCGAAGATGGCGTCCCAGAAGAAGTGGTCGATGTGGAACGCCAGGTTGAGCTTGCCCGCGAGCCACGACGTGAGCTCGAGCATCAGCGCGTTGACGATGAAGACGAAGAGCCCCAGCGTCAGGATGATGAACGGCAGCGAGAGCGCCTTCGCGACGGGCCGGATGAACGCGTTCACGACGCCGAAGATCAGGGCGACGAGGACGACCGTCCAGAAGATGTTGCCGGTGCGGCCCTCGCCGAAGGTGATGCCGGGGATGGCCCACGCGGCGATCCACAGGGCGACGGCGTTGATGACCGTCTGCAGCGCGAAGTTGATGAGCATCCGCTCAGTGTTCCACGGCGGCAGGCGAATCGGCAGGCAGACCAGGGTGCTCGTCACCGGGGATGCGCGGCTGGAACATCGAGTTGAGCCGGAGCAGGTCGGGCTCGACCATCTTGAGCGAGCCGATGGCGTCGGCGACGGCAACCCGCTCGATCTTGCCCTTCTGCAGGGCCACCATCTGGCCCCACGCGCCGTCGAGCGCGGCCTCGACCGCGGCGACGCCGAAGCGGGTGCCGAGCACCCGGTCGAACGCGACCGGCGAGCCACCGCGCTGGATGTGGCCGAGCGCCGTCATGCGGCTCTCGATGCCGGTGCGGCCCTGGATCTCGCGCGCGAGGATCGAGCCGATGCCGCCGAGGATCTGGTGGCCGTACTTGTCGACCTCGGGCGCAGGGATCTCGATCGTGCCCTCCTTGGGCAGGGCGCCCTCGGCGACGACCACGATGGTCGCGAAGCGGCCCTTCTTGTGGCGGTGGACGATCCGCTCGCACACCTCGTCGATGTCGAACGGCTCCTCTGGCACGAGCGTGATCGCCGCGCCGCCGGCGAGGCCCGACCAGATCGCGATGTGGCCGACGTGGCGGCCCATCACCTCGACGACGAGCACGCGGTGGTGGCTCTCGGCGGTGGTGTGCAGCCGGTCGATCGCGTCGGTGCAGATCTGCACGGCGGTCTGGAAGCCGAACGTCATCTCGGTCAGGGAGATGTCGTTGTCGATGGTCTTGGGCACGCCGATGACCGGGAAGCCGTTCTCGTGCAGGCGGTTGACGACGCCCATCGAGCCCTCGCCGCCGATGCCGATGATCGCGTCGAGGCCGTGCCGGTCGTACGCCTTGCGCACGCGCTTGAGGCCGTCCTCGTGGGCGAACGGCTGGTCGCGTGACGTGCCCAGGATCGTGCCGCCGAGCGGGAGGATGCCGCGGCAGCGGTCGACGTCGAGGATCTCGTAGTCGTTGTCCATGACACCGCGCCACGCGTTGCGGAAGCCGATGACGGTGCTGTCGTAGGTGACCTCGGCGGCGCGGGTCGCGCCGCGGATGACGGCGTTGAGGCCGGGACAGTCCCCGCCCCCGGTGAGGATGCCGATGCGCATTGAGTGGACTTTCGTCAGAGTGGGCAGCAAACAGGGTGTCGTGGCGGCGCTGACGCGACGATGTGAGCCTAGCCACACCGGGGCCGCAACGTCAGTCCTACGTCCATGGGCCGGTCGCCGCCGTGGACAGTGCCTCTACAGTTCGGGTATGAGCGACACGGCCGAGACCCCCGTCCGTCTGCGTCAGGTGCTGGCGCAGATGCCCGACTACAAGCCGGGCAAGCCGGCGGCGGCACCCGCGGGCGTGACGGCCTACAAGCTGTCGTCCAACGAGAACCCCTACGGTCCGCTGCCGTCGGTGCTCTCGGCCATCGACGACGCCGCGGCGACCGTCAACCGCTACCCCGACATGGCCGTCACGGCCCTGACGCAGCGGCTCGCGAAGGCGCTCGACGTGCCCGCCGAGTGCATCGCGACCGGCACCGGCTCGGTCGCCGTCCTGGCCCAGATCGTCAACGCGGCCTGCGACGCGGGCGACGAGGTCGTCTTCGCGTGGCGTTCCTTCGAGGCCTACCCCATCGTCGCCCAGCTCGCCGGCGCCAAGCCCGTCATGGTCGGCCTCGACGAGCAGGCGCGGCACCGCCTCGACGCGATGTTCGCAGCGATCACCGACCGCACCCGGGTCGTGCTCGTCTGCACCCCCAACAACCCGACCGGCCCGTGCGTGCACCAGACCGAGCTCGAAGCCTTCCTCGACAAGGTGCCGAGCGACGTCATCGTCGTGGTCGACGAGGCGTACGTCGAGTTCGTCCGCGACCCCGAGGCCGTGCGCGGTCTCGACGTCTGGCGCCACCACCCCAACGTCGTCGTGCTGCGCACCTTCTCCAAGGCGTACGGCCTCGCGGGCCTTCGCATCGGGTATGCCGTCGCCCACCCTCCCGTCGCCGCTGCCCTTCGCAAGACGGCGACGCCCTTCGGCGTGAACTCCATCGCGCAGGCAGCCGCGATCGCCTCGCTCGACGCCTTCGACGAGCTCACCGAGCGGGTCGAGACGCTCGTCGCCGAGCGCGACCGGGTGGTCCGGGCGCTGAGCGACCAGGGCTGGAAGCTGCCGCAGTCCGACGCGAACTTCGTGTGGTTCCCTCTCGGCGCCGACTCGACCTCGTTCTCGCAGGCGTGCGAGGAGGCCGGCCTCATGGTGCGCCAGTACGGCGACGACGGTGTGCGGGTCACGATCGGCGAGCCGGAGGCGAACTCCCGGCTCGTCGAGGTCGCGGGACGTTTCGGGGCGCGCTGATCAAGGCGACAATGGGGTGAGCCGCGACGGGCGCGGCACCGAGAGGAAGCGATGGCGCTCCTGCGCGAGCGGGTCCCGGCCGGTGTGGCCGCTCTCGTCGGCGTGGCGCTCGCGGCCCCCTCCGTCGTCGCCCCCACGTGGCGGCTGACGACGCTCGACAGCGAGCGCGGTCTCGTGCTCTTCGACCAGCAGGACTGGGGTTGGGGCCGGTCGCAGGTGCTCGGCCCCGGCGGAGCCGTCGTGCAGGACCTCCAGAACCCGTTCGGGCTGGTGCTGCTCGTCGGTCTGCTGGCGCTCACCGCCGCGGGGGCGGTCGCCTGGGTCCTGACCAGGGCGCCCTGGGCTGCCGCTGTCGCGCCCGTGGCGTCGGCCGCGCTGCTGGGCCGGCTCGCCACGACCGTCTCGGAGCGTCACGGTCGTGCGGTTCGCGACGACGTGCACGGGCTCGCGGCCACGGGCAGCTCGACCGTCGCTGGTGCGCTCGAGTCGGTGGCAGCCCTCGCGCTCGTCGCCGCGGTCGTGCTGATGGTGCTCTCGCTCGCCGGATGGCGTATGCCGTCCGCCTGGGTCGCGCGGCTGCGCCGGCTCCGCGACGGGCGACCGGAGGAGGGTGCCGCGACCGACGAAGCAATGGGGACCGGCCCGAGCGCGGCGGCTGACGGGGCTGGGGCGGTCGGCACGGCAGGGGGAGCTCGTCCCACGATCACCAGCCGCCCGGCCGGCGAGCACCTCTCGGGACCGGCCGTCGGGCTGGGCGACCCCGATCGGGAGCGGCGATGACGGGGCCGGCCCTCGTGCGGGGCCGCCTCGTCGGGACGTTGCTCGTCCTCGGCGGTGTCGTCTGCGCCGCGCCGGCGGCGTTCTGGCCGACCGACACGCTCACCCTCACCCCGACGCCTGGCCAGGTGGCGCAGGGCATCCAGGCGCAGCGCATCGCCTTCTGGTCGTGGGGGCGGGTCGCCGATGGCAGTCCCGGTGCCACCGACCCGACCCTCGACTTCGGCAACCCGTGGGGTCTGACGCTGCTCGGCGTGGCCCTGCTCGCGGGCGTCGTCGCAGCCGCGAGCCACGCGTTCCGCCGTGGCTCCGCGGGCCTGCTGCTGGGAGTCGCCGGCACGTCGTGGCTCGCGGCGAGCCTGGCCGCCGGCATCGGACAGACGGCAGGGCGCATGGAGGCCTACTTCTTCGGCCTCAGCGAAGGCCTCAGCGCCGCCAGGACTCTCGCCGGTGTGCTCCAGCTCGCCGGCACGGCCCTGCTGCTCGCCGCCCTCGGGTGGATGGTGCGAGGGCCCGTGGCCTCCCTTGCGACGGCCGCGTGGTCCCGGGGCTCGGCGCTCGCCGAGGCGTCGCGACGTCGCTCATCGGCGGCCGGTCCCGGCGGCGAAGGGGAGACGGCCCCGCCCCGGGTCGGCATCGCGACGATCCGCGACGTCGGGCCGGGGGCGCACGCCGGTTGGGGCGGGCGGGCCATGGGCTCGACGCCCGGCACCGGCGGCCGGGCTGACGGACGGTCCACCGTCGGCTTCTCCGACGACGACAACCGAGACCGCACGAGCGCGCCGGCCCCCGACCCGGAGCGGTTCCGGCCACCGCGATGACCGGCCTGCGCGCCCCTGGTGCGGCACCGGACGACCCGGTCGGCCGTACGCGTGTGGTGGCCGTCGCCGGGGCGGTGGCGGGGCTCGCCGGGGCGCTACTTGCGGCCTCCACGACGATCTGGCCGACACTCGTCCTGTCGGTCCGGATGCCCGAGGTCGGTGACTTCACGCGCGGCTCGGAGCGCAGCTTCTGGGCATGGGGCCGCGACGTCATCAGCTACACGTCCAACGGCCTCGTGCTCGACGACGACCTCGGGCCGCACCCGGTGCCGCGCCTGGTGCTGCTCGTGCTGGTCCTGGTCCTCGCGGTGGCTGGGTTCGCCGTCGTGCTCGCCCGGCCCGGTCGACGCGGTGAGCTGTTCGCCGTCACGTGCACGGCGCTCGCCTCGGGAGCTGTGGCGTCGTCGGCCGTCTGGCGGTGGTCCTTCGACGACCGGACGGCACTGCTCCAGCCCGGAGTTCGCACCGTGACGACCGCCGCGGGCTGGTTCGAGACGGTCGCCGTGGCTCTGCTCGTCGTCGCCCTCGTGCTGCTCCTCGGGCCGACGCTCTTCCCGCGTGCCAGCGGAGCCGTCGTCGCCCGGGTCGTCGACTCCTGGAGGCACCTGCGCGAGGTCGAGGAGCCGACGCGCTCGCAGGTCGGGTTCAGCGACGACCTCGACCCCGAGCGGCGCTGACCGGACGCGTAGGCGGCTCGGGCCCCGGAGTGTGGGTGCTGCGCCGTACCGTCTGGTCATGGACATGAAGCTCGAGCTGGTGGCCGTGCCCGTGACCGATGTCGACCGGGCCAAGGAGTTCTACGTCGAAAGGGTCGGCTTCAACGCCGACCACGACTACACCGTGAGTGACGAGATCCGTTTCGTGCAGCTGACGCCGCCCGGGTCGGCCTGCTCCATCGCGATCGGCAAGGGCCTGACCGAGATCGTCCCCGGCGGCCTGGACAACCTGCAGATGGTCGTCGCCGACGCAGACACCGCGCGCGCCGACCTCGTCGGCCGTGGTGTCGAGGCCTCCGAGGTCGACCAGCAGCCGTGGGGGCGCTTCGTCTACTTCTCCGACCCCGACGGCAACAAGTGGTCGCTCCAGGAGCTGCCCGCCTGGTCGGCCGGGGCCGGCGGCGACGGCGTCGACCCGCAGGCCAGCGCCTGAACGTGGTGACGGTGCTCCGGCGGGCAGCAGCGGTGCTGGCCGGGCGGGCCGGGACTGAACCCCCTCAGGGACTCGGATCTTGCTCCGCTCAGGGGAGCAAGATGCCAGCGGACAGGCAGGGGAGCGGTCCGGATGTCGGCCCGGCGGCATACCTTCGGGGCATGCTCACAGCTGTCGCCGTCTCGGGCTACCGGTCGCTGCGCGACGTCGTCGTGCCGCTGCACGGGCTCGATGTCGTCACCGGCGCCAACGGCAGCGGCAAGTCGAGCCTCTACCGTTCCCTGCGCCTGCTCGCGGGCTGCGGGCGCGGCGACGTCATCGGCACGCTCGCGCGCGAAGGCGGGCTCCAGTCGGCGCTGTGGGCCGGCCCGGCGACTCTCGGCGGGGCACGCGACCGGGGCCACGCCGTCCAGGGCACGCGGCGCAAGGGGCCGATCAGCCTCCAGCTCGGTTTCGCCTCCGACGACTTCGGCTACCTCGTCGACCTCGGCCTGCCGCAGCAGGCCTCGGGCGCGGATGCCGGGTCGGCGTCCGCCTTTCTGCGCGACCCCGAGATCAAGCGCGAGGTCGTGTGGTCCGGCCCCGTCATGCGGCCGGGTGCGGTGCTCGTGCGCCGACGGTGGGGAGTCGTCGAGACCCGTGCCGCCGCCGGCGGGGACGACGCGTGGGGTTCCGACTGGGGCGGAGACGACGGCGACGAGTCCGAGTGGGAGTCCGACCCGGTCGAGGCGCCGGGCTCGCGCACCGGGTCCCGCGCTGCCTACCGCGATCCCGCACCCGCGGAGGGGGCGGTCGCGCGGGCTGCCAGCAGCAGCCGGCGGGCCCGCCCGGGCTGGACCGAGCTGAGCCGATCGCTGCGACCGTGGGAGAGCATGCTCACGGAGCTCGCCGACCCCGAGCGGGCGCCGGAGCTGCTGCGCGTCCGTCGCCTGATGAGGGGCTGGCGCTTCTACGACGGCTTCCGCGCGGACTCCGGCGCCCCGTCGCGAACGCCACAGGTCGGCACCCGCACGCCCGTCCTCGCCGACGACGGACGTGACCTCGCGGCGGCTCTCCAGACCATCCGCGAGCAGGGTGGCCGCGAGCTCGACCGGGCTGTCGCCGACGCCTTCGACGGGGCGATCCTCGACGTCACGATCGAGGGTGGGCGCTTCGACGTGGCCCTGCACCAGCCCGGCATGCTCCGGCCGCTCTCGGGTGCCGAGCTGTCCGACGGCACGCTGCGCTACCTCCTGCTCGTCGCCGCCTTGCTCACGCCCGACCCGCCACCCCTCATGGTCCTGAACGAGCCCGAGACGTCGCTGCATCCCGAGCTGCTCGCGCCGCTCGCGCGCCTCATTCGTTCGGCGGCCGAGCGCAGCCAGGTCATGGTCGTCTCGCACTCCCGGGCGCTCATCGCCGAGCTGGCGGTGGTCGACCCCGACGACGAGGACGAACTCCCCGTCGGCCTCGGGTCACCTGCGCGCGGCATCACCCTGGCCAAGGACCTCGGCGAGACCTTCGTGCAGGGTCAGGGCCTGCTCACGACGCCGGCATGGTCGTGGGGCTCGCGCCGTTGACTGTGCCGTTGCCCCTGCCCTGCGCCGGCCAACGGCGGCCAACGGCGGCATCGAGGCGGTCAGGATGCTGACGGCACCTGCGCCGTGCCGGCGAGAGCCGCGTCCAGCGACTCCTGGTTGCTGAACTCACCGGGCCGCCCCGCCCCTGACCGGACCAGGTCACGCAGACTGCCCACGACGTACTGCCCCCAGGCCGTCTGGCACACGTCGTGGCACTCCGCCTCGTTCGTCAGACCGACGTGGGTGAAGCCGAGCCGGGTGCGACCCTGCGGACCGTCCGGCTGGGTGATCTCGAAGCGGATCGTGGTGCCGGTCCACTCCTCCTTGTCGTCGGTGAAGCTGAGGTGGCTGTCGACGACGAGCCACTCGACCCGCTCGCCCGGCACGAGGACGGTGGTGCGCTGCTTGGAGAAGTGGATGTCCGGAGTCACGTAGACCCACTCCGCCCCGACGGTCCGGGTGTCGCCCACGACGTTGTCGGACCACCAGTGACGGACGTCGTTGACCGCGTCGAACACCTGCTGCGGGGTCTGCTCGACGGTGAAGCTGTGGGTCAGGTCGGTGCTCATGTCGTGCCTTCCGTGGTTGCTGCGGTGACTTGCATGATGCAAGCAACGATAGGTGGCGGACTTTCATGATGCAAGTGTTTCTTCTATGCTCTCCCCATGCTCGGCAGGACGTACGACAGCCAGGTCTGCTCCATCGCCCGCGCCCTCGAGGTCGTCGGCGAGCGCTGGAGCCTGTTGATCCTGCGCGACGCCGTCTTCGCGGGAGTCACCCGCTTCGGCGACTTCCAGCACAACCTCGGCATTGCGACCAACGTGCTCCAGGCACGCCTCGACGCGTTCGTCGACGGGGGTCTCATGGAGCGGCGGGAGGTGGCGGCCCACGGGAGGCTGAGCGAGTACGTCGTCACCGAGATGGGCCGCGACCTCGTCCCGACCCTCGTCGCGCTGACCGAGTGGGGGGACCGGTGGGCCGCCCCGGGCGAGCCGCCGATCCTCTATCGGCACGACGGCTGCGACGAGTCCGTCCACGCCCACGTCGTGTGCGACGCCCACGGCCCTGTGAACCCCCGCGACGTCGCCGTCACGCTCGGACCCGGGATGCCGCCGGCCTACGTCGCCGACCGCCGACCCCGCCGCTGACGCCACTGCGCTCGGGATCCCACCCGCCGGCATACGTGCTCGGCCACAGTCCACGGCGACCACCGAACCGTCCCGCATTGTGAGATTCGCAGGCCTCTCCGGTAAGTTCCGGGTCGAGGACCAAGCACGTGTCCGTCGTCACGAACGGCGGTCCTGCGCCCCCCAGAAGCCGACAGCGGGTGACCCCCGTATGCGGGCCGAACGAGTAGGCCGGTCTCACCGGCGAAGGAGCCCCACGTGAGCGACAAGGTTGTCGCGGAGCTGCAGGAGCCGACCCCCGCGGTCGGCGACGGCGGCCCGGACATGATCCAGTTGCTGACCCCCGAAGGTCAGCGCGTGTCCCATCCCGACTACGACAAGTACGTCGCGGACCTGACACCCGAGGACCTGCGGAGCTTCTACCGCGACCTCGTCCTGATCCGTCGTCTCGACGCCGAGGGCTACGCCCTCCAGCGTCAGGGCGAGCTCGGCCTGTGGCCCAGCCTGCTCGGCCAGGAGGCCGCCCAGGTCGGCTCCGGCCGCGCGCTGAGGCCGCACGACTTCGTCTTCCCGACCTACCGCGAGCACGGCGTCGGCTTCGTGCGCGGCATGGACCCGCAGAGCTCGCTGCAGCTCTTCCGCGGCGTCAGCCAGGGCGGCTGGGACCCGCAGGAGAACAACTTCCACCTCTACACGATCGTCATCGGCGCCCAGGCGCTGCACGCGACCGGCTACGCCATGGGCGTGCGGATGGACGGCAACGTCGGCACCGGCGACCCCGACCGCGACACCGCCGTCATCTGCTACTTCGGCGACGGCGCCTCCTCGCAGGGCGACGTCAACGAGGCGTTCGTCTACGCGGCGAGCTTCGATGCCCCGGTGGTCTTCTTCTGCCAGAACAACCAGTGGGCGATCTCCGAGCCCGTCGAGAAGCAGACCCGCATCCCGCTGTTCCAGCGTGCCCGCGGCTTCGGCTTCCCCGGCGTGCGCGTCGACGGCAACGACATCCTCGCCACGTATGCCGTGACGCAGCACTGTCTCGACGAGGCGCGCAACGGCAACGGCCCGCTACTCATCGAGGCCTACACCTACCGCATGGGTGCCCACACGACGGCCGACGACCCGACGAAGTACCGCGTCTCGGCCGAGGTCGAGGAGTGGAAGTTCCGCGACCCGATCCTGCGCCTCAAGACGCTCCTCGCCCACGAGGGAATGGCCGACGAGGCCTTCTTCACGCGGGTCGACGAGGAGGCCGACCAGTTCGCCGCCGAGCTGCGCGAGGGCTGCGTCACGATGGAGACGATGCCCGGCGCGACGATGTGGGACCACGTCTACGCCGAGGACCACCCCGTCATGGAGGCGGAGCGTGCCGCCTACGTCGCCTACAAGGCCAGCTTCGAGGAGGCGAACTGATGGCACTCGAGAAGGTCACTCTCGGCAAGAGCATCACCAACGGCCTGCGCAAGGCCATGGAGGCCGACCCCAAGGTCGTGCTCATCGGTGAGGACATCGGCAAGCTCGGCGGCGTCTTCCGCATCACCGAGGGCCTCCAGAAGGACTTCGGTGAGGAGCGCGTCATCGACTCGCCGCTCGCCGAGTCCGGCATCGTCGGCACCGCCGTCGGCATGGCGCTGCGCGGCTACCGCCCCGTCTGCGAGATCCAGTTCGACGGCTTCGTCTACCCGGCCTTCGACCAGATCGTCAGCCAGGTCGCCAAGATGCACGCGCGCGCCCTAGGCGCCGTCAAGATCCCGATGGTCATCCGCATCCCGTTCGGCGGCGGCATCGGCAGCCCGGAGCACCACTCCGAGAGCCCCGAGGCCTACTTCGCCCACACCGCGGGCCTGCGCGTCGTCGCGTGCAGCAACCCCGAGGACGCCCACTGGATGATCCAGCAGGCCGTGGCCTGTGACGACCCGGTGATCTTCTTCGAGCCGAAGCGCCGCTACCACGACCGCGCCGAGTACGACACGGCCGCGCCGTCGTCGCCGCGAGGCCTCTTCGAGGCCAACGTGCTCCGCGAGGGCACCGACGTGACGCTCGTCGGCTACGGGCCAGTCGTCAAGACGATGCTCGAGTCGGCCGCCGCCGCAGAGGCGGAGGGCACGAGCATCGAGGTCATCGACCTGCGCTCGCTCTCGCCATTGCCCATCGAGACGGTCGTCGCGTCGGTCCGCAAGACCGGCCGGCTCGTCGTCGTGCACGAGGCGAGCAGCTTCCTCGGCATGGCGTCGGAGATCTCGGCGCAGGTCACCGAGCAGTGCTTCTACGAGCTCGAGGCGCCCGTCATCCGCGTCAACGGCGCGAACATCCCCTACCCGCCGAGCCGGATGGAGGAGGAGTTCCTCCCCGACCTCGACCGCATCCTCGACGGCGTCGACCGCGCGCTCGCGTACTGAGAAGGGCTGCCACACATGGCAATCAAGACGTTCAACCTGCCCGACCCCGGTGAAGGACTCGTCGAGGCCGAGATCGTCGAGTGGAAGGTCTCGCCCGGCGACTCCGTCAAGGTCAACGACATGGTGCTCGAGATCGAGACGGCCAAGTCGCTCGTCGAGCTGCCCATCCCGTGGGCCGGCACCGTCAAGGAGCTGCTCGTCGAGGTCGGCCAGACCATCGACGTCGGCACGCCGATCATCTCGATCGACGACGGCAAGGGCGGCGACGAGGCTCCCGCGGCCGGACCCTCGACCCCCGGGGAGAAGGTTGCTCCGGAAGGTGCCTCCGAGGCCATCCTCGTCGGCTACGGCGCCAAGGCCGGTGCGACGGCCCGTCGGGCCCGCAAGGGCGTGGCCGCGGCTCCCGTGGCTGCAGCCCGCACGGAGACCGAGCAGATCGCCGCCGCCGCGCCGATCGCCGAACCCGCTGCTCCTGCCGCTCGTGTCGAGTCGCCGGCTCCCGCCGTCCACCCGGGCGCTGCTGCTGGTGGTCGTCCGAAGGCGAAGCCGCCCGTGCGCAAGCTCGCCAAGGACCTCGGCATCGACCTCGCGTCGGTCACCCCGACCGGTGTCGACGGGATCATCACCCGCGACGACGTGACGAACCACCAGAGTGGCGCGTCCGTGAACGACGCTGCAGCGCAGGCGGACTCGACCACGAGCCCTGCCGTGGCGGCATACCGTATGCCGTTCGGTGCAGGTGAGCGCGAGGAGCGCATCCCGATCAAGGGCGTGCGCAAGATGACGGCGCAGGCGATGGTCGGATCGGCGTTCACCGCGCCGCACGTCACCGAGTGGATCACCATCGACGTCACCAAGACGATGGAGCTCGTCGACCGCCTCAAGGGCAGCCGTGAGTTCAAGGACGTCAAGGTCACGCCGTTGCTCGTGCTCGCCAAGGCGCTCGTCCTCGCGGTGAAGCGCAACCCGGGCATGAACGCGACGTGGGACGACGCCGCCCAGGAGATCGTCCAGAAGAACTACGTCAACCTCGGCATTGCCGCGGCCACGCCGCGTGGCCTGATCGTCCCCAACATCAAGGACGCCCACGGCATGTCGATGCTCGAGCTGGCGCAGGCCATCGGCTCGCTCACGGCCACGGCTCGCGAGGGTCGCACCCAGCCGGCCGAGATGTCGGGCGGCACGATGACGATCACCAACGTCGGCGTCTTCGGCGTCGACAGCGGCACCCCGATCATCAACCCGGGTGAGTCGGCCATCGTCTGCTTCGGCGCGATCCGCAAGCAGCCGTGGGTCGTCACCGACGCCGACGGCAACGACGAGATCGCGATCCGTCACGTCACGCAGCTCGCGGTCAGCTTCGACCACCGGCTCATCGACGGCGAGCTCGGCTCGAGGTTCCTCAGCGATCTCGCGGCGATCCTGGCCGACCCGGCCCAGGCCCTCGTCTGGGGCTGAGCCCCCACCCCCTCCTCCGTCGAAAGGCCAGAGTTCGCGGCCTGGTCACAGTCGAAAGGCCAGTTCTCGTCACGAGAACTGGCCTTTCGACGTGTCGGAGGCGACGAACTTTGGCCTCTCGACGGTGAAGGGGGCGGGTCAGGCGCCGGCGACGCGGCGCATGACCACGTCCATGAGGCGGTCGGGGAGCAGGCGCCGCGCCGTGAGGATGGTCCGAGCCCCGCGCCCGGCCGGGTAGCGGGCGGACGGGTTTGCGGCCTCGAGGGCGACGAGCACCTTCTCCGCCACGGCGTCGGGGCTCGAGATCCGCGCCGGGTCGTAGGTGCGGGCGTACATCGCGGCCATCCGGGTCGCGGCCTTCTCGTAGACGGTGCCGCGCGACCGGGCGAGCATGCTCTCGCGGGCGATCGCGTCCCACTCAGAGACGATCGGGCCCGGCTCGACGAGCACGACGTCGATGCCGAAGGGCGCGAGCTCGAGCCGCAGGCTGTCGCTCCAGCCCTCGACCGCGAACTTCGTCGCGTGGTACCAGGCGCCGAACGGCTCGTAGATCTTGCCGCCGATGCTCGACATGTTGATGACGGTCCCTGACTGCTGGCGCCGCATCGGCGGGATGACGAGCTGCGTGAGCCGGGCCAGCCCGAAGACGTTGACCTCGAACTGCCGTCGCGCCTCGTCGAGGGGCACGGTCTCGACGGGGCCGTAGGAACCGTAGCCCGCGTTGTTGACCAGGGCGTCGATGCGGCCCTGCTCGTCGAGGACGCGGCGCACGCCGGCGACCATCGAGTCGTCGTCGGTGACGTCCATCGCGAAGGTCATGACCCCGCGCGCGTCGAGCGTCGCCATGCGCTCGGCGCGGCGGGCGACGGCATAGACCGTCCAACCGGCCTCGACGAGGTGGACGGCGATGGACTCGCCGATGCCGGCGGACGCTCCGGTGACGAGGGCAACCTTGCTCATCCCGACACCGTATGCGGCCCTCCCGGTCCAACCCGTCGAGAGGCCATTTCGTGCGGCTCGGTGACAGTCGAAAGGCCAGTCCTCGTCACGAGAACTGGCCTCTCGACCTGCGCGAAGCCACAAACATCGGCCTCTCGACGGTTGGAGCGGGGTGTCAGTGGGTGGCGGCGGCTTGCTGCTCGGCGACGCGCGCGTTCTGCCGGTCGACGAGGTAGGCAGCGCCGAGGTCGTCACCGACCGACGAGAGCAGTCGGATGTCGACGGCCTCGTGCCGCTCGGCGACGGTCGGCTCGACGGTCGTCATGACCGTGCGGGCGTCGCGCTCTGCCACGGCCGTCACGAGCTCCCGCTTCAGCGCGTCGTCGAGCACCCCACCCAGCGCCTTGGTCCGGGCCGCGACCTCGACGGCGAAACGCTCGGTGTCGGCGGCGAGCGCCGGGTCCTCGGTGGTCAGCATCCGCGCCGTGCGGTGCAGCAGCGCCGCACCGGCGTCGAGGTCGCCGTCACCGAGCCGGGACACGGCCCGCGTCAGCAGCGGCCGGTCACCCCGCAGGGCGGAGTCGGCGAGCAGGCCCAGCCGCAGTCCGAGCAGTCGCTCGTGGGTGCGGGTGTTGCCGGCCTCGCGGCCGAGGGGGACCTTCAGCTCGTCGTCGGGCGCCGACTGCGACAGGGTGTCGAGGATCTCGATGCCGGCCTCGTCGGGCGTGTGCACGGTGTCACGCAGCGGCACCTCCTTGATGAACAAGGCGGCGAGCAGCGCGAGGGCGAAGGGCACCAGGCCCCAGACGAACACCGTGTGGAGCGAGTCGGCGAGACCCTGCTGGACGCCGGTGGCGACCTGCGGAGGCAGCTTGGCGAGGGCCGACGGGTCGAGCACCGAGCCGGCGCTGACCTGCTGGCCCGAGGCCTGCATCTGCTTGACGACCGAGGAGGGCAGGTGCGAGGCGATGTTGCCGGCGAGGCCGCTGGTCATGATCGTGCCGAACACGGCGGTGCCGACGGTCGAGCCGACGTTGCGGAAGAACTGCGTCGACGCCGTGGCGACGCCGAGGTCCTTGCGCTGCGCGGAGTTCTGGATGATCAGGGTGAAGACCTGCAGCGCCATGCCGAGGCCGACGCCGAAGACGACCATCGAGAGGGTCAGCTCGGTCTGGCTCGAGCCGTAGTGCAGCTGGGTGAGCAGCCAGAAGCCGACGCCCATGATGAGGATGCCCGCGATCGTCTGCAGCTTGTAGCGGCCGGTCTTGGTGATGACGAGGCCCGAGACGATCGAGAGGCCGATCATCGCGACCGACATCGGCATGAGGATGAGGCCGGAGTTCGTCGCCGAGGCGCCGAGCACGCCCTGCGCGTAGACCGGGAGGTAGATCATCGCGCCGAACATCATGACCGAGACCATGAAGGCCGCGATGTTGGAGAGCGTGAAGAGCGGGCTCTTGAAGAGGCGCAGCGGCAGCACCGGCTCGGCGGCCTTGCGCTCGATGGCGATGAAGACGCCGAGCATGACGATGCCTGCGGCATACATGGCGATGATGGCGGGGGAGCCCCACGCGAGCGTCGTGCCGCCCAGGGAGGTGGGCACGAGCAGCAGGATGAGGGTCATCGAGAGCGCGGCGATGCCGGCCTTGTCGACCACGGTCTCACGCGGCGTGTGCTCGAGGTGCAGGAAGCGGCTGATGCCGAAGAAGGCGAAGACGCCGACCGGCAGCGTGATGAAGAAGAGGTAGCGCCAGCCCCAGTTGTCGGTGACGAAGCCGCCGACGAGCGGGCCGAGGATCGAGGCGAGGCCGAAGACGCCGCCCATCAGGCCCTGGTACTTGCCGCGCTGACGCGGCGGGATGATGTCGCCGATGATGGTCTGCGACAACGGCATCAGGGTGCCCATGCCGGCGCCCTGGATGGCGCGGGCGGCGATGAGCCACCAGAAGTTCTGCGCGAAGCCGGAGAGGATCGAGCCGGCCATGAAGACGACGAGACCGCCGAGGTAGAAGCCGCGCCGGCCGTAGAGGTCGCTCATCTTGCCGACGATCGGCACGGTGATCGCGCTGACGAGCATCGCGGCCGTGGCGAGCCACGAGTAGTGGTCGATGCCGCCGAGCTCGGCGACGATGCGCGGCATCGCAGGGCCGACGATCGTCTGGCTGATCGACGCGACGAGCATGCCGAGCATGAGCGCGATGAAGATGTTGCGGGTCGAGCGGTCGAGTCCGGCGGGCTTGGTGTCGCCGGTCGTAGCGGTCGCGGAGTTCGTGGCTACCCCCTGGGTCGTCTGTGGCATGACGACTACGGTACGCCGATTGTGCAGTGACTGCAAAATTGCAGTCCATGCACTGTCGTGACACCATGAGGGCATGAGCACGACCACGCTGACCGACGACGGCTGCGGCCTGCGCGAGCGCAAGAAGCGTGAGACCCGCCGCGCGATCAACCTCGCCGCACTCGACCTCGTCGAGGAGAAGGGCTTCGCGTCCGTCACGACCGACGAGATCGCCGCCCGGGCCGGTGTCAGCGCCCGCACCTTCTTCAACTACTTCCCCTCGAAGGAGGCTGCCGTCATCGGCACCACTCCCGAGGAGCTCGAGGCGTATGCCGCCTCGCTCGAGCACGCGACCGAGGGGGAGTCGCCGCTCGCGTCCCTCCGACGGATCATCGCCGAGATGCTCGCGCCCGGCACGATCGACAAGCAGCTGCGCGCCAAGCGCCGTCGCATCCTGCTCGGCGAGCCCTCGCTCGCCCCGGCGCTCGTCGGCAACAACATCCGCATCGAGAACGCCCTCACCGCGGCCCTCGAGCGCCGCCTCGGCGTGGCGCCGGGCGCTTCGCTGGAGCCCCGCCTGACAGTGACCGTCGCGCTCGCGGCGGTGCGCGCGTGCATCGAGCACCAGCAGCAGGGTGGGTCCGGGCGGCTCGAGCGCAACATCGACCAGGCGTTCGACAGCATCGCCGCCGGGATGCGCTGAGCGGCCGAGCGCCCTCGCGCCGCCGCCTGCAGCAGCGGCCGGTCAGAGCGCGTCGCGCTCGAGGTCGTCGACCTCGCCGGCAGGCCGACCCCACTGCCCGGTGAGCTGCCGCAGGCGCGGTCGCCTGCGCGCCATGTCGAGGAACTCGCCGACCCGCAGGCCCGCCTCCAGGGGGTGCCGGAACCGGACGTCTCGACGCACGGCGTAGCGGTTGCGCCGCCCCTCCTTGTGACGCGTGATCACGTGGGCGCCCTCGAGGTCGGCGATGATCTGCTGGACCGCGCGCTCGGTGATCCCGATGCTCGCCGCCATGTCCTTGAGCCGCATGTCCGGGTCGTCAGCCAGACAGACGAGCACGTGTCCGTGGTTGGAGAGGAAGGCCCATCCTTTCCTTCTCATAACTCGAGGCTAGAGCGCTCGCGGGCGCGATCGGACCAAAGGCGAAGAGTGCTTCGTCACATGCCCCATCGCGTATGCCGTCTTTGCCTTCTCTCGTCCGGGACGAGTGTCGTGTATGTCCGTTTATGCAGGTCAGAGGCATTGAATGCATGCTGGAAGTGCATTTCGTAAATTCCTTAACGCGCAAAAGATGTCTGCATTTCGATTCCCATGATTCGGCAATCCTGGGGCTTTCTTGGGTGCTTAGTTTCTAGGAAGAGCACTCAATTTGGGGGGTGCTCCATCGAAAGCAGGTGGGGGTAGATGTCACGCAGCAGTTCCACACGATGGTTCACGGCCGCGGTGGCCGGCGTCGCCATGACGCTGGCGCTCGGCGTGCAGGCCGGGATGGCCCCGCAGAGCGCGTCGGCGTCACCGCCGGCGTCGGTCACGGACGCCACCAAGGTGCCGCACTACTTCGGCCCCTGGCCCAACTGGGCGAACAGCCCGCTCACACTGCCGACCGCCACGGTCAGCATCACCGACGCCGGTGGAGGGGCCGGCGCCACCGCCGTCGCACAGGTCGATCCGGGGACGGGTGGCATCGGGAAGATCGACGTCACGGCTCCAGGGCACGACTACACCTCACCCTCGGTGACCATCACGTCGCCGACGGGGACTGGCGCACAGGCGACCGCGGTCATACGCAGCAGCGCCGCCGTCGTGTCGGCGACGCTCGGGGCCGCCGGGGGCGGTTACTCGACCCTGGCCGCCGCCGTCACCGGTGACGGGACCGGCGCCTCGGTCGTCGCCTCGGGCAGCGTGGACGCCGTCACCCTGACGCAGGGGGGCTCGGGCTACACGATGCCGACCGTCATGTTCGACCTGCCCGACGACCCGAACGGCACGCGTGCCACGGGCCACGTCGATCCGGCCGACCTCGTCGGCGGGGTGGTCCAGAAGGTGAGCGTCGACGAGGCGGGGACCGGCTACTCGAAGGCACCGGGCGTCACCATCCTCAACGGGACCCTCTCCGACCCGATCGCGGGCGCCACCCCGGCCGCCGCGACCGCGACCCTCAAGCTCACCGGTCTGTCCGTGGGTGCCCCCGGGAGCGGCTACACGTCGGCGACGCTCACCATCAGCGACCCCAACGGCACCGGAAGCGGCGCCAACGGAACGCTGACCACCGATGTCGGCTCCATCGGGTCGATCAGCGTCACAGCCCCCGGCACCGGCTACCTGACGGCCGGCATGAAGAAGTTCCAGGACGAGCTGCCCGTCGCCTGCAACCCCGGCACGAGTGGCGCCGGCTGCCCTGCGGTGCAACAGCAGCTCGGCACGGACGTCGGGATGGGCGCTGCCAACAAGTTCATCCCGCTCGCGGTCCCGGAGGCCAAGACCTACAACGGCAAGGCCGCCGACGAGTACGTGATCGGCCTCGTGCAGTACCGCACGAAGTTCTCGCGCGACCTGCCGGCGACCCTCGTCCGCGGCTACGTCCAGCTCTCGACGACGGCGGTCCCCGGCCAGCACGTCACTCTCTTCAACGAGCTCCAGGACGGGACGACCCAGCCGATCACCGGCTACACGGGCGTCACCGCGCCGCAGTGGCTCGGCCCGATCATCTCGGCCACCAAGGACCGGCCGGTGCGGATCGTCTTCCGCAACCTGCTGCCGAAGGGCGCGGACGGTGACCTGTTCCTGCCCACCGACAGCACGATGATGGGCTCGGGCATGGGCCCGATGACCATGGCCGCCCCGACCGACACAGGCTCCGTGACGGACCAGGTGCGCAATCCCGACTGCACGCAGGAGCCCAAGCCCTCCGGGTGCTTCAAGGACAACCGCGCCACCCTGCACCTGCACGGCGGCACCACCCCGTGGATCAGCGACGGCACGCCGCACCAGTGGATCACCCCGGCCGGCGAGAACACGTCCTGGCCCGAGGGCGTCAGCGTGCAGAACGTCCCGGACATGCTGTCCGACCCGGCAGTCCCGACCTCGCCGGCGGTGTGCGCCGCCAAGGACGACGGCTGCTCGACGTTCTACTACACCAACCAGCAGAGCGCGCGACTGATGTTCTACCACGACCACTCGTGGGGCATCACGCGTCTCAACGTGTATGCCGGTGAGGCAGCGGGATACACCATCACCGACAACACCGAGAAGGCTCTCGTCAACGGCGGACTCATCCCGCCGGCTGCCGAGACCCTGCCGCTCATCGTGCAGGACCGCACCTTCGTTCCCGACGACGCCCAGCTCAAGGACACCGTCGATGCGAACGGCAAGGTGACGGCATACGGCCAGGACCCGACCTGGGACGCGAAGAGGTGGGGCACCAAGGGCAGCTTCTGGTACCACCACGTCTACATGCCCGCCCAGAACCCGGGTGACCCCGGTGGCATGAGCGCCTACGGTCGTTGGATGTACGGCCCGTGGTTCTGGCCGCCGGCGACGGGCACGACGTACGGGCCGATCGCGAACCCGTACTACGACCCGAGCTGCAACCTCGACGACCCGTCGACGTGGCAGTACCAGACCGACCCGTTCTGCGAGCCGGAGCAGATCCCCGGGACGCCCAACGTCTCGGCCGGCATGGAGCAGTTCAACGACACCCCGATCGTCAACGGTGTCGCCTACCCGACCGTGACCCTGCAGCCGAAGTCCTACCGCATGCGGATGCTCAACGCCGCGAACGACCGGTTCTTCAACTTCCAGTGGTACACGGCCGACCCTGACCCGGCCAACGGCAACGGGCAGACCGAGGTCAAGCTGAAGGCCTCGGAACTGGCTGCGGCACAGACGGACCCGACCGTCTCACCCACTCCTCAGGGTGCGAACAACGACGCCTACGGGCCCGACTGGGTGCAGATCGCGAGCGAGGGCGGCTTCCTGCCCGCGCCGGCGGTCATCGACGGCCAGCAGCCGACGACGTG
This sequence comes from Terrabacter sp. 05T424, assembly GCF_056396225.1. Taxonomy (NCBI): domain Bacteria; kingdom Bacillati; phylum Actinomycetota; class Actinomycetes; order Micrococcales; family Intrasporangiaceae; genus Terrabacter; species Terrabacter sp. 05T424. The sequence continues at coordinate 45,346 of NZ_JBFTLB010000005.1, forward strand.
GATCACCGACCCGACCCGCTTCGACTTCGGCAACGTCGACAAGCACTCGCTCCTGCTGGCACCGGCCGAGCGGGCCGACGTCATCGTCGACTTCTCGAAGTTTGCGGGGAAGACGCTGATCCTCTACAACGACGCTCCCGCGGCCTTCCCGGCGCGCGTGCCGTCGTACGACTACTACACCGGCGCGCCCGACCTGAGCCCTGCCGGTGCCCCGAAGATCCTGCCTGGCTACGGGCCGAACTCCCGGACCATCATGCAGGTGAAGGTCGCGGCGACGCCGCCGGCTCAGCCGTTCAACATGACGGGCCTCGTGAACGCGTTCAAGCACCAGGCGAACGGCTCGGGTGTCTTCGAGTCCGGCCAGCACCCGGTCATCGTCGGCCAAGCGGCCTACAACTCGGCCTACGGGACGAGCTTCGCGGCGAGCAGCAACTGCAACGTCAAGACCGCCAACGTCACCAAGTGTGACGGTCTCGTGCGAGTGAACGACACCGGCACCTTCGGCTTCAACACCCTCGCGGCACCCACCGCGAAGATGACGATGCCGTTGGAGCCCAAGGCGATCCATGACGAGATGAACTCGACGACCTTCGACGAGTACGGACGCATGCAGGCAAACCTCGGCGTCGAGGCACAACCCCCGACACCGGGCGCGCAGAACGTGACGCTCTACCCGTACATCAACCCGGCCACCGAGCTCATCGACGGCACGAACCTGCCTGCGGCGGACGTGAAGGTCACCCCGATCACGGACGCGAAGGACGGGACGCAGATCTGGCGCTTCACCCACAACGGCGTGGACACTCACCCGATCCACTTCCACCTCTACGACGTGCAGGTGCTGGGCAGGGTCACGTGGGACAACATCGTCATCCCACCTGACGCGAACGAGCTCGGGTGGAAGGACACCGTGCGGATGAGCCCGCTCGAGGACACCATCGTCGCGCTGCGGCCGGTGATCCCGCAGGTGCCCTTCGAGGTGCCCAACGCAGTTCGGCCGCTCAACCCGATGATGCCGCTGGGTGACCAGAGCGGGTTCAACAACATCGACCCGCAGGGCAACCCGACCGGCGCCATCGTCAACTCCCTCGTCAACATGGGCTGGGAGTACGTCATCCACTGCCACATCCTCAGCCACGAGGAGATGGACATGATGCGTCCGGAGTCGGTGGCCCTGCCGCCGAGGAAGCCAGATGGCCTGGTGTCCTCGTTCGTCAACATCCTCGGTAAGAACGGCAAGGTCATCGGCCAGAACGTCAAGCTGACCTGGAACGACAACTCGATCAACGAGACGTCGTTCGTGGTGCAGCGCTCGACGAACAGCACCACGTGGATCGATCGCAAGACGATCGAGTCACCGCTCGACCAGCCCAACGTGCACGGCACCCGCACCTACACGGATGACGCATCCGATGGGACGACGCCCTACCTCTACCGGGTCGTGGCTCTGAACACGGTCGGGTACGGAAACGGGTTCCCGAGTCTCACGGCGCAGTCGATCTCGGACACTCTCGGGGTCAACGCGCCGGCGGCGCCGACGACGCTGACGGCGACGGTGGCGGCCGGCCCGCAGGTGAATCTCTCGTGGCGGGACAACGCGACGAACGAGGCCGGGTTCGTCATCGAGCGGTCGGACAACGGGGCACCGTTCGCCCAGATCGCAACGCCGGCCGCACGAGTGGGCACGGGCACCGTGACCGCGGCCGACGGCAACGTCCTCGTCGGGCACACGTATCAGTACCAGGTCGCGGCGGTTAACGTCGCCGGGCGCTCGGCCTTGAGCAACATGGCCACCGCAGCCGTCCTGCTCCCCGGTCAGCCGCTGATCGGCACGGCGACCGCGGCCCGCTCGGGCAACAACGAGCGGATCACGGTCACTTGGGCGGACGTGACCAACGAGACGAGCTACGTCGTCCAGTGGAGCGCGTCCAGCACCTTCGCCACGGTCGCCGGGCAGTCCACGGTCGCGGCCAACGCGACCACCTTCACCACGGGCAACATCGCGAGGCAGGCCTGGTTCGTCCGGGTCCGCGCGGTGAACGTGGTCGGCACCGTCGACTCGGCCGGGAGGAGCGTGCCGGTGGCTCCGTGACGCTGATCCCCCTACGGGGGTTGCCGGTACTGAAGGTGGGGACTCGCGCCGTGCGGGCCCCCACCGCTGTGCCCCGAGGCTGTTCGGGTTCAGCGGGAGCGCGCGTGGCCGGCGTGCAGGACGCACGTGCGCGCCGTCGGCCGCGCCTCGAGACGCTCTGCCGGGATCGCCGATCCGCACACCTCGCACCGCCCGTACGCGCCCGCCTCGAGCCGTGCCAGCGCGGCGTCGACCTCGTCGAGGTGTTCGCGCGTCTGGTCGACGAGAGCGCCCAGCTGTGAGCGTTCGTACGCAATGGTCGAGCCCTCCGGGTCGTGCTCGTCGTCGGCGTTCGACCCTTCGGCGGCGTCGACGACGAGGTCGTAGCCGCGTCGCAGCGCCTCGAGCCTCTCGACTGCCGTCCTCCGGTCGTCCTCCAACCGGTCGCGGGCCTCCCCGTGTTCGTCCATGCCGCCATTGTGGGCCGCCTGCGCGAGCAAGGGGGCGCCCGCCGACGAGTCGGCCTCCGACATGATGGGGCGCATGAGCGACCCCAGTGGAGTGGTCTTTCCCGTCGACCCGTCGTCCGGACGGCGCAGCACCACGGCGACCGGCCGGGCGGTCGTGGCCGACGCGCTGAGCCGTGTCGACGCCGTCGGAGCCGGCTCGGCCGAACGGGAGACGAACTGGCGCCAGGGCTACCTCCCGCACTTTCGCCGACTGGTGGAGGCGGGCCTGACCTCGCCGGAGGCGGCGCACGCGATCGCCGAGGACGGCCTGGCTTCGCTGCACGAGCGCATGCGGTGGGCCGGGCCCGACGGCGACCACCCGCTCGGGGACGTGTTCGCCGACGAGGGCCGGGCCCACGCCCTGGGCTCCGAGACCATCCGCGGGGCCGGCGTGCCCGACCGCACCCTCTCCCTGCCGTATGCCGGCGAGCGACTCTCGGGCGACGCGCTCCGTCGGCGCCTCGACGCGTGGGTCGAGGCCGGCACCATCGAGCCCACCTGTGCCGAGGCCGTCGGCCTCGTCATCGACAACCCCGACTGGCTGGACCTGTCCGACCGCACCGTCGTGGTGCTGGGCGCCGCTGCCGAGATGGGCCCCCTGCGCTCGTTGCTGCGTTGGGGCGCCCATGTCGCCGCAGTCGACCTGCCGCGAAAGGACTTGTGGGACAAGCTGATCGGTGACACGCACCGACTGGCCGGTTCGATCACGGTTCCGGTGCGTCCGGGGCCGGAGCCGGTGAGCCAGCGAGCTGGTGGTGACCTCGTCCACGACCTCGCCGCCGTCACCGGTTGGGTCGCCGGCCTCGAGGGCCGCCTCGTCATCGGCAACTACGTCTATGCCGACGGCGAGACCAACGTGCGCGTGTCGATGGCGGTCGATGCCCTCACCCGCCACGTCGTCGATGCGAAGGGCCGGGACGACGTCGGCCTCGCCTTCCTCGCGACACCGACCGATGTCTTCGCCGTGCCCGGGGAGGCTGTCGCCCACTCGGTCGACAGCTATGCCCGGCGCCGCACCTCCAAGGTGCTGCGCGTGCCGCTGCGGACCGTCAGCGGGGGCCGGCTGCTCCGGCGCAACTACCTGCCCGGGCAGGACCCCGGCATCAACGACAGCGTGGTGCTCCAGCAGGGACCCAACTACCTGCTGGCCAAGCGGCTCCAGCGGTGGCGGGCGACGGCATACCGCGGCAAGGGAGGGCTCGTGTCGTTCAAGGTGGCACCGCCCACGCGCACCCGGTCGGTCGTCAAGAACCGGGCGCTCGCGGCCGCGTACGCCGGCGCGCACCGTTTCGGCATCGAGGTCTTCGAGCCCGGCACCGCCAACACCCTCATGGCCGCGCTGCTCGTCCACGACCTGCGCACCGGGTCGCCGGCGCGCCCGACGCCCTGGCAGGACGAGGCGTATGCCGCGGCCCACGGGGGCCTGTGGACCTCGGCCTACGACCCGCGCAGTGCGCTCGGCCTCGCCGCCCTCCTCGGTCTCGCATCGGCCCGCTGACCCCCGCGGGCGGCACCACGTCCGGGGGCGGCGTTGATGAATGTGTCTCAATCCGGTCCCGGACTTGGCCTCCACGGGTGCGAGGCTCGATGCTGTCTCCCATGGAAGAGCAGGTCGCGCAGCGACCGCGGGTGAGTGAACGGTCGCCGGAACGTGGCCTCGGTGGCACCATCAGCGCGCCGCGCACCCTGGTGCCGGCGCTGCTGGCCGCCATCGCGTACGTCGACCCCGGCAACTTCGGCGTCAACATCACGTCCGGCGCCGAGCACGGCTACGCGCTCGTCTGGGTCGTCGTCTTCGCGAGCTGCTCGGCCATGGTCATCCAGTACATCGCGGCCAAGCTCGGCATGGTTACCGGCAAGAGCCTCGCCGAGCACAGCTCCGAGCGCTTCCCGGGGGTCGGCCGCCTGCTGCTCTGGGCCCAGGCCGAGCTCGTCGTCATCATGACCGACCTCGCCGAGATCGTCGGCGGCGCCATCGCCCTGAGGCTCCTCTTCGGTATGCCGCTCATGGCCGGGGCCGTGTGCGTCACCCTCTTCAGCCTGGTCGTGCTGGCGCTCAAGGTGCGCGGTCGCAGTCACTTCGACTCCGTCGTGCTCGTGCTCCTCAGCGTCATCATCGGCTCGCTCGTGTGGCAGGTCTTCATCGCCGACGTCGACCGGGTGGCGCTGCTGCGGTCGGTGGTGCCGAGCTCCCTCGACTCGTCCGCGGCGCTGCTCGCGGTCGGCATCGTCGGCGCGACGGTGATGCCGCACGCGCTCCACTTCCACTCCGCAGCCTCTCGCGGCCACGACGACGGCAGCGCCGAGGTGAGCCAGGCCGAGCGCGTGCGAGCCGGCCGGCGCACCGTGCGCAGCGTCGTCATCGCCATGACGGTGGCGGGGGTGGCTAACGTCAGCCTCGTCATCTTCTCGGCCGCGCTGCCGTCGGAGGCCGGGGCGAGCATCGAGACCGCGTATGCCGCGCTCGGTGCCAACGCGGGTCAGATCGCTGCGACCATGCTGGCCGTCGCGCTCCTCGCCTCGGGCCTCGCCTCGACCCTCGTCGGCGTGCAGACGGGCGACGTGGTCATGCAGGGCTTCGGCCGTCGGCCCATCGCCCCGCTCCTGCGCCGCATGGTCGCCGTCGTGCCGGCCCTCGTCATCCTCGGCATGGGGGTCGAGCCGACCAACGCCCTGGTCTGGAGCCAGGTCGTGCTGTCGTTCGCCCTGCCGGGCACGCTCGTGCCGCTGCTGCTCTTCACCCGCGACCGCCGCCTCATGGGGGCGCTCGTCAACCACCGGCTCACCACGGTCGTGGCCTCGCTCATCACCGCCGTGATCGTGGGGCTCTGCGGCTACCTCGTGCTCACCGGCCTCTGACCGGCTCGCGGCCACCGCGCCCTTCGCGTGGCTGCCGGCGGTCCGGCAGTCTTCCCCCGCGGCGGCTACGTCACTGTTGCACGGGGCGCAGCAGTGACGTACGCGATTCGTCTAGTCACCTGGCGGGGGACGCCTCCCGGCGGCTACGTCACTGTTACACGGGGCGCAGCAGTGACGTACGCGATTCGTCTAGTCACCTGGCGGGGGACGCCTCCCGGCGGCTACGTCACTGTTGCACGGGGCGCAGCAGTGACGTACGCGATTCGTCTAGTCACCTGGCGGGGGACGCCTCCCGGCGGCTACGTCACTGTTGCACGGGGCGCAGCAGTGACGGACGCGGCACAGGCGGGGACACGGCATACGGCATCGGCGAGGTCCGGACACGACGAAGGGCGGAGTCCGTCGGACTCCGCCCCTCGTCGTATTTCGTTCGGCGGTCACGTGGTCCCGAAGGACCCGAGCGCCGGATGCCTCAGCGGCTGGCGCGCCAGCCGTCGCGGGCACCCTTGGCGCCCGCGCGGGCCGCGCGGTAGGCGCGACGCAGCGTCGCCTTGGCGATCGCCTTCGCGTCGGGCGAGCTCGCCGCCGGGGCTGCCACCGGTGCGGCGGCCGGCTTGGCTGCCGGCTTGGCTGCCGGAGCGGGTGCCTTCTTCTGGCCCTCGTAGGGGAAGGGCTGCCACAGCTCGTTCAGCCCGGCAGTGGGGTCGTCCATGACCTCGGCCGGCATGTCGCGCAGGTTGAGGCCGGCGTCCTTGGCCGCCTGCCGTGCCTCGTCGTCGTAGGGGCGCTTGCGCCACGCGTCGACGAGGTACTTGCGGGTCTTCGTGTAGTCGGCGTAGCGCTTCGCGTGCTTGTCGTCGGCACCGATGTGCACGAACAGGGCGATGCGGTCGCCGTCGGCCTCGGCCACCTCTTCGGGCTTGAAGCGGTCGTGCTCGTTGGGCATCGGGAACGGAGCCTCGGGGTCCTTGAGCAGCATGCCGTTGCCGGAGTGGGTGATGCGCATGCTCCAGACGGCGAGGTCGCCGGGCTTGGTCTTGACGTAGAGGTTCTCGCCCTCGGTCGTGTTGCGCAGGTCGTGCGAGCCGATGCGGAGGTTGAGGCCGCCCGTGTGCTCGGAGTGGTCCTGGCAGTAGACGCCGAAGCGGAGCTGGGTGTAGCGGTCGGCCCAGTCGGGGGCGTCGGGGTCGACGCGGTCGGCGTTGTCCTTGTGCCAACCCTTCTGCGTGCCGTTGATGGTGAAGGAGCTGTCACCGCTGTAGAACAGCTCGTCGGTGCCAAGGAGCTTGCGGGCGACGGCGGCCATGCGTCCGTCGGTGATGACGTTGCGCAGGCGGGGGTTGGCGAGCAGGTCGCCGCCGTAGCCGCGTGAGGCGTAGGCCGCCTGGCGGAAGGCCTCGATCTCCTCGGGCGTGTAGACCCCCGGGAGGATCGCGTAGCCGCGCTCCCAGAACTTTTCGACGTCGAGGGCGTCGACGGCCCTTTCGATGGCTGGTGCCGACATTGAGCTGTCCTCCTGCATTCGGCGGCCGCGTGCCGCACTGCTGTTGATGACGTTGGAGGCTATCAGCGGAGTCCCTTCCACAGGCCTCCCGGACGCGTGGGCGAGACGCCGCGACCGGGCGCTGAGACGTGGCTGGGGGGCCGACGGGGCCGGCGTCGCGCTGCCCGCCGTGTGGGAGAGTGGCGCACGAACCTGCGACGTCGCACGAGGAAGGTGAGCATGTCGGCCCGTCTCGTCCCGCCGGGAGCCCGCGAGCTGCCGGGCCTGACCGAGCTTCGCCTCGAGGTGCGTGACTTCCTCGCCGAGCAGGTCGCCGCCGGCGCCTTCGTCCCGCATGTCGACACCTGGCTGACCCGCTGGGACCGGGACTTCACGCGCGAGCTCGGTCGCCGCGGTTGGCTCGGCATGGTCATCCCGCCCGAGTACGGCGGGCAGGGGCGCACCTACCTCGAACGGTTCGTCGTCACCGAGGAGCTGCTCGTCGTCGGCGCCCCTGTCGCCGCCCACTGGGTGGCCGAGCGCCAGATCGGCCCGTCGCTGCTGCGCTACGGCACCGAGGAGCAGAAGCAGACCTACCTGCCGGGCATCAGCCGCGGCGAGGTCGTCTTCGGCATCGGCATGAGCGAGCCCGACTCCGGGTCCGACCTCGCGAGCGTGCGCACCCGCGCCGAGCGCGTCGACGGCGGTTGGCGGCTCACGGGCACCAAGGTGTGGACGAGCGGCGCCCACGAGGCCGACGCGTTCTTTGCCCTCGCCCGCTCGGCCCCGCTCGACCCGCAACACCGGCACGCCGGCCTCACGCAGTTCATCGTCGACCTGAGGGCGCCCGGGGTGACGATCCGGCCCATCGTCTCGATGAGCGGTGACCACCACTTCAACGAGGTGCACCTCGACGGGGTCCTCATCCCCGACGACCGGGTCCTCGGCGACGTGGGGGAGGGGTGGGCGCAGGTCACGTCCGAGCTCGCCTACGAACGCAGCGGCCCCGAACGGGTCCTGTCCACCTTCCAGCTGCTCGCGGCGGCGGCGCAGGCGATGGACGACGGCCGGTTGCCCCTCGACCCCGGCCTGGGGCGCCACGTGGCGCGGGTGGCCGCGTTGCACCACATGTCGTTCGCCGTGTCGGTCGCGCTGGAGAAGCACGACGACGCCGACACGGCCGCTGCCGTGGTCAAGGTGCTCGGCACCACGGAGGAGGGCGACATCGCCGACTACGCCGACACCCTGACGGCCACCGGGTGGGCCCTCGACGAGGAGCTCGACACGCTCCTGCACGCTGCGATCCTGCAGCGGCCCGGGTTCACGCTCCGCGGGGGCACCAACGAGATCCTGCGCGGCGTCATCGCCCGCGGGCTGGGGCTGCGCTGATGGTCGGCCCACACGGCTCCTCCGGCGTCGACCGGCTCGCGGCCTCGACGACTCCCGACCCCGACCTCGTCGAGGTGCTGGGCGACCTCTTCGCCGACTACCGTGCCTCCCGCACGACGCCCACCGCCGTCGTCGACCTCGACCGCAGTCTGTGGCAGCGGCTCGAAGACCTCGGCATGACCCGTCTCACCGGCTCCGAGTCCTCCGGTGGCAGCGGTGGCGGCTGGGTCGACGCCGCAGCGCTGCTCGGACTGGCCGCGGCCGCGGCGGCGCCCGTGCCGCTCGCCGAGCACGACGTGCTCGGCGGCTGGCTGCTCGAGGCGGCCGGCCTGCCCAACGACGGAGGCCTGCGCACCGTATGCCGTCCCGACCCCTCAGGTGTCGCCCTCAACGTCACGTGGGCGCGCGACGCGAGCCGGGTCGTGGCGCTCTGGGAGGACCGCGACGAGTGGCGCGTGGCCGACGTCCCCGCCGACCGCATCGGCATCGAGGAACGCCGCAACCTCGCGGGCGAGCCCAGCGACACGGTGGAGTTCGACGTCGACGACCTCGAGGCGGGCACGCTCGTGCCGCACGAGATCGGCGAGCAGTTCCACCTCCGCGGTGCCCTGGCCCGGTCGGCGCAGGTCGTCGGCGCGATGGAGCGGGTCGTCGAGATCGTGCTGACGCACGTGCGCGAACGACACCAGTTCGGCCGGCCGATCGGCCGCTTCCAGGCCGTCCAGCACCTCGTGGCCGACATCGCCTCCGAGACCGCCCTCGCCCGCGCCGCCACCGACGCCGCCGTCTCGCGGGCCGCCGCCTCCGACTGGCAGGACCCCGGCATGCTCTTCGCCGTCGGCGTCGCCAAGTCGTGCGTGGGCCACGCGGCCTCGGTCGTCGTCCGGGGCTCGCACCAGGTGCTGGGGGCCATCGGCACCACCCTCGAGCACGAGCTGCACACCCTGACCAGGCCGATCCTGGCCCGCCGCAGCGAGTACGGCTCGCTGCACGACTGGGACGAGACCCTCACGACGCTCGCCTCGTCGGCGGGCCACGACCGCCTCTGGACGCTCGTCACCACGGGCCGGGCCAAGCCCTCCCACGACCACAGGAGCCACGCACCATGACCGAGGTCCGCTACGACGTGAGCGACGGCGTCGCGCTCATCACCCTCGACGCCCCCGACCGGCGCAACGCGCTCTCCGTCGAGATGGCCCACCAGCTCGTCGACGCCGCTCGCACCGCCGAGTCCGACGACTCGGTCGGGGCGGTCGTGGTGACCGGCGGCCGGCACTTCTGCGCCGGCGCGGTGCGCGGCGTCCTCGCCGACACCGGCCGCGACCCGGTCGAGGACGAGGCATACCGCAACCTCGAGACGGTCTACTCCGCCTTCACCACGATCGGCTCGATCGGCCTGCCCACCGTGGCCGCCGTGCGCGGCGCCGCGGTCGGGGCCGGCCTCAACCTCGCGCTCGCCACCGACCTGCGCATCGTCTCGCGCACCGCCCGGCTGCTGCCTGGCTTCTCGCAGATCGGCATCCACCCCGGCGGCGGCCACTTCACGCTGCTCAACCGTGTCGCCGGCCGTGAGGCCGCCGCCGCCCTCGGGCTCTTCGGCGACGAGGTCGACGGCGACCGCGCCGTGGCCCTCGGACTCGCGTGGGCGGCATACGAGGACGACCACGTCGAGCCGCAGGCGATGGCGCTCGCGTCACGCATCGCGAAGGACCCCGCGCTGGCCCGGCGACTGGTCGCCAGCTTCCGCCGCGAGACGGCTCCCGGAGGGGTCCCGTGGGACGTCGCCGTCGAGCTCGAGCGCTCGCCGCAGATGTGGTCGCTGAGGCGCAAGCACGGGTCCTGACGGGCGTCCTACCCACCTTCGACGATTCGCGCTCTCCCGGGGACGTGGTGCAAGGATGGGGAGGTTCGCCGTCCCCCATCGACAAGGAGCTGCTGTGCTGGCCTCCTATCGACCTCTCTTCGAGGTACCGGGGGCGCGCACCTTCATCGCAGGGGGGATGGTGGCCCGCACCGCGGGCTCGATGTTCGGCGTGGCCGTCGTCGCCATGGTCGCCGCGCGGTCCGGCTCGTACGAGCTCGCCGGGGCCGTCGTCGCCGTCGGCATGGTGGCCCTCGCGCTCTTCGCGCCCTTCCTCGGCCGGCTCGTCGACCGCTACGGGCAGCGGCGGATCGCGATCCCGTTCTTCCTCTGGTCGGGCGTCTGGGCGGTGCTGACCATCCTCACGTCGGTCAACGGCTGGCCGTCGTGGCTGCTCTTCATCACCTTCCCGATGTGTGGGGCGATCCCGAACATGGGGACCATGGCCCGCGCCAGGTGGACGCACATCTTCGCCCACGACCCGCGCTCGCTCCACTCGGCGATGTCGTTCGAGCAGGTGATGGAGGAGCTGACCTTCGTCATCGGGCCGGTCGTCGCGATCTGGCTCTCCACGACCTGGTTCCCCGAGGCCGGGTTCGTCGTCGCGACCGTCGCCTACGGCATCGGCGTGCTCGTCTTCCTCTCGGCGCGTTCGACCGAGCCTCCGGTCGTGCCGCACCACGAGCGTCCCGAGGGCCACGCGCACCACAACCCCGGCCTCATCCCGCTCGCCTTCATCATGGTGATGACCGGCGCGATCTTCGGCGTCAACGAGGTCGTCACGCTGGCCGTCGCGCAGGACCACGACGCCCAGGCAGCCGCCGGCGCCATCCTCGCCCTGTATGCCGTCGGGTCGGGTGTCGCGGGCCTCGTCTTCGGTCACGTGTCGCACGGGCGCAACCTGGTCAAGCTGCTCATCGTGGGCACGCTGGGCATGGGCCTGCTCGCCGCACCGCTCGTGTTCGCGCCGAACCTCTGGGCGCTCGCCGCCCTCATGGTCGTCGCCGGCATGGCCACCGCCCCGACCCTCATCACGACGATGAACCTCATCGAGCGCATCGTGCCCAAGGCCCAGCTCAACGAAGGCATGACGATCGTGCTGACCGGTCTCATCATCGGCATCGCGGCCGGCTCGGCCGTGTCGGGCGCGGTCGTCGACCGCGTGGGCGCGCAGCACGGCTACTGGGTGGCGGTCATCGCCGGCGGGTTCGCCTTCGTGATGGCCCTCGGCACGCGCGCCTTCCTCAGCCGCCGCGAGCTGCACAACCTCCGCTGACCCGCGCACGACGTCCCGGGCGAGGACCTGGACCAAGCGCTCCGGCATACCTCCTCGCCGCCCACCGTCGAGTGGCCAAAGTCTGCGGTCTCCCGCACGTCGAAAGGCCACTTCTCGCGGCGAGAAGTGGCCTTTCGACTTCCGTCAGGCGGCCAACTTCGGCCTCTCGACGGTTGAGGTGGGGTGGGTCAGTGGCCGGCGGGGATGGCTGCCTGGTCGTCCTGCTTGGCCGCCCCCGGCTGGCCCGGCTTGGGGCCGAGGTCGACGTGAGGCAGGAAGAGCGTCGCGATGACGGCCAGCACCATGACGCCCGATGCGACGAGGAAGACCACCGACATGGCGTCGGAGAAGCCGACGAGGAACGGATGGGCCAGCGTCGGGTCGAGCTGCTGGATGAACGAGCTGTCCTGCAGCGCGGCGTTGCCCGCGCCGCCAGCCGCCTGGCCGGACTGCTGGGCGGCCTGCATCTGGTGGACGAACTGCGCGTTGACCTGCGGGTCGCCGCCGGTGGGGTTGCGGGACGCGGCGATGAACGCCGGGTCGGACGCCGCGGTCGCGAACGCCTCGTTGATCTTCGTGCCGGCCTGCGAGAAGAGGATCGAGAGGAAGACCGCGGTGCCGAGCGTGCCACCGATCTGACGGGTGAACGTCGCCGACGACGTGGCGACGCCCATGTCCTTGCGGTCGACGGCGTTCTGCACGGCGAGGGTCAGCGGCTGGAAGTTGAAGCCGAGCCCGACGCCGAAGAAGAACATCCCGATCATGACCTTCCACAGGTCGGTGTCGGCACCGACGTAGTGGAAGCCGAAGAGGGCGAGCACGAGCAGCACCGCGCCGATGATCGGCCAGTGCCGGTAGCGACCGGTGCGCGAGATCATCTGGCCCGAGAGGATCGAGCCGAGCATGATGCCGAGAGTCATCGGCAGGAGCATCAGGCCGGCCTCGGTCGGCGTCGCACCCTTGACGATCTGCAGGTAGAGCGGCAGCGCTGCGAGACCGCCGAACATGCCCATGCCGATGAAGACCGAGGCGATCGACGACGAGGCGACCGTGCGGTTCTGGAAGAGGCGCAGCGGGATGAGTGCCTCCTCGCCCATGGACTTCTCGATGAGGAAGAAGGCGATGAAGCCGATGGCGCCGATGGCGTAGCAGAGGACCGCGGTGACCGAGCCCCAGCCCCACTCGCGACCCTGCTCGGCCACGATGAGGAGCGGCACGAGGGCGATCGAGAGCGATGCGGCGCCCCAGTAGTCGATCCGGTGGTCGAGACGCTTGTGCTTGAGGTGCAGGGTGCGGGTGACGACGAAGAGCGCCGCGATGGCGATCGGCACGTTGACGAGGAAGACCCAGCGCCAGCCGGTGACCCCGAAGAGGGTGGCCTGCCCGGCGAAGAAGCCGCCGATGACCGGTCCGAGCACGCTCGAGGTGCCGAAGACGGCGAGGAAGTAGCCCTGGTACTTGGCCCGCTCGCGTGGCGGCACGATGTCGCCGATGATTGCGAGGGCGAGCGAGAAGAGACCGCCGGCGCCGATGCCCTGCACCGCGCGGAAGGCGGCGAGCGACGGGATCGACCAGGCGAGCGTGCAGAGCATCGAGCCGATCGTGAAGATCGAGATCGCGAAGATGAAGAGCTTCTTGCGCCCGTAGATGTCGCCGAGCTTGCCGTAGAGCGGCGTCGCGATGGTGCTCGTGATCAGGTATGCCGTCGTGACCCACGCCTGCCCGGCGAGGTCGTTGAGGTCGTCGGCGATGACGCGCATGGCGCTCGCGACGATGGTCTGGTCGAGCGCCGCGAGGAACATCCCCATCATGAGGCCGACCAGGATCGTGACGATCTCGCGGTGCGACAACGGCGTGTGGTCGGCTGCCGGGGCCCGGTGGCCCGGCGTGGCGCCCGATGCGGCGCTCAGCGCGCCGTTCGGTTCGGCCGTGGTGTCGGACATGTCAGTCCTCTTTCTGGTTCTGGTCCTGCAGCTGTCTGGTGGTGTGGAAGGGCATCGGGGGCGGCGCTGCACCCCGGGCCCGGAGGTTGGCGTCGAGCACGTCGCCGAGCTCACGCAGTCGGTCCACGAACGCGGCGGTCTCGGGGCTCTGCCAGTCGGAGAGCAGCCCCTGGAACCACGCGGCGCGGGAGGCCTGGATGCGATCCAGGGCGTCACGCCCGCGCTCGGTGAGCGACACGACGGACGCACGCCCGTCGTTGGGGTCCGCGCTCTTCTCGAGCAGCTCGACCGCCACGAGGGCGCTGACCTGCCGGCTGACGGTGGACACGTCGTTGTGGAGGGTCGTCGCGATGTCGGAGATGCGCACGGTCCCGGCCCCGGCCACGACGAAGAGCACGGGGTATGCCGTGACGTCGACGTCGACGTCGTCCTCGAGCCGCGGGGCCGTGTTGCGGGCGGCCACGAGCAGCTTCTGGACGCGCAGCAGCCCGAGGAAGACGTCGTTCGCCTCGTCCTTGCTGACCGTCACCGCGTGAACCCCTTCGATTACTTGCTTGCAGCATGCAAGTATTTGCCCGGCACTGGTCGGTGTCAACTTTCCTGTCCAGGGTTCGTGCCCACGGATGGGGCGTTGCTCCCACCTGCAGGTCCGTTGTGGTTTTCTGTGGTCCTCGCAGTGCAGCCAGGTGCGAAGATGACTGACGCGCCGGTCCGTCCAGAAGCGGCGACACGGCCCACGTCCGAGTGGAGGGAGTGCCATGAACAGCGACGTCCCCGTCGACCCGACGATCACCGACGTCTTCCGACAGATGTCGGCCCTCGTCTATGCCGGCGCCGACTCCGGCTCGATCCACCAGGCCCTCGTCGACGCCTCGGCCCGACTCGTCGAGGGCTGCACCCGCGCCTCGCTTCTCGTGCGCACGCGCGACCGGTTCGTCACCGCGGCGAGCACCGACGACATCGCCCGGCGCATCGACCAGATCGAGCTCGAGGTCGGTGAGGGGCCCTGCGTCGATGCGATCGTCGAGGAGGCCTACCAGCACGACCCCGACCTCACCGACGGCACGACGCCGTGGCCGCGGTTCGCCGAGCGCATCGTCGCCGAGACGCCGGTGCGTTCCGCCATCGGCTACCGGCTCTTCCTCGACGGCGACAAGGTGGGAGCCCTCAACCTCTTCGCCGACGTGCCGGGCGCCCTCACGGCGAAGTCGGCCGACACCGGCGCGGTCATCGCGTCGTTCGCGTCGGTGGCCATGATGGCCATCCGCGCCCGTGAGGAGGCCGCGACCCTGCGTCAGGGTCTGAGCAGCAACCGCGAGATCGGCAAGGCGGTGGGACTGCTGATGGCGGCGCACCACATCAGCGGCCAGGAGGCGTTCGAGCTGCTCCGCAGCACCTCGCAGGAGCTGAACATGAAGCTGGCCCACGTGGCCTCGCAGGTCATCGAGGGGCAGGAGTCGCAGTTCACCGGCAACCACCGCGGGTGAATCGCCTTCCGCCACAAAGGCATTGCGGGTCGGCCCGGCGCGAGCGACCGTGACGGCCCCCACCCGGTGCACGACCCGCCGGTGACGACAAGCGGCCCCGAAGCGCTGGGAGGTGCGCGTCGGGACCGCCGGTGGGGTTCTCTGGAGGGGTCAGGCCGAGACCATGCCCTCCGCGGTGAGCTGTCGCCGCAGCTCGTCGAGCGTGCGTCGCAGCAGCCTGCTGACCTGCATCGCGCTGAGCCCCATGGACTCCGCGATCTCGGCCTGGGTCATGTCGCCGCCGAAGCGCAGCTGCACGAGCCGCTGGTCGCGGGCCGGCAGCCTCTCGAGAGCGCTGCGCACGACGATGCCCTCGTCGAGTGCCGGGTCGGCGCCCGGGTCGCCCCGTGCGTCGAGCAGGTCGAGCACCGGCCTGGCGCCGTCGCTCGTCGTCGTGTCGAGCGAGGCGGGCCGCAGGTTCGTCGCGGCGACCTGGGCCTCCTTGACCGACTCGAGGGTGAGGTCGAGCTCGCTCGCGAGCTCACCGGCGTCCGGGTCATGGCCCAGACGCTGCTCGAGCCGGGACCTGGTGTCGGTGACGAGCTGACGGCGTTCCTGGAGCTCGCGCGGGGGGCGCACGAGCCAGCCGTGGTCGCGGAAGTGACGACGCAGCTCGCCGGTGATGGTCGGCGTGGCATAGGCGCCGAACTCGGTGGGCTTGTCGAGGTCGAAGCGCTGGATCGCCTTGAGCAGGGCGAGGAACGCCACCTGCTCGAGGTCCTCACGGTCGAGGCCCTTGCCGGAGTAGCGGTGGGCGAGGGAGCGTGCGAGCGGCATGTGCAGCAACGTCACGGCCTCGAGGGCGTTTGCGCGTTCGGACTCGGAGTCCGCCGTGCGTAGGGCATGAATGAGATCTCTGGTTCGCGCATCCCTGCGCGGACCCGCGGACGGGTCGGTCATTGTGTCTCCGATGATCGGATATCCCCGATGCGGCACTGGCTTGACCGACTACCTATGACGCTAGGCCGTTGCCCAGACATACACAAGATGGGCGTACTTACCGTGGGGGTGTCCCGAGGTGTATAAGGGCATCGCGCCCCGGTGACCTCCGAACGGGGACGGGGAGCGTCAGTGCGTGACGACGACGAGTGCCTCGAGAACCCGCCGTGCGATCTCCTCGTCGCCCGTCACCGTGTAGTGGATCTCGTCGACCGGACGACGCCCGGCCGCCCGTCGGGTCAGTGACTCGGTGGTGAGGTGGATCGACGTGACATCGAGCTGCTCCTCGCCCTCGGGGCGGTCGTGACCGCTGAAAAGGGCTTCGCCGTAAGGTCGCCCGTCGTCGCCGGTCACCACGCGCACGCCGTCTCGGGCCACGACGGGGCCGCTCACGTCGATGACGACGGCGTGACCCGGACCGACGTCGGCGGCGCGAGCCGCGATGCGCGGGAGGGCGGCGAGGATGTCTGCGGTGAACACCGCGGCGCTCGGCGAGTCGAGGTTTCCGGGCCGGTCGAGCGCGGCACGCAGGTCCTGCTCGTGCACCCAGGCATCGACGACTCGACGGTGCAGGTGCCCCCCGAACGTCGTGTCGGGCCCGAAGAAACCGCCGATCACCGTGTCCATGTCGGCGTCGAACTCGCGCAGCTCGGCGACTCGCCGGGGGTGGAACTCGGCGAGCTCGGCGACGACCTCGCGGCCGCTGAGCCCACGACGAGCCTCGACGTCGACCTCCACGAAGCGGGCGAAGTCACTGTGCAGGTGGGGGTAGTCGGGCACCGTGACCTCGACGCGGGGCAGGCCGGCGAACGACTTCTCGGAGCCGACGACGTGCGAGATCTGGTCCTTGACGGTCCAGCCCGGACACTCGGTCTGCAGGTCGAAGTCGTCGTCGCGGCATGAGAAGCCGAGATCGATGATCGACTGGACGGAGTGGTCGAACGCGTCGATCAGACCGATCCGGTCGTCGGGGGCAGCCGGGTGCATGGGCATGTCATCAGACTACTTACCCTTGACGCATGCCTACCCAGCAGCGAGCCGGTCTCGCCGACCCTCGCGCGGGAGCCCAGCCCGCCGCCTCGTGGGGCGCCTCGGCCGTGGTCGCCGCGGTCGTCGTCGTGGGGCTGCTCGCCACCGTCGTGGCCGCCCGCTACACGGGCGCGACCGACTCACCCCCCGACGGCATCATCGATGCCGGACCGGTCGTGCGCTGGGCACTCCCGCTCGCCCGGGTCGTGCACGACGTCGCGGCCTCGCTGACCATCGGGTCGCTGCTGCTGGCGGCCACGATGGTGCCGGGGCGCACCCGGCAGGAGAGCGCCTCGCTCGACGAGCCGCGTCGGGCGGCTGCCTTCCGGGTCGCGACCGCCGCGGCGTTCGTCTGGGCGGTCGCGGGCGCCGTGGGTGTGGCGCTCACCTTCGCCGACGCCGCCGGTCTGCCGCTCAGTGACCCGACCTTCGGCACGAACTTCACGGGCAACGTCTGGAGCATCGAGACGCTCAGGGTCGGGCTGATCAGTGCGATCGCAGCCTTCGCGGTCGCGTCCGTGGCCTCCGTCGCCCGCGCGCGCTCCGTGGCGGTCGGGCTCACGGTCGTGTCGGCGTTCGGCCTGCTCGTGCTGGGTCTCGCCGGCCACGCCGGCGGCTCGGCCGACCACGAGACCGCGGTCAACGCGCTCGCCGCCCACCTGCTCAGCGCCGGCGTCTGGGTCGGTGGTCTGATGGCGCTCGTCGTCCTGCGCAGCCACCTCGGCGACGCCCTGGGCGCCGTGGCCCGCCGCTACTCGACCGTGGCGCTGTGGTGCTTCGTCACGCTGGGTGTCTCGGGTGTCATGTCGGCCACGACCCGGCTCGGCGGCTGGTCGGATCTCGCGACGGCATACGGCGTGCTCGTGCTCGTCAAGGTGCTCGCCTTCGTGGCTCTCGGTGTCGCCGGCGTGTGGCACCGCCGCGTCACCCTTGACCGCATCGACGACGCGACGTCGGCCGGGGACCGGGCCGGTCGGGGCCGGCTCTTCGCCCGGCTCGCGGTCGCCGAGACGCTGGTGATGGGCCTCGCGTTCGGGGTCGCGGCAGCCCTGTCGCGCACCGCACCGCCGGTGCCCGAGAGCGTGTCGAACCCCTCGCCGGCCCTGGCACTCACGGGCTTCCCCGCCCCGCCCGCACCCACGGCGCTGTCATGGCTGACCGCCTGGCGCGTCGAGTGGCTCTTCCTCGCGACGGGGCTGCTGGCCATCGGTGTCTACGTCGTGGGGGTCGTGCGGCTGCGCAGGCGAGGTGATGCCTGGTCGGTGCTGCGCACCCTCGCGTGGGTGGCCGGTTGGCTGCTGTTCCTCTACGCCACCAACGGCGTGCTCGGCGTCTACAGCCGGGTCGCCTTCTCCTGGCACATGGTGCTGCACATGACCGAGGCGATGGTCGTCCCGATCCTGCTCGTCCTCGGGGCGCCGGTCACGTTGGCGCTGCGCACCCTGCGCCCCCGTCGTGACGGCACGCTCGGCCCGCGCGAGCTGCTGCTCGGCGTGGTGCACTCGCGCTTCCTCGCGGTGCTCGGCAACCCGGCCGTGGCGGCCACGCTGTTCTTCTCCAGCCTCGTCGTCTTCTACTGGACGGGCCTGTTCCAGCTGGCCCTCCAGACCCACACGGGCCATCTGCTCATGACCGCCCACTTCGTGCTCACCGGCTACCTCTTCGCGTGGGTGCTCGTCGGAGTGGACCCGGGCCCGAAGAAGTGGAGCCCGGCCCTGCGACTGGTCGTGCTCTTCGCGACGATCTCCTTCCACGCGTTCTTCGGCGTCGCGATGATCAGCGGCACGACGGTGCTCGGCGGCGACTTCTTCGAGGTGATCAAGATCCCCTGGATCGGTGACTCCGCCGCCGCCCGCCTCACCGACCAGCAGTACGGCGGCGGTGTGGCGTGGGCCATCGGTGAGCTGCCCTCCCTCGTGCTCGCCATGATCGTCGCACTCCAGTGGTCGCGCAGCGACAGGGCCGAGTCGAGGCGGGTCGACCGCCGGGCCGACCGCGACGGCGACGCCGAGCTCGCGGCCTACAACGAGCGCCTCGCGTCGCTCGCCAGGCGCGACGACAACGCCGCGCGCTGACCGGGCGCTACTACTACATGCGGTAGTATTCGGTCAGGAGGTTCCATGTCCCGCAGACCACCCGCCCCGATGTGCCCGATCCGGCTCGGCGAGGCGTGCAGCCTCTGCGTCCCGGGTGCCACCGGCCCACAGGACTGTGGCCTCGTCTACCTCGTGCAGAGCGACCCCGAGCTGCGCGAGCAGCTCGCTGCCCGTCGCAGCGCGTACTCCGCGACCCGGGGACGCACGGCCGGGGTCGGTGGTGCCGACCTCAGCGCACCGGCTGCTGCAGCTCGGTGACCCAGGCGTCCGGGTCGCCCACCGTGACCGCCCGGTCGCAGGCCGGGAGCGCGCTCACCTCGGCGCCCTCGACGTCGACCGACTCGAGCGCCGGGAACCCGACGCCCCATCACGTCCCGTCCGCATCGCCGTCGTACCAGGCGAGCGACGCCGACTGGAGCGTCACCCCGGCCGCACCGAGGCCGCTGACGAGCCGGTCGAACGCCGGCCCGATCTGCTGTCCCAGCTCGCTCATGTCGGCGACCCGTCCGGTCATCTGCGCCAACATGCGCAGCGTGACCACCGCGAGCCGGGCGAAGTCTCCGATGTTGAACATGACGACCATGGTCTACGCCCTCACACGGTGTGAGGGCCTAGGCCGACGGACACCGAGGGCGTATGCCTGGTGCTGCCCGGGTGCCGGGCGTGGCCGACCGCCGCCGACCGGGTCGTGTGAGCATGGGGGCATGAAGGTTGCCCTCATCCAGCTCGCCTACGGCGACGACGAGTCCGTCGCCCACCGCACGGCCAGGGTCGCCGACCTCGTGCGCGCCCAGGAGGGTCACGACCTCGTCGTGCTGCCCGAGCTGTGGTCCGCAGGTGGCTTCGACTACACGCACTGGGACGAGCGAGCCGAGGCGGTCGACGGCCCTGTGGCACAAGCGCTCTCGGCTGCGGCCCGAGACGCGGGCGTCATGCTGCACGGCGGGTCGATCGTCGAGCGGGGCGCGCCGACCGAGGCCGACGGACGCGGACTCTGGAACACCAGTCTCGTCTTCTCGCCGTCTGGTGAGCTCGTGGCGACGTACCGCAAGATCCACCGGTTCGGCTTCGGCGAGGGCGAGCCGAGCCTCATGGACGCCGGAGAGGACCTGGTCGTCGTCGACGTGCCTGTGGCCTCCGGCGCGACGGTGCCCGTGGGGGTCTCGACCTGCTACGACCTGCGCTTCCCCGAGCTCTACCGGCGGCTCCTCGACCGTGGCGCCGAGGTCTTCGTCATCCCGGCCGCGTGGCCGCGCAGGCGCGTCGGGCACTGGACGCTGCTGGGCCAGGCGCGCGCGATCGAGGACCAGTGCGTCGTGCTCCAGTGCAACACCGCCGGCACGCATGCCCGCCACGAGATGGGCGGACACTCGCAGGTCGTCGACGCCGCCGGGAAGGTTCTCGCCGCCGCGGGCCTTGACGAGGAGGTGCTGAGCATCGACATCGACACCGCGGCGACGCTCGAGTGGCGGCGCACCTTCCCCGTGCTGCCCGACCGGAGACTCTCGTGAGCGCCGACGCCTCGACGCTTCGCGCGCGCGTCAAGGTCCGCGCCGCAGAGCTCGTCGGCCGCGGGTGGCTCAACACGGGCGGACGCCCGTTGTCGCTCGCCGATCTGCGCGGGCGCGTCGTCGTGCTCGACTTCTGGACCTTCTGCTGCATCAACTGCCTGCACGTCCTCGACGAGCTGCGCCCGGTCGAGCAGCAGTTCCCCGACGCCCTGACGATCATCGGCGTGCACTCCCCGAAGTTCGAGCACGAGGCCGACGCCGACGCCCTGACCGCCGCCGTCGAGCGTTATGCCGTCCACCACTCGGTGCTCGACGATCCCGAGCTCGTCACGTGGAGGGCCTACGCCGCGCGGGCGTGGCCGACCCTCGTGGTCGTCGACCCGGAGGGCTACGTCGTCGCGTCGATGTCCGGTGAGGGGCACGGGCCCGGGCTCGCTTCTCTCGTCGCCGAGCTCATCGAGGAGCACCGCGCGAAGGGCACCCTGCAGCCGGGGGACGACCCCTACGTCCCGCCGCCCGCTCCTGAGACCGCCCTGCGCTTCCCCGGCAAGGCCGCGGCCCTGCCCGACGGCTCGTTCGTCGTCTCCGACACCTCCAACCACCAGATCGTGCACCTCGAGGGCGACCTCGAGACCGAGCGCGCCCGCTGGGGAGGCGAGGGCGTCCTCAACGAGCCACAGGGCGTCCTGCTCGCGACGCCCGAGGTGGCCGAGCGCCTGGGTGTCGACCTGCTCGTCGCCGACTCGGTCAACCACCAGCTCAAGGGAATCCGCTTCTCGGACGGCTCGATCCACGTCGTGGCGGGCACGGGCCGCCAACTGCGCGAACGCACCGGCGGCGGTCCTGCCCTCGAGCAGGCGCTGTCGACGCCGTGGGACCTCGCGTGGCTGGGCGACCGCGTCGTCATCGCCATGGCCGGCACGCACCAGCTGTGGGCCTGGACCCCGGGCGACACCATCGAGCACGGCATCGTCGAGGTCGTCGGCGGCACGTCGAACGAGGGCCTCGTCGACGGGCCGGCCCTGGATGCCTGGTTCGCCCAGCCGTCGGGCCTGGCCGCCTCCCCGTCGGGCGAACGCCTCTGGGTGGCCGACGCCGAGACGTCCGCGCTGCGTTCCGTGCACCTCGGTGCCGATGGGGGCCAGACCGTCGAGACTCACGTCGGCACAGGCCTGTTCGACTTCGGACACCGCGACGGCAATGCGACCGAGGCGCTGTTCCAGCACCCGCTCGGGGTCACCGAGCTGCCCGACGGGTCGGTGGCCGTCAGCGACACGTACAACGGTGCGATCCGTCGGTTCGACCCCGTCACTCGTCAGGTGACGACCGTGGCGCAGGGCCTCGCCGAGCCGAGCGACGCCGTCGTCGAGGTCGACCCGGAGTCCGCGCAGACCCGTCTCGTCGTCGTCGAGTCCGCGTCGCACCGGCTTGTCCGTGTCGCCCTGCCCGAGGACGCCCAGCGCGTCGACGGACCGGCGCACCGCACCCAGCGCCCGTCGACGCCCCTTCCGTCCGGCGAGGTGACGCTCGAGGTGACCTTCGTGCCCCCGGCAGGCCAGAAGCTCGACCACCGCTGGGGCGACCCGACACGGCTCGACGTGTCGGCCACCCCCGACGCACTGCTCGTCGAGGGAGCCGGCCGTGCCGAGGGACTGACCCGCCGTCTGGTGCTGCGCGGCGACATCGGCACCGGCACCCTGCACATCTCGGTCCAGGCCGCCTCGTGCGACGGCGACCCGGTCACAGGCGAGGTGCCCGAGCACGCCGCCTGTCACCTCTTCCAGCAGGACTGGGGCATCCCCGTGGTCATCGACCCGGCCGCCCCTGCCACACTGGCTCTCGACCTCCGGGGGGTCTAGCGAGGTCTGCGGTGCGACCGGGAGCGTCCCGGACGCCGACGATCGGACAGGTGGCAGGCGTGGCACAGCGATCCGGCAGGGCCGGGCCCTCCTTCCTCTCCGCCCTGTGCGGTCTGCTCGCCGTGGTGCTGCTGCCCGTGGCGCTCCTCGGGTTCTGGGCGTCGGTGATGCTCACCCGCACCGACGTCTTCGTCGACGAGCTGCGACCCGTCGTCAGCAAGCCGCAGGTCCAGGAGGCGCTCACCGACGGCATCGTCAACGGCGTGCTCGGCGCGGTCCAGCTCCAGCCCGCCGTCGAGAAGGCGCTCGAGGTCCCGATCCGTGCAGAGGCGGCGACCATCGTCGCCAGCCCGCAGGTCGCGTCCGCGTGGGCCACGGGCATCCGGGCGGTGCACACGCAGTTCATCGCCGTGATGCAGGGCCGGGCCGACACCGAGCTCGACTCCCAGGGCAGGGTCGCCGTGCGCCTCACCATCCCGGTGCCCGCGCTGACCTCGACGCTCGAGCAGGCTGGCGTGAAGGGGGCCGGCTCGTTCGCCCCGGTCGTGACGATCCCCATCGCGAAGGCCAGCGACCTGCAGAAGGCGCAGCAGGCATACCGGATCGCCGACGCGTGGGGCCCATGGGCACCGGCCGTCGTCGCCGCGCTCGGGCTGCTCGCGATCTTCCTCGCCCGTCGGTGGCGCACTGCGACGACCCTCGTGGCCCTCGGGTGGATCGTCACGTCGCTCGCGCTGGCCCTTGTCGTGATGGTCGCGCGCGAGCCGCTGCTGAGGCGCGTCGACCCTGCCGTGGCGCGCACGCTCGCCGACGCCGCCTACGGGCTCGCGGCCCGCAACCTCTACTACGAGATCGTGATCGCCGTGGGCGTGGGAGTCGTGATGCTCCTGCTTTCGACGGTCACGCTCGTGTTCGGTCGCCGTCGCGCTGCCTGACGGAAGCCTCTGTCGGGTATGGGGTGGTCAGGCACGCGCTGTGGCGTGCCCTTGACCAAGGAGACCACATGGGTATCGGACTCGGGATCGTGCTTCTGGTGATCGGTGCGATCTTCTACTTCACGAACATCGACTCGAGCGTGCTCAACATGAGCAGCAGCACGGGCAACACCATCGGGATCATCCTGATGGCAGCAGGGGCCCTCGCGGTCATCCTCGCGCTCATCATGAACGCCCAGCGCACGCGCACCCAGCACACCACCGTGACCGAGCGACGCGGCGAGCCCGACGTCGTCGAGCGGCGCGGCGAGCCCGACGTCGTCGAGCGTCGCGTCACGCGCCGCGACGACGTCGTCTGACGCGCGGTCCCGCCACTCTGCGATGGCGGCCTGAGCAGGAGAACTCACCTGCTCGGGCCTCCGTCCGTGCTTCGATGAGGCGTGAGACCACACCAGCCACCGGCGTACGCGCCCGGCGACGTCCCGTCGCCCGCTGACCCACGCACTCACGGTCACAGCGCGGCCTCCGTCGACGCCGCCACGCCCGCCGACCGCGACCGCTGGGTAGACACGCTCCGCGTCGGCTCCCTGCTCGTCGTCGGTGCTCGGACACTGGCTCATGGTCGCCATCACGTCGGACGGGCGGATCACCAACGCGCTCGCGGTCGTGCCGGCCCTTCAGCCGCCCACCTGGCTGCTCCAGGTGATGCCGCTCTTCTTCCTTGTCGGCGGGGTCGCCCACGCCCACACGCTCGCGTCGCTCGAGCGGCGCCACCCGTCCGGCCCCGGCCGGTATGCCGCGTTCTTCCGGGCGCGCGCACGGCGCCTCCTGCGACCGACCCTCGCGTTCCTCGCGACCTGGGCGGTGCTCGGCCTGGTCGCCCACCTGAGTGGCCTCACCGCCCGGCCCGGCGACGCCGGCCGCCTCGCCCGGGACGCGCTCGTCATGGTGCCGCAGCTGCTGTGGTTCGTCGGCATCTACCTGGGGGCGTGTGCCTTCGCGCCGTTCATGCGCGGCCTGCACGCCAGGTTCGGCCTGCGGGTGGTCGCCGTGCTCGTCGCTCTCGCTGTCGTCGTCGATGTCATGCGGTTCTCCGGAGGGCAGGCGCTCGTCGGCAACCTCAACTTCGCGCTCGTGTGGCTGGCCCTGCACCAGCTCGGGTTCGCTTGGCGCGACGGCCTGCTCACCACCTCGCGGGGCTGGCTGATGGCGGGCGTCGGCTTCGGCGCGATGGGGCTCGCCGTCGCGCTCGGCCCCTACCCCGTGTCGATGGTCGGGCTGCCGGGCGAGGCGGTCTCCAACATGGCACCTCCGACCGCGGCCCTTCTGGCGCAGGGCATCGGCATCTGCGGGCTGGCCGTCGTGCTGCGACCGGTCATGGCTCGCATGCTCGCCCGACCGCGCGTGTGGCGGGTGGTCGTCTCCGCGGCGCCGTTCGCGATGACGGCGTTCCTCTGGCACCTCACCGCGCTCATGGCGGTGCTCCTCGGGCTGCGTGCGATCGGGCTGCGGCAACCCGCAATCGGCTCGTGGGCCTGGCGGCTGTCGCGGCCGGTCCTGTTCGCCGTTCTCGCCGTCGTGACGGCCGCGCTCGTCGCGGACTTCGTGCGCTTCGACCGGACGAGGCGCCCGGCTGACGACGGTGTGGACGAGCGCCGCGGGTGGGTCGACCCCGTCGCCGCGGTCTCGGCCGGAGTGCTCTTCTTCGGCATCCTCATCGTCTCGATCGTGGGCGTCGACGTGCTCGGCAACCGGCCGGTCTTCTTCCTTGTCGGCGACGTCGTGCCGGCCGTCGGGTTCGCGGTCCTCGCGCTCGGCCTCCTGCTGCTCCGCACCACCCGCCCCCGCCGCCGCTGACCCACGTCCAGCCCCCGCCCCAATCGAGAGAACGCTCCGTCACCCTCGTCCCCGATCGAGAGACCGCTCCGCCACCCCCGTCCCTGATCGAGAGAACACTCCGTCACACGCGGGCGACGCTGCGACTGCCGGAAACTCGATGGCACCCCGCCGGTGGCGCCCCTACGGTCGATGCATGGACACGAGGCTCATCGACGTGCACGACGACGAGGTGTGCGCGCGGGCGTACGAGGTCATCATCGCGAGCAAGGACCACGAGCGTCCTTGGCACCAACCACCCTCTCTCGCAGAGACGCTCGTCGAGTGGCGGCACGTTGACGAGGCGGAGCGGCAGGAGATGTGGGGCGCCTGGGACGGCGACGATCTCGTCGGTGTCGCCACGATCTGGCTGCCGATGAGCGACAACAGCTCGATGGTCTGGCACGACGTCCAGGTCGACCCCGCGCACCGTGGGCACGGCGCCGGCTCGGCCCTTGTGGACCGCGTCGTGGCCCGGGCCCGGGAGGAGTCGCGCACGACGCTCGTCACCGACGTCATGGTCCCGCCCGACGCCGACGACCACCCCTATCGCCGGTTCGCCGAGAGGCACGGCTACCACCTCAGCAACACCGAGATCATGCGCCACCTCGACCTCCCGGTCGCCGACGACCTGCTGGCGAGGCACGCAGAGCACGCGCGCCCGAGGTGGCAGGGCGCGTACCGCCTCGAGACCTACGTGGGTGGCGTGCCGGAGCACCTGCAGGAGTCGCTCTGCGCGGTGATGAACCAGCTCGCCGTCGACGCACCCACGGGCGACATCGAGTTCGAGGAGGAGTCGCTGACGCCGGCCCGCTACCGCGAGTACCTCGAGGTCTTCGAGAAGCAGGGGCGGGCGCGCCTCACCACGGTCGGCGTGCACGAGCAGACGGGAGACGTCGTCGCCTACACCGACCTCATGCTGCCGTCAGGGGCACCGTCGGTCGCCTGGCAGTGGGGGACCTTGGTGCACAAGGCCCATCGCGGTCGGCGGCTCGGCATGGCCGTCAAGGTGGAGAACCTCCGGCGGTTGCAGACCGACCACCCCGAGCGCAAGCGCGTCGTCACCGGTAACGACGACACGAACTCGTGGATGGTCTCGATCAACGAGGACCTCGGCTTCCGCATCGTCGAGCTCTGCCCGGCCTACCAGCGCAAGCTCTGACGCAGGGGCCCAGTCGAAAGGGCAGCCCGTCCCACACGGGGGAGGGCTGCCCATTCGACGTCGGAGAGGATGGCGCGCTCTCTCGCCCGTGGAGGGTCAGAAGGCGGACTCGGGAAGGTCCATGATGTCGTTGTCGGTGGCCTCGGCGATGGCACGCTCGGCCGCGATCTTCGGCAGGACGTTCTTGGCGTAGAACGAGGCCGCCGCCACCTTGCCGCGGTAGAAGTCGGCGTCCTTGCCGGAGGCCCCACCGTCGATCGCGGCCTGCGCGACCTCGGCCTGGCGCAGCAGCAGCCAGCCGACGACGAGGTCACCGGCAGACAGCAGCAGGCGCGTGGTGTTCTGGCCGACCTTGTAGAGGTTGGCGACGTCGCCACCCATGCGCGGGTCGCTCTGCATGAGCGTGCCGATCATCGAGCCGACGATGCCCTGGATGTCCTCGAGGGCGCGACCGAGCAGCTCGCGCTCGGTGTCGAGCGAGCCGCCGAGGTCCTTGGCGAACTCCTGGATCTGCCCGGCGACGTGCTGCAGGGCGGCGCCCTTGTCGCGCACGATCTTGCGGAAGAAGAAGTCGAGGCCCTGGATCGCGGTCGTGCCCTCGTAGAGCGTGTCGATCTTGGCGTCGCGGACGTACTGCTCGATCGGGTAGTCCTGCAGGAACCCCGAGCCACCGTAGGTCTGGAGCGACTCGGTGCCGAGCAGCACCCAGGCGCGCTCGGAGCCGAGGCCCTTGACGATCGGCAGCATGAGGTCGCTGATCTTGTTGGCGAGCTCGGCGTCGGAGCCCTTCTCGAGGGGCGCCGCCGGGTTGCCGGCCTGAGCCTGGTTGACGGTGTCCTGCTGGCTCGCGGTGTAGACGACGAGCGCGCGCAGGCCCTCGGCGTACGCCTTCTGCAGCATGAGCGAGCGGCGCACGTCGGGGTGGTTGGTGATGGGGACACGCGGGGCCGACTTGTCGGTCATCTGCGTGAGGTCGGCGCCCTGGACCCGCTCCTTGGCGTACTCGAGGGCGTTGAGGTAGCCGGTCGAGAGCGTGGCGATCGCCTTGGTGCCGACGAACATCCGCGCGTTCTCGATGACCTTGAACATCTGCGCGATGCCGTCGTGCACGTCGCCGAGGAGGGTTCCGACGGCCGGCTCGTGCTCGCCGAAGGTGACCTCGCACGTCGTGCTGACCTTGAGGCCCATCTTGTGCTCGACGTTGGTGACGTGGGCGCCGTTCCGCTCGCCGAGCTCGCCGGTCTCGAGGTCGACGTGGAACTTCGGCACGATGAAGAGCGAGAGGCCCTTGGTGCCGGGGCCGGCGCCCTCGGGGCGGGCCAGGACGTAGTGCACGACGTTGTCGACCATGTCGGACTCGGCCGAGGTGATGAAGCGCTTGACGCCGGTGATGTGCCACGTGCCGTCGGGCTGCTGGACCGCCTTGGTGCGGCCGGCGCCGACGTCGGAGCCGGCGTCGGGCTCGGTGAGCACCATCGTGGTGTGCCAGGCCTTGTCGACGATGTGCTTGGCCAGCTTCTTCTGGTCGTCGGTGCCGAGGTGCCACAGCAGGTTGGCGAACGAGTAGCTCGCGGTGAACATGTGGATGGCGGGGTTGGCGCCGCACACCATCTCGGCGACCGACCAGCGCAGCGACGCGGGAACGACCATGCCGCCGAGCTCGGCCGGCACGTCGAGGTTGCCCCAGTCGCCGTCGACGTAGGCCTTGAACGACTTCTTGAACGAGTCGGGCATCGTCACGGTCTGGGTGGCCGGGTCATAGACGGGCGGGTTGCGGTCGCTGTCGAGCAGGCTGTCGGCCAGCTCGTTCTCGGCGAGGCGCGAGACCTCGCGGAGGATGTCATTCGCCGCGTCGACGTCGACGTCGGCGTAGATGCCGCGCCCGAGGACGTCCTGACGGTTGAAGACCTCGAACAGGTTGAACTCGAGGTCGCGCACATTGCTCTTGTAGTGGCCCATCGGGACCCTCCGCGTTCTGTCGCTCGTCGTGCGTCCGCGTCGGCGGGCGCGCCAAGTTACTGGCCGGTCACTTCCATGATGCTACTGACCGGTAACGAATCGCAAGGGGAGCAGGTCACGGTTGGGCCACGCTCGCCCGCTTGCGTATGCCGTCCCGCTGCTGCCCGCGTGCGCGGGCACGCGCCGGGGTGGTGCAGTCGAAAACCCGCTCGCTCCGGCGCGCCCCAGCCGCTGGGATGGGGCCATGGACGCCCGCAACCGACTCCGCGATGAACCCTTCCACTGGCAGCGCACCGCCTCGGGCGAGGTGCGAGTGTCGCGAGGCGGGCGGCTCGTCTCAGTCGTCGCCGGGGGCCCGGCCCGCCGTCTCGACCGGGTGCCCGACGGAGGAGACGAGAACGCGATCCAGCACGCCCTCGCCCGGGCGACCGGCAACTACAAGCGGGGCAACGAGCGCTGACCATCTCGCCGGGCACGCGGCATACGCCCTCGCCCGGACATGCAGGAGGGCCCGGTCCGTGGAGGACCGGGCCCTTCGCGTTGGAGCAGGCGGCACGAATTGCACGTACGTCTTCCCCCTGGAAGAGGGCTGTTCTGCTACTGAACTACGCCTGCGAGGCGTCGCAACCGTAGCAACAGTCGGGCGTCGTCGTCCAAACGGCCACGCCGGTGGCATACCTCCGCTCGCAGCCAGCTCCCAGCCGACACGCAGCGAGCCGTCGGCGTCGCGCGCCTATCGTGGTCCGTGACCGGACGACGCCGCGACCTCGGACGAACGGCCCGCACGCTTGCCGCCTTCGTGGCGGCCGCGGTGTCGGTCGGGGTGCTGGCTGCCGGTCTGTGGACGCCCGCACTGGCTGCCCTCGGCGGGCTGTCGGCCGCCGGCGCCGACGCGTTCATGGCCCTGCCGAGCACCTTCACCATGGCGCAGCTCGCGCAGGGCTCGCGGATCCTGGCCGCCGACGGATCGCTCATCGCGACGCCGCAGGACGAGGACCGCGTGGTGGTGCCCCTCTCGCAGGTCGCGCCGGTCATGCGGGTCGCCCAGGTGGCGATCGAGGACAGCCGCTTCTACGAGCACGGGGCCATCGACCCCCAGGGGCTCACCCGTGCAGTCCTCGCGGACCTGCGCACCGGGCAGGCGACCGAGGGTGCGTCGACGCTCACCCAGCAGTTCGTCAAGCTGTCGCTGCAGGCGCAGGCGCTGCGAGACGGCCAGGACGCGGCGGCCCGGGCCGCCATCGCGAAGACGATCCCGCGCAAGCTCGTCGACCTGCGCTACGCGGTCGCGCTCGAGCGGTCATGGAGCAAGGGCGAGATCCTGCAGGGCTACCTCAACCTCGCGTACTACGGAGACGGGGCCTACGGCGTCGAGGCAGCCGCCCGGCACTACTTCGGCGTGCACGCGAGTGAGCTCACCCTCACCGAGGCCGCGACCCTCGCCGGTCTCGTGCAGAGCCCGAGCACGAGCGACCCGGTGCACCATCCGAAGGCGGCGCAGGCCCGACGCAACGTGGTGCTGGCGCGCATGAAGGCGCTCGGCGAGCTGAGCCCGACATCGTATGCGGCGGCCGTGAAGCGGCCCCTGGCGCGAGACCTCGATGTCACCCATCAGCCGGCGACGTGCGACGCGTCCCCCGACCCCTACTTCTGCTCGTTCGTCATCGCGTGGCTCGAGGGGCAGCCCGCACTCGGTCCGACCCAGCAGGCCCGGCGCGACCGGATCTTCCAGGGCGGCCTGACGATCCGCACCACGCTCGACCCGTCGGTGCAGCGTGTCGTCGACGCGTCCCTGCGCGCGGTGGCCCCGGAGCAGAACACGCTCGGTGTGGCGGCAGCCGCGTACGTCACGGAGCCCGGCACCGGCGCCGTGCTCGGCCTCGGCCAGGACACGGCCTACGGCTCGGGTCCCGGCGCGACCGAGCTCGACTATGCCGTCGACCGGCGCTATGGCGGCTCCGGCGGCTTCCAGTTCGGGTCGACGGCCAAGGCCTTCTCCCTCGTGACCGCCATGAAGCAGGGGCTCGGCACGAACGCCTCGGTGAACGCGCCGGCCGCGGACAACCATCGGCCGGCGACCTTCAGCAGCAAGCAGTTTCCCCAGCCGTGTGGCGTGGGCGGCCCGTGGTCGGTCTACAACGACGAGCCGTGGAAGGGCGGCACCATGTCGCTGAAGCAGGCGACGGCGAAGTCGACGAACACCGCCTTCGTGGCACTCGCCAGCCGGATCGGGGTCTGCGCGATCCACTCGACGATGACGGCCTTCGGCATCCACGGCGGCGACGGCCAGCCGTTGGGCACCTACCCCCCGCAGGTGGTGCTCGGCGCACAGGCCGTCTCGCCGCAGACGATGGCGAACGCGTATGCCGCCCTCGCCGCCCACGGCACCCTCTGTGACGTCCACCCCGTCACCAGCGTCGTGGCGGGTGGACGCACGCTGTGGGCGCCACCTCCAGCCTGCCGACGGGTGGCCGACGCACACGCGGTCGACGAGGCGACGACGTACCTGGAGTACAACATGACGCACGGCTCGGGCATCCTCAACCAGCTGCCCGGACGCCCGACGGCCGGCAAGACGGGGACGTCCGACGGCAACGCGCAGTCGTGGTTCGTCGGCTACACCCCACAGCTGACGACCGCTGTGTGGGTGGGCAACCCGGTCCACCCCACCCGGCACATGTTCAACGTGTCGATGGCGGGCAAGTCGTGCGCGTCGATGACCGGTGCCTGCTACGCCGCCCCGATCTGGCGCCGGATCATGGATGGCGTGCTGTCGGGGGAGCCGGTCGAGCCGATGCCCTGACGCCGGGCCGGGGCCTTGACGTCAGGGCATCAGCGCCAGCTCAGGAGCCGTCGCGGACCCGACGCGCGAAGGCGGACGAGCGCGCCCGGAGCTCCTCGACGCGTCGATCGACGAGCGAGCCTGCGTCGAGTCCGCCCTCCATCGCGTTCGGCGGGCGGCGCACGTGCTGGGAGCAGCTGAAGTCGGCGTGGACGAGGGTGCCGAGGCTGTTTCCCTCGCGGCCGGCGGCGCCGGCACGTCGCGCGACCCACAGCCGCACGTCGGCCGTGGCGAAGGCGTCCTCGCACCAGGCGCACATCGCCCGCGCCTTGCGTGTCCGCTCCGACGCCCGCAGGACGAAGGCGACCGCCTCGTCGTCGACGGGCACGACGGCATACGCCCTCTGGGGGTTGCTGCGGTCGACCCAGCCGAAGTAGTCCAGCTGCTCCCACGGGAGCGTCTCGAGGCTGCCCGGGATGCTCGCCTGCTTCGCCTCGCGGCGCGAGCAGTTCACGAGGGCAGTGCGAATCTCATTGTCTGTCAGTGGTTTCACGGTGTTCCTGTCAGTCGGGCAGGACCGGGCGACCCGGTCAGCCGGGGTGGGTGAGGTGACGCAGGTCCGTGACCGCTGAGCAGGCCATGAAGGCCACCCACCTCTCCGCGGGCTCTCCCGCCGACGACTGACGACTCCGGTGCGGAGCGGCAACCATGGTGTGCCGGAAGCCCGTCGCGGGTCCAGTCGTTTTCGGACGGTTTCGTGCTCCGCTGTCAGAAACGCCCTCCTTCAGGGCGGTTTGTCATGTCAACATCTGCCGATATCGAGCCGTGACCTACACGGTTCAACCATTCGTCTGCGACCGTCGATGCAGTTCATCGGCCGGGGTCCTCCCCGGCCGGCCCGCCGGTACGCCGAGTCCTGTCCGCCGGCCGGGGCAGCTGCGCATCACGCGGACAGGAGCGGGGGACCCAATTCTGGGCCGGCTAGGACCGGTCCTCGGGGTGAAGCCGCGACCTGCGGCCGGGCCACTTCTGCCCGAACCCGACAGCTCACCTCGAAGGCGTGGGAAGGAACCCGACCATGCCCGCTACGAGTCCTGCACGCCCTGCACGCCCCGGACGCCATCGGCGCCCCGGCCGTCGACTGCCGCTCCAGTCCCTCGCCCTCACCCCGCTGCTCGGCGCCGCCCTCCTCGTGGGGACCGGCGGTGCACCGCCTGCCTCCACGACGGCGCCGACCGCTGCTGCCCCCCACGTGAAGGCAGCACCGAAGAAGGCGGT
Source organism: Terrabacter sp. 05T424 (assembly GCF_056396225.1). Lineage (NCBI taxonomy): Bacteria > Bacillati > Actinomycetota > Actinomycetes > Micrococcales > Intrasporangiaceae > Terrabacter > Terrabacter sp. 05T424. The sequence goes on from NZ_JBFTLB010000005.1 coordinate 77,688, forward strand.
CAACGTGGCCACCGCCCCCGTGGCGGCCGTCCCGCGTCGCATCCAGGCACTTCGCCTCACGGCCGCTCAGAGGGGCAAGCCCTACCGCTGGGGTGCCGCGGGGCCGTACGCGTTCGACTGCTCCGGCCTCATCTACTACGTCTACCGGACCCGTTTGCACGTGGCACTGCCCCGCACTGCGAACGCCCAGCGCCTGAGGACCGTGCGGGTGGCCAAGTCCAACATCATGGCCGGGGACCTCGTCTTCTTCATGCGGGCCGGACGCGCCTACCACGTCGGGGTGTACGCCGGCAGCGGCAAGGTCTGGCACTCGCCGCGACCGGGCCAGCGCGTGCAGCTCTCGAAGCTGTGGACCAGCGCGTGGGTGGCCGGTCGGGTGCGCTAGGAGGCTGTGCCGGGCCCGGTGCTCGTCGCCGGGTCTGGCTGGGGCTGACGGGGCGCCCGTCTCGGGTGACTGCTGCGGAGCGAGCGACGGGAATCGAACCCGCGTATCCAGCTTGGGAAGCTGGCGCTCTACCATTGAGCTACGCTCGCACGGGCCGCCGGCTGGTGCCCCGCAAGGGCTCGCGAGGCGGCACGCGGCGTCAGTGTAGCCGACGCCGCGCCAGTGCACTGACCGCGACCCCAGGGGCCCACGACCGTCATGGATCTGACCAAGCAGTCCGCCTTCGTCGACCACGTCCGCGGGCTGGGGGGAGCCACGGCGCAGGTGGCCGTGACCCTCGAGCAGTTCTTCGACGGCAACGACTGCGAGTGGAGCATCGCACCCAACCGGCCCGAGGACGTGCAGCTCGAAACCGTGCGCAAGGTCCTGCTCGACCTGCGCTCGCACCCTGAGGTGCACGACGTCCGGGTCGAGCTCGACGTGCTGGAGTTCGAGGACTTTCCCGACGACGAATGGCCTTACGCCAGTGGGGTGGCCGTCATCACCACACTGCAGCCCGAAGAGGTCGACGCGATGACGATCGACGCCGACACCGAGTCCAGCGGTGGCCCGGCGGGAGCCGCTGACTGGCTGGTCGACGCGCCCGGCGTGCCGGAGGGACACCACTACGTCGGCGTGTGGTGGGACTGATGGATGCGGCCGGGACCGGTCTGGTCGAGGGCGCTCCCGAGCAGGTCACCGACGCGCTCTGCTACCACGGTGAGGGCCCCGTCTGGTCGCCCACGTGGGGTGGCCTGCGCTGGGTCGACATGCTCGCCGGTGACGTCCTGACGCTGCGTGCCGACGGCTCGGTCGACCGGATGCACGTCGGCGACGTGGCCGCGTTCCTGCGCCCTCGCTCGCGAGGTGGCTGGGTGGTCTCGACCGAGCGCGGGCTGTCGCTCGCGGACGGGCCGGACGGCATCCCCGAGCCGTGGTTGGACCTCTGGGACGACCCGTCGATCCGCATGAACGAGGGCGGCGTCGACGGTCGCGGACGGCTGTGGGCGGGGACGATGGGCTACGACCGGGTGCCCGGCAGCGCCACCCTCTATCGCGTCGACCCCGACGGCGCGGTCGCCACCGTGCTCCCCGCCGTGACGATCTCCAACGGCATCGACCTCTCGCCCGACGGCCGACTCGCCTACTACGACGACACCCCGACGGGGCGGACCGACGTCTTCGACGTCGTCGACGGCGAGCTGACGAACCGCCGCCCCTTCGTCACCCACGACATCGGCCACCCCGACGGCCTCACCGTCGACAGCGCCGGCAACGTCTGGGTCGCGCTCAACGGCGCCGGTCGGGTGCGCTGCCACTCGCCGGCCGGTGACGTGCTCGCCGAGGTCGAGCTGCCCGTCCGGCTCACGACGGCGTGCGCGTTCGGCGGCGACGACCTGCGCGACCTCTACGTCACGACGTCGCGCGAGAACCTGGACGATCCGGAGCCCGAGGCCGGCGCCCTCTTCCGGGTGCGCGTCGCCGTGCCCGGTGTGCCCGTGCGCGCCTTCGCCGGTTGAGGGCTGCGTCAGTGCTGCTCGCGGCGCAACACTGACGCACGGCCTTCCGAGGACGTATGCCTTCTCGTGGGCGTACGTCTCAGCCCGAGTAGGTGGTCCCGCCGTCGGAGGAGTAGCCGAACGTCGACACCACGCGACCCGGTCTGTGCGGGAAGCCGGGTGGCATGCTCATGGGGCCGCCTGACGGGTCACCGGCAGGCCCGCCCGGCCCCCCGCCGGCAGGCTCACCCGAGCCCACGCCGAGCAGGCTCCGCGTGAGCCGCTGCGAGTCGGAGAGCAGCTCGTCGAGGGCGTGACCGAGGTGGTCGTCGGCAGGCTGCTCGTCGGCCAGAGCAGCGGCGAGCACGGCCCGCCGCACGAGCTCCTTCGTGAACGATGCCGTGGTGCCCTCGGAGCGGGCGGCCGCAGCCGACATGGCCTCGTGGCCGAAGAGGTGGCCGCCGTAGAGGTGGAGCAGCTCGAGCCGGCCCTCGAGGTCGGGCAGCGGGATCTCGGCCGCGAGGTCGACGCGTCCGGGCCGCTGCGACAGGGCCACCTCGAGGTCCTCGACGCGGTTGGTCGTCAGCACGAAGGCCACGTCGACGTCCGCGTCGAGGCCGTCGAGCGCGTCGAGCACCTCGAACAGCAGGGGTGAGGCGCCCATGGAGAAGGAGCGGTCCTCGGCGACGAGGTCGCAGTCCTCGAGGACGACGATGGCGGGCTGGTGCGCCCGGGCCACCTTGGCGGCGTCGTGGATGAAACGCAGCGAGCCGCCGCTCAGCAGGACCGCCGTCGTGTCGGCCGTCGCCGACAGCAGGTGGCGCACGGTGTGCGTCTTGCCGGTGCCGGGCGGGCCGTAGAGCAGGACGCCCCGCTTGAGGTGCTGCCCGTGGGCGAGGAGCCGCTCGCGCTGCTCGCCCATCCCGATGACGTGGTGCGACACCCGGTCGAGCAGGCCGTGCGGCAGCACCACGGCGCCTGCGTCGACGGTCGGGCGTGCCACGAACGTCACGTCGGCGATGCCCGGGCCGTAGGGGTCGGTGCCGAACGTGATGACCTGGCCGCGGAGGATGCTCCGCTCGTCCATGAGCTGCTGCACGCGAGCCATGAGGGCCTCGGAGAGGTCGCGGTCGGCGCCCATCACCTCGATGCTCCCCAGCTCGCGGCCGAACTGCCGGTTGACGCCCTGCTGGCGGACGGCGACGGGGGCGCCCTCGAACCGGAAGAGTCGGATGCCCGACGTGACCACCTGCCGCTGGTCGTCCTTGCCCGGGCCGGTGGGCATGCGGTCGTAGTCGACCTGCCCGACCGGCAGCCCCGACCCGTGGAGCCCCTGGACGAGGTCGCCGAGCGACATGTGGTGGCGCATGTCGCCCGCGATGCCGACGATCGTGCGGTCGGGGTCGGCCTCCGACACCTCGGCGAGGGCCAGGTCGGCGTCGACCATCCGGTGCGGCGGCACGGGCTGCGAGACGACCGCCAGCGCGCGGGGTGGCACCCCGAGGTGTGAGGCGAGGACGTCGACGAGGCGGGGACCGTCCCCGTCGCCCGGGACGCGTTCGAGCACGGCCCGCACGACGCGATGGAGGTCGTCGAGGAGCGGCTCGATGGACGGCGGGGGCGAGGCATCGTTCGAGGCGGCGTACGAGGGGTCCATGACGTGACGATAGGCGGCGCGCGGGGTCCACAGGGCAGGAGTGGGAGAGTGATTCGCGCACCGCGTTATAGCCTCGACCCGTGCTGCTCTCCGACAAGGACATCAGGGCCGAGATCGCCGCCGAGCGGGTCGTGCTCGACCCGTGGGACCCGACGATGGTCCAACCGTCGAGCGTCGACGTCCGGCTGGACAAGTTCTTCCGGCTCTTCGACAACCACAAGTACCCCTACATCGACCCGGCGGCCGAGCAGCCCGACCTGACGCGCCTCGTCGAGGTCGGTCCCGGCGATGAGGGCTTCGTGCTGCACCCCGGCGAGTTCGTGCTGGGCTCGACGCTCGAGGCCGTGACGCTCCCCGACGACCTGGCCGCCCGCGTCGAGGGCAAGAGCTCGCTCGGGCGGCTCGGCCTGCTGACCCACGCCACGGCCGGCTTCGTCGACCCCGGCTTCAGCGGTCACGTCACGCTCGAGCTGTCCAACGTCGCGACGCTGCCGATCATGCTCTACCCCGGCATGAAGATCGGGCAGCTCTGCTTCTTCCGACTCAGCTCGCCGTCCGAGAACCCTTACGGCTCAGCGGCATACGGCTCCCACTACCAGGGCCAGCGCGGCCCTACTGCCAGCCGCTCCTTCAAGAACTTCCACCGCACCCAGGTGTGAGCGCCACGTCCGGGCCGACCTGCGCCGACTCCCGTATGCCGCTCGCCTTCCTCTCGTGGGACGCGCAGCCCGCAGCTGCGGGGGCGGTGGTCCTCGTCCTGCACGGTGGTGCGGTCGACGGGTTCGAGCCCAACCACCCCTGGTCGCACAACGTGGCCCGGCTCGTGCCGTTCGCCCGGGCCCTGCGCAGGATCCCGGGCCCGGTCGCCGTGGCGCGCTTGCGTTTTCGCGTGCGCGGCTGGAACGGCGCGGAGAACATGCCCGTCGTCGACGCCCGCTGCGCCTTGCGACAGCTGCGGGAGACCTATCCCGGGACCCCGATCGCCCTCGTCGGCCACTCGATGGGCGGTCGCGTCGCCATGCACCTCGGTGACGAGGACGACGTGCGGCTCGTCGTGGGGCTCGCGCCCTGGATCGAGCCCGACGACCCGTGGCCGGGGGAGGGGCGACGCACCGTCGTGATCCACGGCGACCGCGACATCGTCTGCGGTCTGCGCCGGTCGCGTGAACGCATCGAGAAGATGCAGGCGGACGGCCTCGACGCGACCCTGGTGCGTGTCGCGCGGTCCGACCACGCCATGCTCGTGCGCGCCCCGCTGTGGACCGCGCTCGTCACCGAGACCGTCGCGGCCACGTTCGCGCGCGAGCTCGGTGGCTCCGGAGAGCCGCGCTCGGGGCCCATCGGGGCGGTCGTGGCGCAGATCGTGCACTCGGGCGGGGCCACGATCGACATCTGACCGTAAGGCGAAGGTTCACAGCGCCGTGGGTGCTGGCGGGTACGTTGAGGGGCATGATCCGCTTCGACGGCGTGACCAAGCGTTACGGCGACTCGTCCGGGGGCAAAGGGGGGCAGGGGTCTGTCGCCGTCGACGACCTGACGCTCGAGGCCCCGACCGGCAAGATCACCGTGCTCGTCGGGCCCTCCGGCTGCGGCAAGACGACTACGCTGCGCATGGTCAACCGCATGATCGTCCCGACGGCAGGCACCATCTCGGTCGACGGGCGCGACACGGCGTCCTTCGACGTCGCCGAGCTGCGCCGCGGCATCGGCTACGTCATCCAGCACGCCGGTCTCTTTCCCCACCGCACCGTCCTCGACAACGTCACGACCGTGCCCCGTCTGCTCGGCACCGACAAGAGGACTGCCCGCGACCGCGCCATGGAGCTCATCGAGCGCGTCGGGCTCGACCCCGCCATGGCGCGTCGCTACCCGGCCCAGCTCTCGGGCGGCCAGCAGCAGCGGGTCGGCGTCGCGCGGGCGCTCGCAGCCGACCCGCCGGTCATGCTGATGGACGAGCCGTTCTCCGCCGTCGATCCCGTCGTGCGCGAGCAGCTGCAGAACGAGTTCCTCCGGCTCCAGTCCGAGCTCGGCAAGACGATCCTCTTCGTCACCCACGACATCGACGAGGCCATCAAGCTCGGCGACCAGGTCGCTGTGCTGCGCGTGGGCGGCGTGCTTGCACAGTTGGACTCGCCGGCCAAGCTGCTCACCGACCCCGTTGACGACTTCGTCGCGGGCTTCGTCGGCCGCGACCGCGGCTACCGCGCCCTGTCGTTCGAGGCCGCCCCTGAGCTCACGCTCGCCGACGAGCCGACCGTCCGGCTCGGGGCCAGCGCCGACGACGTGCGTGCCGTCGGTACGCCGTGGGTGCTGTGTGTCAGTGACGACCACGAGCCGCTGGGCTGGGTCCGCGCCGCCGCGGTCKAGTCCGAGGTGACGCGGGGCCTGCTCCAGCGCGGTGGCACCGTCGCCTCGACGTCGGGCTCGTTGCGGGCGCTGCTCGACGCCGCACTGTCGTCGCCCAGCGGTCGAGGTGTCGTCGCCGACGACGACGGCCGCCTGGTGGGCACCATCAAGGCCGCCGAGGTGGTGCCGGCCATCGAGGCCCGACGCGACCACACGGCATACGCCCTCGGGGTCGATGGCCCGGCCGAGCGGTCCGCCGACGGCGCCGCCGAGGCTCCCGAGGTCCCCACCGAGGGGGCGACCGCGCGGTGAGCTGGGCGCTCGACCACCTCGGCGACATCGTCACCCGGGCTGGCCAGCACGCCTGGCTCGCTGGGCTGCCGCTCGTGCTCGGTCTCGTCATCGCCCTCCCGCTGGGCTGGCTCGCCTCGCGCACGGCGTGGCTGCGGGCCCCGCTCCTGACGACCACGGGGCTGCTCTACACGATCCCCTCGCTGGCCCTGTTCATCCTGCTCCCGCCGATCCTCGGCACGAAGATCCTCGACCCGGTCAACGTCATCGTCGCGATGACCATCTACACCGTCGCCCTGCTCACCCGCACCGTCACCGACGGGCTCTCGTCCGTCGACGCCTCCACCCGGCAGGCCGCCGGGGCGATGGGCTACGGGCCGGTGGCCCGGTTCCGGGCCGTAGACCTGCCCCTCGCGGTCCCCGTCATCGCCGCAGGGCTGCGGGTCGCCGCGGTGAGCAACGTCAGCATCGTCAGCGTCGCCTCGCTCATCGGGGTCTCGCAGCTCGGCTACTTCCTCACCGACGGCTACGCCCGCACCTTCCCCACCGAGGTGTGGGTCGGCATCATCGCGTGCCTGCTCCTCGCGCTCGTCTTCGACCTCGTCATCCAGGTCGTCTCGCGGCTGCTGACGCCCTGGACCCGGGTGGTGGCCGCGTGAGCTTCTCGTCGATCTGGAGCTGGTTTACCGATCCCACGCACTGGCAGGGCGTCGACGGCGTGCCCAACCGCGTGGTCGAGCACCTGCTCTACACCGGCCTCACCCTGCTCATCGCCCTGGCCGTGGCCGTCCCGATCGGGGCATGGGTCGGGCACTCCGGTCGCATGCGCTGGCTCGTCACGAGCGCCAACGCGGCCCGGGCCGTGCCGACGCTCGGGCTCCTCTTCGCGGTGTCGATGTTCGTCGGACCGCTTATCAAGAGCGACCTCGCGTTTGTCATCCCGAGCATCACCGTGCTCGTCCTGCTCGCCATCCCGCCACTGCTGTCGGGCACATATGCCGGCATCGACAGTGTCGAGCCCGCGGCGCGCGACGCGGCGCGGGGGATGGGCATGACCGGCAGGCAGGTGCTGACGAAGGTCGAGGCGCCGATCGCGCTGCCGCTCTTCCTCAGTGGCCTGCGCAGCGCGACGCTCCAGGTCATCGCGACCGCGACCATCGCGGCCTCGGTGAGCCTGGGCGGGCTCGGCCGCTACCTCATCGACGGGCTCGCCTCGCGCGACTTCGTCCAGATGGTCTGCGGCTCGATCCTCGTCGCCGTGCTGGCCCTCGTGGCCGACGGCATCCTGGCGCTGCTCGAGAAGCGGGCCGTCTCGCCGGGAATCACCGGGCGAACTCCGCGTGTTGCCCGTTCACGAACTCGCACCACCGCACCAGACCAGGCGGCCGCCCTCGTGGGCAGCCCATCCGAAAGGGAACGACCATGACACGCACGCGCTTCCTCGCCGCGGGACTGCTCCTCGCCGCCGTCGTGCCGCTCGCTGCCTGCGGTAGCAGCGGTGACCCGCTCGCGCCCGCCACGCAGCCCGGCGCCGGCTCGACGGGAGGCTCGACCGGCGGCTCGACCGGGGTCGCCGGCTCGGTCAAGATCGGCTCGGCCGACTTCCCCGAGGCAGCCCTGCTCGGCGAGATCTACGCCCAGGCCCTTGAGGCCAAGGGCACCACCGTCACGCGTCAGTTCAACATCGGCAGCCGCGAGACCTACCTCAAGGCCATCACCGACGGCGAGGTCGACGTCCTCGCCGAGTACACCGGGTCGCTGCTCAACTTCTACGACAAGAACGCCAAGGTCACGCAGCCCGACGAGGTCTACTCCGCACTGCAGAAGGTGGTGCCGCAGGGCCTCACCGTCCTCGACAAGTCAGCCGCCCAGGACAAGAACTCCATCGCCGTCACCAAGGACACCGCCAACCAGTGGTCGCTCAAGGCGATCCCCGACCTCGCCGCGCACCAAGGTGAGCTCACCATCGGCGCCCCGGCCGAGTTCAAGACCCGGCAGCAGGGACTGGTCGGCCTCAAGTCGGTCTACAACATCACGCCCAAGGAGTTCCGCCCGCTCCAGAGCCAGGCCACCGTCGAGGCGCTGAAGAACGGCCAGGTCAAGGCCGCCAACATCTTCAGCACCGATCCCTCGATCGCGGCCAACGGGTTCGTCGTGCTCGACGACCCGCAGAGCCTCTTCGGCTCCGACAACGTCGTGCCCCTCGTGCGGACCGAGAAGGCCGATTCGGTCAAGGCGGCCCTCAACGCTGTCTCCGCCAAGCTCGACACCCCGGCCCTTGCCGACATGGTCAAGCAGGTGGTCGTCGACAAGAAGGACGCCGCCGTGGTCGCCAAGGCCTGGCTGGCCAGCGCAGGCCTCGCCTGACGCAACCCTCTGCCGGAGGCTCCCGCGACGCGCGCGGGGGCCTTTGGCATACGGGCTCGGGAATGCACTGTTGTCGAGAATGGTTCTCATGATCGTCGCGAGAGCTCGCGATCACCGGACCTCAAGGAGCACCCATGGCCAAGCGAACCGAACTGCGTCCCGTCGTCACCCTCCGCTCGACGGCAGGAACGGGCTTCAGCTACGTCACGACGAAGAACCGCCGCACCCAGCCCGACCGGCTCGTGCTGCGCAAGTTCGACCCCGTCGCGCGCGAGCACGTCGACTTCCGCGAGACCCGCTGACGCACCGGACCCGCTGACGCACCAGACCAGCCGATCGAGAGAACGCTGCGTCAGGAAAACAGCGCGATCCACAGCGGGCCTCGCCCAACTCGCCAATCGAAAGAGCAGCTCGTCACCCGTGGTGACGAGCTGCTCTTTCGATGTTCGCGCGGTGCGCGGACGCTCCGGCGTCGACGCGGGCGCGCAGGCTAGCGGACCAGCCGCCGCGACATCGGGCCGGGCGTGGCCTCGGAAGTCGTCGGCTCCGGCTCGGCCCAGCCGACCGTGACCGGGGCCGGCACGAGGGGAGCGAAGGTGGCCACGACGTCGATGGCGTCGCGCAGCAGCCGGACCAGCAGCTCCTCGGGGTCGTCGACGCAGGCGCGCGCGATGCCGTCGACGGCCAGCGCGACGATCTTCGCAGCGTTCGCCGGCCGCACCGCGGCGGCGTTGAACCCGAGACGGGCCAGGTGGATGCGTGCCCAGCGTTCGGCTGCCGGCGACGTCGCCAGGGCCGTCCGGGACGCCTTCGACAGCTGTCCGGGCGAGCGGCCGTCCTGCTCGGCGAGGACGCCCTCGGCGTTGAGGATCGCGAGCGCCATGACGTTCTGTCGCTCTTCGGCCGACACGGGCAGCGCCGACCGTGCAGCGGTGAGCACGAGCGCAGCCGGCACGCGTGGGTCGTCCGGGTTGAGACCGACGACCTCGGGGATCATCGTCACGAGCCGTTGTCGGTGCGTCTCGTCGAGCATGTCGTTGACGCAGCGGGCCAGCGTGGCGAGCACCGGGTGGGTGCACACGGGATGGTCGCTCCAGCGTTCACCGGCGAGGAACGATGCCATCTCCATGAAGCAGGCGCCCTTGCGCGCGCTGCGGTGCCGGCCTCGGGACAGGACTGGCACACCGTCTGGGACGAAGGGGGCTCGTCGTGACATCGTCGCTCCTCGGACTTTCCCTCGGGACCCTACGGGCGGGTCCTTTCATGGTGCGCCTCAAAGCCGCGCTTGACCACCCTTTGGTCCTACCCACGAGGCGGAAGTCCGGTCGGACCGTGCTGTGGCCTTCCACTCGAACCTGTCGATCTCGTGCGAACCACGTGCACAATCGGCGCATGCCCGCCGACGAGCAGAGCTCCGCGCGACCCGAGCCCGAGAGCACGGGGGTCCGTGCCCACGTGGCCGACTCGTGGCTGCGGTCCGCGGCGGCCGGCGTCCAGGTCGACACCGTGGACGCCCCGATCACGCTGCCCGGTGACGCTCTTCGCGACCACCGGTCGGCGCATCCGCTGGCCAGGGTGTTCCCGCTCCTCGACGACGTGCTGGGCCAGGCCGCGCGCGACTGCGACGCCGTGATGGCGGTCTCGGACGCGGCCGGGCAGCTGCTCTGGGTGTGTGGCACTCCGAGCGTCCTGCGCCGTGCGGAGTCGATCGGTTTCGTCGAGGGCAGCAACTGGGACGAGCGGGTCGCCGGCACCAATGCCCCGGGCATGGCCCTCCGGCTCGACCGATCGGTCAACGTCCTCGGTGCAGAGCACTTCCGCCGGTCGGTCCAGCACTGGAGCTGTGCGGCGACGACGATCCACGACCCGTCCGATCAGAGCATCCTCGGGGTCCTCGACATCACGGGCGGCGACGAGATCGGCGTCCCGCAGACCATGGCGATGGTGCGGGCCGCCGCGAGGATGGCCGGGTCCGAGCTCGCCCGCGAGCTGCTCGTCCGGTCCCGGAGCGCCTCGTCGCCGGAGGTGCCCGCCGGTGGCGGGCTCTCGGTCCTGATGGAGTCGCTCGGCCGCAACGACACGCTGCTCACGATCGACGACGGCCGCGGCCGCCGACAGACCGTGCGCCTGAGCCCACGCCACAGCGAGATCCTGCTGCTGCTCGCGTCGGCCTCGCGCGGGCTCTCGGGTGACGAGCTCGCCATCCTGCTGTACGAGGAGGACAGCAGCGCCTCGACCCTGCGCGTCGAGATGGGCCGCCTGCGCAGCCTCCTCGGCGACGACCTCCTCGCATCGCGGCCCTACCGGCTCGTCGCCGGTCTTGCCGGCGACTGGCTCGCTGTCGAGGCCCACCTCGCGGCCGGCGACGTGACGAGCGCGATGCGCTCGTACCGCGGCCCGCTCCTGCCGCGGTCGGTCGCGCCGGGGGTGGTCCGGCTGCGCGAGAGCATCGAGGGCGACGTGCGCACGGCCATCCTCCGCAGCGGGCGGGCCGACCTCATGTCGGCGTGGACCCGGTCGGCCTCCGGCGCCGATGACTACGAGATGTGGCAGGCGCAGGCCCGGGTGCTCGGCTCGGCGTCGCCGCTCATGCCGCTCGTGCAGAACCAGATCCGCCGCCTCGACCGAGAGCTCGGCAGCCCCTGACCCGCAGACAGTGGCCTCTCGACCTCGAGACACCCGCAGACTTTGGCCTCTCGACGGTTTCACACGTCGAGAGGCCAAAGTTCGTGGGTGTGCGCACGTCGAGAGGCCACAAACGGGGGCGTATGCCGTGACGCCGTCACCCGGCATACGCGACGCAACGTGGTTGCAACGTTGCGCTGCCTAGCGTCCTGCCAACCCCTTCGAGGGGAGACCACCAAGGATGTTGGGAGATCAACCATGACCGTCTACGCACCGCCCGGGCAGCCGGACTCGCTCGTGACCGTCCTCGACCGCTACGGCCACTTCATCGGCGGCAACTGGGTCGACCCGAAGAAGGGCCTCTGGTTCGAGAACACCTCTCCGGTCAACGGCAAGCCGTTCTGCGAGGTCGCCCGCGGCACCGAGGAGGACATCGAGGCCGCCCTCGACGCGGCCCACGCCGCCGCCCCGGCCTGGGGCCGCACGAGCCTGGGAGAGCGTTCGTTGATCCTCAACCGGATCGCCGACCGCATCGAGGAGAACCTCGAGGCCCTCGCCGTCGCAGAGTCCTGGGAGAACGGCAAGGCCGTCCGCGAGACCCTCGCCGCCGACCTGCCGCTCGCGGTCGACCACTTCCGCTACTTCGCGGGCGTCCTTCGGGGACAAGAGGGTTCGAGCAGCGAGATCGACGAGAACACGGTTGCCTACCACTTCCACGAGCCGCTCGGCGTCGTCGGCCAGATCATCCCCTGGAACTTTCCGATCCTCATGGCCGTGTGGAAGCTCGCGCCGGCCCTGGCAGCCGGCAACTGCGTCGTGCTCAAGCCCGCCGAGCAGACACCGTGGTCGATCCTCAAGGTCGTCGAGCTCGTCGGTGACCTACTGCCGGCCGGCGTGCTCAACGTCGTCAACGGTTTCGGCGTCGAGGCCGGCAAGCCGCTCGCGAGCAGCCCCCGCATCGCCAAGATCGCCTTCACCGGCGAGACGACGACCGGGCGCCTCATCATGCAGTACGCGTCGCAGAACATCATCCCCGTCACCCTCGAGCTCGGCGGCAAGAGCCCGAACGTCTTCTTCGATGACGTGGCCCAGGAGCGGGATGCCTTCTACGACAAGGCTCTCGAGGGTTTCACGATGTTCGCGCTCAACCAGGGCGAGGTCTGCACGTGCCCGTCGCGGGCGCTCGTGCAGGGCTCGATCTACGCCGACTTCGTGCCCGATGCCGTCGCCCGCGTCGAGAAGATCAAGCAGGGCAACCCACTCGACACCGAGACGACGATGGGAGCCCAGGCGAGCAACGACCAGCTCGAGAAGATCCTCTCCTACCTCGACATCGGTCGTCAGGAGGGCGCGAAGGTGCTCACCGGTGGCGAGCGCAACGTGCTCGACGGCGACCTCGCCGACGGCTACTACGTCGCGCCGACCGTCTTCGAGGGCGACAACTCGATGCGGATCTTCCAGGAGGAGATCTTCGGCCCGGTGGTCTCGCTCACGAGCTTCGACGACGAGGCCGACGCGCTCGCCATCAGCAATGACACGCTCTACGGCCTCGGTGCCGGCGTGTGGACGCGCGACGGCTCACGCGCGTACCGGATGGGCCGTGGCATCAAGGCCGGTCGCGTCTGGACCAACTGCTACCACCAGTACCCGGCGCACGCTGCCTTCGGTGGCTACAAGCAGTCGGGTATCGGCCGCGAGAACCACAAGATGATGCTCGACCACTACCAGCAGACGAAGAACCTCCTCGTCTCGTACTCGCCCGACGCGCTCGGGTTCTTCTGACCGGGCCGGTCCCCGTGACCACGCCCCCAGAGACGGTCGCGCCTGGTGAGCCATCGGCTTCCCCCAGCCGGGTCGACCTCACCGGTGAGGCGGCAGACCTGCTCCGCCGCCTCACCGGGATCCACGGTCCGTTGATGTTCCACCAGTCGGGTGGCTGCTGCGACGGCAGCTCTCCCATGTGCTATCCGGCCGGCGACTTCATCACGAGCGATGCCGACGTGCACCTCGGCGACCTGGTTGTCGACGGGGTCGTCGCGCCGGTCGCCTTCTGGATGTCGGTCTCGCAGTACGCGTACTGGCAGCACACCCACCTCACGGTCGACGTCGTGAAGGGCCGCGGCAGCGGCTTCTCCGTCGAGGCCCCTGAAGGCGTGCGGTTCCTCATTCGTTCACGGCTCTTCTCCGACGAGGAGAGCGCGGCGCTCGGACTCGAGGCGCCGAGAGTCAACGAAACCGGCTGAGGTGCAGGCGAACTCGTGGGGCCAGAGGTCCGCACCCGTTGCCCCGGGTGCGGACCTCCATCCTCGTCAGACCTAAGGGCGTATGGCGTTGGGCTCAGGCAGGCGGCGCCGCTGCCTCGCGCCGTTGGCCCGCCCGCTCGAGCGCGTCCGCGACGAATCCGCTCGCCTTCAGCTCCTCGACGAGCTCACGGAGGAAGGCGACGGACTCGGCCGAACGCGTACGGGTCGTGCCCACCGCCTGCCGGATCTGCATGAACGCCCCGTCGACGACGCGGAAGCCAGAGTTCGCCTCGGCGAACGCAGTGACGGCCTCGCGGATGCCGGCGCCGGCCTCGAGGGGCTCGGCGACGAGTGAACCGACGCCCTCGTCGTTGCGAACGAGCTTTGCGTGCTGCAGGGCGCGGGTGAGGTGCAGGTCGTAGGCCGAGCCGGCCTTGACCGCGATGCGGACCCCGTCGGTGTCGACGTCGTCGACGGTGTGCAGGGCCGAGTCCGTGGGCACGACGTAGGCGCCCTCGATGACGACGTACGGCTCGGTGAACGCGACCTCGGCCTCACGGACGGGGTCGATGGCGAGGAAGCAGATGTCGGCAGCGCCGTCCGCCATGGCCTCGAACGACTTTCGCGCCCCGTCGAACGTGACGAGCTCGACCGGCAGGCCGAGGCGTTCGCCGACGACGTGGGCGATGTCGACCGTCACGCCCCGAGGCTCGTCGAGCGTGCCCTGGGCGAGCACCGCGTTGCCGAGGTTGATGGAGGCCCGCAGGACGCCCGTGGGCGTGAGGTCGTGGACGACGTGGGGCGGGGGCGGCGGCGCGCTGGTGGTCATCGTCGCAGGGTAGGCGAGGAGGACGGGGTCTGGCGTGAAGTCCACCTCCGTTCCCGGCGCTCAGCATTCTCTGACGCCGCGGACCACCGCGCGCCAGAGGCCCCTCCCCCTTCGGGGAGGGGCCTCTTCGTGTCATCGGGGCGTATGCCGTCCGGCCGGTTCAGCTGATGGGCGCGGACTCGGGGTCGGGCTGGGGCTCAGGCGTTGTCGCCTCAGTCGGCTCCCCGCCCCCGTCGCTGCGGCGCACGGCGGCGAGCAGCATCTGGGCGACGTCGACGACCTCGACCTCGCCCTCGGCCTTCTTGCCGTCCTGCACCGCGGCGTTGAGGCCGTCGGTGAGCATGACCTTGCAGAAGGGGCAGCCGACGGCGATGCGGTCGGCGCCGGTGGCGAGGGCCTCCTCGGTGCGATTGTTGTTGATGCGCGTGCCGAGCTTCTCCTCCATCCACATGCGGGCGCCGCCGGCGCCGCAGCAGAACGACTTCTCCTTCGAGCGGTCCATCTCGGCGTACTCGACGCCGGGGAGGATCTGGAGCAGCTCGCGCGGCGGGGCGTACACCTGGTTGTGCCGACCGAGGTAGCACGGGTCGTGGTAGGTGACCTTGCTGCCCGTGGAGGCGGCGCCGGTGAGGGTGCCGGCCGACGCGGCCTCGCCCGGGCGGGCCACCGGCGTCAGCCGCTTCTCGCGGACGAGCCGGTTGAGCAGCTGTGTGTGGTGCAGCACCTCGTACTGGCCACCGAGTTGCGGGTACTCGTTCTTGATGGTGTTGAAGCAGTGCGCGCAGGTGACGACGATTTTCGTGGCGCCGACCTCGTTGAGGGTCTCGACGTTCTGCTGCGCGAGCATCTGGAAGAGGAACTCGTTGCCGGCGCGGCGGGCCGAGTCGCCGGTGCAGGCCTCGCCGTCGCCGAGCACCGCGAAGCTGACCCCCGCGGTGTCGAGCAGCTCGGCCACGGCGCGCGTCGTCTTCTTGGCGCGGTCCTCGTAGGCGCCGGCGCAGCCGACCCAGAAGAGGTAGTCGACCTCGTCGAGGCTCTCGACGTCCTGGCCCACCTGCTTGACCTCGAAGGGGAGGTCCTTGGCCCAGTCCATCCGCAGCCGCGGAGCGAGGCCCCACGGGTTGCTGTTCTTCTCGAGGTTCTTGAACAGGCCGTTGAGCTCGGACGGGAAGGCCGACTCGATGAGGTTCTTGTAGCGGCGCATGTCGACGATGGCGTCGACGTGCTCGATGTCGACGGGGCACTGCTCCACGCACGCACCGCACGTGGTGCACGACCACAGCACGTCCTCGTCGATGACGGCATCCGGCCCGTGCGGGTTGTAGGCCGTGAGGGGGTGGCGGATGTCGTAGCCGGTCTCGCCGACGAGCTGCTCGGTCGCGACGGCGCCCTTGGTGGCGTCGCTGAAGCCGTCGGCCGCGTCGATGCCGCCGGCGCGGACCTCCTCGGAGGCGAGCAGCCACGGCGACTTGGCGTGCGCGTGGTCGCGCAGCGTCATGACGAGCAGCTTCGGGCTGAGGGGCTTGTCGGTGTTCCACGCCGGGCACTGGCTCTGGCAGCGGCCGCACTCGGTGCAGGTGGTGAAGTCGAGCAGGCCCTTCCAGGTGAAGTCCTCGACCTTGCCGACGCCGAGCGCAGCGTCCTCGTCGAGGTCCTCGACCTGCTCGAAGTCGAGCACCTCGCCATGGATGCGGATCGGCTGCAGCTCGCCGAGGCTCGTGCGACCGCCGGCGTGGCGCTTGAAGAAGATGTTGAAGAAGGCGAGGAAGCGGTGCCAGGCCACGCCCATCGTCGGCTGCAGGGCGATGGTGATCATCCATGCGAAGGAGATCAGGATCTTGACGGCCGCGATGACGACGATGAGGTTCTCGATCGCGCCGACGGACAGGCCGGTGAAGAAGCTGCCGATCCAGCCGGTGAGCGGGAAGTGCAGAGCGGTGTCCATGCCGGTGCCGGTCTTGCGCGCGAGCGTCCACTCGAGCGCACGGAGCAGCCCGATGCACACGGTGACGCCGAGGATCGTCAGCTCGACGTAGTAGGCCTGCCACCACGTGGACCCGAAGAAGCGGCTCCGGCGGCCGTCCTCACCGGCGGCCGAGCGCGGGTGGTTCTTCTGCCGGATGACCATGAGCAGCACGATGCTGAGGAAGCCTGCGAAGGCGAAGAAGTCGGTGACCCACTCGTAGAGGAAGAAGTGGCCGATCACCGGCAGCACGAAGTCGGGCTGGAACAGCTGCCCGAACGCGTTGAGCAGCGTGAAGAACAGGACGCCGAAGCTGACCATCGTGAACCAGTGCGCCACCGCGACGACCGGCAGCCGCGACATGCGCGTGTGGCCGAGGAACTCGCGCAGCAGGGTGCGCGTGCGGGCTCCCTTGTCGTCACCGCGGTCCTCCGGCTGCCCGAGCCGGAACGTCGCGAGGAAGTGGTTCACCGTCTTGACCAGCAGGGCCACGGCCACGGCGGTCACGCCGAGACAGACGACGATGGCGACGATCTGGAGGGCAGTCATGGCGGCGAGTCTACTGACGAGTTAGCAAGCGCTTAGTGAATGTGACGGCCGTCGCGGCGTGACGCTCGTCCCCTTCGCCCGGGCACCGCGCCCGAGGAGGTATGCCGCCGGGTGAGCTCTCCGGGTCCGTCACCTGGGCGCCCGAGGCCCGACCCGGCATACGCCCTCGGCGGCTCGTAGGGCGCCCGGATCATGGTCGACCTCTTGGCAATGGATAACCGTGTGTTGGAATATGCATAACGAGGACTCGGTTGTCGATGACAACCGAGCCGACCGAGTGTCTGCCGATCCAGCCGCACCCAGCCGAAAGGGCCCCAGCAATGCCGATCTACGAGGACGTCACCAAGCTCATCGGGAACACGCCGCTCGTGCGCCTCAACAAGGTCACCGACGGAGCCGAGGCGACGGTCGCCGCGAAGCTGGAGTTCTACAACCCGGCCAGCTCGGTCAAGGACCGTATCGGCGTCTCGATCATCGACGCGGCCGAGGCCAGCGGCCAGCTCAAGCCCGGTGGCACCATCGTCGAGGCGACCTCCGGCAACACCGGCATCGCCCTCGCCATGGTCGGCGCCGCCCGCGGCTACAAGGTCGTGCTGACGATGCCCGAGTCGATGAGCAAGGAGCGCCGCGCGCTGCTGCGTGCCTTCGGCGCCGAGCTGGTCCTCACCGACCCGGCGACCGGCATGAAGGGCGCCGTCGCGAGGTCCGAGGAGATCGCCGCCGAGCGCGACGGCGTACTGGCGAGGCAGTTCGCCAACGAGGCCAACCCCGAGATCCACCGCAAGACAACGGCCGAGGAGATCTGGAAGGACACCGACGGCGAGGTCGACATCGTCGTCGCCGGCATCGGCACGGGCGGCACGATCACCGGCGTCGGCCAGGTACTGAAGGCGCGCAAGCCCGGCGTGCAGATGATCGCCGTCGAGCCGGCGGAGTCCGCGATCCTCAACGGCGGCCAGCCCGGCCCGCACAAGATCCAGGGCCTCGGCGCGAACTTCGTCCCCGAGATCCTCGACACCGAGATCTACGACGAGGTCATCGACGTCAACGCAGACACCGCCGTGAAGTGGGCTCGCCGCGCCGCCACCGAGGAGGGCCTGCTCGTCGGCATCAGCTCGGGCGCCGCCATCGCCGCCGCCGTCCAGGTCGCCCAGCGCCCCGAGAACAAGGGCAAGACGATCGTCGTCATCATCCCGTCGTTCGGCGAGCGCTACCTGTCCACCGTGCTCTTCGAGGGTCTGGTCGACTGACGCCCCGGCGTCCGATCGACCCCCCTCGCAGCACCGGTGCCGAAGAGGAGACGTGCATGAGCACCGCACCCCAGATCGACCGCAAGCCCAGGCCGGCCGAGCCGCCGCTGACGCTCGTGCGCGGTGAGGGCGGCGTCCCCGCACCCGCCGCACCTGCCGCCCCGGCCGCGCGGGAGGCTGGGCAGCCGACGTATGCCGGCCCGCTCGGTCTCGTGCGCAAGCTCGCCGACCGCTTCGTCGAGGACGTCGACGGAGCGATCGAACGCGACCCGGCCGCGAACTCGCGGCTCGAGGTCGCCCTGACCTCACCGGGCCTCCACGCGATCTGGGCCCACCGTGGCATCCACGAGCTCTGGAAGCAGCCCGGCGGACGGCTCCCGGCGCGGGTGCTGGCGACGGTCGCGCGGTCGGTCACCGGCGTCGAGATCCACCCCGCAGCCCGGCTCGGTCGCCGCTTCTTCATCGACCACGGCATGGGCGTCGTCATCGGCGAGACGGCCGAGGTCGGCGACGACGTCATGCTCTACCACGGCGTCACCCTGGGCGGCCGGTCCATGCAGCACGTCAAGCGACACCCGACCGTGGGCAACCGGGTCACCATCGGTGCCGGCGCCCGCGTGCTCGGCCCGGTGCTCGTCGGCGACGACGTGCAGATCGGCGCCAACTCGGTCGTCGTCAAGGACGTTCCCAACGGGTCGGTGGCCACCGGCGTGCCGGCGGTGATCCGGTTCCCGAAGCGCGACTCCGCGAACCAGTGGCTCGACCCGGCGATGTACATCTGAGCGCAGCTCGCTCGCGAGCTCCACGACCGCTCCCTGAAGAGGGCCCCGACCGCAACCCGGCCGGGGCCCTCCGCCGTTCGCTGCCTTGCCCGGAGCACGATCGGCGCCATGGGGTATGTGAGGGTCGGCGACGGGAGGCGGGAGAGCGGTGAGCGGGCAGCAGGATGTCATCGCGGGGCGATACCGCCTGCTCGACCTCATCGGTTCCGGTGGCATGGGATACGTGTGGCTGGCGTGGGACGAGCGACTGAGCCGGGCTGTGGCGATCAAGCAGCTGCGCTCGGTCGTGGATCTCCCAGCGGCCGACGGCGACGTGGCTCACGCACGTGCGATGCGGGAGGCGCGAATCACAGCACGACTGCATCACCCGAACGCGGTGCCCGTCTTCGACGTCGTAGACCACGAGGGGGCACCCTGCCTCGTCATGCAGTACGTCCCGTCGCGCAGCCTCCACGAGATCCTCGCTGCCGACGGCACGCTTCCCGTCCGACAGGCCGCCGGTGTCGGCGCGGGCGTCGCGGGAGCCCTGGCCGTGGCACACGAGGCCGGCATCGTCCACCGGGACGTGAAGCCCGGCAACATCCTCATCGCCAACGACGGGACGCCGCTCCTCACGGACTTCGGCATCTCGAGGGCGTACGGCGATGCCTCGCTCACCTCGACCGGGATGCTGGCCGGCACGCCCGCCTATCTTGCGCCGGAGGTGGCCCGCGGTGGTGCGTCGACCCCGGCGGCGGATGTGTTCTCGCTGGGGTCGACCCTGTACGCCGCAGTCGAGGGGGCGCCTCCCTTCGGCGCAGGCGACAACCCCATAGCGTTGCTGCACCGAGTCGCCTCGCAGGCGATCAGCGCCCCGCGCAGGGCGGGGAGCCTCTCCCGGGTGCTCGTGTGGATGCTGGCGAGTGCGCCCGAGGATCGCCCGACGATGGGGCAGGCGGCCAAGGCGCTGGAGGCCGTTGCGGCGGGGGCCGGGGACACCGTGCCGCTCGAAGTGGTGCGGCCGGGCATCGAGCCGGAACCGCCCTTCCCCGGGAAGCCGTCGACCGACGACGCTGACGGCGGCCATACCGTCGAACTCCCACCTGAGCCGGTGCTCGGGGGCGTGGCGCAACCAGAGCCAGGGCACGGCTCGTGGCCGGAACCCGGCCCGGAGCCGCGAGCGCAGCCAGCACCGGATGCGTGGGCAGCTCCGGCTGCCTCGTCCGAGGAGTACCCCGCAGCGTCGGCACCCGAGCCGGCTGCGGGCGCCGCCCCATTGACGGCCGAGCCGGTGG
This sequence comes from Terrabacter sp. 05T424, assembly GCF_056396225.1. NCBI lineage: Bacteria > Bacillati > Actinomycetota > Actinomycetes > Micrococcales > Intrasporangiaceae > Terrabacter > Terrabacter sp. 05T424. The sequence goes on from NZ_JBFTLB010000005.1 coordinate 97,787, forward strand.
ATCAGGCGCCCACGCGTCGGCGAGGGGCAGGAATGCTGCTGGCCGCGGCAGCGGTGCTCGTGCTCGGCCTCGTCGTGGCGTTCCTGTTGAACAGGCCCGCCGACGCCCCGACGGTGGTGTCGCCCAGCGCCTCCGAGACGGAGGCCGCTGCGGCGGAGTCCCGGGCGGCCACGAGTGCGCCCACGAGCTCGGCGACGCGGCCGAGCTCGACTCCTCCAACCGCGACCGGAGCGGCATCGCCTCTCGGGAACCGCACCACGACGACGCCCTCGCGACGTCCCACTTCCAGCGTCCCGGCGAGTCCCCGGCTTCCGACCTCCGAGGCAGCGGCACCGAGTGGTTCCCCGAGTGGGGCTGAACTCGCCGGCGCGGTCCGGAACTACTACTCCAAACTCCCACAAGGCACCGACGCCGGTTGGGCGCAGCTGACGGCGCGCTACCGGACGACCACGGCGACGAACCGTCAGACCTACGAGCGGTTCTGGGGTGCCATCGCGACCGTGCAGGCGAGCGACGTGGCCGGTTCGTCACCCGCATCGGTGGTGGCCACCCTGCGCTACGTCTACAAGGACGGCCGCACCTACGTGGAGCGCACCGCCTTCTCCCTGGTGCGCCAGAGCGGACAGCTGAAGATCGACCGTTCCGGCGTGCTGAGCAGCAGACAGCTCTGATGCGGCGCTGCGCCAGGCAGGCCGGCTTCGACTATGGAGTGGCGGAGGGCGTGGGACTCCGTCGCTCGTTCCTCGCTCCTCCTCGAATCGCTGGTTCACCGCCGAAGGAGGCCGGCTCCGCCGGGAGAGTGGCGGAGGGCGTGGGATTCGAACCCACGATGGGCTATGAACCCATAGCGGTTTTCAAGACCGCCGCACTAGGCCACTATGCGAGCCCTCCAGTGTCCGCGGAAGTCTAGCCGCGGCAGGCCCGGCCATCGAATCGATCTCGTCCTCTAGGGTGTTGGTTCGTTCTGGGCGCGTGCGATCGCACCATGAGGGCGACAGCCAGGACGGCCGCCGCGACCAGGACGACGAGGTCGGCGCCGGGTCGGGTCGGACCGGCCGAGCTGCGTCGAGCGTCCATGACCATGAGTCCCGGCCCGATGAGGGCCGCCGGCAGCGCCCACCAGGTCGGGCGTCGGCCGACGTGCCCGAGAACGCCGAGCACCGGGCCCGTGATGACCGCAGCCACGCACCAGACGCGGGTCGCGTCCCAGTCCATCCCGGACGTGATCCCGACGGCCGCCTTGGCGGCGTAGTAGGACACGACGGCGACGAGCAGCCCTGCCGTCGCGGACAGGATCGCCGGGAAGAGACGGGGGGCGACCCAAGCGAGGGCCATGCCGAACAGCCCCCAGGCCCAGGGCGCCCCGAGCCAGCCGCTGATGTAGCGCAGCCAGACGACGCCCGGGTCGGGACGTAGCGAGAGGGGCCCGTAGCCCGAGGCGAGAGCGCCCAGAACGACCGACCCGGCGCCCAGTGCGACAGCGGCGACGAGCGACCATGGGGCGGTCCGACGGCTCACGGGTAGGTCGCCCAGTACACCTTGCACAGCGCGCCGATCTGGACGGACTCGGCGATGTGGGCGTCGGCGTAGTCGAACTGCCACGCGTACACCTTCTTGCTCGTCGTCATGACGGCGGTCGCCGAGTGGTAGTAGGTGCTGTTGTAGTACTTCGACCAGCAGTGCTTCTGGCCGTTCTCGTCGTAGGAGCCGTAGGTCCACACCCCGCCACCGACGTCCTGACGGCCCGACGACGTCGCCGGGGCGTCGGACGACGAGGACGCCGAGAGGGCCGGGTCGGAGGACGGGCCGAGCTCGGCCCACCCACCGACGGTGCGGCCCTCGGCGTCGACGACGGTCCCCGAGCGTGTCGCCTGGGTCGTGGCGGCGGGCGCGGCCGAGACGGCAGCATGTGCTGTGGCCGGCGTCAGGGACGCGACCAGCAGGAGTCCTGCGGTGGTGCCGAGTGTGGTGGCGAGGCGAGTGCGCACGATGGGTTCCCCTGTCGTTGTGGCCGACCGGCAGGCCGACCGGGTGGCCGGACCGAACCCGCCCGGTGTCCTGATCCAAGCGGCAGCAGCCCACGTGCGCCACCGGAGCCGGCGCTCCGCCCGGCCCGGGCCGAGACATGAAAAAGGTCTCCGGGGAGCCGGAGACCTTTTGTTCTCAGGTGCTCAAGCCGGCTGGGCCGGTGCGAGCGGGTGCACGCGCTGTTCAGAGCAGTCCGAGGCGCTCCTCGAACGTCGTGCTGGAGTTGTACTGACCGACCGGCAGGGTGGGTGACGGACGGTTCATGGCCGCGAAGAACGACACGATGTACGACATCTCTGTATTCAGTTTCCTTGGATGACAAAGCCCCCATCCGACGCGTCGTTGGGGGCTCGGTGGTCGACCGTCATTGCGGGACGGTCAGGACCGGCAGACCATCCGCGACCCGACCGGGAGCATGGCCTGGTCGTGGACGACGTCTGCAGGACAATGGTAACAGTTCCGCAACCATGCTCGTGACCACCGTTGACCTTTGAAGAGCATCGTGAGATACGACAGTGTGACCAGACATTCCGACCCGGATCCCGGGCCCACGACCGCCGAGATCCTGGACCGTCTGGCCCCGCTGGGCCTGCCCGCGACGCGCGCACTCGTCTTGCGCGGCAAGCGATTCGACGCCTCTGCTCCAGCCGTGATGGCGATCGTCAACCGCACGCCCGACTCCTTCTTCAGCGGCAACAGGCACGTCGACCTCGAGTCGGCCAAGGCGGCTCTGGCCCGCGCCGTCGAGCTCGGCGCCGACCTCGTCGACGTCGGAGGAGTGCGGGCCGGCCAGGAGGGAGAGGTCGTCGACGCCGACGAGGAGATGCGTCGTGTCGTGCCGTTCCTCCAGTGGGCGCGCGACGCCTACCCGGACGTCATCCTCAGCCTCGACACGTGGCGCTCGGAGGTGGCCCGTGAGGCCGCCGGGGTCGTCGACCTCGTGAACGACACGTGGGCAGGCCATGACCGCGACCTCGTTCACGTCGCGTCGGCCATCGGCGCCGGCTACGTCATCTCACATACCGGCGGCCTTCCGCCGCGCACCGACCCGGTCGACGTCACCTACGGGGACGACCCGCTCGACGTCGTGCGGGACGTCGTGCGCACCCTCGCCGACGGTGCCCACGACGCCGAGCGGGCCGGCATACCCAAGGAGCGCATCCTCGTGGACCCGACCCTCGACTTCGGCAAGACGACGGCGCACTCGCTCGAGGTCCTGCGGCACACCGCTGACGTGGTCGCGCTGAACTACCCTGTGCTGCAAGCGATGTCGCGCAAAGACTTCGTCGGTGAGGCGCTCGACCTTCCTGCCGAGGAGCGGCTGGAGGGCTCGCTCGCGGCAACAGCCGTGGCGGCCTGGCTCGGCGCCACCGTCTTTCGCGCGCATGACGTCCGGGCCACCCGGCGTGTGGTCGACATGGTGGCCACGATCCGCGGAGACCGGCCCCAGCAGGTGGCTCGCCGAGGCGTCCGAGCCACCGGGGCGCGGGAGCAGTCCACCGAGGCCTCGCCGAACGGCGCGTGAACGGGGCAAAAAGCACTCGATCCGACGGGCCGACCGGGCGGTATTCTGCTAGGTTCGTCGCGGTTGCAGTTGCAGTTCCTCGTAGTCGAGCAGGTGCCCGTCATCCACAACGGTGACGGGATTTCTTTGTCGGCTTCGGTGGGTTCGCCCGTCGAGTGGAGTCAAAGCGGCAGCTTGGGAAGCGCGAGGTGCGTTGTCCCATACGCTAAAGAAGGAAGAGTTACCGGTATGGCACAGGGAACCGTCAAGTGGTTCAACGCTGAGAAGGGCTTTGGTTTCATCGCCCAGGACGGCGGCGGCCCCGACGTTTTCGTCCACTACTCGGCCATCGAGTCGAACGGCTACCGTTCGCTGGACGAGGCACAGCGAGTCGAGTTCGAGGTCACGCAGGGTCCGAAGGGCCCGCAGGCCGACGCAGTTCGCCCGCTCTGATCACACGAGATCAACAGCAACGAGCGACACCAACCTCAGTCGTTTGTGACAAAGCCCCCGGCCATCGGCCGGGGGCTTTGTTGTGTCCCGATCCCTGGTCACCCGGGCGGGTCGACCTGACGCGACCTGCCCTGCCCCACCATCGAGAAAGCGATCCGTCCGGTCGGACGGATCGCTTTCTCGATGGTCGTGGAGAGAGGGGCTTCAGGCCTCTCGCGGGCCGGGGCTCAGCCGCACTCGTCGTAGGACGCCGTGGTGGGCGACGACGACGGCGTCTTGGTCGGCTTGGGGCCGGACGTCGAGGTGGTGCTGCTGGCCGGCGTGTTCACCGGTGGCGCGATGCCCTTCTGGATGAAGGCGTGGATCGCGTCGTAGTCGGGTCGGACCGAGTTGAAGCCCGGCACCTGCGTCAGCGCGAGGCTGCTGATCTTGCCGCTCTTCTGGACCCGCTCGATGAGGTCGACGAAGGCGGGGAGGTTCTGCGCCGGGATGTCGGTGTAGATGTTGTCGCGCGCGATCCTCGCGATCTCGGGGTACTTCGAGACCATCGAGGCGGGGTCGACCTGCTTGACCACGGCCTGGATGACACAGCGCTGGCGGGCCTGGCGGTAGTTGTCGCTGTCGGCGGCGCGGGTGCGGGCGTACCAGAGGGCGAGGTTGCCGTTGAGGTGCTGACGGCCGGGGCTGAAGTAGCCGGTCTCGCCGATGACGCCGCCGTTGCCGTCGCTGTGTCCGCCGATCGGCAGCTTGGTGCCGAAGCCGCTGAGCTTGACGTTGATCGTGACGCCGCCCATCGCGTCGATGAGCTGCGAGAAACCCTTGAGGTCGATGACGACGGTGTGGTCGATCTTGAGGCCGAGCACCTCGGCGATGACGTTGCGGGTCTCGTCACGGCCGGGGGCCGCGCCAGAGTAGGAGCCGGGGTGGTCCTGGCGGTACTCGTCGACCTCGGTCCACACGGCGTTGAGCATGCACTGGTCGTTGGGGTCCTTTTGCTCGCGGAAGCAGGTGGGCCGACCGTAGGTGCCGCTGGGGTAGAGCCCACGCAGGGGGCTGGTCTTCGGCAGAGGGACGCGCTGGAGGTTGCGGGGCAGCGAGATGAGCGCCGTGCGGCCCGTCTTGGTGTCGATGCTCGCGACGATCATCGAGTCGGTGCGGGTGCCGGTGCGGCCCACGCCGGCATCGGAACCGAGGAGCAGGACGTTGACGCGTGCCTGCTCGGCCCACGGGTCGTCACCCTCGGCGACCTTCGCGCCGACGCCGGGCTTGACGGGCGTGCTGCCGAAGACCTGCGCGACGGTGGTCTGGGTGATGCTGGCGTACTCGGCGAACTTGAACGAGGACCCGGCCACGAGGAAGACCATGAGGGTCGTGAAGGCCGCCAGGGCGCGGGTGCGGGCACGGTCGAGGCGGGTAGGTCGCGACTGCACCGCGGTCAGGATGATCGAGCCGCACCACAGGATGCCGCCGACGACGAACGCGACCGCGAGGGCCTGCAGGACGTTGGGACGCGCGACCACCGAGAGCGCGGCGTTCGTGACGCCCGTACGCATGACGTAGTAGCCGCCGACGCCGAGGCTGACGAGGGCGACGATCAGGATCAGCCAGCCGGCGCGGCGGCTGCGGGTCTGGGTGAGGCCGGCGCCCGGGACGACGGTGCCGAGAGCAGTGAGGCCGAGGGCGCGCCGAAAGCCCGACGACAGCTCACGTCGGATTGCCTCTCGACTCGCGGGCGCGGCGGGACCTCGCGCGTTCGGGTGGGTCATGGAGTCCTCTCTCGATCAGCCCGCGCGCACGAGCCGACAGCACATTGTGCCCTGCGAACCTGATAGATGCCGCATCGGATCATGTGCCGCAGGTCAATCCGGGTCACCCCGGTTTGGGTCGTGCCCTCCGGTGCCGGTAGCCTGTGCTCGCCCGTGCATCCGACGCCGCCCCGGTGGCCGCGATCACAGGCACGGAGGCGTCGCATAGTGGCCTAGTGCGCCCGCCTGCTAAGCGGGTTGAGGATAAAACCTCTCGCGGGTTCAAATCCCGCCGCCTCCGCTCCAGAACACCGAACGCCCCCGAGCACGCTCGGGGGCGTTCGGCGTTTCTTTCGCGGAGGCGGCGCGATGCAGGGAGGAGCGGCTGGTCGCTTCGAGGAACGAGCCGCGACCAACGCGACGGCTCCCGGCGCCGAGTGCCTGCCGGCACGCCGAGACACCCGCGACCACCCGGCATACGTTGGCCTCTCGACTGTCGGCAGGCAGCAGATCTTGGCCTTTCGACGGTTGAGGGTGGGGGCGTCAGGGGGGAGGCCTCGGCGGCGCTCAGTCCTCCTCGACCGCCCACTCGCGCCGCCGCCGGTGTCGTTGCGACAAGGGGAGTAGCACCCACAGGACGGCGGCGAGCGCGGCGATCGCGCCGCCGATCCAGAACGCGGTCGTGTGCGAGAGCAGCACGTCGAGCACGAGCACGACGCCGCCGACGATGCCGATGACGAGGAAGAACATCCCGGTGCCGATGAGAGTGTCGGTGTGGCGCACCACGAAGTCCTTGAGCCCTTCGCGGAAGAGCATCCGGTGCATCGCGACGGGTGTCATGAACACGAGCGTGCTGACGGCAACGGACAGCAGCGTGATGACGTAGATCGTGCGCTGGATCTCGCTCAGCGTCGCGAAGCGCTGCTGGAACGGGATGGTCAGCAGGAAGGCGAAGAGGATCTGGACTCCGGCCTGGGCGATGCGCAGCTCCTGCAGCTGCTCGCCGAAGTTGCGGTCGATGCGTTCGGCTTCGCTCTCGTCGCGCGTGTAGGAATGCGGCTCGCTCATGTGAACCATGTACCCCCATGACGGAGGGCCCGGCACCTGTCGGTGCCGGGCCCTGCATCACGTCTCCACCGCCCGCCGGCAAGCAGGCGGTGGATCGTCCTCCTAGTTACCGCTGATGCGGGCCTTGAGGCCGTCGAGCTCTGCCCACAGCTCGGTGGGGAGCTGGTCACCGAACTTGGCGAACCACTCCTCGATGAGGGGCAGCTCCTTCTCCCAGTCGGCCGCGTTGACGGAGATCGCCTTGGCGACCTGCTCGGGCGTCAGGTCGAGCCCGTCGATGTCGAGGGCGCCCTCGGTCGGGACGAGGCCGATCGGGGTCTCCACGGCGTCGGCCTCGCCGTCGAGGCGCTCGATGACCCACTTGAGCACGCGGCTGTTCTCGCCGAAGCCGGGCCAGAGGAACGAGCCGTCCTCGTCGTCGCGACGGAACCAGTTGACGCCGAAGATGCGGGGGAGCTTGGAGGCGTCCGCGCTCTTGCCGATCTCGAGCCAGTGGTTCATGTAGTCGCCGGCGTGGTAGCCGATGAAGGGCAGCATGGCCATCGGGTCGCGGCGCACGACGCCGACGGCGCCGGTCGCGGCAGCGGTGGTCTCGGAGGAGAGCGTCGCACCGATGAAGGTTCCGTGCGTCCAGTCGCGCGACTCGTAGACGAGCGGCACGGTCGTCTTGCGGCGTCCGCCGAAGAGGATCGCGTCGATCGGCACTCCGTCGGGGTTGTCGTACTCCGGGGCGATCATCGGGCACTGCGAGGCGGGCGTGCAGAAGCGGCTGTTCGGGTGGCTCGAGAGCGTGCCCGCCTTGCCGTCCTCAGGCGTCCAGTCGTTGCCGTGCCAGTCGGTGAGGTGCGCCGGCGGCTCGTCGGTCATGCCCTCCCACCACACGTCGCCGTCGTCGGTCAGGGCGACGTTGGTGAAGACCGAGTTGCCCTTCTCGATGGTGGCCATCGCGTTGGGGTTGGTCGACGCGCCGGTGCCGGGCGCGACTCCGAAGAGCCCGAACTCCGGGTTGACGGCATACAGGCGCCCGTCCTCGCCGAAACGCATCCAGGCGATGTCGTCGCCGACCATCTCGGCCTTCCAGCCGGCGACGGTGGGCGTGATCATCGCGAGGTTCGTCTTGCCGCAGGCGGACGGGAATGCGGCGGCGACGTAGTGGACCGACCCCTTGGGCGAGGTGAGCTTGAGGATGAGCATGTGCTCGGCCATCCAGCCCTCGTCGTGCGCGATCGCGCTCGCGATGCGCAGCGAGTAGCACTTCTTGCCGAGCAGCGCGTTGCCGCCGTAGCCGGAGCCGTAGCTCCAGATGGTGCGCTCCTCGGGGAAGTGGACGATGTACTTCGTGTCGGAGCACGGCCACTTCACGTCAGCCTGGCCCTCGGCCAGCGGGGCGCCGACCGAGTGCAGGGCGGGGACGTATGCCGCGTCGGTGGCCTCGATCTTGCGCAGCACCTTGTCGCCACAGCGGGCCATGACGAGCATCGAGACGACGACGTAGGCCGAGTCGGTGATCTCGACCCCGAACATCGGGACCTTGGCGTCGAGGTGGCCCATCACGAAGGGGATGACGTACATCGTGCGGCCCTGCATCGACCCGCGGTACAGCTCGGTCATCCGAGCCTTCATCTCGTCGGGCGCCATCCAGTTGTTGGTGGGCCCTGCATCCTTCTCGTCGAGCGAGCAGATGTAGGTGCGGTCCTCCACGCGGGCGACGTCGGTCGGGTCGCTGGCGCAGTAGAAGGAGTTCGGCTTCTTCTCCTCGTTGAGGCGCACGAACGTGCCCGCCTCGACGAGCTGGTCGGTCAGCTCGCTCCACTCCTCGGGGGAGCCGGTGATCCAGCGGATGTCGCGCGGCTGGGTCAGCTCGGCAACCTGCTCGACCCATGCGGCCAGTCCCGCGTGCGTCGTGTGTGTCTGTTTCTCGTGGGTCGTGGTCAACTCGGGGCCCATCCCTTCGCGCGCGGTGCCGCCCGGCACCACGTCGTGCCGGTGTGAAGCTGCTCCCCACGTGGGTCCTGGGCAGACCCGGATCGGGCTGCAGGTGTCCACATGCTGAACAGATGACGTGATGACTTCAAGGTACGCGTCGGCGACAGCGGGTTTGACCGCAAGTGGGAGCCGGGGCGGTGAGACGCCTCACAACCTCCCGGGCGCGCAAGAATTCCGACGTCGCACTGTCGGTTTCTTGCAGGAATTTCACGACCCGACCGCAACGCGATGTCCGTTGCCGACGACACGGCGCGACGGCATACGCGGAAGGGGTGCCGAGGGGGCGCGGACGGGCTGCCGAAGAGGCTGTCGGGGCCGATTTCGTGGATGCGGACCGCAGGCGCTAAGGTAACTTCTCGTTCGCCCCAGTGGCTGGACGACGCACCCGTAGCTCAACGGATAGAGCATCTGACTACGGATCAGAAGGTTAGGGGTTCGAATCCCTTCGGGTGCACTCTGTGTTGAGACAGAAGAAAGGCCCCGGCCCCCGAGAGCGGCCGGGGCCTTTGTCGTGCCCAGGGCGGGCGACCGGTCAGCAGACGTTGAGCTCGGCGGAGACGTAGCGTCCGCGACTGTCGCGCACCGCGGTGAAGGGGAGCGACGAGCCCTCCCAGCGGGCCATGGACAGCTCGCCCGACGTGGCGCTCGTCCAGCGGATGCGCGGCAACTCCGTGACGACGCCACCACCTCGCGAATCGCAGCCCCAGTTGTCCTTGTGCACGAAGTCGAACATGAGCAGCCGCTCGGCGGCAGCGCGGGACGTTGCGGGGGTCGGACGAAGGCGTGCGACGCGCGGGCAACCGCTTCGAGGCGGGTCAGGTCGGTGTCGAACCAGCGGGCGGCCACGGCGCCGTGACCGAGCTCGGCGACCAGCGCGTCCGGGCCGATGTGGCCCGCAGTGGGGTCGTAGACATCGGCGGTGCGCTCGTTGGTGAAGCTCTGCATCGCGGCTCGCCTCGAGGCGAGGTCGCTGTAGACCGTCAGGGGAGGCGGGCTCGTCCGCAGGAGCAGGACCATGGCGACGACGACCGCCGTCACGAGGGTCACCGCAAGGAGGAGGATGCGACGAATTCGTCCTGTCGAAACCGGGTCTGGCGCACTGGTGCTCACCTTTGGAGCGTGCGTCCGCTGGGCTGGCGCGACCAGGGCTGGAGGTCCCGCCTTGCGTGTGACGCATGTCAAACGCGCTCCGAGCAGCGCCTTCGTGAAGGCCCGCCCCTCAGTCGAGGTCGCGGTAGGGGTCGGTGATCTCGCGCAGGAGCGTGAGTGCTTCGCGCAGCTGGCGCATGCGGGTGCGGCCGAGGTGGGCCTCCCACTCCTGCTCGATCTGCTGCTCCTCGCCGCGGGCGACGGGCATGAGCGTCTGCGCCCTGTCGGTGAGGCGGACGAGCCGCGCTCGCCCGTCGCTGGGGTCGGGCACGCGTTCGACGTAGCCGGCCGCCTCGAGGCGGTCGACGAGGGCCGTGGCCGTCTGCTTGGTCACCTGGGCCTGCTCGGCGAGCTCGGTGAGGCGGGTGCCGTGCGGTCCGATGCGGGCGGCGACCCTCGCCTGGGCGAGGGTGATGTCGTCGATGCCCGCGCGCCGCATGGCCGCGACCACCCGGTTCTCGACGTCGCGCGCGGCGATGAACATGAGCAGGCCGACGAAAGGCTCGGAGGGCTCGGACAGTTCGGACGTCATCGCACCTCTTGAAACTAGTCAGTAAGTCGAACTATATTGATCAGTCTATCGAACTAGCTGGTCGCGACGGACCGACGGCCGCCATTTCCTGGCGTGGCGCGAGGATCTGTGACAGAGGGGGATCGACATGGCATCGATGGCAAGGACTGCCGATCTCGACCTGATCTGGTCGGAGATGGACGACCAGCGCCAGCGCACGGCGGCGATGCTCGAAGGGCTCACCGACGAGCAGTGGGACCACCCCTCGCTCTGCGAGGGCTGGACCGTCCGCCACGTCGCAGCCCACCTCACGCTGCAGCGGCAGCACCTCCCCGACGTCATCCGTTTCATGGCCGTCCACCCGAGCCTGCTCGGGGCGCTTTCCCTCAACCGGATGATCGACCGCACGGCTCGGTTGCAGGCAGCTCTGCCGACCGACGAGATCATCGCCCGGATCCGCGCCGGCATCGGGTCGCGGCGACGCAACACCTTCATCGCGCCCGCGGGCAGCCTCTCCGACACCCTCGTGCACGCCCAGGACATGGCCCTGCCGCTCGGGGTGGACCTCGAGATGCGACCGGTGGCTGCCCGAATCGCGGTCGACCACATCTTCGCGACGCGCCACGGCTGGACGGGCTCCGTCTTCAGGCAGCTGCCCCTCGATGGCTACCGCCTCGCGGCGACCGATGTCGACTGGGAGGTCGGCAGCGGGCCGGAGATCACCGGACCGGCAGCCGCCCTGCTGCTGCTCGTCACCGGACGACACGCCGGTCTCGCCCTGCTGGAGGGGGACGGGGCCGCCCAGCTGAAGATGCAGACGATGCCCGCCCGACGGCATACCTGACCGGGTGTGGCGACCGCAACGACGGACATCCCTTGCGCGCGAGGGGGCGCCGGGGTTGGGTGTGGGTGAACCGTCCACGGCCGCACGGAGGCACCCGATGACCGACGTTCTCGACACCCTCGACGCCACGCTGTCGCACACGCGGGGCGAGAGCGACCCACCCCTCATCGAGCAGACGATCGGCGACAACTTCGACGCGACCGTCGCGCGCTTCGGCGAGCGGGAGGCGCTCGTCGACGTCGCGCAGGGCAAGCGCTGGACGTATGCCGCCCTGCAGGCTGACGTCGACCGGCTGGCCCGGGCGCTGCTGGCCGTCGGTGTCGTCACCGGCGACCGCGTGGGCATCTGGGCGCCGAACTGTTCCGAGTGGACACTGGTGCAGTACGCGACCGCCAAGATCGGCGCGATCCTCGTCAACATCAACCCCAGCTACCGCTCGCACGAGCTGCAGTACGTCCTCGGCCAGGCGGGCATCTCGACCCTCGTGGCGGCGGAGTCGTTCAAGAGCAGCAACTATCGACAGATGGTCGAGGAGGTGCGCGAGGAGGTGTCGGGGCTCGGCCGGGTGGTCTACATCGGCACGAGCGACTGGGACGAGCTGCTCTCCCGTGCCGACGAGGTGACGGCGGAGGATCTGGCGCGGGTCCAAGGCATTCTGAAGAACACCGATGCGATCAACATCCAGTACACCTCTGGCACAACGGGATTCCCGAAGGGTGCGACGCTGAGCCATCGCAACATCCTCAACAACGGCTACTTCGTCGGTGAGCTGTGCGACTACACCGAGGCCGACCGTGTGTGCATCCCGGTGCCGTTCTACCACTGCTTCGGCATGGTCATGGGCAACCTCGCGTGCACCACCCACGGCGCCTGCATGGTGATCCCGGCGCCCGGCTTCGACCCTGCCGCGACACTGCGCGCGACCCAGGACGAGAAGGTCACCTCGCTCTACGGCGTGCCCACGATGTTCATCGCCGAGTGGAACCTGCCCGACTTCGACAGCTACGACCTGTCCACCGTGCGCACCGGCATCATGGCCGGATCTCCTTGCCCTGCAGAGCTGATGAAGAAGCTCATCGCCGCCGGCATCGAGGAGATGACGATCTGCTACGGCATGACCGAGACGTCCCCGGTGTCGACGCAGAACCGCACCGACGACACGTTCGAGCAGAAGGTCGGCACCGTCGGCCGGGTCGGTCCGCACCTGGAGATCAAGATCGCCGACCCCGTGAGCGGGGAGACGCTGCCGCGGGGGCAGGCCGGCGAGTTCATGACGAAGGGCTACTCGGTGATGCTGGGCTACTGGGAGCAGCCAGACAAGACCGCGGAGGCGATCGAGGACGGCTGGATGCACACCGGCGACATCGGCGTCATGCACGACGACGGCTACGTCGAGATCACGGGCCGCATCAAGGACATGGTGATCCGCGGTGGCGAGAACGTCTACCCCCGTGAGATCGAGGAGTTCCTCTACACCCACCCCGACATCCTCGACGCGCAGGTCATCGGGGTCCCCGACGAGAAGTACGGCGAGGAGCTGTGCGCGTGGGTCCGCATGAAGGAGGGCGCCGCGCCGCTCACGGCCGAGTCGCTGCGCGAGTTCTGCACCGGCAAACTCGCCCACTACAAGATCCCCCGCTACGTCGAGATCGTCGACGAGTTCCCGATGACGGTCACCGGCAAGGTCCGCAAGGTCGAGATGCGCGAGACCACGGCCACGAAGCTCGGTCTCGGCTGACCCTGGCTGGGGCGGCGGCCCGGGTCGCAGCCGCGCCAAGGCGATTCGCGGCGTCGCACGGGCAGCCGGACGACACCGACGGCGCGCTACCCGCCGCTCGGGTGCGCTCTCGCAGTAGGTTTCCGGGGGGACCGGTCGAGAAGGTCCGCAAACCGTGAGGGGATTGACATGTCGGACACTGCCAAGGTGGTTCTGTGGATCGCGGTGGCGGTCATCGTCATCGGCATCATCGTCTGGCTGTTCGTCAACGCCGGCAGACGGCGCGAGGTCGAGGCCCGCCGGTTCGAGGCCGGTGAGCTCCGGGCCAAGGTCGAAGAGCGCCGACCGGAGGTGCAGGGCAGCCAGGACCGTGCGTCGGTCACCGCAGCCATGGCCGCGGACGCCAAGGCCGAGGCCGAGCGCACGGCCGCCGAGGCGAAGCAGCGAGCCGAGGAGGCGCGACGCCTCGAGCAGCAGGCCGCCGAGCACCGAGCCGCCGCGGAGACGGCCCACGCCGAGCACGCAGACCTCCAGCGTGAGGCAGACCGGGTCGACCCCGACGTGCGCACTGACGACGAAGGCTTCCGGCTGGACGGTGAGGGCAACCGCCTTGCAGGCCAAGAGGACTCGTCCCGCCGCGGCGGGGGAGCAGCTTCGGCGGCTGCGGTCGGTGCAGCCGGGGCGAGCGCAGCAGGTGCCGGTGCGGCAGCCTTTGCCGGCAACCACGAGGACGACGAGGACGACGACCTCGCTGACGCCGACAACCCCTTCGCTCCGTCCAGCTCTGCCGGCGCACCGTCGGACCCCGTGACATCCGATGCCGCGTCTGAGGGCTCCCCGTCGGCGCCCGGCGAGGAGGACAACCGCACCGAGCCAGCGGCTGAGGCCCCGGGCGACGCGTCGGACGCCGAGTCTGCCGAAGGGGCAGGGAGCAGCCGCTACGAGGAGCCCGCGTGGGAGCCCTCCGACCCCGGCGTGGGACAGCCGACCCCTCGCCGTGAGGCCGCTCCCGACGAGACCCACCAGGACGAGGCCACTGGGCGCGACGCGGGCCAGGACGACGCGGCCCAGGCCGACGCGTCTCGTGACGAGGCGGCTCAGGACACGACCACTCGTCAAGAGGCCGCGCCCGCGCGGGCCGACGCCGCGGCTGGGTATGCGGAGAGCGAGCCCGGCGACGCCGGCGCCCACTCCGACGACACCGTGGATGGTGACCCCGTGGACGAGCAGACCAACGACGAGCTGACGACGCAGCAGACCTCTGAGCGAAGCGGAGCAGCCGCACCGGACGACGGCGACGGCACAGCAGACGGTCCGGGTGACGGCACCGTCGCGGCTGGGGCCGGCGCTGCTGGTGCGGTCGCCGGAGCTGCGGCAGCGCACAGCGACGAGACGAGCGACGAGCGGGGTCACGAGCCAGGTGACGAGCACGCCACCGCTGGTGAGAGCAGCGACGACGGCGACACGCTTGCTGCCGGGACCGACGAGGGCGACGTCGACGACGGTGTGGCATCCGAGTCCGGGGCCGCCGACGACGAGGACCGTGTGGCCGTGCCGGCGCTCGCCGACCGCGACGAGGTGGTCGCCGAGGGTGGCACCCCGGCTGGCGACCCGGGCGACCACCGTGGACAGCCCTGGGCGACGACCCCGGGGCAGCGAGGCCCGGAGGAGAGCGACGAGCCGGCTGACGAGGGCCGCGACGTCGACATGGCCCCGCACTCGCACGAGAGTGACGAGGTGTCCGACGTGGACGAGCCGGCCGGCTCGACGTCGGAGGAGCCTCGTCGGCAGGAGGCTGAGCCCGCCCCCGACGTTGCCGCAGCTGCCTACCCGGAGGCCGATGACGTGAAGCCAGGCGAGTCGACGTCCGAGTCGACGTCTGCGTCGACATCCGGGTCAACATCCGGGTCGACGTCCGGGTCGGCGTCCGAGTCGACGTCCGAGTCGACGTCCGAGTCGGGGCCGACGTCGAGCGTCGGGTCCGACGCGAGCCGGGCGGCCACCGCCGACGCGGCGGACACGCGTCCGCAAGCCGACGACGCGGCCACGGACGCCTCGGCCCCGGCGGGACGGCGCGTGTCGGAGTTCGACGAGGTCGCCGACGGTGGTTTCGGGCTGGGCTCCGCCGCGCCCATCGGCGACGGTGCACAGCCCCTGGGCCACGCGATCAAGGGCACCCGTGAGGGCACGACCTTCCTCGGGCCGGACGACGAGGGCTATGACGACGCCGAGCCGGACGTGTGGTTCTACAACGAGGAGGCGGCCCGCCGGGCCGGCTTCACCAAGCGCGGCGAGTGACCTGGCCGCCCGGTCGGGGTGGGCCGCGTTCGCGGCCGACCACCTCGACCGGGCGCGGTCGCAGCCGCCCAGCACGCGGGGCCGCTGAAACCCCGGCGCGGGCACTGCGCCGCCGCTCATAGACTGGCCCGCATGGTTTCACCGCTCGTCGCGCTCACGCCCAAGGTCCAGTCCGCGATCGCCGCCGCCCTCGGCGACGACTTCCGCGAGGCCGACCCGGTGCTGCGTCCGTCGCAGTTCGCCGACGTGCAGGTCAACGCGGCGCTGGCGCTGGCCAAGAAGGTCGGCATGCCGCCGCGTGACGTCGCTTCGAAGATCGTCGCCGCGCTCGACCTCGACGGCGTGTGCGACACGGTCGAGGTGAGCGGGCCGGGCTTCATCAACCTCACCTTCACCGACTCCTGGCTCGCGAGCCTGCTCCAGGACGTCGAGGCCGACGAGCGCACCGGCGTCGCCCTCGAGCCGGCGCAGAACATCCCGATCGACTACTCGGCGCCCAACGTCGCCAAGGAGATGCACGTCGGTCATCTGCGCACGACCGTCGTCGGCGACTCGATCGCCCGCACCCTCGAGCACCTGGGCCACCATGTCATCCGGCAGAACCACATCGGCGACTGGGGCACGCCGTTCGGCATGCTCATCGAGCACCTGCTCGAGGTCGGTGAGGGTTCCGAGGAGGCCGGGCTGCTCGTCACCGACCCGAACGCCTTCTACCAGTCGGCCCGGGTCAAGTTCGACACTGCCGAGAAGGCCGAACCGGCAGGCAGTGCAGGCGACTTCAACGTGCGCGCCCGGTCGCGGGTCGTGAGTCTGCAGGCCGGCGACGCCGAGACCCTGCGCCTCTGGAACGAGCTCGTCGACCTGTCGAAGGTCTACTTCAACAAGCTGTACTCGACTCTCGGGGTGACGCTGAGCGACCTGCACCTCGCGGGCGAGTCGATGTACAACGACGCGCTCCCGGGGATCTGCGAGGAGCTCGAGTCACGGGGCATCGCCGAGGTGTCCGAGGGCGCCCTCTGCGTCTTCCTCGACGGCTACACCGGCCGTGAGGGCAAGCCGGTCCCGCTCATCATCCGCAAGTCCGACGGCGGATACGGCTATGCCACAACCGATCTCGCGACCATCAAGTATCGCGTGCATGATCTCGGTGCCCACCGCGTGCTCTACGTCATCGGGGCTCCGCAGTCGCTCCACCTCAACATGGTCTGGGACACCGCCCGCAAGGCCGGCTGGCTCCCCGACGACGTCGTGCCCGTCCACGTGCAGATCGGCAACGTGCTCGGCGACGACCGCAAGATCCTCAAGACCCGCTCGGGCAAGCCGCTGCGGCTCATGGCGCTGCTCGAGGAGGCCGTCGAGAAGGCGCAGGCGGTCATCGACGAGACCCGGCCCGAGCTCGACGACGCGACCCGGGCGACGATCGCCCGGCAGATCGGCATCGGTGCCGTGAAGTATGCCGACCTGTCCGTCGCGCACGACAGCGAGTACGTCTTCGACCTCGACCGCATGGTGGCGCTGACCGGCAACACGGGGCCCTACCTCCAGTACGTCGTCGCGCGCATCCGGTCGATCTTCCGGCAGGTGGGCCACGAGCCGCTCGACCAGCACGCACCGCTCCTGGTCCGTGAGCCGCACGAGCGTGCCCTCGCGATGCACCTGCTCGGCTTCGGCGACGTCGTGGCCGAGGTCGGTGCCACCTACGAGCCGCATCGGCTCGCGGCATACCTTTTCGAGCTGGCTCAGGCGTTCTCGGCGTTCTACGAGAACTGCCCCGTGCTCAAGGCCGATCTCGACGAGGTCAAGGAGTCGAGGCTCACCCTGTGCGCGCTCGTGTTCCGGGTCATGACGACCGGCCTCGACCTGCTCGGCCTGGAGTCGCCCGAGCAGATGTGAGGCGGCCACCGCTTGGCCGACCCTCACCGTTTCGCTGCAGGCGGGCGCGGGCAGGGTGGAGAGTCGGCTCATGACTGACTGGGACTTCACGGGCCTCAAGGCCACCTACGTCAACTGCACCCTCAAGAGGAGCCCTGAGCAGAGCCACACCCAGGGCCTCGTCGACGCCAGCGCAGCCATCATGCGCGAGCACGGCGTCGTGGTCGACGAGATCCGCTTCGTCGACCACGACGTCGCCACCGGCGTCTATCCCGACATGCGTGAGCACGGCTGGGAGGCCGATGCGTGGCCGGACCTCTATCCGGGCATCCTCGACAGCCAGATCCTCGTCGTCGCGGGACCGATCTGGCTCGGTGACAACTCGAGCATCACCAAGCGCTTCATCGAGCGGATCTACTCGCTGAGCGGTCAGCTCAACGACAAGGGCCAGTACCTCTTTTACGGTCGGGTCGCCGGGTGCCTCATCACCGGCAACGAGGACGGCATCAAGCACTGCGCCCAGAACGTGCTCTACAGCCTGCAGCACGTGGGCTACACGATCCCTCCCAACGCCGACGCAGGCTGGATCGGCGAGGCGGGCCCCGGGCCCAGCTACCTCGACCCGGGCAGCGGTGGTCCCGAGAACGACTTCACCAACCGCAACACCACCTTCATGACGTGGAACCTCATGCACCTCGCCCGGATGCTGCACGACGCGGGTGGGGTCCCTGCCTACGGCAACCAGCGGTCGGCCTGGAACGAGGGCGACCACTTCGGCTGGCACAACCCCGAGTACCGCTGAGCGACAGCGGGGCACAGTCACCCTGTGAGGATGATGACCGGCCGTGAGGCGCCACCGACGCTGGGAGGGAGCGCTCACGACTGGCGGCGCCCCACGAGAAAGGTCGCCCCGACATGTCGTTCTGGGACATCATCTGGTTCATCATCGTCTTCTTCGCGTTCGCGTCGTACCTCATGGTGCTTTTCTCGATCGTCGCCGCCCTGTTCCGCGACCCGGAGGTCTCGGGCGGGATGAGGCGGTGTGGGTCATCTGCCTCGTTCTCTTCACCTTCATCACCGCGATCGTCTACCTCATCGTCCGTGGCCGCGGCATGAACGAGCGCACCGTCAAGACGTACGAGCAGGCGCGCAAGGCCCAGGAGGACTACGTGCGCTCGGTTGCAGGGCCCGGCACGTCGGCGCCCGAGCAGATCGCCAGGGCCAAGGAGCTGCTGGACGCCGGGACGATCTCGCCCGACGAGTTCGCCGCGCTCAAGGCCAAGGCGCTCGCCTGACCACGCCCGCTGACGTGTCATGACGACACCTGACGGGCAGTTCCCCGACGCATCGGCCGCTCGTGCCGAGCGCGTCGGGGAGGCGCGCGGACGTATGCCGTTCACCGACCAGGCGCAGCTCGGCCCGCGCGGTGCCCAGGACGTCGTCGCCCTCTGGCGGCAGCCGTGGATTCCGGTCGGCTACAGGCCGTGGACGACCTCTGAGCGTCGCCGGCTCGACCCGTGCGCGCGACCCTCAGCGGCCGTAGGTCTGTGCGACGAGGGCTTGGTAGCGCGCCACGACGGTCGCCTGAGCGTCGGCGTCACCGGGGGCGACGGCATACTCGGAGTCGACCTCGAGAGCCCACGTCGGTGGGTCCGCCTCTCCTGAAAGGGCCCACGCTGCCTGCCGGGCGGCGCCGACGCCGACGTACTCGGCCGGTGCCGGCACGACGACCGGCGCGCGGAAGAGCCCTGGCGCGATCTCGCGCACGGCCCGCGACGCAGCGGCGCCGCCGATGAGCAGCACTCGGTCGACCGAGACGCCGTGCTCACGCAGGGCATCGACGCCGGCGACGAGGTTGCACAGCATCCCCTCGACCGCGGCACGGGCGAGGTTCTCGGGCGTCGAGTTGGCCCGGCTCAGGCCGCTGAGCGTGCCGGTCGCGTCGGGGAGGTCGGGCGTCCTCTCGCCGTCGAGGTAGGGCAGCAGGGTCAGGCCGTCCGCCCCCGGAGAGGCCTGCAGCGCGAGGCGATCGAGCTCGGCAAGGTCGACTCCGATCATCGAGGCGGCCGCCGTCAGCACCCGCGCGGCGTTGAGGGTGCACATGAGCGGAAGGTGGTGTCCGGTCGCGTCGGCGAACCCGGCGATGGCCCCCGTCTCGTCGCGGATCGCAGACCGGTGCGGCGTGAAGACCGTGCCGCTCGTGCCGAGGGAGACGACGACGTCGCCGGGATGCAGCGTCAGGCCGAGTGCCGCTCCCATGTTGTCTCCGGTGCCCGCGGCCACGAGCATGCCGTCTGACGTGTGCCCGGCGGCCTGGGCGGGCTCGAGCACGTGCGGCACCGCGAGGTCGCGGCCGAAGGCCCGTTCCAGCAGGTCGGGACGGTAGCCTCCGGTGGCGGCCGACCAGTAGCCGGTGCCCGAGGCATCACCGCGGTCGGTCGTCCAGCGCTCGAAACCGTTGCCCTGCTGGAGGATGCGGCCGGTCAGCCAGTCGTGGGGAAGGACGACGCGGGCGACGCGAGCAGCCTTCTCGGGCTCGTGCTCGGCGAGCCAGCGCAACTTGGTCACCGTGAAGCTCGGCACCAGGGC
This sequence comes from Terrabacter sp. 05T424, assembly GCF_056396225.1. Classification (NCBI taxonomy): domain Bacteria; kingdom Bacillati; phylum Actinomycetota; class Actinomycetes; order Micrococcales; family Intrasporangiaceae; genus Terrabacter; species Terrabacter sp. 05T424. The sequence goes on from NZ_JBFTLB010000005.1 coordinate 117,551, forward strand.
GGAGCCGACGGCGTCGACCCACGCAGCGGAACCTCCCAGCTCGTCGGTCAGGTCACGCGCAGCGCCGGCGCTGCGCGTGTCGTTCCACAGCAGCGCCTCGCGCACGACGGCGTCGGACCCGTCGAGCGCCACCATGCCGTGCTGCTGCCCGCCGACGGCGACGGCGGCCACCCCCTCGAGGATGCCGCCGCCACGGGCCTGCTCGAACGCCTCCCACCACCGGTCGGGATGCACCTCGGTGCCGTCGGGGTGCGGCGCCCGCCCGGTGCGCACCATCGCGCCCGTCTCGGCGTCGCACACGACGATCTTCGTCGACTGGGTCGAGCTGTCCACCCCCGCGACGAGGGTCCGGCCGTCGGTCACGTGCTCACCCGAGTGCTCCATGACTGCAGCGTCTCCCGAGCGCCTTTGTCGTGCAAGGCCGAGAGTGCCTCGGTGAACACCTGGGCGAACCGCGGGTCGTCGGCCAGCCCGCCGAAGAGGTCCTTGTCGCGCAGGAAAGCGAGGGGGTCGTCACGCTGCCGGGCCGCGGCCGCCATGACACGGTCCCTGATGCGGTCGACGACCTCGATCGGCTCGCCCTGCTCGTCGACCCCCTCGGCGTAGCGGGCCCACGAGGCGACCACGAGCGCCGAGCAATCGATCTCGCCACCCGACTCGAGGTTCGTGTTGATGACGGGCACGAGCCACTTCGGGATGCGGTCGGACGACTCGGCGCAGAGCCGGGCCAGCGTGTCTCGCACCTCGGGGTTGGCGAACCGTTCGATGAGCTGGTGGCGGTACGCGTCGAGGTCGACCCCGGGCACCTCGGGCAGCGTCGGGCTCCCCTCGCGCTCCATGTAGCCGAGCAGGAAGTCGACGAAGAGCGGGTCCTGGCACACCTCGTGCGCGTAGCGGTAGCCGGAGAGGTAGCCGAGGTAGCACAGCGCCTGGTGGCTCGCGTTGAGCAGCCGTAGCTTCATCAGCTCGTAGGGCACGACGTCGTCGACGAGCTGCACGCCTGCGTGCTCGAACGGGGGGCGCACGTCGGTGAAGTGGTCCTCGAGCACCCACTGCGTGAACGGCTCGCACACGACCGGCCAGCCGTCCTGCACCCCGAACTCGTCGGCGAGCCGCTCGATGTCCTCAGGGGCCGTGACCGGGGTGATGCGGTCGACCATGCAGTTGGGGAACAGCACGTGCTCGTCCATCCAGTCAGCGAGCCCCGGGTCCTTGAGCCGAGCGAAGGCGGTCATCATCTTGCGCGCCACGTCGCCGTTGCCGGGCAGGTTGTCGCACGACATGACCGTGAACGGCGTCTGGCCGGCCGCCCGCCGCGCCGCGAGCCCGGCCACGACGAAGCCGAAGACCGTGCGCGGGAAAGCCCCCTCCTCCAGGTCGGCCCGGATCGCCGGGTCGGAGGCGTCGAACTCGCCCGTCACCTGGTTGACGAGGTAGCCGCCCTCGGTGATCGTCAGGCTGACGATCCGGGTCGCGGGGTCGGCGAGCCGGTCGACGACGGCCTGGCGGTCGTCCGGCGCAAACATCATCTCGACGATGCTGCCGATGACGCGGGGTTCGCGGTGGCCGTCGGGGTGCTTGACGATGAGGGTGTAGAGACCGTCCTGCGCCCGGAGCGTGTCGACGATCCGCCTGTCGTGGGGGAGGACACCGACGCCGCAGATGCCCCAGTCGAGCGCCTCGCCCTGCCCCATCAGCTGGTCGACGTACATCGCCTGGTGCGCGCGGTGGAACCCGCCGACGCCGAAGTGCACGATGCCCGCGGTGACCTTGCCGCGGTCGTATGCCGGCCGGCCCACCTGGGGCGGCAGGGCAGCATACGTGCTCGCCGACAGGCTGGTCGGGGTGTGGCTCTCGGTGGCTGCGCTCATCGGACGGCGCCCATCGACAGGCCCTGCACGAGCTTGTCCTGCGCCGTGAAGCCGGCGGCGAGGACCGGCAGCGACACGATGAGCGAGGCCGCGCACACCTTGGCGAGGAACAGGCCCTGGCTCGTGACGAACCCGGTGAGGAAGACCGGCGCCGTGCCGGCCACGGTTCCGGTGAGCACTCGTGCGAGCAGCAGCTCGTTCCAGCTGAAGATGAAGCAGATGAGGGCCGCCGCCGCGATGCCCGGCATGACGACCGGCGCGATGACGTCACGGAGCGTACGCGTGAGGCTGGCCCCGTCGACCTGCGCGGCCTCGAGCATCTCCACGGGCACCTCGGCGAGGAACGAGCGCAGCATCCACACCGCGATCGGCAGGTTCATCGAGGTGTAGAGGATGACGAGGTACCAGATGTTGTCGAGCAGGTGCACCTTCTGCGCGAACAGGTAGAGCGGCAGGATGCCGGCGACGATCGGCAGCATCTTCGTGCTGAGGAAGAAGAAGAGCACGTCGGTCCACTTGCGCACCGGGCGGATCGACAGCGCGTACGCCGCAGGGAACGCCAGCAGCAGCACGAGGATCGTCGACACGACGCTCGCCGTCAGCGAGTTGAGCAGCGAGGGCCACGGCCCGGCGGCGAAGAACGTCCGGTAGCCGTCGAGGCTGAGCGGGGCGAAGACGCTGGGCGGGTTCGTGGCGGCGTCGGTCTCCTTGTGGAACGACGTCAGCACCATCCAGGCCACCGGCAGCGCGAACATGATGCCGATGACCCAGGCGAGCACGCCCAGCAGGGCGGCCTTCTTCGGCGGCTTGCGGTGGACGATCTCGACGCTCGAGGTGCCGCGGGCGCCGGTCGAGCCCGATGGCGTACCTGAGGGGGTGGTGGTCTGCGGTGCGGCGCTCATCGGGTCTCCTCCTTGAACAGGCTGAACACGGTGCGCAGGGCGAGCGTCGCGATGATGATCGTGCCGATCACGACGACCACGCCTGCGGCAGAGGCACGCCCGTAGTCCTGGGCGGTGTAGAACGTCTGGTAGATGAAGTACGGGAGGTTGGCCGTGCCCAGGCCGCCGGACGTGATGGTGAAGACGGCGTCGAAGTTCTGCACGACGTAGATGGCGCCGAGCAGTCCGGACAGCTCGATGTACTGGCGCAGGTGCGGCAGGGTCATGCTGTGGAAGATCTGCCAGCTGCTCGCGCCGTCGATGCGTGCGGCCTCGACGACGTCGAGCGGGCGGCTCTGCAGCCCGGCCAGCAGGATCAGCATCATGAACGGGGTCCACTGCCAGACCAGCGCGGCGATGATCGCCCACAGCGGGTTGTTGGTGATCCAGTCGGGTTGGGGCGCGTTCTCGCCGAAGACCCCCTTGAGCAGACCGTTGAAGAGGCCGTACTCGGGGTTATAGAGGGCGTGCTTCCAGAGCAGCGCGGCAGCCACCGGGACGATCAGGAACGGCGTGATCATCAGGGTGCGCACCATGCCTCGGCCGCGGAACTTGCGGTCGAGCAGCAGCGCGATGGCGAGGCCCAGCACGAGACTGATCAGCACGACGCCGACCGTGAGCAGGATCGTGACGACGACGGCCTGACGGGCGTTGGTGTCGGTGAAGACCCGCTTGAAGTTGTCGAGGCCGGCGAACCCCCGCTCGTCGGGGTAGTAGGCGTTCCAGTCCATGAAGGAGATGACGAGCGTCGCGAGGAACGGCAGCTGCGTCATGACGATGACGAAGACGAGCGCCGGCAGCAGCGGTGCGCGTCGGGCCCAGTCACCCGCCTTGGCGAGTGTCGTCGAACGGCCGGGCTGCTCGGCCGTGGTGGCCTCTGGTGTCTGCGTTGCGGTGCTCACTGTGCCTCCCTCGACTTGTAGCGCTCGGCGACGTCCTCGGCGAGGGACTGCCCCGCGTCGAGGGCCTCGTCGACGGTGAGCTGGCCGGCGATGGCCGAGCTGACGTCCTGACTGACCTGGGTGCCGAGATCGGGGAACTCGGGGATGTCGACGAACTGGATGCCGAGGGCCGGCCGCGGCTGGACGCCGGGGTTGGCCGGATCGGCGGCCTCGATGGCGGCCTTCGTCGGTGCGGCGAAGGCGCCCGCCTCCTTGAGGTAGTCGGCGTTGTCGTAGGTCGAGGCTCGCTTGCCCGCCGGGACGCGCGACCAGCCGAGCTTCTGGCCGACGAGCTGCTCGTACTCCTTGCTCGAGGCCCACGAGACGAACTTCCAGGCGTTGTCGTGCTTGGTGCTCGCGGTCTGGATGCCCCACGACCAGGCGTAGAGCCAGCCGGAGCTCGTCGTATTGACGACCGGCGCCGGCGCGTAGCCGAGCTTTCCGCGTACTGGGGAGTCTTGTGCCTCGAGGGAACCGGCGGCCGAGGTTGCGTCGTACCACATCGCGACCGACCCCTGGGTGAGGTTGTTGAGGCACTCGGTGAAGCCTGCCTGCGGGGCGCCCTTCTCGCCGTGCTCACGCACGAGGTTCACGTAGAAGTTGACGGCCTGCTTGAACTCCGGCGCATTGACCTTCGGCGTCCAGTCCTTCTCGAACCAGGTGCCGCCGAAGGTGTTGATGACGGTCGTGAGCGGAGCGAAGATCTGGCCCCAGCCGGGCTGGCCGCGCAGGCAGATCCCGGCCATGCCGGGCTTGGCGCCGTCGACCTTGGCCGCGATGTCGGCGACCTGTTGCCACGTCGGCTGCTCCGGCATCGTGATGCCCTTCTCCTGCAGCACGTCCTTGCGGTACATGAGGAAGGACGACTCGCCGTAGAACGGCTCGCCGTACACCTTGCCCTCGGACGAGAGCGAGATCTGCATCGGCTTGAGGATGTCGGCCTGGTCGAACGTGGCGTCCTTGGCGATGAAGTCGTCGAGCGGGGTGATCCACTTCGCCTTGGCGTAGATCGGGATCTCGAAGTTGCTGACCGTGGCCACGTCGTACTGGCCCGCCTGGCTCGAGAACTCCTGGCTGATCTTGTCGCGCACGTCGTTCTCGGGCAGCACCGTGAAGTTGACGCGGATGCCCGTCTTCGCCGTGAAGTTCTCGGCGGTCAGCTGCTGGAGGTCGACCATCTGCGGGTTGTTGACCATGAGGACGTTGATGGCGTCGTCACCGCCGCCTCCGCCGACGGCTCCCCAGCCGGCGCAGGCCGACAGGCTCGCGCCCATGCCTGCGGTGGCGGCGAGCACGAGTGCCCGTCTGCTTGCCTGTCGTCGCACGTCTCCTCCTTGAGTCCGCTCATTTGAGCGCTGGCATGCACATATGAGTAAAGTGACTCCGGTCACCGCTGTCAACAGGGCGACCGAAGTTCGGGGTCCCTGTCACCACGGCGCCCCGCAGGCGTCAGACTTCAGGCGTGAAGGAGACCGGGATGGAGCGACGCGGGCCGGCCGAGCTGGTCCTCGCGGCTGCCGTGGCGCGCCGGCACTACCTCGCCGGCCAGTCCAAGATCGAGATCGCCGACGAGCTCGGTCTCAGCCGCTTCAAGGTCGCCCGCCTCATCGACTTTGCGCGCGACAGCGGCATCGTGCGCATCGAGATCGTCGCCGACGGTGAGCTCGACCTCGACCGCTCCGCACGCCTCCAGGAGCGCTTCGGGCTGCGCCACGCGGTCGTCGTCGACGGCAGCCGGCTCGAGCGCTCCGCACTGCCGGAGCACCTGGGGACCGCCGCCGCTCGCCTGCTCAGCGAGGTGCTCACCCCGTCCGACGTGCTGGGGCTCCCCTGGTCCCGCTCGGTCGACACGATGACCCGCGCCCTGCGCGACCTCCCGCCCGTCGACGTCGTGCAGCTGAGCGGCGCGATGGAGGTGGTCGGTCACGACAGCAGCGCCGTCGACATCGTGAGGCGCGCCGCCCGCGTCACCGGCGGCGGGTCCTCGATTTTCTACGCCCCCCTCCTGCTCGACGACGCCTCCGGCGCCGCCACCCTGCGTCGGGAGCCGCAGGTCGCGCGGGCGCTGGGCCAGGCTGCGCGGGTCACCACCGCCGTGATGGGCATCGGCGCCTGGGCGCCGGCGATGTCGACGATCTTCGATGCGGTCACGCCCGTCGACCGAGAAGCGACGGCAGGGCTCGGCGTCGTCGGTGAGCTCGCCGGCGTCTTCTTCGACGCGTCCGGCGCGCTCGTCGAACCGCCCCTCTCCGAGCGCGTCGTCACGATCAGCCCGGAGCTGCTCCGCGGCATACGCGAGGTCGTCGCCATCGTGTCGGGGGCGCCCAAGGCCGCCGCGGTGCGGGCTGCTCTCGCAGGCGGACTCGTCAACGCGGTCGTCGCCGACGCCGAGCTGTGCGACGAACTGCTCGGCTCTGACTGACCAGCATCAGAGATCGTCGCCGCCACGCGGGGCGTTTTCGTGTGACCTGCTGCGCAGACGATGCCCTACCCACTCCTCGTGCTCTAGGTTCGGGAACCAGTGCCCTGCGACCCAGCTGCCTGACCGAGTGCGAAGGAGCCAGCGTGCAGATCGGTGTCCCCCGCGAGACGCGGGCCCGCGAGACGCGGGTTGCCGCGACGCCCAAGACGGTCGAGGCCCTCGTCGGTCTCGGCTACGAGGTCGCTGTCGAGGCCGGAGCGGGGGAGCGGGCGAGCTTCTCGGACGAGGCGTATGCCGCCGCGGGGGCTCGCGTGGTCGAGGGCGCCGAGGCGTGGAGCTCGCCGATCGTGCACAAGGTGAACGCGCCCTCCGACGACGAGATCGCGCGTCTGCGCGCCGGCACCGTCCTCGTCTCGCTGATGGCCCCGGCGATCAGCCCCGACCTCGTCGAGAAGCTGCGCGCCGCCGGCGTCACGGCCATGGCGATGGACGCCGTGCCGCGCATCAGCCGGGCCCAGTCGCTCGACGTGCTCTCGTCGATGGCCAACATCGCCGGCTACCGCGCCGTCGTCGAGGCCGCGCACGAGTTCGGGTCGTTCTTCACCGGACAGGTGACGGCCGCGGGCAAGGTGCCGCCGGCCAAGGTGCTTGTCGCCGGCGCGGGGGTGGCCGGCCTCGCCGCCATCGGGACCGCCCGGTCGCTCGGCGCCATCGTGCGCGCGACCGACGCCCGGGCCGAGGTCGCCGAGCAGGTCGAGTCGATGGGCGCCGACTTCCTGCCGGTCCAGATGCCCGAGGTCGACGAGGCCGCCGCCTCGAGCGACGGCTACGCCAAGGAGATGGGCGAGGAGTACAACCGGCGGGCCGCCGAGCTGTATGCCGCCCAGGCGCCCGACGTCGACATCGTCGTCACGACGGCGCTGATCCCGGGGCGCCCGGCGCCGCGGCTCATCACCGCCGAGATGGTGGCCACGATGAAGCCGGGCTCGGTCATCGTCGACATGGCGGCCAGCAACGGCGGCAACGTCGAGGGTGCGGTCGCCGACGAGCTCGTCGTCACGGCCAACGGCGTCAAGATCATCGGCTACACGGACCTCGCGGCGCGGCTGCCCACCCAGGCCTCACAGCTCTACGGCACCAACCTCGTCAACCTCATGAAACTGCTGACGCCCGGCAAGGACGGGCAGCTCGTCCTCGACTTCGACGACGTCGTGCAGCGCAACATGACGGTGGCCCGCGACGGAGAGCTGCTGTGGCCGCCGCCGGCGATCCAGGTCAGTGCGGCTCCCGTCGCTGCCTCGCCGGCTTCAGGCAAGCGGGTCGCGAAAGAGCCTGAGCCACCGAAGGACCCACGACGAAGGTATGCCGGGATGGCGATCGGGGCGGCGATCTTCGCGCTCGTCGCCGCGTTCTCGCCGGCGAGCTTCCTCGGTCACTTCACGGTCTTCGCGCTCGCGGTCGTCGTCGGCTACTACGTCATCGGCCACGTCCACCACGCCCTGCACACGCCGCTCATGTCGGTGACGAACGCGATCAGCGGCATCATCGTCGTCGGGGCGCTGATCCAGCTGGGCCAGTGGACCAGCGGGATGTCCGGGGCGATCCTCGTGCTCGCCTTCCTGGCGACGCTCATCGCCAGCATCAACATCTTCGGTGGCTTCCTCGTCACCCGCCGCATGCTCACGATGTTCCGGAAGGGCTGACCGCACGTGGACATCGCACTCATCAGCGCGGCATACATCGTCGCTGCCCTGCTCTTCATCCTGTCGCTGGCAGGCCTCTCGAAGCACGAGACCGCCCGCGACGGCAACGTCCTCGGCATGATCGGCATGGCGCTCGCGCTCGTCGCGACGCTCTGGCTGGCCCTGCGCGGGTCGAGCGCCCTGAACTGGCTGCTCATCGCGGTGGCCATGGCGATCGGCGCCGCGATCGGCATCTGGCGGGCGCGCATCGTCGAGATGACCGGCATGCCCGAGCTCATCGCGATGCTGCACAGCTTCGTCGGTGCGGCCGCCGTGCTGGTCGGCTTCAACACCTTCCTCGCGACCGGCGAGGGCTCGGACGGCGTGCACCTCGTCGAGATCTTCCTCGGCACGTTCATCGGAGCCGTGACATTCACCGGTTCGATCGTGGCCTTCCTCAAGCTGTCCGCCCGGATCTCGAGCAAGCCGCTCATGCTCCCGGCCCGCCACTGGCTCAACCTTGCCGCCGTCGTGGTGTCCGCGGGCCTGCTCGTGTGGTTCGTCGCGTCGCACTCGATCGTGCCGCTGGCCGTCATGACCGCGATCGCGCTGGCCTTCGGCTGGCACCTCGTCGCCTCCATCGGCGGCGGCGACATGCCGGTCGTCGTGTCGATGCTCAACAGCTACTCCGGGTGGGCTGCGGCCGCGGCCGGTTTCATGCTCGGCAACGACCTGCTCATCGTCACCGGCGCGCTCGTCGGCTCCTCCGGTGCCTACCTCTCCTACATCATGTGCAAGGCGATGAACCGCTCGTTCGTGTCGGTCATCGCCGGTGGGTTCGGTTCCGACGGCGCGGTCTCGGACGCCGACGTCGACTACGGCGAGCACCGCGAGACCAGCGCCGCAGAGGTCGCCGACCTGCTCACCCACGCCGGGTCGGTCGTCATCACGCCCGGCTACGGCATGGCGGTCGCCCAAGCGCAGTATCCGGTCGCAGACCTCACCGCGAAGCTGCGCGAGCGCGGCGTCGACGTGCGGTTCGGCATCCACCCCGTCGCCGGTCGCCTGCCTGGGCACATGAACGTCCTGCTCGCCGAGGCGAAGGTGCCCTACGACATCGTCCTCGAGATGGACGAGATCAACGACGACTTCCCGGGCACCGACGTCGTGCTCGTCATCGGCGCCAACGACACCGTCAACCCGGCGGCGGCCGAGGACCCGACCTCCCCGATCGCTGGCATGCCGGTGCTCGAGGTCTGGAACGCCAAGGACGTCGTGGTCTTCAAGCGCTCGATGAACGCGGGCTACGCGGGTGTGCAGAACCCGCTCTTCTTCCGCGACAACTCGGCCATGCTCTTCGGCGACGCGAAGGAGCGGGTCGAGGACATCATCAAGGCCCTCTGACCACGACCAGTTCCGCCCTGACTGCTCGGATCCTGCTCCCCTGAGCGGAGCAAGATCCGAGTAGCGGAGGGATTTGTGTGGGTGGTGACCTATCAGTTCTTGCTCCCCTGAGCGGAGCAAGATCCGAGCAGGGGAGGGATTTGTGTGGGTGGTGACCTATCAGTTCTTGCCCCCCTGAGCGGAGCAGGGTCTGAGTGTTCTGACCCCGACCGACGTGGTGCGGGTGAGTGGAGTACTGACCACCGCTGTCGGTGGCCGCTGCGACGATCGGTCCCTGGTCAGGGTGCTCGGGAGGTGTTCGTGGACGCGCAAGGTCGCTCGACCGAGGACTTTGATGCGGCGCGGTATGCAGCCCGCGCGCGTCGCGTCGCCGACCTGAGCCAGCGCGAGGTGGCAGATCTGCTCGGTTTGTCGAGGGCGACCGTGGGCCGCATCGAGTCGGGGGCGATGCGCACCGACACGGCGACGCTGGGATCGATCCTGGCGCTTGCGGGACTGCGGCTCGCAGTTCTCGACACCACGGGAGCCGAGGTGGCGCCGATTCCCCTCGATGTCCTGCGCGACCACGCCGGTCGACGCCTGCCGAGCCATCTCGACGCGCGGCCACCGGTCGACGAGCCGGCCGACCGCGGTGTCGACCCCCGCCGTGGAGCTCCGCCGGCGCGGGCGTGGTTCGAGCAGCGCACCCGTCGACAAGCCCGCCGGGCCCGACGTGGCACGCCTGCCGACCACCCGACGGTGAGCGGCGTTCGGGAGGAGAAGGCCGCCGCGCGACGTCGGGCGCTGGAGGCCGCGGCTGCCCGAGAGGCACTGCATCCGACACCCGAGTGCGAGTGCCTGGACGACTGCTTCGAACGGTCATGCCTCGCCGGCTGCCCGTGCCAGTGCGAGCCCGAGCGAAGGTTCCTGCGCCCCAGAACGCCGTGAGCCCGCCCGCAGGATGCGGGCGGGCTCACGGAGGCTGCGACTCTGTGCGTCGCTGGGTCAGCGCCCGCTGAGCATCTCGGGCCGGCCCTCGAGGCCGGACTCCGGTTCGCCCTTGGCGAGCTTGCTGTTGTGACGGGAGTAGGCGAAGTAGATGATGAACCCGATCGCCATCCACACGATGAAGCGGATCCAGGTCTCGATCGACAGGTTGAGGATCAGGTAGAAGCACATCGCGGCAGACAGCCACGGGACGAACGGACTGCCCGGCACCTTGAAGGAGCGCTTCAGGTCGGGGCGGCGCTTGCGCAGGATCGGGATCGCGATCGACACGAGCATGAAGGCCGTCAACGTGCCGATGTTGACCATCTCCTCGAGCTTGCCGATCGGGGTCAGTGCGGCGATGAGCGCCACGACCGAACCGATGATGACCGTGAGCTTGACCGGGGTGCCGGTGCGCTCGTTCGTCACGCCCAGGGTGCCCGGGATGAGGCGGTCACGGCTCATCGCGAACGTCACCCGAGTCGCCCCGATCAGCAGTGTCATGACCACCGTCGTGAGGCCGGCCACGGCACCCGCGGATATCAAGGTGGCGTAGCCGTCCTTGCCGACCGAGGTGAACGCGGAGGCCAGGGCGGCGTCCGGGTCGATCTTGTTGTACTTGACCATGCCGGTGATGACGAGCGAGACCGCCATGTAGAGAACGGTGCAGATGACGAGCGAGCCGATGATGCCGATGGGCAGGTCGCGCTGCGGGTTCTTGGCCTCCTCGGCCGTGGTCGCGACGACGTCGAAGCCGATGTAGGCGAAGAAGACGACCGCGGCGCCGCTCATGATGCCGAGCACGCCGAAGGTCACCGGCTCGACGCCCGTGATGGCCTGGAAGAGCGGCGTCGTCAGGCCGGACGCGGCCGCGCCCGGCTGCGACGGCGGGATGAAGGGCGTCCAGTTGTCGCGGTTGATGAAGCCGATGCCGGCGAAGATGACGAAGAGGACGATGAAGAGCTTGATGGCGACCAGCACCAGGTTGACCCGCAGCGACTCCTTGATGCCGATGGCCACGAGGCTCGTCAGCAGGGCGATCAGGATGAACGCCGGCAGGTCGAAGTGCGAGCCGGGTGCCAGACTCTCGGGCCAGGTGATGCCCAGCTGGTCCAGCAGCTTCACGAGGTAGGTCGACCACCCCTGTGCCACGACACTCGCACCGAGCATGAGCTCGAGGAGGAGGTCCCAGCCGATGATCCAGGCGATGAGCTCACCGAGCGTCGCGTAGGAGAACGTGTAGGCCGAGCCGGAGATCGGGACCGTTGACGCGAACTCGGCGTAGCAGAGCGCGGCGAGACCGCAGACCACCGCGCCGACGACGAACGAGAGCGCGATGGCGGGGCCGGCGTAGTCCTTTGCTGCTCGGCCCGTCAGCGTGAAGATGCCGGCGCCGATGATGACGCCGACGCCAAACACGGTGAGGTCCAGGGCTGAGAGGCGCCTTTTGAGGTGGTGGTCGGATTCCTCGGCCGAGGCCATCGAGGCCTCGATCGACTTCGTGCGAAAGACACTCATGCGTTCCTCCGAGCGGTCGGCGATGACAGGCGGATCACCACAAACTATCGGTGCGCCACGCCACCGGCGAGCCCTGCCCCCGGGTGTCTTGCACCCGCAACCTGAGTCCTGCGCCTGCCTCGGCTCAGTCGTCGCCGCGGGGCCAGATCGGCCCGGTGTCGGCTCCGCGCCGCCGCCGCTTGATGTCGTTGCTCTCGTAGACGGTCTCGGAACGGTCCGACGGGCGCTGGATCGGCACGGCTCGGGAGTACGAGTCGAGGCGGTCCTGGATCGGGTTGTGGGTGCGGTGCACGTCGGGGAAGCCCGAGCCGCCGGGCGTGATCGGGCTGGCCGGGGGCTGCGGGGCCGGTGGGCTGCCGGGCCCGCTCGTGTCGTCCGAGAAGTCGTCGTCGAACTCCTGGAAGTCCTCGTCACCGGGCGGGGGGACGATGTGGAAGATCTCGGCGCAGATGTCGCGGTAGGTCTGGTCGGGGTCGGGCACCCACTTGACCTCACGCAAGGCCTGGTCCTGGCCGGCGCTCTCGAGGACGAACTTGCCGTAGCCGAGGAACTGGCCGGGGATCGAGCGGACGTAGCTCATGTCGGTGACCTTGAGCAACGGCATCATCGCGACCTTGTGCGTGATGAGGCCGAACCGCAGCAGCAGCCGCTTGTCGGTCGCGACGAACCAGTTGTGGTGCCAGTCGATGACCCACCACAGCAGCCGCGCGAAGAGGATGAAGAAGAGCCACCAGAAGACCGTGCCGAGGGCCTGGGTCGACTTGGTCACGTTGGAGTCGACCCAGACGGCGGCCACGAAGCCGAGCAGCGAGGTCACCGCGGGCTCGGCGAGCTTGGCCCAGTGCGCCCGGACGGCGGTCACGAGGTTCTCGCCCGGGAGCAGGATGGGCGCCAGCCCCGCTGGGACCTCCGTGCTCCGTCGTCGCGGTGCCATGGCCTCAGTCTGCTCGAGTCACCGGTTCAGCAGGGAGTTGAAGAACCGGAGGATCGCGTTGAAGCCGTCGACCAGCACGCCCCAGATGTTGCTGACGATGTCGGCAGCCTTGTCAGGGGAGGTGAAGATGGCATACACGAAGAACGCCAGCACGATGATCAGGATGACCTTCTTGGCCTTGGGGCCCATGGTGTGTCGCTCCTTGGAGGGAAGGTGGCGCAGGCTGCCCTGACAGCCCCACGGCACAGGGGTGGGACCAGTGTGCCGCACGTGGCAGGTGGGGTGCCGTAGGGGGCCTCGACCCCGCGTGTCCGCGGCTATCCTCCTCGGGTGTCGCGAACGCCAGCGTATGCCGCCGAGCTGCGAGCCGCTCTCTCGCGCGCCCTTCGTGGGGTGAGCGAGCAAGACCTGACCCGCGCGACGGAGGCCCTGGTCACCCGCTACCGCTCGGTGGCTCCTGCCGCGGCTCCGATCCTCGCCTCGCCGGTGCGCGTCGCGGCGTATGCCGCCTACCGGATGCCGGCTACGCACGCCGCCCTGTCGCGGGCGCTGGGCGACGTCGCCGACCGTGGCCTTGCACCGCGGTCGCTCCTCGACCTCGGCGGTGGCACCGGCGCGGCGGCCTGGGCGGCCGCGGGCGCGTTCGAGTCGCTCGAGACGGTCACGGTGCTCGACCAGGTCGAGGACGCCTTGGCCCTCGGACGTGAGCTCGTGCGCGGCGGCCCGTCGGAGGTGCTGGCGAACGCGACCTTCGCCCGCGCCGTGGCCGGCGACTGGCCGTCGCTCCAGGCCGACCTCGTCACCGTCTCCTACGTGCTGAGCGAGCTCGACGAGCCCGCACAGCACGCCCTCGTCGCCGACGCCATGCACCGGGGTCAGGCCGTCGTCGTCGCCGAACCCGGGACCCCGGACGGCTACGCGCGCGTGCTCCGCGTGCGTTCCACCCTGGTGGACGCCGGGTGGACGCTCCTCGGCCCGTGCCCCCACGCGAGCGCCTGTCCGCTCGAGGGCAGCGACTGGTGCCACTTCGCGGCGCGGATCAACCGGTCGGCAGAGCACCGTCGGCTCAAGGGCGCCGAGCTCTCCTACGAGGACGAGAAGTTCTCGTGGGTCGCCGCGGCGCGCCCCGGCGTCGTGGATTCGCCAGCAGCGCAGGCGAGCTCGAGCCGGATCCTGCGACACCCGTTGAAGCGCAAGGGCTTTGTGGAGTTCAAGGTGTGCCGACCCGACGGGACCGCCGGTCGGGAGGTCGTGTCGAAGAAGTCAGGGGAGCGCTACCGTGCCGCTCGCGACGCCGAGTGGGGCGACACCCTGCCCTGACGCCGGGACCCGCCCGGCGGCATACGCAAGCAGTGGTCAGACGACCCCGTAGAGGCGGTCACCTGCGTCGCCCAGTCCGGGCACGATGTAGCCCTTCTCGTTGAGCTTCTCGTCGATCGTGCCGAGCACGACCTTGACGGGCACCGCGAGCCGTTCGGTCTGCTGACGCAGGTGATCGACCCCCTCGGGGGCCGCGAGCAGGCAGACGGCGGTGATGTCGTCGGCGCCGCGGTCGACGAGGTAGGTGATGGCGTCGGCCATCGAGCCGCCGGTGGCGAGCATCGGGTCGAGCACGAACACCTGGCGGCCGGTGAGGTCGTCGGGCAGCCGGTTCGCGTAGGTGACCGGCTCGAGGGTCTCCTCGTTGCGCTGCATGCCGAGGAAGCCGACCTCGGCGCTCGGCAGCAGGTTGACCATGCCCTCGAGCATGCCCAGGCCCGCACGCAGGATCGGCACGATGAGCGGCTTGGGGTTGCTCAGCTTGATGCCGGTCGTCGGCGCGACGGGCGTCTCGATCTCGAACGGCTCGACGCGGACGTCGCGCGTCGCCTCGTAGGCGAGGAGCGTCATGAGCTCCTCGGCGAGCCGGCGGAAGGTGGGGCTGTCGGTCCGCTTGTCGCGCAGGTAGGTCAGCTTGTGGGCGATGAGCGGGTGGTCTGCGACGTGGACGTCCATGGGTGGAAACTTAGCGCGTGCCCAAGCGATCCGAGACCCCCGGCAAGAGCCCCGTCCCCTCGCCCGAGTCGTGTGCCGCCTGGATGGGGCAGGCGCTCGAGCTCGCCGCCGCAGCGGCGGGGTCGCAGGACGTCCCCGTCGGCGCCCTCGTCGTCGACCGGGACGGCGAGGTGGTCGGCCGCGGGCGCAACGTCCGTGAGGAGCTCGGCGACCCCACCGGGCACGCAGAGGTGGTGGCGCTGCGCGAGGCCGCCCGGTCGACGGGCGGGTGGCGGCTCGACGGCTGCACGCTCGTCGTGACCCTCGAACCGTGCGTCATGTGCGCCGGGGCGACCATGGCGGCGCGGCTCGATCGCGTCGTCTTCGCTGCCTGGGACCCCAAGGCGGGGGCGTGCGGCTCGGTCTGGGACCTGACCCGCGACCCCCTCGCCACGCACCTCGTCGACGTCGTCGGCGGCGTCCGGGCCGACGAGTCGGCGGCTCTGCTGGTCGATTTCTTCGAGGGCCGGAGGCTCGGGTAAGGTCTCTCCCGGTGGCGTGTCCGAGCGGCCTAAGGAGCACGCCTCGAAAGCGTGTGTGGGGGTGACTCCACCGTGGGTTCAAATCCCACCGCCACCGCCAAACGAAGAAGGACCCGACACGCTTTTCGTCGGGTCCTTCTTCGTTTATCGGACGCTGCGGGATTTGGGAGGAGCGGTCGGTCGGGTGAGGAACGAACTCGCCCGACCACGACGGCGTCCCACCGCCACCGCTAGCACGCCACCGCTGGCACGCCACCACCGCCGCGTCAACACCGCGTCAGCACGACCAGGTGCAATGGTCAGGCGCCGGGGGAGTCGCTGGACCTGTCGGCGCTCGCGCGCCACTGCTCGGCCCCCGCAACCGTCCGACGCGGCTGACCGTGCATCCCGTGCCAGTCCAGGACCATGACCGTGGCGTCATCGGCCAGGACTTGACGGCAGTGCTCCAGCAGCAGGGCGGTCAGGCGGCGACTGGCCTCCCGTGGGTGCAGGGGACGCGTACGGGTGATCTCGGCAGGCAGGTCGAACGATGCGGCGTTGCGTTCGAGCATGCCGTCGGTGACCAGAACGATTCGGTCTCCCGGTAGGAGGGCGACGTCGGTGCTCCTGTAGCGCGTCTCGGGGAACATTCCAAGCGGGATGTCGGCGTCGAGCATGACGGCCGACGGGGCGCCGTCACGCCACACGTACGGGGCGACGTGCCCCGCGTTGATGAGGGCGAGGGTGCCTGTCGTGAGGTCGAGTCGACCCAGGAGCCCGGTGGCGAAGTTCTCGGCGCCGTTGGCGGCTGCGTGCTCGCACAGTGCCAGGTTGGCGGTGCGCGCCTGGTCGGTGAGGGAACCGCCCATGCGACGGGTGTTCCGCAGGCTCCCGACGCACAGGGTCGCGGTCAGGGCGCTCGCCACCCCGTGGCCCATCGAGTCGGTGAGTGACAGGTGCAGCGCGTCGCGGCCCAGGGAGTAGTCGAAGGTGTCGCCGCCGACAGATGCTGAGGGCTCCAACCAGGCCGCGAGCGTGAAGGCTCCCGCCTCACAGGTGAAGGCCGGTGGGAGCAGTCGTCGTTGGATCTCGGCCGGTAGCGAGAAGAGAGCGCTGCGCTCCGCGCGCTCGAACAGGTCGGTGTGTCGCCGGTTCGCGATGACCACGAAGGCGAGCAGGTGGCCGATGCGGGCGATCTCGACCAGGGTCCTGGCGTCCGGGGCATCCGGGAGCCGCACCTGCAGGAGTCCCAGAGCCTCGCCACGCTCCGTCACCGGGGCAAGCACGACCCAGCCGGTAGACGTGTCGTCACCCTGCACCATGGCGGCCGGGAGGACCTGCACCGTCTGGGTCCGCATGGCCTTCTCGACGGGACCGTGGTCCATCGGCACACTGACCGACTGCTCGCCCTCGTCGACGCGGGTCAGGCCTTCCGAGCCATCGAGCCCCTGGCGCTCCAAGGCCGCGTCGGAGGCGCCGTGGGACATGCGCACGAGAGCGCCGCCGGCCAGGTCGGAGATGAGGAAGAAGGCGGCCGACGCTCGGAGGCGACGCGCCAGAGTGGCGGTCACCGCCTCGACGGCGTGCAGCGGTGAGGCGTTCTCGGCGGCGTCGAGGACGCCGTCGAGGAGCTGCGCGGACGGCTCGGTCTCCACCGCACCACACTAGGCGGGCTGCCTGGCCCGGGTTGCGTGTTTGGGCCCGTCTCGTCCGCGGACTGACCACCCCCCGACCGTGCAGTCGCGTCGGAGGAGCCCTGCTCTCCCTCCTCGTCTCGTTCGGCATGGCTCGCGCGCGGTTCTTGACGGGCCGCGCTCCCAGCACCCACGCTCGAAACGCCAGAGTGAGAGGGAGACGCCCGTGCGCCAGCTGCCGTCCGGGACGGTGACGATGCTGTTCTCCGACATCGAGGGGTCGACCCGGATGCTGAGCCGTCTGGGTCGTAGGTACACGGCGGCTCTGGACGGCCACCGCGACGTCCTGCGCTCCGCGTGGTCCGCACACGGGGGAACCGAGATGGGAACCGAGGGGGACAGCTTCTTCGTGGTCTTCCCGACGGCGGAGGGGGCGGTGGGGGCGGCAGTCGAAGGCCAGCGTGGACTGGCAACTCATGCCTGGCCCGGCGACGAGCGGGTGCGCGTCCGGATGAGCCTCCACACCGGGTCACCGCAGGTCCACGACGACGACTACGTCGGGATGGACGTGCACCGCGCAGCCCGCATCGCCTCCTCGGCCCACGGAGGGCAGCTTGTCCTTTCGTCGGTCTCTGCCGAGCTTGCTCGCGACGCTCTGCCGGTCGGCGTCGGCCTGAGGGACCTCGGCTCCCACCGCCTCAAGGACATCCAGGAGCCGGAGCGGCTCTTCCAGCTGACAGTCGACGGCCTGCGGAACGACTTTCCCACCCTCCGGACCCTCGGCGCTGCGTCCCGCCTGCCCATGCCGACGACCCACCTGGTCGGACGTGGGCAGGCGGTCGCCGACGTGGTGGACCTGCTGCGGTCACCCGAGATCAGACTCGTGACCCTCACCGGGCCGGGAGGCTCGGGCAAGACGCGGCTCGCGATCGAGGTGGCGAGAACCCTCGTGGCGGCCTTTCCCGACGGGGTCTACTTCGTGCCCGTGGCGTCCGCCACCACACCAGAGGTGACGTGGTCGACGCTCGGGGACGTGCTCGAGGTGCCGCGCAGCAGCCGTCAGCCGCCGCGCCTGTTCGAGCAGGTGGGCAACCGGGCTGCGCTCTTCGTCATGGACAACCTCGAGCAGCTCAGCGAGGCCGACGCCATCGTCTCGGAGCTGTTGGCGGCAGCTCCTCTCGCTGCAGTCGTGGCGACCTCACGCCGGCCGCTGGCCATCCCGGGGGAGCACCTCTACCCGGTCCAGCCCCTCGGCCTGCCGACCGCCTCGACCGAGGCGGCCGTCAGCGAGTCCCCGGCCGTGCAGCTTTTCGTGCAGCAGGCGCAGAGCGTGCGCCCGGACTTCCGACTGACGCCGGAGAACGTCGAGGCGGTGGCTGCGATCTGCCGACGCCTGGACGGGCTCCCGCTGGCCATCGAGCTATCCGCCGCGCGAACCCGTCTGCTCGGCCCGCAGGCCCTCCTGCGTCGGATCGACACGACGCTGGACCTCGCCTCGATGAGCAGGCAAGGGCCGCCGAGGCACCGGACGCTGCGCGAGACCATCGCCTGGTCGTTCGACCTGCTCCCCGAGAGTCATCAGGAGCTCTTCCGTCGGCTGGGGGTGTTCGCGGGCGGGGCCGACCTCGAGGCGGTGACGGCGGTGGTGCTCCGCGCAGGGTCGGGCGACCGGCACGCCGAGCCCCTGGACCTTGTCGCCGACATCGTCGACGCCAGCCTCGGGATCGTGGCCGAGGCGCCCGACGGCGAGCCCCGCATCACCCTGCTCGAGACGATCCGAGCCTTCGCACTGGCGGAGCTGCGCGGCACGGGTCAGCTCGACGAAGCACGTTCCGTCCACGCCGACCACTACCTGGCGGTCGCCGAGCGGCTCAGGGTGACGCGCGACTCCGATCACCTGCTCGCCCTCGGCCAGGCGGAGGTCGAGCTCGACAACTTCCGTGAGGCCCTCGCCTGGGCGCTTCGCCACCGCGGGGGAACGGAGGCAGCCGATCTCGTGGCGTCGGCGACCGGCCTCCGGTTGGCGACGTCGCTCGGATGGCTCTGGTACACGGGTGGATACGTCATCGAGGGATGCCGTTGGCTGGGGCTCGCGCTCGAGCGCGCCGGGAGCGCGCCCTCGGGAGACCTCGCCGAGTGCCTCGGGACCTACGCCAACCTCCTCATCGCCCGGGGGGATGCCGAGCGCGGCGCAGAGTTCGCCACTCGGAGCCTGACCATGGCGCGCGTCGTCGCGGACGAGGAGCGTGAGGCTTTCGCGATGGGGATCGTCGGGACGGCGCAGCTGCACCGGGGGGAGCTCGACTCCGCACGGCAGACGTTCGAGGAGTCCCTGACGCTGCACCGGCGGATCGGCAACCCCTTCAGGCTGACCCGTGCCCTGGGCAACCTCGCCGGGGTCGAGGAGCAGCTGGGTCACTACGCACGCGCCGAGGAGCTGACCAACGAGGCGCTGGAGATCGTCAGAGCGGCCGGCGACGTGCACGAGGCAGCGGTCCAGGGCCAGAACCTCGCGAACCTGCTGGCGGCGGATGGGCGCCCAGAGGAGGCCGGCAGGCTCGCCAGGTCCCTCATCGCCCAGATCGTGCGGCTGCGCAGCCCGAACCTCACGATGGCGTTCGCCAACACGTACATGAACATCCTCATCGGCCTCGGCGACCCGGTGCATGCCGCGCGCCTGATCGGCGCCGAGGAGGCCATGAGGGACCGTCTGTCGCTGCCGAACCCCTACCAGGAGGAGGAGCGGTCCGAGGCCTGGACCGCGGTGGAGGGCCTCATCAACGCCGAGGACTGGGCGCGGGAGATCGGGGCAGGGCGGGAGTTCTCCGTGGAGGACCTGCTCCTCGAGCTCGACGACGGCTGACCCGGCGCCCTTGCGCCCGCGTGTCGGTCACCGACTCGTCAACGATCCGCCGGCCTGACGGCGTGCAGAACGCCAGATCAGACGGTGCACGCCCAGGTGCTTGGGGAGCGTGCGCAGCCCCGGGATCCACGGGATGCAGATGAAGGCGATGCTGAGCAGGACCATCAGGGTCCACACCTGAGCAGGAGCAGTGCCCTGGTGCTGTCGACCCCGAAGAAGCTCGTGCGGGTCGTGAGGAGCCCTTCGAGCGCGCCGCTCGCGGCGAGACGGACCTCGGCCTGGCCGAGCGCTGGCACCGGGCCGTAGTCACCCGCAACCACCTTGGCGGCGTCGCCGTCCGGGGCGGCCGCAAGCGCGTCCGAGTATGCCGTCGCCCATGCGGTCTGCTGGTCGGCGCCGGCGCGGTCCCATGCCTTGAGCGCCGCCACCGCGGGGGCGTCGTCGGTCAGGGTGCGCACCGGGTCGAGGACGAAGTCCTTGGCCGAGTCGATGGGTTCGGTGACGCCGGGGAGCTTCTGCAGGTTGATCGGTCCGAGCGCCTGCCCGTCGGCGTTGGTGTTGTACGGGGCGCCGTATCCGGCGCTCGTGCTCGTGCCCGCGAGCTCGGCGCTCGCCGTGGCGACGACGTCGTTCGGCGCCTTGGTCGCCCATTCCTGCAGGGTGATGGCGGGGTCGTCGGGCGAGGAGAAGACCAGTGCGGCGAGCACGGAGAGGACGGTCATCACGCCGAGCGCGATGACGAACTCCTTGACGAGGTCGTAGCGTCGGGTGGGGAAGCCGTGCGAGTCGGGCGCCCAGGTGGAGCCTCGTGTCGCGGTGCGCTCGACGGGCTTCGTCGCGGTGCTCATGGCCGCTCACCTCCCGGATCCGCTGGGGTCGTCGTGGGCTCGTCCCAGCCGATGGGCGGCACCACGCCGCGCCGGCGTACGAGGACCAGGTGGATGACGACGATGACCCCGACCACGAGGGGGAGCAGGGCGACGTGCCACAGGATCATCTGGCCGACGTTCATGACGTTGAAGTAGGCGCCGACGGCGGCTGCGTTGAGGCCGTCCTTGGCTTGTGTCGTGATCCACTGGGAGTCGAAGTTGGTCTGCATGAGGTAGCCGGTGAAGGCCGTTCCGAGCGATCCGAAGAACGCGAGCGCGCCTGTGG
The DNA here is from genome assembly GCF_056396225.1 of Terrabacter sp. 05T424. NCBI lineage: Bacteria > Bacillati > Actinomycetota > Actinomycetes > Micrococcales > Intrasporangiaceae > Terrabacter > Terrabacter sp. 05T424. Next base: position 138,377 of record NZ_JBFTLB010000005.1, read on the forward strand.
CCCAAGTGAGTCCGCGGTGGCCGCGCCAGGCGGCCATGAAGAACTTGCCCCAGAGGTGGATCACCATGGTCGCGAAGAAGAGCTCGACGCTCCAGAGGTGCACGGAGTTCACGAAGTGTCCGACGCTGCTCGTGTGCCACCACGTGATGCCACCCAGGGTGAGCACGAGGCCGGAGCCGATGACGACGGCGAGGCTTGCGAGGCAGGCGACGCCGAAGACGTAGATCCATGACGCGACGTAGGCCGGCTGCCGGTCGGGCAGCCACTGGCCCCTGGGCACGAGTCCCTCTATCCACGAGCTCAGCCCGGCGGACCAGCTGTCGTGCGGCCCGCGCTGCAACGGCGCCTCGGCCTGACGGGTGTTCATCGGTCGTCCCGGTGAGAACCGGGGAAGGGCAGCACGATCGCGAGCACGAAGACCACGATCATCGCAAGGATCACGATGAGGTTGGCGACCGTGATCGTGACGAAGCCCCACTGGACGACGGCCCCTGCCGGGACCGGCTGGGTGATGGCGAGAACCTGACTGGTCATGTGGAGTCTCCAGTCGCTGAAGGGTGGGTGTTCCCCTGTCACTCGTGCAGCAACTACTACGCCTTGTAAGAGTAATTCTGCGTGGCGTGCGGCGCCGGGAAATGTGACGTGCCTTCCACTGCCCCTCCCACCGACGTCCGGCCTGGCTCCGCCCCGCCCAACGGCCGAGAGAAGCGTTCTGCGAGATCGAGCCAGCCGGCATACGGCACCTCGGGCCGATGGCCACTGGCAGGATGGCCGCCATGACCACGGACGTCCCCCTCAGCGTGCGCACCCCGTCACCCCTGGGGGAGTTCCTCCGCACCCGACGCAAGCAGCTCGCACCCGAGGACGTCGGCATCAAGCGTGCCAAGGGGCGTCGGCGGGTGGGCCTGAGCCGCACCGAGGTCGCCGAGCTCGCAAACATCTCCGTCGCGTACTACGACCTCATCGAGCGTGGCCGCGACCTGCGCCCGAGCAAGAGCGTGCTCGACGGGCTCGCCCGTGCGCTCAAGCTGGGCACCGACGGACGCACCCACCTGCACGCCCTCGCGACGGGAGCTCCGTCGCGCCGGCCGCAGGCTCCCGAGGAGCTCACCGAGGAGCTCGAGGAGCTGCTCGACTCGATCGACCCCAACCCCGCGTACGTCGTCGGCGCCCGCTGGGATGTGCTCGGCGCCAACCACACCGCATGCCAGCTGTTCACCGACTGGGAGAGCAAGCGGACCAAGCGAGAGCGCAACCTGCTGTGGTTCTACTGCTGCGACCCGGCGGCGCGAAGCCTCTTCGTCGACTGGGAGCAGGAGGCCGCCGACCAGCTGGCCCTGTTCCGAGAGGCGTACGCGCGCCACCCCGACGACCCGTCGTTCAAGCGCGTGCTCGACGAGATCTTCAAGGCCAACCCGGCCACCGTCGAGTGGTGGGAGCGACACGACACCGACCCGACTCGCGGCCGCACCAAGCGGATCCGGCTCGACACCGGCCAGGTCATCCAGCTGCGTCAGCTCGTGCTGTCGGTCGCCGACGAGCCCGACATCCGCGTCATCAGCTACTTCGCCGACGTCGACGGCGACCTCGACGACATCGAGCTCGACCTCTAGTCAGCGCTTGCGCGTGCCGAAGATGCTGCGCGTGATCTCGCGTCCGATGACCGTGCCGGCCGAGCGGAGCATCGACTTGAAGGCGCTGCTGCCTGCGACCTGGGCGATGATGCTCGGCTCCTCCTTCGGCGCGCGCTGCGTCGCGGCGGGGGCCTGGGCGGGTGGCTGGGCGGGTGCCTGGGCGGGCGACGCCTGCGGCGCGGGCGCAGCCTCGAGCCGCTTGGCGAGCAGCTCGTAGGCGGACTCGCGGTCGACGACGTCGGCGTACTTGGTCTTGAGCGGCGACGCGTTGATGACGGCGTCCATGGTGGCCTGCGGCGAGGGGTCCATGAGCGAGTTCGGCGCCTTCATGCGCGTCCAGGCCACCGGGGTCGGCACGCCCTTGTCGGAGAGCACCGTGACGACGGCCTCGCCGATGCCGAGGCTCGTGAGGAGCTTCTCCATGTCGTATGCCGTGTGCGGGTAGGTCGCGATCGCCTGCTTGAGCGCCTTGGCGTCGTCAGGGGTGAAGGCGCGCAGCGCGTGCTGCACCCGGTTGCCGAGCTGAGCGAGCACGCCGGGTGGGACGTCCTTGGGCGACTGGGTGACGAAGAAGACGCCGATGCCCTTGGAGCGGATCAGCCGGACGGTCTGCTCGATCGCGTCGAGGAAGGCCTTGCTCGCGTCGTTGAAGAGCAGGTGCGCCTCGTCGAAGAAGAAGACGAGCTTCGGCTTGTCGACGTCGCCCTCCTCCGGCAGGTCGTGGAAGAGGTCGGCGAGCATCCACATGAGGAACGTCGAGAAGAGCTGGGGACGGTCCTGCACCTGCGGCAGCTCGAGGCAGGAGATGATCCCCTTGCCGTCGGGGGAGGTGCGCAGCAGGTCGCTCGTCTCGAACTCGGGCTCGCCGAAGAAGGCGCCCGCGCCCTGGTCCTCGAAGGTGATGAGGTTGCGCAGGATGACGCCCGCGGTCGCGCTCGAGAGGCCGCCGAGGTCCTTGAGGTCGGCCTTGCCCTCGTCGGACGTGAGGTGGCTGATGACCGCGCGGAGATCCTTGAGGTCGAGCAGCGCGAGGCCGTTCTTGTCGGCGTAGTGGAAGATCAGCCCGAGGCTGCTCTCCTGCGTGTCGTTGAGGCCGAGCACCTTGCTGAGCAGGGTGGGCCCGAAGCCGGTGATCGTGGCGCGGATCGAGATGCCGCTGCCCTTCCCGCCCAGCGTGTAGAACTCGGTGGGGTATGCCGTCGCGGCCCACGGCATACCGACGTCGGCCGCGCGAGCGGTGATCTTGTCGCCGCCCTCACCGGGCGTCGCGAGACCCGACAGGTCGCCCTTCATGTCGGCGAGGAAGACGGGCACACCCTGGTCGGCGAGCTGCTCGGCCATCAGCTGGAGCGTCTTCGTCTTGCCGGTGCCCGTGGCGCCCGCGACGAGGCCGTGCCGGTTGAGCACGCTGAGCGGGATCTGGACCGGTGCGTCGGCGTGGGCCGTGCCTTCGACGACCGCAGCGCCCAGCTTGAGCACCCCTCCGTCGAAGGCGTAGCCCGCCCGGATCTCGTCGATCTGGGCGGTGTCAGAGGACCCCTCGGCTGGTGTCTGCGTCACCTCCCGAACTCTAGTCGGCAAGCCCACACCTTCGATGGCTAGGCTGACCCGGTGATTTTCAAGGCCGTTGGCGACTCCCGCCCGTACCCCGACCACGGACTCGAGACGACCAAGGACTGGTCGAACGTCCCACCACGGGTGGTGCAGCTCGGTGAGCTCATCACCACGAAGAGCACCCTCGATCTGCGCAACCTCCTCGCCGACGACTCGACGTTCTACGGCGACCTCTTTCCGCACTGCGTCGAGTGGGAGGGGCAGCTGTACCTCGAGGACGGCCTGCACCGAGCATTACGCGCCGCGCTGCAGCAGAGACCTGTCCTCCACGCCCGAGTCCTCGTACTCTCCTGACACGGTCGCTCGACAACGAGCGCTGATGAGTGAGGGAGGGCGGATGCCGGACGCGACCAGGGACGCGGAACAGGACGCCGACCGCACGTACCACGTGCGCCGTCAGCGCCGATCGGCGATCGTCATCGCGCTCGTCGTGCTCAGCATGGCGGGGGCGTTCTACTACGCCTCCACCTACTTCCGCGACACGACGCCCAAGCCGGGGCCGTGCACGACCGTGCAGCCGCAGCAGGCGCTCACGCCTCGGGACGTCAGTCTCAACGTCTACAACTCGACCAACCGGGCAGGTCTGGCCAAGACCGTCGCCACCACGGCCATCGACCGCGGCTTCAAGGTCAAGGCGATCGCCAACGACCCGAAGAAGGTCGGCGTCAAGCAGGTCGCCCAGATCCGCTACGGCCCCGAGGGGGCGGCGTCGGCGCGCCTCGTCAAGGCTCACGTGCCGGGCGGCGTGCTGGTCAACGACAAGCGCAAGGGCGACACGGTCGACCTCGCCGTGGGGCAGGCGTGGAAGGCCTTCGGCAAGGAGCCGGCCCTGGCCACGCCGACCCAGACCCTGCGCCAGTGCCCGACGGTCACCGTCGAACCTTGACGCAACCCAGCCCCGAACAGCCCCCGAACCAGCCCTGAACCGTCGAGAGGCCAGTGTTCGTCGACCCTCGCACCTCGAGAGGCCAAAGTCTGTCGCAGACCTTGGCCTCTCGATGTGTGGAAGGCCGCGAACTTTGGCCTTTCGACGGTTGAATCGACGAGCCGTTCTTGATGTCGCCGACGTGGATCGTGAACGACAGGTCGGGGGTCGCGTTGATCTGGTCGACCCAGCGTGGGAAGGCGGCCACCTGCGCGTCGCCGTAGGGCACGTCGCCGATGACGGCGAAGGAGTAGTGGCCGTCCTTGCCCTGGCCGGGCGCGTCGGCGGGCGATGCGGTGGCCGCTGCGGCGGAGAGGACGACGAGCGAGGCGGCGACGGCCGCGAGGGCTGGGGTGCGCGAAAGGTGCATGACTGCCGTTATGTCGCATGGCAGGCGGCCGCCACCACCACGAACAGGTGAACGTCAGCCGTCGAGCTGCACCAGGGTGGCGACCATGAGCGCCTTGATGGTGTGCATGCGGTTCTCGGCCTGGTCGAAGACGACGGACGCATCGGACTCGAACACGTCGTCGGTCACCTCGAGCTCCTTGAGGCCGAACTGCTCGTGCACGTCCTGCCCGACCTTGGTCTCGAGGTCGTGGAAGGCGGGCAGGCAGTGCATGAACTTGACGCGCGGATTCCCTGTGGCTGCAAGCATATTCGCGTTCACCTGGTAGGGCGTGAGGAGTTCGATGCGGTCGGCCCAGACCTCCTTGGCCTCGCCCATCGACACCCACACGTCGGTGTGCACGAAGTCGACACCGCGTACGCCCTCGACGACGTCCTCGGTGAGCGTGACCCGGGCACCCGACTCGGCGGCATACCTCCGCGCGACGGCGACGACGTCGTCGGAGGGCCAGAGCGACTGCGGGGCGACGATGCGCACGTCCATCCCGAGGATCGCACCGGTGACGAGCAGCGAGTTGCCCATGTTGAACCGCGCGTCACCGACGTAGGCGTAGGCGATCTCCGCGTCCGGCTTGCCGGCGTGCTCACGCATCGTCAGGGCATCGCAGAGCGACTGCGTCGGGTGCCAGTCGTCCGTCAGTCCGTTCCACACCGGCACGCCGGCGAACGCACCGAGGGTCTCGACGACGTCGTGGCCGGCGCCCCGGTACTGGATGCCGTCGTAGAAACGCCCGAGCACGCGCGCCGTGTCCTTGGCGGACTCCTTGTGGCCGATCTGCGAGCCGCTCGGGTCGAGGTAGGTGGTGTTCGCGCCCTGGTCGGCGGCGGCCACCTCGAAGGCGCAGCGGGTGCGCGTCGAGGTCTTCTCGAAGACGAGGGCGACGTTCTTGCCCGTGAGCCGTCGCTCCTCGCGCCCCTCGCGCTTCGCGGCCTTGAGCTCGGCGGCGAGGTCGAGCAGCGCCCGGAACTCGTCGGGCGTGAGGTCGATCTCCTTGAGGAGGTTGCGGCGGTGAAGCGATGAGAGGGCGGTCATCGGCCGATGCTGTCAGGGCCGGGCCGCGTGCGGCAATCCGATCTCAGCCTGACCGGCCGAGGAGCCAGCGCGCGCGCTCGACGAGGGCGCGTGCCTGGAGCGGCACGACCACCCTCGCGCCCTCGCCGACGCAGAAGACGACGTCGTCGAACCGGTGGATGCCGGGGCGGTGGGCGACCCGGCGGAAGTCGTCGCGGACCGACCTCAGCTGCGTGACCGTCATGAAGGGCGGCGGCTCGTCGGGCTGGTAGCGCGAGCCGAGCGCGTAGTCGCGCCCGGGCCGGTTCGTCATCTCGACGTGGCAGCCCAGCACGAGGGTGGCGTCGCGCTCGTCGGCGAAGGCGACGAGGCGGTCGAGCGTGTCGAGGAGCGCGTCGGGGTCCTCGACGTAGATGCGCCCGGGATAGACGGTGTCGCCGGTGTGGAGCAGCCCCGTGGTCGGGTCGAAGACGGCGATGGACGCCGCGTGGTGGCCCGGGATGGCGAACACCTCGAGGGCGCGGTCGCCGAGGTCGAACGTGACCACCTCGGCCGGCCAGTCCGTGACGCCGAAGTACTCGCGTACTGCTGCGACGTCGTGGCCGACGACGGTCGTGTGCGGTCGGTCCGTGAACGCCGCGTCGCCGGCGACGTGGTCGCCGTGACCGTGGGTGTGCGCGACGACGAGGGCGTATGCCGGGTCGCGGGGCCGGGTGGACGCGTGGCCGTCGAGCAGCCGGTCGACGGTGCGCCGCAGCTCGGTGCCGTCGACGGCGCCGGTGTCGAGCAGGAGGGCGCGGTCCCGGCCCAGCAGCAGGAGGATGAACGGGGCCTCGTACGTGAGGTCCTTGCTCTGGCGGATGAGCACGGTGCCGGGGGCGAGCTCGTGGACCTGGAGCGGGGGGTCGTGGCGGCGCCGGGGCGAGCGGGCGCCGTGGATCCACTGGACGTCGGTGTCGAGCGGCACGCGCTCGCGGGGGGCCATGGCCGTGATTGTGCTCGGTCCGCCCGCGGCGTCGGCGACCGGACCGATTTCTTGTGTGGGGTCGGCCTCCGGTAACCTGCGCGACGGAGGATTCGCATAGTGGCCTAGTGCGCACGATTGGAAATCGTGTTGGGATAAAACCCTCGGGGGTTCAAATCCCCCATCCTCCGCCAAGGTGAAAAGCCCCGCCGCGCACAGCGTGGCGGGGCTTTCGCGTTCGCGGTCGCTCCGGCAGGCCGGTCCGAGCCAGTGGTTTGGTCCTTCGCTCACTCGTGCTCGACGAGAAGCTCGCCGAGGAACGCGCCGGCCAGCACTGGGAGCACGACCACGGCCAGGAACACGACGAGTCCGGCGATCCCGATCGCGGCTCGGTACTCCCGACGCCGTCGGGATGGTGGTGAGGGTCCGGGTGGCGTTGATCGACGGTCGACATGACGACTCCTTCGGTACTCCGACGCTCGCCGACGCCTGAGTCGCGGCACCAGAGGCCAAGGTCCTCGGCTGGAGCAGAGGGGCGGATTTCCGGCTGACGAAGGCGGCGGCATACACTCGCTGTCGGCACCCCGCGTGGTGGTACCTCTCCGAACTCCCCCAGGGCAGGAATGCAGCAAGGGTAGGAGAGCTCTTCCAGGTACGCGGGGTGTCCCTTTTCCTCGGGCGCTCGGTCTGGCGTCAGCGGGGGGCGGCCGAGGTGGTGCCCTGACGCAGCGTGACCGGCGCGGTGGCGCTGCGCGGTTGCTTGCCCTCGAGCCGGCGGCGCACGAGCCGCCCGATCATCCGCCCGCGCTCGCGGCCCTGCTGGTCCATCGTCGTGATGCGGTGCGGCAGCCACGGCAGGTCGACCCCGTCGAAGCCGGTGACGCTGAGGTCGTCGGGCACGCGCAGGCCGAGCTCCTCGGCGGCGATGATGACTCCCGCGGCGATGACGTCGGACTGGGCGACCACCGCCGTCGGCCGGACGTTCTCGGGGACGTCGAGCAGGGCGCGGCCGGCGATGATGCCGCCCTCGACCGAGGAGCCGTCGCCCGTCTGGACGACGGTCGCGTCTGGCCCGAAGACGTCCCTGAAACCGAGCAGCCGCCCGATCGAGGGGATGCCGGCGGCTCCCTCGTCCGCGAGCTCGTCGCGCACCGGACCGGGCTCACCCATGCCGGCCAGCGGCATGGCCACCGACGCGACCCGCCGGTGTCCGAGGTCGCGCACGTGACGCGAGATCTCGGCGAACGATCCGCGCTCGTCGATGCGCACCTGGGTGACGCGGTGGTCCGTCGGCACGCCGGTGCTGAACATCGGGATGCCGCGGGCGGCCAGGTGCTCGACGGCGGGGTGGTCGCCGGGGCCGCACAGGGAGAACACCAGGGCGTCGAGCGCGAGACCTGCGAGCTGGGGCACGACCGACTCCGGGTCGTCGGTGGGCTGGGCGAGCAGGAGCATGCCGGTCGGCACGCGCTCGAGCTCCTCGGCGAGCCCGTCGAGCACGGCGACCGCGAACGGGTCGCGGAAGGCCAGCTGCAGCCGACCCTCGACGAGCACTCCGACCGCGCCTGCTCGGCCCTGCCGCAGCGAGGAGCCCAGCGGGTTCGGCCCGGTGAAGCCGAGCTCGGCCGCGGCGGCCCGCACCTTCTCTCCCGTGGCTTCGGCGACCGGCCCCTTGCCGCTGAAGACGAGGGAGGCCGTCGAGACCGAGACGCCCGAGCGCTCGGCGACGTCGCGGAGCGTGGGGCGGGCTTGACCTCTGGCGACCATGGGAGGCATGCTATCGAAACGATTCGAGTCGAAACGATTCGACGTCCGCTCCCGCTGTCACTGAGAGGCTTGTTGCATGTCCGCCGCCAGCGCCCCGCCGGCCGCCACCGCCCGAACCGCCAGGACGGCCGTCTTCACCGCGTTCGCGATCAACGGCGCCGCCTTCGCAGCGTTCGCCTCGCGAGTGCCCGACCTCAAGCACGAGCTGTCGCTGTCAGCGGGTGAGCTCGGCGTCACCCTCCTCGCGATGTCCCTCGGCTCGGTCATCGGGCTGCCCATCTCCGGCTGGATCGTCCACCACCTCGGCGCCGCCCGCACCCTGCTCGGAGCCGCGCTGGTCCAGAGCGTCGGGTTCGTCGCCGTCGGGGTCGGTGTCACGGGGTTGCAGAACCGCGGCGTCGTCATGGCCGGACTCTTCCTCGTCGGCATGGGAGCCGGCGTCTTCGACGTCGGCATGAACCTCGAGGGCGCCTCGGTCGAGCGGCTCTTCGGGCGCGCCATCATGCCGCACTTCCACGCCGCGTTCAGCGGCGGCACGGTCGTCAGTGCCCTCATCGGCGCCGGCCTCTCGGCCCTGCACGTCTCCATCGGGGCACACCTCGTCGGCGTCGTGGTCATGCTCGTCGTGGTCACGCCGTGGTTCCTCAAGGCCTTCCTGTCCCGCTCGGTCGAGGTCGACGAGCACGGGGGCGAGGTCAAGCAGAAGGCTGGCATCGCCTCCGCCTGGCGCGAGCCGCGCACGTTGCTCATCGGCGTCGTCGTGCTCGCGGCGGCCTTCACCGAGGGCACGGCCAACGACTGGGTCGCCGTCGCCCTGTCGGACGGCTACGGCCTCGAGCGTTGGCTCGGTGTCGTCGGCTTCGCGGTGTTCCTCACGGCGATGACCGCGGGGCGCCTGCTCGGCACCCGCCTGCTCGACCGGCGGGGCCGCATCCCCGTGCTGCGCGTGCTGTTCGTCTCGGCCGTCGTCGGCTGTCTGCTCGTCGTCTTCGGTGGTCCGGTGCTCGCCTTCGTCGGCGCAGCGATCTGGGGCGTCGGTGCCAGCCTGGGCTTCCCAGTCGGCATGAGCGCCGCCGCCGACGACCCCGCCCGTGCAGCCGCACGCATGAGCGTCGTCTCGACGATCGGCTACACGGCGTTCCTCGCCGGGCCGCCGCTGCTCGGCTTCCTCGGCGACCACGTGGGTGTCCTGCACTCGCTGCTCGTCGTCGGCGCGATGGCCGTGGTGGCCCTGCTCGCCCTCCCGTCGGTGCGCGAGCCCGAGAACGTCGAGCGCAACAAGGTCGAGCCCCACACGGCCGAGCCCGGGCAGACCCGCCGCACCTGACACGCCACGGCACGACACGGCAGGGCACCCACACAATGTCCAGTCGAGAGAACGCTTGGGTACGCGCATCCTGATCGAGAAAGCGATCCGTCCGGTGTTCGTGAGCGGACGGATCGCTTTCTCGATGGGCTCGGGTGGGTCAGAAGTACTCGGTGAGGTAGGGCGCTGCTGCGAAGACGGCGTCGAGTGCTGCGTCACCGTCGGCGCTGCCTCCCGAGGCCAGGCCCGCCTGACGCACGCGGGACGCTGACCAGCCGCACCACAGCGCCGACAGGCCGCGCGCGCCCACGTTCAGCGGAGCAGCACCTCCCGTCGGGTCGTCGCGGGTGGCGGCGCCACGGCCTCCGGAGACCGACAGGGTCCACGTGCCGCTGTTGGCCGGCGCCTCGGGGTCGTCGACGACGAGCTGGGCCGCCACCGAGGTGGGGGCCCCGAAACCGCGACCGGCGAAGGCCGCGGCCAGGTCGATGACGCGGCCCATCCACGAGGTCTGCCGCACCTCGTTCGCCGCCAGACCGCCGAGGGCGAGCGTCAGAGGGTCGCGCGGGTCGAGGTAGGTGTGCACCGTCGGCGCCGCCGCGGAACCGGACCCGACAACGCCCCAGAGCATCGCCGCCGACTCGGGCGAGCCAGCCACCAGGTGCTCGACCGTGACGGCTGCGTCGGACAGGTCGTAGACGACGAAGCCGTCGGCCACCACGTAGCTGATCAGCTCGTCGCGCTCGAGCATGCCGCGGAACGTCTCGGCGGTCGGCACCATCGGCCCGCTGACGGCGTGCCTCACCTGCGCCTCGCGGGCGAGGTCGTGCAGCAGCTGGGCGTCGTCAGGAGTGGCCGGTCGCACGACGGACCCGCTTGTGCCAGTTGCTCGCCCGGCGCGCGAGGCGGCGAGGTCGCGGAGGAGGTGGCCGGCATACGTCGTCCTCGTCTGGGAGCCGCCGATCTCGTAGCCCGAGCGTCGGTAGAGCGTGGAGGTGGTCGGGAAGAGGCATGACACCACGTCGCCGAGCTCGCCCATCCGCTCGATGAGGGCGCGGGTGAGGGTCGTCGCGACCCCGGCCCCGCGCGCACTCGGTTCGACGTAGACGCCAGCGACGCCACCCATCCGGAGATGGCGGCCGCCCCATGCCTGCTCGTACGGGCGGATGCGTCCGGCACCGAGCACCCGGTCGGACTCGTCCACGACCGCGAGCATCCGTCCGCCCAGTGTCTCGGCCGAGACACGCCTCCACCAGTCCTCGCCGCCGATGCCGAGGGGCCCGAACGAGCGGTTGCGGATCGAGAGGACGGCGGGGAGGTCGGCGTCGACGACGTCACGGGCGCGGAGCTGGCTCATGGTCTCGAACCTAACGACCGACGACCCGGCCCGCGAACGGGTTGTCGCTCAGCTGCGGTGCAGGTAGGTGAGTCGGCGGACCCGTGAGATCGACCAGAACAGAAGGGCGTACGCGATCCAGCTCACCACCGACAGCCACGTGTAGTTGCCGGCCTTCGTCAGCACCGCGATGACCGATCCGACCACGACGACGCTCAGGGCGGGCAGGGCGTACCAGGCGACGACCATCTGGGGCCGCAGCACGAAGGTGGGGGAGCCGCGGAAGGCCGCGAACACGTTTCCCGCGACGACGAGCACCAGGACGAGCACCAGCGACAGCCCGGCGCTCACCGGCACGGGGCCGAGGGTGGCCGCGACACCGACCCAGCCACCGAGCACGAGCGCCGTCAGGACGGTAGGTGCGACGAGGTGCGCGGTGGCTTCGGTGACCTCGGTGGCGCCGAGCAGCGAGGGGGTGCCGACGTTGTCGGCCTGCAGGCGCAGCCCTTCGGACCAGGCCCCGAAGCCGAGGTAGAGGGGGAGCAGCCCGATCGTCGCCGCGATGCTGGGGGCCGCCGGCTGCGCGAACGCCCACGTCACGACCGCCCCGCCGAGCAGCGTGAGACCGAGGCCCGACAGGAAGGCGCCGGGCGTACGCCTGAGGCCGAGGACGTCGCGGCGGACCAGCACGCCGAACGGTCGACCCGAGCGCAGCCTGGCGCTGCGCCCGTGGTGCACGGGGCGCGTCAGGGCCAGCCGGGCGGTGCGCAGGTTGCCGGTCAACGCGGAGCCGGCGAGGGTCGAGGTGTTGGCCGAGTGGGCGTGCAGCGACTCGGCATGCAGCTCGCGCAAGGCGTCAGGCGCGCGCCAGAGCAGCGTGAGACTGCGGTCGGGCCCGGGCCACGAGCGCACCTGGGACCACAGCCACAGCCGGGTCGCGAGCACGCCGAGTGCCGTGCCCGCCACGGCCGACACGGCGATGGTCACCACCCCGCCGAGGTGAGCGAAGGCGAGACCGGCGCCGATCGTCAGGCCGCTGAGCGCACCGAGGAAGACCCCTCCGACGGCCGCGTAGCGCCACCAGCGACGCAGCGCCAGGGCACGGTCGAGCGGGGCCGAGAGCACGAGGTCGATCCACGGCATGGGCGGCACGACCGGACCGCGGAACCTGCCAGCGAAGACGACGGCACCGAGCAGGGCCGCCACCGACGCGACGAGCAGGGCGACGGCGACGGGCGAGCTCAGCTGCTCACCGAGGGAGCCGGCGTCTGACGTCCGGAAGACCGTCTGGATGATCGGCAGGCCGTAGACGAGGGCGCCGAGAAAGGCGACGTAGCCGGCATACAGGCCCTGCTGCCTGGCCTTGCGGGCGGCGTCGCCGCCGATGACCCAGTCGGCCTGACCCAGCAGGTCGTGGTCGTCGTAGTCCACCGTGGGGTGGTCGGCCTCGGCCGGCTCGCTCGTCATCAGCGTGCGGGGACGACGTCGACGACCCGACTGGCGAGGCTCGCGGTGAGGTCTGGGTCGTGGCAGGCCATGACGACGGTCGTGCCGTCCGACGTGCGCTCGCGGATGAGGTCGGCGACGACCTGTCGCTTCGTGGTGTCGAGCCGCTGCTCGGGCTCGTCGAGCAGCACGACGGTCGAGGGACGCGAGAAGGTCAGGGCGAGGCGGAAGAGCTGCTCCTGGCCCGACGACAGCTCGTGCGGGAAGCGGTCGTCGAGGTGGGCGATGCCGAGCCTGTCGAGCAGCGCGAGCCCGCGGGCGTCGGATGACGCCGGCTCGCCGCCCCACGTCGAGTCGATGAGGACGAGGTGGTCGATGAGGGTGAGGTCGCGGTAGGTCGTCGGGGCGCCCAGCAGGGCCGCCACCGCTGCTCGCACGGCGCGGTCGCGCTCGTCGGCGTCCCGTCCGCCGATCGTCGCGGACCCTACGGTCGGCACGAGCAGGCCACCGATGATGCGCAGGAGCGTCGTCTTGCCCGACCCGTTGGGGCCACGCAGCACGACGCACTCGCCGGGGTCGGCGCTCACGTCGGTGGGCAGCAGCAGGGTGGTCTCGTCGATCGTCTTGCCGACGCCCTCTGCCCGGACCTCGCCGCCCAGCACCGCGACCGCAGCCATCTCGCCTCCTCGGCGTCCCCGCCGAGGCTCGCTGCCCGGCTGGACGACACCGTATGCCGTACGGCTGGGTCGCTGGTGTCAGCCCTGCGTCGAGACGGGTGGGCCGACGAGCAGCGCGACTCCCGTGAGGGCGACGACGGCGACCACGCCGACGCTGACGGCCACCACCGGACGTGCGAGCAGGGTTGCGACGATTCGCTCGGCCGGGTTGGCCGGGGTGTCACCTCCGCGGCCGAGGCGCCAGCCCCCGTCGAGGCGACCACGCCGCTCGAGGCGACGCTCCCACCACACGGTGAGGAACGGCGGCACGGCGCTGAGCAGGCCCAGCAGGCCCTCGCGGGCGGTCCAGCGCTGGTTGACCCAGAGCAGCAAAGTGATGAGGCAGTAGGCGATGAAGACGACCCCGTGGGCGAGGCCGAAGACCTTGACGCCGAGCTCGGTGGTCTTCGTGACGTACTTGAGGACCATCCCGGCGAGCAGCAGCGCCCACGTGACCACCTCCGCGACGGCGATCCGGCGGTACAGGGTGCGAGGCGTCATGCGGGCATCTCCTACGTCGTGTCGTACTCGAGTGCCCAGTGTGCCAAACGGCCGAGTCGGCCGAATGCGGGCCCCCGCGGCCGCCATCGAGAAAGCAATCCGTCCGGACGAGCGGCGCGCTCGACCGGACGGATTGCTTTCTCGATGGGACGGGTGGAGGGGGCTCTGCGCGTAGCGGAGGGTTCTCTCGATGGGTGATCTCGTTGCGGCGGCGGCGGCCAGGGTGCTCAGTGGGCGGCCTCGAGGGTGTTCTGGGTGGCCGCGATGCGCCACTGCGACCCGTCGCGCACGAGCACCGAGGTCGACATCGCGGTGTTCGTGCCGGCCAGCGGTCCGGTCGGGGCGACCATCGTGTTGCGCGAGGTGGCGACGATGACGTCGTCCGCAACGAAGCGTGCGCCGACGACCTCCATCTGGTTCGTGCTGCCGGCGTAGATGGAGGTGAGCATCGCGGCGTGCCCGCCGGCGATGCAGCTGCGGCCGCGGACCTGCTCGCCGCGGACCGTCACGAACGTCGCGTCGTCGGCGTACGGGGCGCCGAAGGCCTCGCCGTCGCCGGTGGCCCACGCGGCCTCGAGGCGTGCGAGGACGTCCTTCGCGATGTCCAGCGCGCCCGGGGCGAGGCGGTCTGCGGCGGTGGTGCTCAGCTGGGTGGTGTTCACGGTGCTCTCCTTCGAGTGAGTTGCTCATCATTCATTGAGCGATGCTCAGTCAATATAGATCCACTCAACGGATGGATACAATGGGTTTCGTGAAGGAACCGGAGACGAGCACGCGCAGCTACCACTCAGCCGTGCGCGAGGAGCAGGCCGAACGCACCAGGGAGCGCATCGCCCGGGCCGCCCGCAGACGGTTCGTCGAGTCGGGCTGGTCGGGCACCAGCGTCCGCTCCGTCGCTGCTGACGCCGGTGTCTCGGAAGCCACCGTGTATGCCGTCTACGGCACCAAGGCGGGCCTCGCGAGGTCCCTCGTCGACAGCGGCGAGATGGATGCCGACGTCGCACAGGTGACCGCGGATCTGGCTGCAGCGGAAGGGGATCCGGCAGAGCAGCTCGCCGCCTTCGTCCGCTTCGACCGCCGGCTCTTCGAGCGCGGGGGCGACGGACTGCGTCTCACCGTCGAGGGCGGGCGCAACGAGCCGGCGCTCGCAGCGGCCTACGAGCAGGGCCGGAGCCGGGGCGACGAGAACCGGCGGCGCGTCTTCTCCACATGGCCGGCGACGGCGCGCCGCGCGGGGGTCAGCATCGACCTCGCCCTCGACGTCTACGCGATGGTCTGCTCGATCCAGGTCTTCGACATCGCCACCCAGGAGCGTGGCTGGTCGGCCGACGACGTCGAGCGCTGGTGGCTCGAAACTCTCACCGACCGCCTGCTCGCCTGAACCGGAGCCCCGTCACTCCTCGCGGCGGGCCAGGGTCAGGGCGAAGTCGCCGGCGGGGTCGGTCCACGTGCGCTCGACCGCGAAGCCGGCGGCCCCCAGCTCGTCGCGAAGGCTCTCGTGCCGGAACTTCGTCGAGATCTCGACGCGGATCTCCTCACCGTGGGCGAGGTCGAACGTGAGGTCGGCGCCCGGGATCGTCACCCGCTGGGGCATGTCGGCGCGTAGCCGCAGGTCCATGCGCTCCTGGCGGGGGTCCCAGAACGGCACGTAGGAGAACGCGTCGACGTCGAAGTCGGCGCCGAGCTCGCGGTTGAGCACCCGCAGGCAGTTCGTCACGAACCTCGCGGTGACCCCGCGGCTGTCGTCGTAGGCGGCGATCAGCCGGTCGGCGCTCTTGACGAGGTCGGTGCCGAGCAGGAACCAGTCGCCGGGCTCGAGGCTGTCGTGCAGGGCCCCGAGGAAGGCCGCCCGCTCCTCGACGTAGAAGTTGCCGATGGTGCCGCCGAGGAAAGCGACGAGCCGCCGGTCGCCGTGGGGCAGGTGCCCGAGGTGCAGCGTGAAGTCACCGACGAGAGCCTCGACGCGCAGCGACGGGTAGCGCTCGGTGAGCATCGCCGCCGCGTCGCGCAGCGTCTGCTCGGAGACGTCGACGGGAACGAATCGCTCGAGCCGACCCGCCGAGGTGAACGCGTCGAGGAGGGTGCGGGTCTTGTCGCTCGTGCCGCTTCCGAGCTCGACGAACGTCGTCGCGTCGCAGGCCGCCACGATGTCGTCGGCGTGCTCACGCAGGATCGTGCGCTCGCACTCGGTCGGGTAGTACTCGGGCAGCCGGGTGATCTCGTCGAAGAGGTCGGAGCCCACGTCGTCGTAGAGCCACTTCGGCGGCAGGGTGCGCGGCTGCGAGCCGAGGCCGCGGCGTACGTCGGACACGAGCGACCCCGACGCCCAGTCGGGGTCGAGAGCGACGGTGACGACGGGCTCATGAGCGGTCATCGGCGAACACCTCCATCGGCGAGACGGACCCCCGACAGGGCCCAGCGGGACGCGGGTGGAAAGAAGTTGCGGTAGCTCGCCCGCGCGTGACCCGCAGGCGTGAGGGCGCAGCCGCCTCGCAGCACCATCTGGCCGGACATGAACTTGCCGTTGTACTCGCCGATGGCGCCGGCCGGTGGGTGGTAGCCGGGGTAGGCGAGGTAGGCGGAGGAGGTCCACTCCCAGCAGTCGCCGTAGACCTGGCGCAGGTGCCCCGTCGGTGGCCCGGCAGGCCGCGGGTGGAAGGTCTCGAGGTCGGCGAGGTTGGCGCCGGTGGCGGGCTGCTGCTCCTGCCCGTCGGCGATGACGCCGTGCTCCCACTCGACCTCGGTGGGCAGCCGCTTGCCGGCCCACGTCGCGTAGGCGTCGGCCTCGTAGTGGCTGACGTGGCTCACGGGCAGCCCGGGGTCGACCGGACGCGTGCCGCTCAGCGTGTGCTCGAACCAGACACCGTCGTGCTCCCGCCAGTAGAACGGAGCGCGCCAGCCCTCGGCGCCCACCCGCGCCCAGCCGTCGGATAGCCAGAGCTCGTGGCGCTCGTAGCCTCGGTCGGCCATGAACTCGAGCCACTCGCCGTTGGTGACGAGACGGTCGGCGAGACGGTAGGGCTCGAGCCACTGCTGGTGCAGCGGCAGCTCGTTGTCGAAGGAGAACCCGGCGCCGCGGTGCCCGACCTCGACGAGACCGCCCTGCACGTCGACCCATCCCAACGGGTCGGGCTCGGACGGCGTGAGGGGGCTGCCGGCATACGTGGGCTGGAGCGGGTTGACCGACAGCACGTGCTTGATGTCCATGAGGAGCAGCTCCTGGTGCTGCTGCTCGTGGTGGAAGCCCAGCTCGATGGTGGAGGAGAGCTTCTCGAGCGCGCCGCCGTCGAGCGCGGTGACGAGGTCGCGCATCCGGGCGTCGACGTTGTCGCGGTAGAGGCCGACGTCGTGGGCACCGGGGCGCGTGATGTGACCACGCTCGGCGCGGGCGTAGCGGGGGCCGACACCCTCGTAGTAGCTGTTGAAGAGGAACCAGTACTGGTCCTGGTAGGGCGTGAACGACGGTTCGTGGTCGGCGAGCACGAAGGTCTCGAAGAACCACGTGACGTGCGCGCGGTGCCACTTCGTCGGTGAGACGTCGGGCATCGACTGGACGGTCTGGTCCTCGGGCGAGAGCGGCGCGGCGAGGGACTCGGTGTGCGCGCGGACCTCGTCGTAGCGGGCCACCAGGGTGTCGGCGTCCCAGCTGCCCGACAGGGGCGTGCGCGGAATCGGATCGGGCATCATGACCTCCTCCAGCGGTCGCTGACGGCGCTCGTTGCACCCGGACCTGAGTGCCTAAGACCCTAGGTCGACCCGCCGACAGCCACCACCCAAATTGCCGGTGTCACGGCGAACCGTCAGGTCCCGTTCACCGGGCAGACCGCCGTCGGCCCGGACGGTTAGGGTTTCCCGCATGGCCACCGCCCTGTACCGCCGTTACCGGCCCGAGAGCTTCGCCGACGTCATCGGGCAGGAGCACGTGACCGAGCCGCTCATGCAGGCGCTGCGCACGGGTCGCGTCAACCACGCCTACCTCTTCAGCGGCCCGCGCGGCTGCGGCAAGACGACGAGCGCGCGCATCCTCGCCCGCTGCCTCAACTGCGAGCAGGGCCCGACCCCCGAGCCGTGCGGCACGTGCGACTCGTGCGTGGCGCTCGCGCGCGGCGGCTCGGGCAGCGTCGACGTCATCGAGATCGACGCGGCGAGCCACGGTGGCGTCGACGACGCCCGTGACCTGCGCGAACGCGCCTCCTACGGCCCCGCGCAGAGCCGGTTCAAGATCTACATCATCGACGAGGCGCACATGGTGACGCCGCAGGGCTTCAACGCCCTCCTCAAGATCGTCGAGGAGCCGCCCGAGCACGTGAAGTTCGTCTTCGCGACGACCGAGCCCGAGAAGGTCATCGGCACCATCCGCTCGCGCACGCACCACTACCCCTTCCGGCTCGTCCCGCCGGCCAAGCTCACCACCTACATGGAGCGCCTCCTCGAGTCCGAGCAGGTGGCCGTCCAGCCGGGTGTCCTCTCGTTCGTCACGCGCGCCGGCGGCGGATCGGTGCGTGACTCGCTCTCGGTCCTCGACCAGCTCATCGCCGGGTCCGGTCCCCAGGGGCTGACCTACGACGGCGCGGTCTCGCTGCTGGGCTTCACCGACGGCGAGCTGCTCGACAGCACCGTCGACGCGCTCGCCGCGGGCGACGGCGCGGCCACCTTCCGGCAGATCGACAAGGTCATCGAGTCAGGGCACGACCCTCGCCGATTCATCGAGGACCTCCTCGAGCGGCTGCGCGACCTCATCATCGTCGCGGCCATCCCCGACGGCGTCTCGCAGGTGCTGCGCGGCGTGCCCGAGGACCAGCTCGAGCGGATGCGGGTCCAGCAGTCGGCGTTCGGGCCCGGAGCCCTGTCGCGGGCTGCCGACATCGTCAACAGCGGCCTCACCGAGATGACCGGCGCCACCGCGCCGCGCCTGCAGCTCGAGCTGATCTGCGCCCGCATCCTGCTCCCGGGGTCGTCGGGCGAGCAGGGGTATGCCGCCCGCCTCGACCGGCTCGAGCGTCGCCTCGACGTCGGTGGCGTTCCCAGCGCCTCCGGCGGGGCCGGTATGCCGTCCGGGGCCGCGTCCGCTCGCCAGCCCGTCCCCACGTCGTCCGGGGCGGGTGGGCCGGCCGGGGTGAGCGCTCCGGGCCGCACGGTCTCCGACTACACGCCACCCTCGAGCGGCGCCTCGGCTACCCCCTCGCACTCTGCCGGCGGGATGGGAGGTGGCGGGCGTTCGAACGTCGAGGCCGTCATCGGGCGCGGTGACGGCGGTTCGGCCTCCGCGCCTTCGGGCGGCTCCGGGCCCGGCGGCTCAGGGCCCGGCGACGCCGGGCGCATCGACGCCGCACGCGCCGAGGTCGGTGCGCCGCCCGTCATGGCGCCCCGCGAGTCGGTCGGCGGCCCTTCCGTCGTCGCCGACGGCGGTGACGCCGGCGCGCTGCAGGCGGGCGCAGCTTCTGGTGCGCGACCCGACGAGTCCGCGGCGCGAGTCGCACCGCAGCAGAACGCCGAGGGATCGGCACCGGACGGAGCGGCGGCCGGGCACCCGGCGCCGGCGACCCCGACCGGTGGCATGGACACCGACGCGATCCGCCGGGCCTGGCCCAACGTCCTCGGCCGCATCTTCACGATGCGCCGCCTCACCTGGACGTTCGTCTCGCAGAACGCGCAGGTCACCTCCTTCGACGGCCGCACCCTGAAGCTCGGCATCGCGACAGCGGGTCTCACCCAGACCTTCCGGGCCGGCAACCACGCCGACATCGTGCGACAGGCGCTCATCGACGAGCTCGGCGTCGACGCCATCGTCGATGGGGTCCATGTCGAGGCCGCACAGCAGGCGCCCGTCGCTCCGCCCCCAGGGGCAGTGCCGGCCGGACCACCCGATCCCGAGCCGTCCGCTCCCGCAGGCGGGTCGAGCAGCACCTCCGGTCCGGTCGACGGCGGCGCCTCGCGCGGGTCGTGGGGTGATGCCGGCGCGGGTCATGAGTCCGCCCGCGCAGCGGGCGGCGACCAGCAGGGCGGGGCCCCGCGCGCCGATGAGCGCGGTGCCTCGGCACTCGCGGACTCGGGTCTGAGCCCCACCTCGGGTCGCTCGCACGAGGAGAACCCCGGGTGGGGAGCCGTGACAGGCCCCGCGCCCGACTGGGCCACCGGACCTTCGGTGCCCGAGCCGGCGGCCGACACCCAGCCGGGCCCCGGTCCCCCCGGCCCGTCCCTGTCCGACGCGGCGACCGGGTCGGTCGACGGTGCTGCCACCGACTCGGCGTTGCGGGGGGCGAGCGCCGTGCGCCAGTCCTTCGCGCAGGCTCGCTCGCGGTCAGGGTCGTCTCGATCGAGCGACGACGACCAGCCGCGTCAGCCCGTCACCGACGACTCGGCCGTCAGCGACGACGACGAGGACATCGAGCAGTCCGGTGACATCGGCCGCGCCGTCATCGAGAAGGTTCTCGGTGGCCGCGTGGTCCAGGAGCTCGACGACTAGCCGCTTGCACCATGGTGGCCGCCGCGGGTGGCCCCTCTGCATTGAGTCGTGAGGTGATTCACGCCGGCTGGGTCATTCGACGACCCAACGCAGAGCGCGGGCTGACGCACACCGGTTCGTCGGCATCGCTCTCATGGTTGTGGCCGAGCCGCTGCGAGCGTCGACTGTCGTTGGGAGCATTGGGGATTCGGGAGTCGCGCTGACCTCTCCGGCGGTACTTTCGGAAGGTGACCTTCGAGGTGGCAGCGGGTGCCTACAACCGCTTCATGGGGCGATACTCCGAGCCCCTCGCCGAGCTGTTCGCCGACTGGGCCGGAGTCGCCGCGCCCAGCCGCGCTCTCGACGTCGGTTGCGGGCCCGGGGCGCTGACCCGGGTCCTCGTGGAACGACTCGGGTCGGACGGGGTCTCGGCCATCGACCCGTCGCAGCACTTCCTCGCGGCCCTGCGCCAGGCTTTCCCCACGCTCGACGTGCAGACCGGCACGGCCGAGCTGCTGCCCTATCCCGACGACCTTTTCGACCAGACCCTCGCCCAGCTCGTCGTCCACTTCCTCACCGATCCGGTCGGTGGCCTGCGCGAGATGGGTCGCGTCACGCGTCCCGGCGGAACCGTCGCCGCCTGTGTGTGGGACCTCGGCGGCGGCAGTGGACCGCTCACCACCTTCTGGCAGGCGGCGCGTGACCTCGACCCCGACGTCGTGGACGAGTCGCGCCTGCCGGGCGTCAACGAGGGTGAGCTGGCCCGGCTCTGCGACGAGGCCGGCCTCAACCAGATCGAGGAGACGACGCTGACCGTCACCGTCGAGCACGCGGGCTTCGACGACTGGTGGGAGCCGTACACCCTCGGGGTTGGCCCTGCCGGGGCCCACGTGCAGGCTCTGGACGACACGGGCCGCGTCGCCCTGCGCGAACGCTGCCGCCAGCTGCTCCCCGAGGGGGCCTTCGCGGTGGCCGCGAGTGCCTGGACGGTCCGCGCGCGGGCCTGAGGCCGGGCGCCCGAGTGCACCCCACGGCATAGGCCCGGGGCTGCGGGCGAGCACCACGCGTACCAGGGAGTGAGCGGCACGGCGTCGGTTCGGACGCCGTAACCCTGCCACCTGACCACGGCCCTAGGCTGTGGCCCATGTTCTACAGCCTCGGGCGCAACCTCCTGTACCCGCTGTCCCATGCGCTGTACCGCCCGACGATCGAGGGCAAGGAGAACATCCCCCGCGATGGGGGCGTCATCGTGGCGAGCAACCACCTCTCGTTCATCGACTCGTTCGCGATCCCGCTGGCCTCGCCGCGACAGGTGCGGTTCCTCGCCAAGGAGGAGTACTGGACCGGCCCCGGCG
This sequence comes from Terrabacter sp. 05T424, assembly GCF_056396225.1. Lineage (NCBI taxonomy): Bacteria > Bacillati > Actinomycetota > Actinomycetes > Micrococcales > Intrasporangiaceae > Terrabacter > Terrabacter sp. 05T424. The sequence goes on from NZ_JBFTLB010000005.1 coordinate 159,806, forward strand.
TCGGGGGCCTGCTGCGCAAGGGCTTCTTCAGCGCGGTCGGCATGGTGCCGGTCAACCGGCACTCGCCGACGGCGGCCCAGGAGAGCCTCGACACCGCGCTCGAGGTGCTCAAGGCGGGCGACGCGTTCGGCATCTACCCGGAGGGCACCCGGTCGCGCGACGGCCGGCTCTACCGGGGCCGCACGGGTGTCGCCTGGCTCGCGCTCACGGCCCAGGTGCCGGTCGTGCCCGTCGGCCTCGTCGGCACGGAGAACATCCAGCCGGTGGGCGCCCGCTTCCCGAAGCTGGCGAAGGTGACGGTGCGTTTCGGTGAGCCGATCGGTGTCGAGGAGTACGCCGGTATGCCGGCGGGCAAGGCGCGTCGCCTGCTGACCGACCGCGTCATGGAGGCCATCGCCGCGCTGAGCGGCCAGGAGCGCGTCGACGCCTACAACGAGGTGCCGGCGGACGAGTCGTCCGCCTGACCAGAGCGCGTCCTCGCCGCAACGCCTTGCAGATGCGACTCAGTCGCATCTAGCGTGGGTGCGTGACCGCTCCCACCGCGACCTCGTCGGCGACCCGCTCCTCGCGGCCAGGGCGACTGTCGCGAGTGGCGCAGCTGACGCGCGACGAGCGACGCAGCCTGGCCGGCATGGCCGCCTTCGTCGCCCTGTTGCACGTCGTCGGGTGGGGACTGCTCGTGCTCGTGGTTGCGCCTGCGGAGTACCGCGTCGCCGGCCAGGTCTTCGGTCTGGGGCTCGGCGTGACGGCATACACCCTCGGGATGCGCCACGCATTCGACGCCGACCACATCGCCGCCATCGACAACACGACCCGCAAGCTCATGGGTGAGGGGCAGCGGCCGATGAGCGTCGGCTTCTGGTTCAGCCTCGGGCACAGCTCGGTCGTGTTCGTCATGGTGCTGCTGCTCGCGCTCGGCATCAGGGCGCTCGCCGGGGCCATCGAGGACGACGGGTCGACGCTTCAGCAGGTCACCGGCGTCTGGGGCACGACCGTCTCCGGCGTCTTCCTCGTGCTCATCGGCCTGATCAACCTCGCGGCGCTCGTCGGCATCCTCAAGGTCTTCCGCCGGATGCGCGCCGGTCACTTCGACGAGTCCGAGCTCGAGCGGCAGCTCGACAAGCGTGGCTTCCTCAACCGCATCCTCGGCCGCGTCACGAGGACCGTGCGCAAGCCGTGGCACATGTATCCCGTCGGCCTGCTCTTCGGCCTCGGCTTCGACACGGTCACCGAGGTGGGGCTCCTCGTCATCGCGGGCGGAGCCGCCGCTGCCGACCTGCCCTGGTATGCCGTGCTCGTGATGCCCGTGCTCTTCGCGGCCGGGATGTCGCTGCTCGACAGCCTCGACGGGGCCTTCATGAACGTGGCCTACGGCTGGGCCTTCAGCCGCCCGGTGCGCAAGATCTATTACAACATCACCGTGACGTCGCTGTCGGTCGCGGTGGCCCTGGTCGTCGGCGTCATCGAGCTCGTCGGGCTGCTCGGCGAGAAGCTGGGCGTGACGAGCGGGCCGGTCGCATGGATCGGGTCGGTCGACCTCGGCGACGTCGGCTTCTGGATCGTCGGGCTCTTCGTGGTCACCTGGCTCGTCGCGGTCGCAGTGTGGCGGCTCGGTCGGGTCGAGCAGCGCTGGGAGAGCGCCCTCGCCGACGGCCCCCGCTGACCGGACCTACCCTGACCTGAGACTGCGCCGAAACTGCGCCGTGGCGCGCTTTCGTGTCGGTTTGGCGGCTGGACTGCGCTGAAACTGCGCCGTGGCGCGCTTTCGTGCGGGACTGTTCGGCGGCTCAGCTACTGACCGGCGCGGTCGCGGACTGGAAGGCGTCGCGCAGGTGGGGGATGGCCGCCTCGATCGTCTCGGCCGTCGCGGTGAGGCAGATCCGGAACCATCCGGGAGTCTCGAAGAGCGCACCCGGCATGACGAGGACGCCGCGCGTCGAGAGGTCGGCGACGAACGCCTCGTCGTCCGGCACCGGGGAGCGCGGCCACAGGTAGAAGGTGCCGTCGGGCGCCTCCACCTCGTAGCCGATGTCGCGCATCGCGCCGACCAGCCGGTCGCGCTTCGCCTCGAGGGCGGCGACGTCGAGGCACAGCTGCTCGAGCTGCGGCGTCGCGTGCTGCATGACGGCGTTCGGGAAGAGCCACCCGGCGGCGATCTGCATCATGTCGATCGCCTCGAGCAGCTCGTCGCGGCCCTCGAGCCCGGGCGGCACGGCGATGTAGCCGAGGCGCTGGCCCGGGGCGAGCAGCGTCTTGCCGTAGGAGTAGCAGATCAGCGTGTGCGGGTAGAACTCCGCCGGGCTGTGGAACTCGTTGCCGGAGAACACGATCCGGTTGTACGGCTCGTCCGACACGATCCAGATGCGGTGCCCGAAGCGCGCCGATGCCTCAGCGAGCAGGCCGGCGAGACCCAGCAGCAGACCCGGTGGGTAGATGCGACCGGTCGGGTTGTTCGGGGAGTTCACCACGACGATCCGGGTGCGCTCGGTGAGCGCCGCCGCGATGGCCTCCAGGTCGAGGTCGAAGCTCGGTTGGGTGGCCCTCACCTTGACGGGGACGAGCCCTGCCTCCAGTGCGAGCGGCTCGTAGAGGAACCACGGCGGCAGCGTGTAGACGACCTCCTCGCCGGGGTCGGCGAGCACCTTCATCGCGACGGTGATCGCACCGAACCCGCCGGTCGTCATCCGCACGTCGTCGCCGGTCCAGCCGAGGGGCACGACACGCTCGAGGGAGGCCGCCGCCGCGTCCTGGGCCGGGCGCTCGCTCTGCTTGTACGCGAACCACAGCTCGTCCTGCGGCACCGCGGCCGACCTGAGCGCCTCGACGTACTCCGGCATCTGGAGCTCGTGCGGGTCACCGAAGGTGAGGTCCAGCACGCCGGGCTCGAGCCGACGCTCGGCGTAGCCGGAGTGCATGCGGAACCCGAACATCATCCGGAACGGCACAGCCTCCTGGATCCGCTCGCTGCGCCGGGACACGGTTCGGTCCGTCCGTCGCTCGGCCACGTTGCCTCCTCACGGTCCCGGGGCCACGCCGCCCGCCACCCGCAGCCGCCGCTGCCGCCGGCTGTCGACGGCGGCGCCCCCTCTCGCCACGCTAGACCGGTGCGGCGGTCCGCAGCAGGGCTTTTCGAGGCTTAGGGTTGCCGTGTGTACGAAGGCGCGGTGCAGGACCTCATCGACGAGCTCGGAAGACTCCCGGGGATCGGCCCCAAGAGCGCGCAGCGCATCGCCTTCCACCTGCTCCAGACCGACTCCGACGACGTGACGCGGCTCGTCACGGCGCTCACCGAGGTCAAGGCGAGGGTCCGGTTCTGCGAGCAGTGCGGCAACGTCGCCGAGGCCGAGCGGTGCCGCATCTGCGCCGACCCGCGCCGCGACCAGACCGCGATCTGCGTCGTCGAGGAGCCCAAGGACGTCGTCGCCATCGAGCGCACCCGCGAGTTCCGCGGCACCTACCACGTGCTCGGCGGCGCGATCAGCCCGATCGACGGCATCGGCCCCGACGACCTGCGGGTGCGCGAGCTGATGACCCGCCTCGCCTCGGGCGAGGTGCAGGAGGTCATCATCGCGACCGACCCCAACCTCGAGGGCGAGGCCACCGCCACCTACCTCTCGCGGCTGCTGCGTGACGTCGGCCTGACGGTCACCCGTCTGGCGTCCGGGCTGCCCGTCGGCGGCGACCTCGAGTACGCCGACGAGGTCACGCTCGGGCGGGCCTTCGAGGGCCGTCGCCGCGTCGACGCCTGACCACCCTCGCGCCCCCACACACCCTCCGTGATCGAAAGAGCGATCCGTCCGCTCGGAAGGATCGCTCTTTCGATCACGGAGGGTGCGTATGCCGTGACCCCAGCTGGGTGGGTGCGCCCGTTGCCGGCGCGACCGGGCCACACGGCATACGGCATGCTGGGACCATGACTGATGACCCGGTGACCGAGGGCCACGCGAGCGAGGCCGACGACCTGTCGGGCCTGGCCGACCTGACCGCGGCGGAGGCGAGTGCCTTCCTGACGTCCGTCACGGAGGTGGCGTCGGGCAGCTCGCCCGACACGGCGCTCCCGTTGTTGACGCTCGCGCTCTCGCAGGTGCTCCTGGCTGGCGCGCGGCTCGGGGCGATCGAGGACGTCGTGCCGGAGGAGCGGTTCGAGCCGGACGCGGCCGACGACGACGCCGACCCGCTGCGCACGGGCCTCGCGAACGTCTTCTCCGGCATCGACGACTACGTCTACGTCATCGACCCGATCACGTCGTCGGAGCGTGCCGACGGCTCGATCACCAACGACCTCGTGGACGTGGCGGTGTCGCTGAGCCACGGGCTGAAGCACTACGCGACCGGCCGCAGGCTCGAGGCCCTGTGGTGGTGGCAGTTCGGCTACCTGTCGCACTGGGGTGACCGGGGTCTGATGGCGCTCCGCTCGCTGCACTCGATCCTCGCCCACCTGCGGCTCGACGCCGACGAGGAGGCCGTGGGTGAGGCGGAGTTCGACGCGCTGCACCCGTAGCCCGCGCAAGAACGTGCGGCGTGGCGGACGAATCCACGCACATCTCACCATCGCGACGCCCCGGTGGACGCCACGCGCGCGAGCCTAGACTCGGCCGCACCGCAGCAGTGTCCGTCACAGCGGTGTCCGTCCGAAGAGCAGATCGGGAGCCAGTGTGAGCATCGTCGTCCAGAAGTACGGCGGGTCGTCCGTGTCCGATGCCGAGGCCATCAAGCGCGTGGCCCGCCGCATCGTCGAGACGCAGCGCGCCGGCCACTCGGTGTGCGTCGTCGTCTCCGCCATGGGTGACACGACCGACGAGCTGATGGACCTCGCCGAGCAGGTCACGCCGGCGCCGCCCGCCCGCGAGCTCGACATGCTGCTCACCTCGGGCGAGCGCATCTCGATGGCCCTGGTGGCCATGGCGATCGCGCAGCTCGGCGCCGAGGCCCGCTCGTTCACCGGCAGCCAAGCGGGCGTCATCACCGACGACGCCCACGGCGCGGCCCGCATCATCGACGTGACGCCCGGTCGCATCCAGAGCGCCCTCGACGCCGGCCACATCGCCATCGTCGCCGGCTTCCAGGGCGTCAGCCAGACGACGAAGGACATCACCACCCTCGGTCGCGGCGGCTCCGACACGACCGCCGTCGCGCTCGCCGCGGCGCTCGAGGCCGACGTCTGCGAGATCTACACCGACGTCGACGGCGTCTTCACCGCCGACCCGCGCGTGCTGCCGAGCGCCCGCAAGCTCGACGTCCTGTCGATGGAGGAGATGCTCGACCTCGCGGCGAACGGCAGCAAGATCCTGCACCTGCGCTGCGTGGAGTACGCCCGCCGCTACGGCATCCCGATCCACGTGCGCTCGTCGTGGTCGCAGAAGGCCGGCACCTGGATCAAGGACAACCCCTACGAAGGAGAAGGCGCTGTGGAAGCTCCGATCATCGCCGGCATCGCCCACGACCGCAGCGAGGCCAAGATCACCATCGTCGGGGTGCCCGACCGGGTCGGCATCGCCGCCAAGATCTTCGGCGCGATCGCCGAGGCCGGCATCAACATCGACATGATCGTGCAGAACGTGTCGGCCGCCGAGACGGCCAAGACCGACATCTCCTTCACGCTGCCCCAGGCCGACGGCGCCCGCGGCATGCAGGTGCTCCAGTCGATCAAGCACGAGGTCGACTACCAGGACCTCCGCCTCGACGACAAGATCGGCAAGATCGCCCTCGTCGGCGCCGGCATGAAGAGCCACCCGGGCGTCTCGGCCAAGTTCTTCGGTGCCCTCGCCGAGGCCGGCATCAACATCGAGATGATCTCGACCTCCGAGATCCGCGTCTCGGCGGTGACGCGTGCCGAGCAGCTCGACGACGCGGTCCGGGCCGTCCACACGGCGTTCGGGCTCGACGCCGCCGACGAGGCCATCGTCTACGGGGGCACCGGCCGCTGAGCGCGCCGATTGGTCGCGGCGGGACTAGTTTCGCGAGGTATGAGAGCTCGCACCCGATCAGTCCTCGTCGTCGCGGCCACCGCCGCACTCGTCACGTCCCTGAGCACGTATGCCGTCTCGTCGCCTCGTGGCGCTGCCGAACGTCCCAGCGGGGCGCAGGCGACGGCATACGGCTGGACGCTCACGCCGACCGGCACGACCGTGCGGTTCCGGGGGCTCGCGCCCGTCTCGCGTGACGTCGCCTGGGTCAGCGGCACCAACGGCACCGTGCTGCGCACCACCGACGGCGGCGCCACCTGGGCGAAGGTCAGCCCGCAGGGCCTCGGCACTGGCGCCCTCCAGTTCCGTGACATCGAGGCGTTCGACGCCCGGCACGCGGTGATCCTCTCGATCGGCGAGGGCACGGACTCCCGGATCCTGCGCACCGACGACGGCGGGGCGAGCTGGACCGAGACGTTCCGCAACACCGACCCGCGCGCGTTCTACGACTGCTTGGCGTTCAGCTCACCGCGACGCGGGCTGGCGATGAGCGACCCTGTCGACGGGAGGTTCCGGCTCGTCGAGACCTCTGACGGGGGCCGGTCGTGGTCGCCCGTCGACCCCGCCGGGATGCCCGTGGCGAAGGACGGCGAGGCGGCCTTCGCGGCATCCGGCACCTGCCTCACGACGGGAGTCGCCGGCCGCACCTACCTGGCGAGCGGCGGCGTGGACCCGGCACGGGTCTTCACGTCGACCGACCACGGGCGCACCTGGACCGTGGCGGACAGCCCGGTCGCGGGCGGCCCGTCGGCGGGCGTCTTCTCGGTGACGTTCCGCGACGCCCGCCGCGGGGTCCTCTTGGGCGGCGACTTCGCGGCTCCCACCAACGCTGTCGACAACGCTGCCTGGACCGACGACGGCGGTGCGACGTGGACGAAGTCGACGGTGAACCCGGGCGGCTACCGGTCCGGATCCGCCTGGGTCTCCGGCACCTCGCGCACCGTCCTCGCGGTCGGTCCCTCAGGCTCGGACGTGTCGAGCGACGGCGGACGCACGTGGGCGACGTTCGACACCGGCAGCTTCGACTCGGTCGAGTGCACGAGCGACGGAGCGTGCTGGGCGTCGGGCGAGCAGGGCCGCGTCGCCGTGCTCAACCGCTGAGGCCCGCCGCCCCGCACGGCCGCCCACCGCGTTCGATGTGTTCGGCGGTCACCCGTGATCGTCGGATACATCGAATGCCGGGAAGGACGAGGGGTTCGGGCTCGGGGAGCGCGGGTATGGTCGAAAGAGCAAGACGTACACACCGCTACTCGGGGCGATAGGTAACAACGACGTGACCCCTCACGAATCCCACCTGCAGAGCGACGGATCGGTCTTCCCACCGGTCACTCCCGACCCGCCGCAACCACCTGGCATGCCACAGATCGACGTGCCCGACATCGTGCCCGTCTCGACTCCGGACGGGCCCGACCACACCGCGTCCTCCGGCGACACCACCGACGCGACGTCGGAGGTCGCCGGTGTGAGACCGGAGTAGCACAGCTGGGTGATTGCGCCGCGGCCACCATCGGGTATCACCCCGGTGTGCGACTGCGACGGAGCGACATCGAGAAGCCGGGCATCCGGCGCGTGCGGCGGGGCAATGGATTCGGCTACGTCGGCCCGGACGGGTCGGCGGTCGACCCCGACACGCGTGAGCGCGCCAAGGCGCTCGTCGTCCCACCCGCCTGGAAGGACGTCTGGATCAGCCCGTATCCCAACGGTCACATCCAGGCGGTCGGCACCGACGACGCCGGGCGTCGGCAGTACCTCTACCACGAGAAGTGGCACGAGGCCCGGGGCCGCGAGAAGCACGACCGAGTGCTCACGCTCGCCCGCAAGCTGCCCGCCGCGCGCAAGCAGGTCGCGGCAGACCTGCGCACCAGCGGCCTGACCAAGAAGCGCGTCACGGCCGCAGGTCTGCGGATGCTCGATGCTGGCCTGTTCCGCAGCGGTGGCGACGAGTACGAGGCCGAGCACGGATCGCACGGCGTCGCCACCCTGCTGCGCTCGCACGTCGCCGTCAGCGGCGAGGACGTGACGTTCGAGTTCCCGGCCAAGTCCGGGGTCACCCGCGAGGCGGTCATGACCGACCAGCTGCTGTCGCGGATCGTGCTGTCGCTCAAGCGCAGTGGCTACCCGGGCGAACGGCTGCTCGCCTACCGCAACACGAGCGGCTGGCACGAGCTGAGCTCCGGCGACCTCAACGTCGCGTTCAAGGAGCTGGTCGGCGACGAGTACACCGTCAAGGACCTCCGCACCTGGGCAGCGACCGTCACGGCGGCCGTCGCGCTGGCCCGCAACGGCCCGGTGGAGTCCGAGCGCGACCTGAAGCGCGCCGAGAAGGACGCGATGAAGGTCGTGTCCGAGCACCTCGGAAACACGCCTGCCGTCGCCCGGCGGTCGTACGTCGACCCGCGCGTCCTCGACGAGTTCGCGGTCGGTCGCACCGTCGCACCGAGCCTCTCGCGCCTGTCCAAGGCCGACCGCGCGCGCCTCGAGCTCGGCGAGCTCGTCCGGGTGCGGGACCGCGACGCCCTCGAGCGTGCCGTGATGCGCCTCGTCAAGGGCGCCGCCTGAACGACGCCGACCTCGAGGCCGCTCGGTCGTCCGACGGACCGCCACGACGGGGCGTATGCCGCCCGGCTGAGCGTGGAGGGCACATACGTGGCGGTCGGTCGGTGACGGCATACGCCCCCTGACGGTCAGGCGGTGGAAGGCTCGGTCTCGGGCAGCTCGGGCAGCTCGGGCAGCTCGGGCAGCTCGGGCAGCTCGGGCAGCTCGGGGTCGCGGTCGGCCGCGGCCTGCTCGACGTCCTCGGCTCGGGTGTGCGGCATGAGCAGGCCTGCCACGATGCTCACCGCCGCCGCGACGAGCATCGCCAGGAAGACGGCGCTGGAGCCGGCCTGGATCGCCGTTGCCGAGCCGTCCCCGCCGCGGGCCGCGATGACGGCGTTGGCGATGGCGCCGAAGATCGCGACCCCGACCGCGCTGCCGACCGACCGCATGAACATGTTGGTGCCCGTGACGACGGCCCGCTCGTGCCAGGCAACCGACGCCTGCGCGGCGACCAGGGTCGGGGTCGCCACGAAACCGAGCCCCAGGCCCACGACGAAGCACGCCGCAGCCGCGGTCCACGGGCTCGGGGACGCGGAGGCGACCCACAGGCCGAGCGCGCCGACGGTGGCGAGCGACAGGCCGATGAGGGCGGTGGGGCGGAAGCCGATGCGCAGGTAGAGGCGGCCCGACTGTGAGGCCGAGATCGGCCAGCCGACCGTGAGCGCGGCGACGGCGAGACCGGCCACGATCGGGGTGGCCCCGGTCGTGCGCTCGAGGAAGGTCGGCACGTACGACGTCATCCCCACGAGCACGGCGCCGATGCCCACCGAGATGAGACACGTCGCGACGATGAGTCGCCGCGTGAAGATCTCGAAGGGAAGCACCGGCTCGGCCGCCCGACGCTCGATCGCGACGAAGACGGCGAGCAGGACCGCTCCGACCCCGAACGAGGCGATGCTCTGCCACGAGCTCCACGCCCACGCCTGGCCACCCTCGAGGACGGCGAGGATGAGCAGTGTCAGCGACACCGTGAGCACGACGGACCCGGCGTAGTCGATGCGGTGCGTTCGGCGCTCGAGCGACTCGGAGTAGGTGCGCCACAGCATCGTCGCGGCCAGCAGGCAGAGGGGGATGTTGACGAAGAAGATCCAGCGCCACGAGACGAACTGGGAGAAGACGCCGCCGAGCGTCGGCCCGACCACGGACGAGGTCGCCCACACGCTCGCGAGGTAGCCCTGGGCCTTGGCGCGCTCGGCCACGGTGTAGATGTCACCGGCGATGGTGACCGTCACCGGTAGCACCGCTCCTGCCCCGAGCCCCTGGACGGCGCGCATGACGATGAGCGAGGTCATGTCCCAGGCGAACCCGCACATGACCGACCCCACGAGGAAGAGACCGACGCCGAAGAGGATGACCGGCTTGCGCCCCACCGTGTCCGCGAGCTTGGAGTAGACCGGCACCGAGACGGCCTGCGCGAGGAGGTAGACGGAGAAGAGCCACGGGAACTGGCCCATCCCGCCGAGGTCGTCGACGATCGACGGGACGGCGGTCGCGAGGATCGTCGAGTCGAGCGCGATGAGCGACGTCGACAGCATGAGGGCGATGAGCACGGGTCCGCGTTCCGAGCGGAAACCGACGGTTGACGAGATCGACATGGTCCTCCTGGTGGGCTGCAGGGCGACATCGAGTGACAGCGCCACCGGCCCGAGGATCATTCCCTGCAACCCGGTTGGCAGCCCGCCGGCCGCACTCGGGTGGCGGGCTCGGGTGGCGGGTTCGGGGCCCGCGCTGGGTAAGGAGCGGTCATGGTGCGCACCCTCGGGGTCGAGGAGGAGATGCTCCTCGTCGACGTCCGCAACGGGAGGCCGCGTTCGGTGTCGGGGCGGATGCTCGTGCGGGCGCCGCACGCGCCGCCCGAGGTCGCGGGCGTCGGCGTGCACGGAGCGCTGGAGGGCGAGTTCCAGCAGCAGCAGATCGAGACGCACACCGCCCCGGCCGCCGACCTCGAGACGCTGCGCGAGGAGGTGCTGAGGTGGCGGGGCGCGGCCGTCGCGGCGGCCCGCGAGACCGGCTCGAGCGTCGCGGCCCTCGGCACGTCGCCCCTGCCGGTGCACCCGATCGCAGCCAGGTCGACCCGGTACGCGTGGATGGAGGACCGCTACCAGCTGACTGCCCGCGAGCACCTGACGTGCGGCTGTCACGTGCACGTGTCGGTCGAGAGCGACGACGAGGGCGTCGGCGTGCTGGACCGGATCCGCGTGTGGCTGCCGACGCTGCTCGCCCTGAGCGCGAACTCGCCCTTCTGGAACGGCGTGGACTCCGGTTTTGCCAGCTACCGGTCGCAGGCGCTCGCGAAGTGGCCGTCGTGGGGGCCGACCGACCGCTTCGGCTCGGCGCAGGCGTACCACCGTCTCGTGCGGCAGATGGTGCTCTCGTCGGTGATCCTCGACGAGGGGATGGTCTACTTCGATGCCCGCCTGGCCACGCACTACCCGACAGTCGAGATCCGTTCGGCCGACGTGTGCTTCACGGCCGACGAGGCCATCGTCGTTGCCGCCCTGTGCCGCGGTCTCGTCGAGACCGCCGCAGGGGAGTGGCGTTCTGGCAGCGAAGCACCCGACGTGCCGACCCAGATGATCCGCCTTGCCACCTGGCAGGCCGGACGGGAGGGACTCGACGGGCACCTGGTCGACTGGCGCACCGGACTGCCGAAGCCGGCCTGGTCGGTGCTGGCCGCTCTCGTCGACCACGTAGGGCCGGCCCTGGAGGCGGCGGGCGACCTCACCGTCGTCGAGGACGGTCTGCTCCGCGTCCGAGAGGAGGGGAACGGGGCCGTGCGTCAGCGCGCGATGCTGGAGAAGACCGGCCAGCTCGTCGACGTCGTGGCCGAGGCGGTGCGGGCGACCACGCCGTCGGGCGAGGAGTGAGTCGGTCAGCGGTGGACCTCAGCCCGGCGTCGGATAGCGCGCGTTCAGGGGCTTGCCCTTGAACACTCGCCGTCCCACCGCCAGGTGCCCGGCGACGTAGGCCAGCCCGGCGAGGACTCCCGCCACCGTGACGATCGGTGTGCTGGCATCGACGGCGCTCGCCACGAGGGCACCCAGCGTGCCGGCCACGATGCCGTTGACCGTCATGAGGAAGAAGGACGTGCTGCCCATGACGTGCAGCGGCAGACTGCGTGGCTGCCCGACGGCATACGTCAGCAGCACCCCGCGGTCGTCGTCGTGGGTCGAGACCGTGAGGTACGGCTCGATCTCCGGCGTCAGCTCGACGTACGCGTGTCGGAGGCGGTTCATCGCGGCCACGAGGCAGGCGTCCTCCTGGCTCGCCATGTTGACGCGGATCGCGGTCAGGGTCCCCATCACGAGCGCGACCGACGCGAACCCGATGGCCATGACCCGGAAGGGCGCGCCGAAACCGGTCTTCTGCACCGTGAGGACGAGGACGACGAGCAGCGCCGAGACCACGGTCAGGTGAATCGTGATGCGGTTCATCACCTCGGACCACGTCATCGACCGGGTGCCGAGCAGGCTCCAGTGCTCGGTGGACAGGAAGACCGGGAGTGCCGACGACGTCGCGCCCGCGCCGGCCGGCCCGGTCGCCTCGGGTGCGCCGGGGACTGCCGCCAGTCGGGTCGGGTCGACATCTGCGCTCACAGGAGACTCCCTCCGGGCGGGCACCGGGCGCCGTGCTGGGTCCGACGTCCCGCGTTGCTACCCAGTGTCGCGCCGAGCCGTCGGCACCACAGGAAAAAGCAAGGACCCCCTGCCAGTGGCAGGGGGTCCTTGAGCTGCAGTCTGGTCGGGGTGACAGGATTTGAACCTGCGACCTCTTCGTCCCGAACGAAGCGCGCTACCAAGCTGCGCCACACCCCGGTGCTGCATCTGCCACCCGCTCCGTGGGCTCGTCCGTGGACGCTTCCGTGGATCGGAGGCAGCAAGGAGAGACTTTAGCGCAGCCCCCCGCCCAACTCCGAATCGGGCCCGGAGCCCGGTTCGACGAGCAGTTCGGCGGCGTGTTGCGTGCCCGCTGGAGGTCAGCCGCGCGACCGCGGGACGAGCGTCAGGAGGGTGGCCTCGGGGCGGCAGGCCAGGCGTACGGGAGCGGTCGGAGCGGTGCCCAGACCGGCTGACACCTCCAACCAGGCGGCGTCCGCCGGCGCCTCGGACGACGGCGTCGAGCCCGCCCCCGGCCACCAGCGCGAGAGGCCCTTGACGCGGGAGGTGTCGAGGTCGCAGTTCGTCACGAGGGCGCCGTAGCCGGGCACGCACACCTGGCCGCCGTGGGTGTGGCCGGCCACGATGAGGTCGGCGCCGTCGGCGGCATACGCGTCGAGCACCCGCTGGTAGGGCGCGTGCGTGACGCCGAGCGTCAGGTCGGCCTCGGCGGAGGCCGCGCCCCGCACGAGGTCGAGGCGGTCGTAGCCGAGGTGCGGGTCGTCGACGCCGACCACGTCGATGCGCAGTCCGCGCACGCTCACCGTGTCGCGCCGGTTCGTCAGGTCGACCCAACCGCCCGCGCGCAGCCCACGCACGAGGTCGGCCGTGGGCAGCCGTTGGGTCGTGCCGACGCCCTTGGCGTGGTTCCTGGTGAGATAGCCGAGAGGGTTCTTCAGCTTCGGCGCGAAGTAGTCGTTGGAGCCGAGCACGAAGACACCCGGCAGCGGCAGCAGCAGCTCGTACGCGTCGAGCAGCGACGGCACCGCGTCGTCCGCCGCGATGTTGTCGCCCGTCGTGATGACGAGGTCTGGGTCGAGCGACGCGAGGCTGTGCACCCAGCTGCGCTTGGCCCGCTGGCGCGGCAGCAGGTGCAGGTCCGAGAGGTGCAGCACGCGCAGCGGCTCGGTGCCCTCTGGCAGGACGGGCACCTCGAAGCGGCGCAGCACGAAGGCGTTCCGCTCGACGAGCGAGGCCCAGCCCAGCACCCCGGCTCCGGCGGCACCGAGGCCGAGGACTGTCTTGGTCACGGCACGCATGGGCCCCATCCTCGCACTGCTGCGCACGCCCCCATGCGAGCGCCTCGGGGGCCGTGTCGCCGACCTGACAGACTGGGCGCATGAGCACCCTGAAGGAGCAGCTGAAGGCCGACCTGACGTCCGCGATGCGTGCGCGCGACCAGGTGCGGGCCGGCTCGATCCGCATGGCCCTGACCGCCGTGACCACCGAGGAGGTCGCCGGCAAGGAGCACCGCGAGCTCAGCGACGACGACGTGCTCAAGGTGCTCACCAAGGAGGCCAAGAAGCGCCGAGAGGCCGCCGAGGCCTACACGGGCGCGGGGCGCGCCGAGCTCGCCGCCAAGGAGGAGGCCGAGCTCGCCGTCCTCGAGACCTACCTGCCGAAGCAGCTCGGCGACGACGAGCTCGAGGCGATCGTGCGTGAGGCCGTCACTGCCTCCGGCGCCACCGGTATGCCGCAGATGGGCCTCGCGATGAAGGCAGCCAATGCCGCCGTGGCCGGGCAGGCGGAGGGCGGCCGCGTGGCGGCGGTCGTGCGCCGCGTGCTCGCCGGCTGACGAGGAGCGGAGGCGGCCGGGCCACGGGACGGCAGGTCCCGACCGTTGCCGGACGGTTGCCGGACCGTTTGCAGGGCCGTGGGAGACAGGAGGCCCGACGCGATCTGCGTCGGGCCTTCTGTCATGCCTGGGCTCTGGTGGCGCCGCCGGGCGGGTCAGCCGCCGTGGCCGCGACCGCCACCGCCACCACGTCCACGGCCATTGCCGCCTCCGTTGCCGCCTCCACCGCCGGCGGGCGGAGGGACGACCACCTGGGGCTGTGGGCCCGGCTGGTTGCCTCCGCCGCCGCCACCGCGCGAGGTGTAGAGGGTCACGAAGCTGCCGCCGGCCGCCTTGCCGTAAGGGGAGGTGCCGGCGACGAGACCGCGCGGGACCGACGAGCTCATCGTGCCGCCGACGCCGGCCGAGAAGCCCGCCGCCTGCAGGGCCGCGATGGCGTCGGTCACGGAGAGCCCCGTCACGCTGGGCACGTCCACCTGGTCGCCCTGCGTGAGCTTGGTGGAGGGCTCGCCGAACTTGATCTCGGGTTGGCCCTCCAGGGCCCCGTTCATGATGCCCTTCCAGATCGGGGCGGCGACGGCGGCACCGTGCATGACGGGCACGAAACGGTCACCGATGCGCAGGTTCGACATGACGCGCTTGTTGCCGTCGTCAGGCGTGCCGACCCAGACCGCGGTGGCCAGCTGCGGGACGTAGCCGACGAACCACGACTCGTTGTTGCGGTTGGCCGTGCCGGTCTTGCCCGCGGACTGGCGACCGTCGAGCTGGTTGCGGCGGCCGGAGCCGTGGGTCATGTTGTACTCGAGGAACTTGTCGGTGGCACGCACCACGTCCGGCTCGACGACCTGCGTGCACTTCGTCGCAGGCAGCGCGATGTTCTTGCCGCCGCGGGTGATCTTCGTGATGGCCACGACCGGGCACTTCTTGCCGTCGGCCGCGAGCACGCCGTAGGCCTGCGCGACGCCCTGCGGCGAGACCTCGGACGCGCCGAGGATGTACTGGGGGGCGTAGCGGCCGACCGGCTGCCCGTCAGCCTGGTGCAGGCCCAGGCGCAACATCGTGTCGCGCACCTTGCAGCCACCGAGCTGCTCGGCGAGGGCGATGAACGCGGTGTTGGTCGACAGGGCCGTCGCCTCCATCAACGAGATGCGCCCGCCCTTGAACGGGCTGTCGTTGAAGACGTTCCACTTGCCGCCCGGGCCGCAGTTGGCGATGCCGCCCGGCCACTCCTTGGGGGTGTAG
Organism: Terrabacter sp. 05T424; assembly: GCF_056396225.1. Lineage (NCBI taxonomy): Bacteria > Bacillati > Actinomycetota > Actinomycetes > Micrococcales > Intrasporangiaceae > Terrabacter > Terrabacter sp. 05T424. Next base: position 175,063 of record NZ_JBFTLB010000005.1, read on the forward strand.
GTGGCCTGCGTGTTGCCGCCGGCGGCCTTGGCGTTGACGCTCGACTTCGTGTTCAGGCCGGACTCCATGGCCGTGACCAGCGCGAACGCCTTGGCCGTCGAGCCGAACTGGAACCCGCCGCTGCCGCCGTACTTCTTGTCGAGGGCCCAGTTGATGCCGGTCTTGCCGAGGGACTGCTTGCCGACGGTGTACTGGGTGTTCTGCGCGAAGGCCTTGACCTCGCCGGTGCGCGGGTCGGTGACGTATGCCGCAGCACCGACGTCGGACTTGTCGCCGATCGGGACGTTCTTGGTCACCTCACGCTGCGCGATGCGCTGGATGCGCGGGTCCAAGGTCGTCGTGATGGTGACGCCGCCCCGGTAGAGGGTGCGCTTGCGCTCCTCGAGCGTCTTGCCGAGCTGCGGCATCGCGAGGGCGTAGTTGATGACGAAGTCGCACCAGTAGGGGAACTCGGACGAGAGGCACGTGCTCTTCGGCGTGGTGACCTTCATGTCCTGCTTGAGCGTGCGCTTCTTGGCTGCCGTCCACTGCTTGGTGGTGATCCGGTTCAGCGCGTGCATGCGATCGAGCACGACGTTGCGGCGGGCGATGGCCTTCTTCGGGAAGTTGACGGGGTCGGTGGTGCCCGGGTTCTGCGTCAGGCCGGCGAGGAGTGCGGCCTGCGACAGGCTCAGCTTGCTGGCCGAGACGCTGAAGTAGTGCTGGGCCGCGGCCTCGACGCCGTACGCCCGGTCGCCGTAGTAGACGAGGTTGAGGTAGCCCTCGAGGATCTGGTCCTTCGTCAGCTTCTTCTCAAGGGTGATGGCGTACTTCAGCTCCTTGAGCTTTCGCATGTAGTCCTTCTTGACGGCCGCCTGGGCCGCCTCCTCGTTGCCTGCGCTGATGGCGGAGTACTGGAGGGAGATCTTCACGTACTGCTGGGTGAGCGACGAAGCACCCACCGAGGAGCCGCTGCGCAGGTTGGAGATGACCGCGCGCGCAGTTCCCTGGATGTCGATGCCGCCGTGCTCGTAGAACCGGTGGTCCTCGATCGCGACCTGCGCCTCGCGCATGATCGGTGCGATCGACTTGAGCGGCACGATAGTGCGGTTCTGCTCCTGCGGCGTCGCGATGACGCTGCCGTCGGCCGCGAGGATGCGCGAGGTCTGGGCGAGCGGGTCGGTCGTGAACTCACTGGGAAGCTCGTTGAACACGTCGACGCCGCTGCGGGCGAGGGCCCCTGTGGCGCCCACCGCGGGCATCACCAGGCCGGCGGCGAGCAGTCCGAGCACCAGCGCGGACGCGAGGAACGCGCCGAGCAGGCTGATGACGCCGCCGATCGAGGTAGTGCGTGAAGACATGCGGCCAAGGGTAACGGCTCACCCTATGGCCACCGGTTCTCCGCACGTTCGGCGGTGCAGAGATGTCTCAAACGGACGATTCGCGACTCTGGATGACCATGAGGGATGCGCGGCGGTGACTAGTCACCCGGTCTGCGAAATGGTCCGTAGAGGCTATGTCCGACGGGGCTCTCCGCTCGTAATGTCTCGTTTGGGCCTTAGGGGGGTCCGCTTGATCGGGACCGGTGGGACGGTCCGGGTCTGCTCGGTGTCATGGGAGGTGCCGAGCGGGGAGGGGAAACATCATGAGTGCAGTCGCAGTCATCGACCAGTGGGTCGACGAGTGGGCCACGCAGGCCAACTGTTCGGGTCAGGACCCGGACGCGCTGTTCGTCCGGGGCAAGGCCCAGCACGACGCGAAGGCCGTCTGCAAGACGTGCCCGGTTCTCGCGCAGTGTCTGGCCGAGGCCCTCGACAACAAGACCGAGTTCGGTGTCTGGGGTGGCATGACCGAGCGTGAGCGTCGGGCTCTGCTGCGCAAGCGGCCTGACATCACCTCGTGGAAGTCGGCGCTCCGCGCGGGCATGGCCGCTCAGGCCAAGCCCGTCTGAGCCTCCGCGCCGCCCAGATGTGGGGTCCGGCGGCGAGGAACGACACAACTTCACGCGTGAGCGGGGCCGTGGCCACTCGGTGGTGTCACGACCCCGCTAACGCGTGCCCGATCTGACGCAGGCTGTCGAGGTCGTGGACGTCACATCCGAGCGCGGGAACCTGCACCACGGGTATGCCGGGGTGTGACCGTGAGAAGCGCTGTGCGAGCTCGCGCTGTCGTTCCGCCGTGCGGACCAGGGCGGCGTGGAGCCGGAGCAGGGCGGCCGCATTCGTCGCCGACTTCGGTCCGCCGCCGTCCTCGAGCGACTCTGCGACCGACAGCGCACGCGACGGCGAGATGCCGGTCGCCGCGACGCGGCCGATGCGGTTGACGACCAACCCGGCGAGCGGCATCCGGTCCGCCTCGAGCCGGTCGACGAAGTAGGACGCCTCGCGCAGCGCGTCCCGCTCCGGCACCGCGACGACGAGAAAGGCCGTGCCGTGCTCGGACAGCAGGCGGTAGGTCTCGTCGGCCCGCTCACGGAAGCCGCCGAACATCGTGTCGAGGGCATTGACGAACGTCTGCACGTCGGTGAGGAGCTGGCCGCCGAGGATCTTCGTCATCGCCCCGGTGACCAGCTGCACGCCGACTCCGAAGACCTTGAGCCCCGCCCGTCCTCCGGCCTTGGCCGGAGCGGTGAGCAGCCGGATGAAGCGGCCGTCGAGGAAGCTGCCGAGGCGGTTCGGGGCGTCGAGAAAGTCGAGGGCCGAGCGTGATGGCGGCGTGTCGACGACGACGAGGTCCCAGGGGGCGTCCTCGGTGCCGGCGACGGCCTTGAGCTGGCCGAGCTTCTCCATCGCCATGTACTCCTGCGTGCCGGCGAACGAGCTGCTGACGGCGAGGTAGAAGGGGTTCGCGAGGATCTGCTCCGCCTTGTCGGGTTCGGCGTGGGCGAGCACGACCTCGTCGAAGGTCCGCTTCATGTCGAGCATCATCGCGTGGAGGCTGCCGCCGGCCGACGTGTCGATGTCGGTGACCGGCCGAGGCGTGTTGTCGAGCTCGGTCAGGCCGAGCGACTGGGCGAGCCGGCGGGCCGGGTCGATGGTCAGCACGACGACCCGCCGGCCCGCCTCGGCGGCGCGCAGCCCGAGGGCGGCCGCGGTCGTGGTCTTGCCGACCCCACCCGCGCCGCAGCACACGATGATCGAGGTCTCGGGGTCGGCGAGGAGCGCGTCGACGTCGAGCGCCGGTGCCTCCTTCGCGACAGGGCCGGGGCTCATGGCTCGACCCGCTCGAGGTGCGGCACGAAGGTGGTGACGAGCAGGTCGGCGAGCTCGCGCACCGAGCCCGAGTCGACGCCGCCGGGCAGCGCCGGAAGCTGGACGATCGGCAGTCCGGTGGCCTCGAGCATCTGCAGCTGCTCGCGCTCGAGGTCGATGCGCTGCGCGTGGTCGCGCGCCTCCTCGAGCAGGCCGTCGACGAGCGCGGGGGTGGCCTCCAGGCCGGCGTCGGCGAGCTGGGCGCGGATCGAGGCCTTGTGCAGGCGCCCGGCTCGGGCCTGGTCGAGGGCGACGTCGTCGAGCAGCGGGTCGCGCACCATGTTCACGACGATGGCGCCCGGGTGCAGGCTCCTGGTGCGCAGCTCGTCGACCGCTTCGAGGGTCTCCTGCACCGGCATCTCCTCGAGCAGGGTGACGAGGTGCACGACGGTCTGCTGCGACTGCAGCAGCCGGGTGATCGCGCCCGCCTGGGAGTGGATCGGGCCGACCCGGGCGAGGTCGGCGACCTCGGAGTTGACGGAGAGGAACCGTCCGATGCGCCCGGTCGGAGGGGCATCCAGCACGAGCGCGTCGTACGCCGGGGCGGCGTCGCCCTTGTGCCTCCCGTCGCGGCGGCGTCGGTTGGCCTCGTAGATCTTGCCGATGAGCAGGACGTCCCGGACGCCCGGCGCGATGGTCGTGGCGAAGTCGATCGCGCCGAACTTCTCGAGCAGCCGGCCGGCGCGCCCCAGCTTGTAGAAGAGCTGGAGGTACTCGAGCAGGGCGGCCTTCGGCTCGACCGAGAGTCCGACGACCTCGCCGCCGCCGGAGAGGCGCACGATGCGGGTCTCGTCGGTGCCCAGTGGCGGCACGTCGAAGGTCTGGCTGATGCCCTGGCGCCCCTCGACCTCGCTCAGCAGCACGTGCCCCGGCTTCGAGGCGAGCGCGAGGGCGAGGGCCGACGCGACGGTGGTCTTTCCGGTGCCGCCCTTGCCGGTGACGACGTGCAGTCGCGCGTTCGCCCACGGTGGTTCTCTGCGGCCGGTCGTCACGGTCCCACCCTAGGGCGCCGCTCAGCGGAGACCCGTTTGAGGTATGCGCGCCGCTGTTTCGTCGAGCGAATCACCTCAACCCGCCGCGGAGGAGCAGGGCCTGCTCCACCTGGTCCATGAACGCGGCCTCGTGCAGCCGGAGCCCGATGTTGGGGATCCGCAACACGGTGTCCTTCGAGAGCGTCACGAGGTTCTGGCGCAGCGCGTCGAGGACCGGCGCCATCCCCCACGTGTGCTGGATCCCGTCGATCTCGACGACGACGCCGCACCGCCAGCGGACGTCGAGATAGACCCGGCCCTTCGCACCCTGCCGGACGACCTGGCGATCCGGCTCGGGCAGGCCTCGAGCGCGGCACAGTCTGGCGAAGTCGAGCTCGCCCAACGACTGGGCTCCGAGCGCGATGTCGCGGATGACGCCGCCCACGAAAGCACGACGTCGTCTGCCACGGATGGTGCGGGCTGTCTCGAGCAGGTCGGCCGCCCGGACGAGGCGCTGCTGCACCGGCAGGACGAGGAGCAGCGCCGCCTGGGGGTCTGAGTCAGCCCAGTGGGCGGCCCGAATCGCGGCCACGGCAGGGCGCACCCGAGGTATGCCGTGTGGCTCGATCTCGCGGGCATGACGTCTGGTGATCTTGTGGACTCGCACCCCGGTCAGGCGTTTGACGGTGTGGGAGTGCACGACCGAGAGGTGGATGCGGTCCTCGCAGTAGCCCGTCATCCCTGCCGCGAGCAGCGCGGTGACTCCATCGAGGGCGGCCACGCCGAGGCCCGTCTCCCACACGGCCTGCCACAGCCGTTCCTCATCGCCCAGCGGACGGGTGTGGAGGGCGACGGTCTGCAAGCCGTGCACCGTCCACCGCTCCGCCCGGACCTCCGCCCGCACGTCGACGTCGTCGATGCCGACGGACCGGAGTGTCGCGCGGGAGACCACACCCACGTCCGCACCGTGGATGGTGCGCACTCGGTCCCGGCGTCGGCTCGATCGCATGGCCCGACCCTGCAACCGCCTGCAGGCAACCGGCCGGTTCGCAGGAAGAGCCTGTGGAAAGCCCGGCCCGGGCGGGAGGGGCTGTGGATCGCTCGTCGACCCACCGCGTTGAGGTAAACCCGCCGCGAAAACCACGGCGCGTTTACCTCAACCGGGTGGGGGGAGGAGGGCGCGCACTGCTGCGAGCACGTGCGTGAAGGCCGGAGCTGCGGGGTCGATGACCGCGAAGTGGTCGGCGCCCTGAACCACGTCCTCTGTGACATCGCCACCGCCGGCCTTCGCCTTCACCACGTACGCGTCGGCGACCCCGAGCGGCACGGTGTCGTCGTCAGAGCCGTTGACGAGGCGCACCGGCACCGTGGGCGGGAGGGCGCTCACCGGGTCCGCCGACGTCCAGGCGGGGGAGCCCGGGCCGGACCCCACGAAGTCGCGCGTCGCGTCGTTGCCGAGGTGCAGCCGGTCCGCCGCCCCGAGGTCGACCACGCCCGCGAGCGACACGACGCCCGCGATGCCGCGCTCACGGGCCCAGGACTGGCCTGCCACCCAGGCGACGAGGTGCCCGCCGGCCGAGTGCCCGACGAGGACGAGCGGCTTGGGCAGGTCGGACTGGGCGGCAATCGACGCGAGGACGGCGCGCACGTCGTCGAGAGTGCCGGGGACGCCGCCACCCGGCATACCTGCTCTTCGGTACTCGACGAGGGCGACGTGGTAGCCGGCTGCTGCGAACGCCTTCGCCTCCGGGACCGCGTGCTCGCGGTCGTACTGGGCCCGCCAGAACCCGCCGTGGACGACGACGACCGTGCCGATGGCCGCGGGAGCCCCCTTGCCGGGTGGATAGACGTCGTAGACCTGCGCCGGGTCGGGGCCGTAGGAGCGGGTGCCGACGGTGGGCGTGGTCTGGCCGGGGCCGGTCGAGGAGCTCGTCATGGTGGTCGACATCGTGCTCGCCGAGGTGTCTCCAGCGCCACCCGAGCAGGCGCCGAGGGTCGAGGTGACACTGAGTAGGGTGATGGCCATGACCCAGTGGGAATACCTCACCGCACCACTCCTGATCCACAACACCAAGCAGATCCTCGACAACTTCGGGGCCGACGGGTGGGAGCTCGTCCAGATCGTCAACGGTCCCGATGGTACGAGCCTCGTGGCCTACTTCAAGCGCCCGAAGTCCTGAGGAGCCTGCAGATGTCTGCTGTTGAAGTCCGCCTGTCCGAGCTCGGCCTGACTGTTCCCGAGGTCGTGCCGCCCGTCGCCGCCTACGTCCCCGTCGTCCGTGAGGGCGACCTCGTCTTCACCTCCGGTCAGCTGCCCATGGTCGACGGTTCCCTCGCCGCGACCGGCAAGGTCGGCGCCGAGGTCGACGCCGAGACCGCGAAGTCCCTCGCCGAGACGTGTGCCCTCAACGCGATCGCGGCCATCAAGTCCGAGATCGGCGACCTCGACACGGTGAGCCGTGTCGTCAAGGTCGTCGGCTTCGTCGCCTCCGACCCGGGCTTCACCGGCCAGCCCGGGGTCATCAACGGCGCGAGCGAGCTGCTCGTCAAGGCGTTTGGTGACAAGGGGATCCATGCCCGTTCGGCCGTCGGTGTCAGTGCGCTCCCCCTGGACGCACCCGTCGAGGTCGAGGTCATCGTCTCCGTCGCTCGATGAGCATCGGTGGTGCCATGACCGCGGGACGGCAGTTCCCGCTGACCACGACGCCGAGCATCTCCGACGCCGCCACCCGGTGGCTCGCGGGCGAGCGCTGGGACGAGGCCGAGCCGCGCCGTGCGAGCACCGTCATGCTCGTGCGCGACGGCGACTCCGCCACCGAGGTCTTCATGCTGCGACGCGTGTCCGAGATGGAGTTCGCGCCGAGCACGATGGTCTTCCCCGGCGGGGGCGTCGACGACCGCGACGGCGAGGTGGGCCTGCCCTGGGCGGGGCCCTCGCCGTCGGAGTGGGCCGAGCGCCTCGGCTGCTCGCCCGCCGAGGCCCAGATGTACGTCGCGGCCGCGATCCGCGAGGTGTTCGAGGAGTGCGGCGTGCTCCTAGCGGGGCCCTCCGCCAGCGGGCCGCTGGCCCGGGTCGACGACCCCGAGTGGCTCGAGGTCCGTCGCCGGCTTGTCGACCGCCGTCTGGCGCTCGCAGAGGTGCTGCGTGACAAGGGCCTCGTGCTCCGTTCGGACCTCATCGTGGCCAAGGCCCACTGGGTCACGCCGGTCTTCGAGCCGCGCCGCTACGACACGTGGTTCTTCGCCGCGCTGATGCCACCCTTCCAGGTGGCCGACGGTGAGACGACGGAGGCCGACCAGGCCGGCTGGATCGTGCCCGACGACCTCCTGCGTGAGTATGCCGCCGGCTCCGCACTCATGCTGCCGCCCACCGTCGTGTGGGTGGAGGAGATCCGCGAGGCGGCCTCTGCCGCAGGCTTCGTCGTGCACAGCGAGGCGCTGCCTCTCGTCATGCCAGAAGTCGTCGAGGGCCCATCGGGCGCGGCCATGGAGATCGTCGAACGATGACGCGACCGACGTCGCCGGGCCCGGCCCGGGAGGTCGCGCCGTGAACGGCGCCGCGGCCGACCCGGGCTGGACCGGCGGCGTCACCAGCGAGCGCGCCGAGTGCGTGCTCTGCCCCAACCCGTCGCCGATGACCCTCGACGGCACGAACACCTGGCTGCTCGCCGAGCCCGGCACCGACGAGGTGGTCGTCGTCGACCCCGGGCCGCTCGACGAGGGCCACCTCCGGCACGTGCTCGACCGGGTGGCGTCGACGGGCCGACGGGTGGCACTGACGTTGCTGACCCATGGACACGACGACCACGCCGAGAGCGCAGACCGGTTCCACGAGCTGACCGGCGCGCCCGTGCGCGCCTTCGGCCGTGGCCACGACGACCTCTGGGCCGGCGAGACCATCCGGGTCGGTGGCCTCGAGATCCTCGCCGTCGAGACGCCCGGCCACACGAGCGACTCCTTCTCCTTCGTGCTCCCCGCCGACAACACGCTGCTCACCGGCGACACGATCCTCGGGCGCGGCACGACCGTCGTCGCCTGGCCCGACGGCAGCCTCGAGGACTACCTCGCCTCGCTCGACCGCATCGAGGGCCTGACCCGGTCCGGCACCGTCACCAGCCTGCTGCCCGGGCACGGGCCGTTCGTCGCCGACGCGGCCGCGACCGTCACCTTCTACCTGAAGCACCGCGCGGAACGGCTGGACCAGGTGCGCGACGCGGTCGCCCGAGGTGCGCAGACGGCATACGAGGTCGTCGAACGCGTCTATGCCGACGTGCCCCGCAGCGTCTGGCCCGCGGCCGAGCTGTCGGTGCAGGCCCAGCTCGCCTACCTCCGCGAGCACGGGTGAGCCTCGAGGAGGTCGTGCACGCCGCCCTCGACCTCGTCGGCGACCACCGCCGAGTCGTTCTCGGTATCGCCGGGGCCCCGGGTGTGGGCAAGTCGACGCTCGCCGACGCCATCGTGTCCGGCGTCGCTGCCGCCCGCGGTGACGAATGGGTGGCGCACGTGCCGATGGACGGCTACCACCTCGCCGACGTGCAGCTCGCGCGACTGGATGCCTTGTCCCGCAAGGGCGCTCCCGACACGTTCGACGTCGACGGCTACGCGCACCTGATCCGTCGCCTCGTCGACGAACCCGACTCCTGGGTCTACGCCCCGGGCTTCGAACGCACCCTCGAGCAGCCCCTCGCGGCGGCCGTGGCCGTGCCACCGAGCGCCCGACTCGTCGTCACCGAGGGCAACTACCTGTTGCTGGCTGAGCCCCGGTGGCAGGCGGCGCGATCCGCCATGACCGAGGTCTGGTACGTCACGGGCGACGACGACCTGAGACGCTCCAGGCTCGTCGAGCGGCACGTGACGTTCGGCAAATCGCCGGTCGCAGCGGCCGCCTGGGTCGAGCAGACCGACGAGGTCAACGCCGCGCGTGTGGCCGCCGCTGCAGGCGGCGCCGACCGGGTCGTCGTCAACGGCCCGGACGGCTGGTCGTTCGCGCGTTGAGGTGATCCACCGACGGTTTCCACGGCGGGTTTACCTCAAACGGGTGGGCGGGTGGGCGGGTCCTGAGGGTCAGCGGGCGCGGCGCTTGAGGCGCTCGACGTCCTGGAGCAGCACCGCTCGCGCCTCGAGGCGCAGCCAGCCGCGCGTCGCGAAGTCGGCGAGCGCCTTGTTGACCGTCTCGCGGGAGGCGCCGACGAGCTGCGCGAGCTCCTCCTGCGTGAGGTCGTGGGAGACCATGATGCCGCCCTCGACCGGACGCCCGAACCGCTCGGACAGGTCGAGCAGCGCCTTGGCGACGCGGCCGGGTACGTCGGTGAAGACGAGGTCGGCGAGGTGGGCGTTGGTGCGACGCAGGCGCTGGGCCAGGGCCGCGAGGAGCGCCTTGGACACCTCGGGACGCCCCGAGAGGAGGCCGGTCAGCGACTCGTTGCCGACCCCGAGCAGCTGCGTCTCGGCGACGGCCGTGGCGGTCATCGTGCGCGGGCCCGGGTCGAAGAGGCTGAGCTCGCCGAACATCTCGCCCGGGCCGAGGATGGCGACGAGGTTCTCGCGACCGTCGGGGCTCGTGCGTCCGAGCTTGATCTTGCCCTCGGCGATGACGTACAGCGTGTCGCCGCGGTCACCTTCGTGGAAGAGCACGTCGCCGCGTTCCATGTGCGAGCGGCTCATCTCCGACAGCAGCGCGGAGGCCGCCTCGTCGTCGAGAGCCTTGAACAGGGGGGCGCGCCTCACCACGTCGAGATCCACGGGGTCAGTGTGTCACGTCGGTCGGGTGGCCGCCCTGCCACCGGACGCGACGCCCGTCACGTGTCGTCGGGGGCCGCAGGGCATCGGCCTACGCGCCCGCGGGCGTGAGGACGAGCGTCGGCAGGGGCGCTCGGCGTGCCACGTCCGCCGCAGCCGGGTGCAGCGCGACGACCACGTATGCCGTGCCGCCGAGTTCGATCGGGACGTGCGGATCGGCGAGTGGCGGGGCCCCGCCCGGGGCGGCGATGCCGAGACGTGCCGACAGCCGGCCGAGAGAGACCGTGAAGTCGTCGGCGTCGACGGGCAGCGGGCCACGGAAGGTGGCGACGAACGCGTGCGGTTCGTCGTCACCCGCGGTCGCGCGCGCGAACGACGCGAGTCGGTCGAGGAGGACCGGACCGACGTCAGGTGACTCGAGGTCGTCGAGGACGGCATACGCGAGGGCGCCGTGCCGGAAGATCGATCGGGCGACCGTGCAGGGGAACTCGGCGTGGGTCACCATGAGCTCGAGGGCCCGGACGACGTCGGCGTCGGGCGCGTGCGCGAGGTCCATGGCCGCGAGCGTGGCGAGGGTCGTCTCGAGCGCGTGCAGGGCAGGGCTGAGGGGAGGAGAGGGCGCAGGGTCTGACGTTGGTGCTGGAGCGAAGACGGCAGCCTGCTGAGGGGTGAGGGTGTCCGTATACATGGAGGGGGCTCCTTCGGGGGCGCGACGAACGTACCCACCGACGGAGCCGCTCGCACCAGGAGGCCGGGCGGACGTGGCGGCGACCGACCGACAGTCCCGCGGCATACAGTGTCGTCCGTGTCCCCCCGCGCCATCGTGACCGACGACGAGACCTCGATCTCGCGGACGCGTCGCGCCCGCAAGATGTACCGGTCGCTCCACGAGCGCTACCCGTACGCCCACTGCGAGCTCGACTTCACCAACCCGCTCGAGCTGCTCGTCGCGACCATCCTGTCGGCGCAGACCACCGACGTCGGGGTCAACAAGGTGACGCCGATCGTCTTCGCGAAGTACCAGTCGGCCGCGGACTACGCGGGCGCCGACCGCACCGAGCTCGAGACGATCATCCAGCCGACCGGCTTCTACCGGAACAAGGCCGACGCGCTCATCAAGCTCGGCATCGCCCTCGTCGAGAACTTCGACGGCGACGTGCCGCCCCGGCTCAAGGACCTCGTGACGCTCCCGGGCGTCGGCCGCAAGACCGCGAACGTCGTGCTCGGCAACGCCTTCGACATCCCGGGCATCACGGTCGACACGCACTTCGGCCGGCTCGTCCGGCGCTTCGGCTGGACCGCGGAGGAGGACCCGGTCAAGGTTGAGCACGAGATCGGGCGCCTCTTCATGCGCAAGGACTGGACGATGCTCAGCCACGTCGTCATCTTCCACGGGCGCCGCACGTGCCACGCGAAGAAGCCCGCGTGCGGGGCGTGCCCCGTCGCGCGCTGGTGCCCCAGCTACGGCGTGGGCGAGACCGACCCCGACAAGGCCGCGAAGCTGCTGAAGTACGAGCTGGCGCCGAAGTGACGAAGGTGGTCAGCGGCATCGCGTATGCCGGCAGCTCGGGTTCCATCGACCCTGCACCCACGCAGGGGCGGGGTCCCTTGCCGCGCCCGGCGTGGATGGACGCCGCCGTGCAGCGGCTCGAGAGCTTCCGGCCCGAGTGGTTCTCCCGGTTCGCGCCGCCGGACGACAGCGCTCGCGAGTCGGCGGTGCTCATCCTCTTCGGGCCGCCCCCCGCCGACGCCGACGACCCCGGTGAGCACGTCGTGCTCATCGAGCGCTCGCACACGATGCGCACCCAGCCCGCGCAGATCGCCTTCCCGGGCGGGTCGCGCGACCCCGAGGACGCCGACCTCGTCGCCACGGCGCTCCGCGAGGCGCAGGAGGAGACGGGCGTCGACCCGTCCGGCGTCGACGTCGTCGTGGAGCTGCCCCCGATCTTCCTCGCACCGGCGCAGTTCGTCGTCACGCCGGTGCTCGCCTGGTGGGCGCAGCCGTCGCCCCTCTCGGTCCGCGACCCGGCCGAGGTGCACGACGTGCTGTCGGTGCCCGTGTCGCACCTCGTCGAGCCCGCCACCCGTTTCTCCGTGACGCACCCCTCCGGCTACGTCGGCCCGGGGTTCGACCTCGACGACCTCTTCCTCTGGGGTTTCACCGCCGGGCTCGTCAGCAGCGTGCTCGAGCTGGGCGGCCTGTCCCTCCCCTGGGACCCCGACGTCAGGCGTGAGCTGCCCGAACGCTTTCTCGGGAGGCGCTGATGAGCGGGGGCACCCTGCTCGACATCGCGCTGGCACTGCTGCTGCTCGCGTACGCGTTCTCGGGCTACCGACAGGGCCTGATCCAGAGCGTCTCGTCGCTGGTCGGCTTCTTCGCCTTCGCGATGCTCGCGGTCTGGCAGCTGCCCGGGATGCTCGCCCGCTGGGACGCCGTCGCCGAGAACGACCGGACGCGCGTCGTCGCCCTCATCGTCGGCGTGGTCGCCTTCGGCTGGCTGGGCCAGTACCTCGGCAGCCTGCTCGGCGCCCAGATCCGCAGGCGGGTCGGGCAGACGTCCCTGCGGCGGCTCGACTCGGTGCTCGGCGCGGTCGTCGTCATGCTCGCAGCCAGCCTCATCATCTGGTTCATCGGCGGTGCGCTGCGCACCGCCGGCAACCCCGCGCTGTCGAAGGCGATGGCCGAGTCGCGGGTCATGCGGGTCGTCAACTCGGTCGTGCCCGAGCAGACTGGTGACGTCTTCGCCAGCTTCCGCGGGTTCCTCTCGAGCCAGGGCTTCCCGCAGGTCTTCGGCGGCCTCGCACCTGAGCCGATCACCCCGGTGCAGGCCCCCGACCCGGCCGTCGCGCAGTCGCAGGCGATCCGGGCGGCCGGCCGGTCCGTCGTCAAGGTGACCACCCAGTCCCAGTCGTGCCAGCGCGGCCAGGAGGGCACCGGCTGGGTGCTCTCCCCGGGTCGCATCGTCACGAACGCCCACGTCGTCGCCGGAGCCGACGAGGTGCGCATCGAGGGCGGCGACCAGACGCTGCGCGCCCGCGTCGTCGTCTTCGACCCGCGGCGCGACCTCGCAGTGCTGAGCGTCCCGGGCCTCGCCCTGCCGGCGCTCGCGCTCGGCGGTGAGGTCAGGCGCGGTGACTCGGCGGCCGTGCCCGGCTTCCCCCTCGATGGGCCCTACCAGGTCGTCTCGGCCCGGGTGCGCGCCCAGCTCGACGCCCGCGGACTCGACATCTACGGCCGCGAGCGAGTGGTCCGCTCGATCTACTCGCTCGCCACGACCGTCCAGCCCGGCAACTCGGGCGGCCCCCTCCTCGACCCCCAGGGCCGCGTCGTCGGGGTCATCTTCGCGAAGTCGCTCGAGGACGCCACGACGGGCTACGCGCTGACCCTCGCCGAGGCGAAGCCGGTGCTCGACGCGTCAGGGTCCGCTCAGGCCGAGGTCCCCACCGGCGCCTGCGTCGCCGGCTGACGCTCCCGCTGGAGGGCCGCTGGTGCCAGCATGGGGTCATGCAGGTGTCGTTCGTCAGTGCTGACGGGATCACCGACCACGCGGTCGCAGACCTGGAGGGGCTGCTGACGCGAACCGACGGGTTCGCCTGGGTCGACGTGCCCGACTGGGACGCCGAGGCGGAGGCCGTGCTCGCCGGCCCGATCCGGGCGCACCCGCTCGTCCGGCAGGCGTGTGCCGAGCGCAACTTCGTGCCGACGGTGCACGCGTACGAGCACCAGCTCTTCGTCATCCTCCACACGGCGCTCGCGGGGGAGGGCGGTCACGTGCACGTGCTCGAGCTCGACATGGTGGTCGGCGACCACTGCCTGGTCACGGTGCACGGGCCACGCAACCCCGTCGTCTCGGCGGAGGCAGCCGGCGAGGAGACCCGCGGCGTGCGGGAGAGGGTGGAGGCCGGTCGCCTGCGGCCGGATTCGCCGCACGACCTCGCGTATGCCATCGGCTCGGCGGTCGCCCGCCGCCAGAGTGCCGCCGTGCGTCAGGTGGCGACCCGGCTGCCGCCGATGGAGGAGAAGGTCATGGCGGCCGACTTCCGCCGGCCGGAGGACCTGCTCGAGCAACTCTTCCTCGTGCGGCACGAGCTCATGACGTCGCGCACGATGGCGGCGCAGGCGCACGACATCCAGGCGCGGATCCACTCGCTCGAAAGGTTCGTGCCCGAGGAGGCCAAGCGCCACGCCCGCGACCTGGCCGAGCAGTTCGAGCGGGTGCGCAACCTCGCCGACGGCGAGATGCAGTTCCTCGTCGGGGTCATCGACCTCTACCAGACGCGGGTCACGACGAAGATGACCGTCGCGATGGAGCGGCTCGCCGTCATCGCCGCGATCACGCTGCCCATCACCGCCATCGCGTCGGTCTACGGGATGAACCTCATCGTCAACAACGAGACGCACGTGGCGCAGCTCGTGATCGTGCTCGCGATCATGGCCGTGATCAGCCTCGGCCTGCTCCGCTGGGCCCACCGGCAGGGCTGGTGGTGACCGTGTGCCCCAACCGTCGAGAGGCCAAATTTGGCCGCCCCTCAACCGTCGAAAGGCCAATGTTCGCGGGGTCCGTCCGGTCGAGTGGCCGAAGTTCGTGACCACCTACTGGCCACTCGACATGACCCGGGCCGCGAACTTCGGCCTCTCGACGGGTGAAGGGGGATGAGCGCGTGGATCTGACCGCACCGGGGCTCGTGACCGACCTCGCGCTGCTCGAGCTGCAGGGGTCGACGGTCACCGACCGGGGCGACCACCTCGTCGTGCGCACCGAGTCCAACCCGACGTTCTGGTGGGGCAACTTCGTGCTCGTGGAGGGCTCGGCCCGCGCCGACGAGCTCGGTCGCTGGGTCGCCACCTTCGAGCGCGAGCACCCCGACGCGGCGCACCGCGCGATCGCCTTCAGCGAGGTGGGTGGCGACGCCGAGACCTGGGCCGAGCAGGGGTGGGACGTCGAGGTGGACGTCGACCTCGCCACGACGACGCTGCCGTCGGGCGGTCACATGCCCGACGGCATTCCGGCGCTGAGCGACGGCATACGCCTCCGGGAGCTCGTGAGCGACGCCGATTGGGAGCAGTCGGCCGAGGTCGGCGGCAGCGGCACGCCTGCCGACCGGCGCGACGGCCGTCTCACCTTCGAACGCCGCCGCGCCGCAGCGCAACGCGGCCTCGTCGAGACGGGCCGAGCACGGTGGTTCGGGGCGTTCGAGGGTGAGCGGCTCGTGAGCAACCTCGGCATCGTGCGGCTCGGCGATCTCGCGCGCTATCAGGACGTCGTCACCCTCGAGAGCCACCGACGTCGCGGCATCGCAGGCTCTCTCGTCCGCGCTGCCGGCGAGTGGGCCTTCGAGGACCCTTCTGTCACACAGCTGGTCATCGTCGCCGACCTCGACGGGCCGGCCCGGCGCCTCTATGAGCGTGCCGGCTTCGTCGAGGTCGCGCGCCACCTCGCCGTCTCGCGTTCCGTCCAGTAGACGCCCAGTGGCCGGTGCCCGAGCCGGGCACCGGCCACTCGACGCGTGGCCACTCGTGGCCTCACGACGGTCGAACGGGTTGGTGGTGGTCAGCCTGCCTTCACGGCGAGCACGGGACACGTCGAGTCCAGCAGCAGGCGTTGCGCCGTCGACCCGAGCAGCAGCTTGCCGACGGGGGAGCGGTGCCGGATGCCGATGACGAGCATCCGTGGGGACTCCGCGTCGATGATCGCGAGGATCGCGTCGGCGGGGTCGGTGCCGTGCTCGACCCGACGCACCTCGTGGTCGACGCCGGACTCGGCCAGGTCCTCGTCGAGGCGGTCGAGGTCGGAGCCGTCGGCGCGGTGGGCGTCGACGAGCTTGTCGTCGCGCGACATGTTGACGACGAGCACGCGGTCGCCGTGCGCTCGGGCCTCGGCGGTGGCGGCTGCCAGCGCGGCCTCGCCCTGCGGGGTCGGGATGTAGCCGACGAGGATGGTCATACCGTTGCCTCCTGGTTCAGCTCGGCCAGCAGACCCGAGCCCGGGCCGCCCCGACCGCCTCGACCGCCACGGGCCGCGCGGACGAGCTTTGCGATGAGCGGCCAGAGGATCGTCAGCAGGATGATGCCGTAGCAGACCCACGCGACCGGTCCGCCGACCAGGCCGCTGACCTCGCCGTGCGACAGCTGGAGCGACCGGCGCAGGTGCAGCTCGGCGATCGGGGCCAGGATCACGCCGATGATGAGTGGCAGGACGGGGAAGCCGAAGCGACGGATCGCTAACCCGACGAGCCCGATGGCCAGCAGGAGGTAGAGGTCGAAGGGCTGACCGTTGACCGCCCAGGCGCCCATCGTCGCGAAGAAGAGGATGCCGGCGTAGAGGTAGGGCCGTGGGATCTGGAGCAGCTTGGCCCACAGCGGAGCGAGCGGGAGGTTCAGCACCAGCAACAGGGTGTTGCCGACGAAGAGGCTCGCGACCAGCGTCCACACGAGCGCCGGCTGTTTCTCGATGAGCAGCGGTCCGGGCTCGAGACCGCGGCCCTGCAGGAAGGTGAGGATGATCGCAGCGGTCGCGTTGGTGGGCAGACCGATCGCGAGCAGCGGGACGAGCGTGCCGGCGGCGGACGCGTTGTTCGCGGCCTCCGGGCCCGCGACGCCCTCGATGGCGCCGTGGCCGAACTCCTCGGGGTGCTTCGTCAGCTTGCGCTCGGCGACGTACGAAAGGAAGGTCGGCACCTCGGCGCCGCCGGCGGGGATGGCGCCGAACGGGAAGCCGAGAGCGGTGCCGCGCAGCCACGGCTTCCACGAGCGCTTCCAGTCCTGCCGGCCCATCCACGGCTGCCCCACGGGGATGACGCCACCGGCTTTGCGCCGCAGGTGCGCTGCGACCCAGAGGGCCTCGCCGACCGCGAAGAGCCCGACCGCCACGACGACGATGTCGATGCCGTCGGCCAGCTGCGGGATGTCGAAGGTCATGCGCTGCTGACCGGTCACCTTGTCGATGCCGATGATGCCGATCGACAGGCCGATGAGCAGTGCCGCGAAGCCGCGGAGCCTGGACGACCCGAGCACCATGCTGGCGCCCACGAACGCCAGCATGATGATGGCGAAGTACTCGGGCGAGCCGAGCTGGATGGCGAGCGAGACCACCTGTGGCATGACGAGCACGAGCAGGGCCGTGGCGATGGTGCCGGCCACGAAGGAGCCGATCGCTGCGGTCGCGAGCGCCTGGGCGGCACGACCGGCCTTGGCCATCTTGTTGCCCTCCAACGCCGTGACGACGGAAGAGGACTCGCCCGGGGTGTTGAGCAGGATCGAGGTGGTGGACCCGCCGTACATGCCGCCGTAGAAGATGCCGGCGAACATGATGAGTGCCTGGGTCGTGTCGAGGGTGAACGTGATCGGCAGCAGCAGAGCGACGGTCATGGCCGGACCGATGCCCGGCAGCACGCCGACGGCAGTGCCCACCACGACCCCGATGAACGCGAAGAGCAGGTTCAGCGGCGTCATGACGTGGCCGAACCCCTCGATGAGGTGGTTGAGGTTGTCCATCACAGAATTCCTTGCAGGATGCCGGCGGGCAGGTTGACGCCGAGCCCGATGGCGAACACGTAGAAGGTGACGAGCGAGATCGCGAGCCCGACGAGGACGCCACGGATGTAGTGGCGGTTGCCGAGCGCGAAGGCGCAGCCGGCGAACAGGAGCGTGCCGGCGATGACCCAGCCGAGCGTCTCCATGAGAGCGGCGCTCGCACCGAAGACGACCACGAGCAGGCCGACGGTCTTCCAGTCGGCCTTGCTGCCGAGGTCGATGTCCTCGCCCTCGTCGGCCGCGCCCACGCCACCGCGACGGATGTCGATGGCGTAGAGGACCGAGACGATGAGCAGGAGGATCCCGAGGACGGTCGGGATCACCTTGGGTCCGAGCGAGTCGTTGGTGCTCGCCACCGGGGCGAGCTGGGCGGCGTTCACGAGCAGGAGGATGCCGAGGCCGGCGAGGGCCGCGCACATTCCGTACTGTGCGCGGTCCCCACCCTGCGTCTCGACGTCCTGCGCCGCGGTCTCGCCCGTGCGGTCAGGTGTCACGTCAGACATGTCAGCTCGTCAGCCCCAGGCCCTTGAGGATCTCGGCGACGGCGGTGTCCTGGGCCTTGAGGAAGGACGTGAACTGGTCACCGGTCTCGAAGGCGTCGGTCCAGCCGCGCTTCTTGAGCTCGGCCTTCCAGGCCTCGCTGCCGTGCATCTTGGTCAGTGCGTCGATCCAGACCTGCTTGTCTCCGGCCGAGATCTCCGGCGGGGCGACGATGCCGCGCCAGTTCGTGAAGGTGAAGTCGACGCCCGACTCCTTGAGCGTCGGGACGTCGGCGAGGGCGTCGACGCGCTTGTCGCTCGTGACGGCCAGCACGCGGATGGAGCCGGACTTGACCTGCTCGAGGAACTCGCCGAACCCGCTGGCGCCGAACGCGATCTTGTTGCCGAGGACCGCGGGGAGCAGCTCGCCGCCGCCGTCGTAGGAGATGTAGGACACCGTGGTCGGGTCGATGCCGACGGCCTTGGCCAGCTGCATGGGCAGGAGGTGGTCGGGTCCGCCCGGGCTGGAGCCGCCGCCGACGTTGATCTTCGACGGGTCCTTCTTCCACGCGTCGAGGAGGCTCTTGACGTCCTTGTAGGGCGAGTCCTTGGGCACGACGATGGCGCCGGCCTCCTCGATCAGCTTGGCGATCGGGGTCGTGTCGTTGAGCGTGGCCTTCGACTTCTGCGTGTAGGCCGCGCCGACGACGCCGAGGCCCATCTGCATGGCGAGCTTGCCGTTGCCCTTCTCGTTGACGACGCGCTGGAGGCCGACGGTGCCACCGGCGCCCGGCAGGTTGAAGACCTGGATGGAGCTCGTGATCTTCTGGTTCTCCAGGACCTGGGCCACCGTGCGGGCGGTCGTGTCGTAGCCGCCGCCGGGGCTGTTGGGGACCATGATCTGGAGGCTCGAGGCGGGGCCTGCGGCTGCGCCGGTGGACGTTCCGTCCTTCTTGGCGGTGGCTCCACAGGCGGAGAGGGCGAGGGTGCCGGCGGCGGCCAGGGCGACAAAGGCGCTGACGCGGACGGTGCGGGTGCGCCCGCCGGAGGCGGGGGTGTGAGTGCTCATCGGTGAGATCTCTTTCGCGTTCATGGGCTGGAACGGCATGATCGTGCCCGCGTGCCCCGACGGGTGTCGCCCTTGTGTCACCAATGGAGGTTGAGTTCGTTGTGGTCAAGCAGAGCACGGGCCGGTGGTTCGGTCGGCTGACCCTCACGGGGCAGCTCTTCGCCGTCCAGGTGCTCATTCTCGTCGGCATCCTCGTGGCCGTCGGGCTCGTCTCACTGGCGCAGTCGGAGGCCACCTTCACGCGTACGGAGGGCCGGCGCGTCTCGGCGATCGCCGAGCAGCTGGCCAGCACGCCGATCGTGCGCACCGAGATGGCCCCGAATGGCGTCCTCAACGTCCTCCCGTCCCTGATGCAGTCGACCGTGACGCAGTACAACGTCACCTCCATGACGTTGGCCGACGCCGACGAGAACGTACGCGTGTCGACCGACCCCACCCTCGAGCGCGCCCCGCTCCCGCTCGGGTCCCGGGCTGTGGCGGACGGCGCCAGCTGGACCGGCGTCATGGACCTGGACGGCGAGCGCATGATCGTCGCCCAGACCCCCCTGCTGTCGGTGCCCGACCCGACGGTCAAGGAGCCGCAGCCACCCGTCGGCACCCAGCTGGGGACCGTCATGATCGCGGTGGAGATGCCCTCGGCGCTGGACCGGCTCCAGGGTGCGTCGGCCTACCTGCCGACCTACCTCGGCATCGCGCTCGGGGTCGGCGGGCTGGGGGCGTGGCTCCTGTCGCGCCGGATCAAGCGTCAGACCCTCGGGCTCGAACCGAGTGAGATCACCGGCCTCGCGGAGAGCCGTGAAGCGATGCTGTTCGGCCTCGCCGAGGGAGTCGTGGCGCTGGACACCAACGAGCGGATCACGTTGGTGAACAACATCGCCCAGCGACTGCTGGACCTGCCGGAGCATGCCGTGGGGATGCGTCTGGACGACCTTCCGATCGGCCCTCGACTGCGCGACGTGCTGCGCGGTGTCGTCGACGCCGAGAGCACCGAGGAAGGCGATGCGGACGTCCCGCGTGACCAGGTGGTGCTGCGTCGGGGGCGGGTGCTCGTCATGAACCGCATGCAGGTGAGCAAGGACGGCCGGCCCCTCGGATCGGTGACCACGTTGCGCGACCGCACCGAGCTGGCGGATCTCGAGCGCGAGCTGGGGTCGTTCCGCAGCACGACCGAGCTGCTGCGGGCGCAGGCCCACGAGTTCGCCAACCAGCTGCACACCATCTCGGGTCTCATCCAGCTTGGCGAGTACGACGAGGTCGTCGGCTTCGTCGACTCGGTCAGCGAGAACCGGGCGCAGCTCGACCTCGCCGTGTCTCGCCGGGTCGGCGACACCGCGGTCGCGGCCCTGCTCATGGCCAAGGCGGCCCAGGCAACGGAGCGTCGCGTCGAGCTGCGGGTGTCCGAGGAGACCTCGATCGGGCGCCTGACGCAGCGTGACTCGGCCGACGTGTCAGTGGTCGTCGGCAATCTCGTCGACAACGCCATCGACGCCACGGCGACGTCGGCGGGTCCGGAGCGCTGGGTCGAGCTGACGATCCGACAGGACGCCTCGGCCGTCGAGGTCAGCGTGGTGGACTCCGGACCGGGGGTCGCGCCGGATGTCGTCACCGAGGTGTTCACGCACGGTTTCACCACCAAGGCGGCCCAAGCCGGCGAGCGGGGCATCGGGCTGGCCCTCACCCGGCTGATCTGTCAGCGTCGCGGCGGCGAGGTCGAGGTCCACAACACGCCCGACGGCGCCCGCTTCGTGGCCCGCCTCACCGTCGACGCCGGCGCCGCTCTCGGCAAGGAGACTTCATGATCAGCGTTCTCGTGGTCGACGACGACTTCATGGTGGCGCGCATCCATCGCGGGTTCGTCGAGCGCGTCGAGGGTTTCGAGGTCGTGGGCACGGCACGGTCCGGTGCCGAGGCGCTCCAGCTCGTCGAGGAGCTGCGTCCCGACCTGGTGCTGCTCGACCTCTACCTGCCCGACACGTTCGGACTCGACCTCCTCACGCGCCTGCGCGCGGCGGGCGCGTCGTGCGACGTGCTCGTCATCACCGCGGCCAAGGAGGCAGACTCCGTGCGACGCGCCGTTCGTGAAGGTGTCGTCGGCTACGTGCTCAAGCCGTTCGCCTTCCCCGACCTGGAGCAACGGCTCCAGGCGTATGCCGCCGAGCGGGCTCGGGCCCTGGCCGACGACGACCTGACCCAGGCCGAGATCGACGCTGCCTTCGTCTCAGGGCCACCGGGCGTCACGGGGCGATCGTTGCTGCCCAAGGGCATGAGCGCAGAGACGGCAGAGGCCGTGGCCGGTGCGCTGCGCCAAGCTGACGAGACGCTTTCGGCGACGGAATGCGCTGAGGTCGTGGGGATCTCACGGGTCAGCGCGCGCCGCTACCTCGAGCACTTCGTGTCAGGCGGGCAGGCCGTGGTGTCGCTGCGCTACGGCACGACCGGCCGTCCCGAGCGTCGCTACCGCCGCTCCTGAGCAGTCGCCCTGTCGGACGACCGGGCCGTATGCCGCAGGGCACCGTCCACGTGGACGGTGCCCTGCGGCATACCTGCTCGGTGACCTGCGGACGGGTCAGGTGACCTTGACCACCCGGCTGGGACCGTAGGAGGCGAGGTGGTCGCCGTCGTCCCAGAGGAACACCCGGTACGTCTGCGTCGCGCGGAAGGTGGGCTTCACCGAGAACGAGTAGGTGCTCGTCGAGCTGAGCGGCTTGGACGCGAGGGTGGTCCACTTGCCGCTGCCGACGTAGCGCTGGATGTAGACGGTCTGGCGGGCATGCGACGGGGCGACGGAGCCGGACAGCGCGAAGGTGCCGCCGAGCGGGACCGAGGTCCGGCTGAGGTTGCTCGTGATGGCCATCCGGACCCCCACGCGCCGCGCGGCGGAGGCGGAGCCCATGGCAGTCGCGGACCCCCGGTAGACCCAGAGGTAGTCCAGCGACGCCGACGGCTTGTGCGCGACGGCGACGGTGCCCGTCGAGCTCGTCGTCCGCGTGGCTGCGAGGACCCAGGCGGAGGTTCCCACCTTGCGCGCGAGCAGCTGCATCGGCACGCCGGCGATGGCCGCTCCGGTGTCACGACGAGTGAGTCTGCTGCTGACAGTGACGGATCCGCCGTAGGTGAGGGCCGTGACGTTGGAGGTCATCGTCTCGGCCGTGCCGACCAGCGTCACCGTCGCCGGGGCGCTGTAGTGCTGCGTGCGGTCCCTGGCCCAGATGCGGAAGCTGTAGGTCGTGCCGCTGGCGAGCTTGGGGACCGTCACCGTCGTGCCCGTGCCGAAGTAGACCTGCGTGCCCGAGTTGACGGTGGCCGGGGGAGTGGCCCCCGCGGCCATCTTCACGAAGTAGTTGTCCAGGTCGTAGGCCGCCGGCGGAGTCCAGGAGAGGGTCGCGCTGCCCCACGCCCCGACACCCTTGAACGAACCCGGGGTCGGGGGCGCGATGTCGGTGGTGCGGTAGGTGAACGTGAACGGCGTCGTCATCGTGGCGCCGGTCGTGTCCTGCACGCCGGAGACGAGGACGCGGTAGGCGGCGTTGTCGTAGAACGTGGCGGTCGGCTTGACCGTCGCCACTCGGGTCGCCTGGTTGTAGGTCACGGTCGCCGCGAGTCGGGCGCCCGTGCGGCCGTTGAGGATTCCCACCGTCGAGCTGTTCACGGACGCCGGGTCGACGTCACGAGCGAAGGTCACCGTCGGGGACGTCGTCACGGCTGCGCCGCCGAAGTCCGGCGGTGCGGCGCTGCGCACCCACTCCTGCTCGCCGGCGACCGTGGGTCCGCCTGTGTTGGAGAGGATCTCGAAGCCGTTGACCGTCCCGACAACGGCATCGACGCGACCGTCACCGGTGACGTCGCCGAGGACGAGGCCCGAGGGGTCGTGGTGCAGGCTAGAGACCATCGGCGACGTGCTCGGAGGCATGAGGGTGCCGTCGGGCCGCTGCTCCATGACGCTGGCCGTGCTCCAGAAGTCGTGGGCGCTGACCAGGTCGCGGCGTCCGTCTCCCGTGAGGTCGGCTGCCTCGAGGGGGCCGGGGATGTCGGGCATGCCGGAGACGACCGGGGCCGCGAGCGTGTGGTCGACCTTCTGGTGCCACACGAGGAGGCGGGCCGAGGGCGAGTTGCCGCCGGTCACGGCCGAGAGGTCGGCGAGGGAGTCGCCGTTGACGTCTGCCACCTCGATGCCGCTGGCATCGAAGTCCGTGAGCAGGGTCTGGACCTCGGTGGTCCAGCCGTCCGCGGCGTTGTGGAGCACGTGCAGCTCGCGGCCGTGGTTCGTGGCGACGTCTGGGCGCTCGTCGCCGTCGAGGTCGCCGACCTCGAGCTCGATCGCCGGCGCGGTGTCGATCACGGTGCGCACCCACGTGCCGTCGGACTGGACCGTCAGCGCCGCGACGTCTGTCGCGGTCGCCTGGACGAGGTCGACGTGTGCGTCACCGTCGAGGTCGACGGCCTTGACGAGGGTCGTGCCGGTCGTGCCGGGGACGACCTGGGGCGAGCCCAGTGTGTGGGCGGCGGTCTGCGGGAAGACCTGGATGCCGGCGTCGGTGCCGACGACCACGTCGAGCAGGCCGTCACCGTCGAGGTCGGTGACCGCGATGCTGCGCACGAGCGACGATCCGGACGTCGTGTAGGCGACGGGAGCCCCGAAACCTCCACCGGCGATGCCGCGCCGGACGTGGAACTTCCCGGCCTCGCCACCGGACTCGACACCGGCGACGAGGTCGTCGACGCCGTCGCCGTCGACGTCGGCGAGCTCGAGGGGGCCATAGCCACCGGACGAGGCCACCGGCGTACCGGCGTTGAGCACGCCTGCACTGCCCGGCTGGACCGTGAGCGTGTACGGGCGGTCTGCTCCGACGCGGGAGCCGTTGAAGTTGCGGACGCTGACGTAGTAGGTGCCACCACCCAGTCGGAGCGAGGCCGACTCGGGGTCACCCTCCGCGCCCTGGTCGACCTGGGCGACCAGCCGCAGGTTCTGGTCGTAGACGGCGAGGACCGCGTCGACGTTCTGCGGCAGGTTCGGGTCCATCACCGGAGGCGTCACCGTCACCTGCGTGGTGCGCTGGCTGGGGGAGTCGTAGCGGTACCAGTCGACGTCGCCCTCGACGCCGATGTTCCCCTGGATCGTGTCGGTGAGGACCGTGGCGCGGCTCGGCACGTCGTTCGGCTCGTTGACGCCCGAGGCCGGCTGGGGGAACTCACCACCGTTGCCGCCCCTGAGCGCGGTGCCGGCGTCGACGACGCCGTAGCCGTAGAAGGGGTCGATGCCACGGGGGCCGGCGTCGTTCGCCGTCGCGCGCAGTCGGGCCGAGATCTGGGCCGGGGTGTACGTCGGGTTCTGCGTGCGGATCAGCACGGCGATACCCGAGACGATCGGAGCGGCGAACGAGGTGCCGTCGCCGAAGTAGTAGTCCTTCAACCTGGTGGACAGGATGCCCCACCCCGGCGCTGCGACGTCGACCCAGTCACCGTGGGTGCTGAAGTCGGTGAGGGCGCCTTGGGCGTCGGTCGCGCCGACGGCAAGGGCCTCGGGGTAGGCCGCGGGGTACTCCGGCACGTCGGAGCCGGAGTTGCCGGCTGCCACGACGACAAGGGCTCCCTTGCCGACGGCGTACTTCACGGCGTCGTGCAGGGCCGGGCTGTCGTCAGGTCCACCGAGCGAGAGGTTGATGGTCTTCGCGCCGTGGTCGGCGGCCCACTTGATGCCCTTGATGACGTTGGTGTCGCTGCCCCGGCCGGTGGAGTCGAGAACCTTGACGGGCATGACCTTGGCGTCCCAGGCCACGCCCGCGATGCCTTCGGAGTTGTTGGTCCCTGCGGCGATGATGCCGGCAACCATCGACCCGTGGCCGTTGTTGTCGCTCTCGGCGCCCGTAGTGATCCCGACAGGGACGGGGGGAACGAAGTTCATGCCGGACATGGTGCGGCCGATGAGGTCGGGGTGCTGTCCATCGACGCCGGTGTCGACGACTGCCACCACCTGCGTGAGCGAGCCTTTCGAGCGGTCCCAGCCATTCGGCATGTGCACCGTGTCGAGGTAGCTCTGGTCGCCCGTGCCGTAGTAGAAGTCATTGGGGGTTGCGTACGCCTTGCGGACATAGTCGAGGGTGACCTCGGCCACGGCCGGGTCGGAGGCCAGACGGCTCGCCAGCTCGTCGGCCTTGCCGGTCGTCGTGACCTTGACGAAGCCGGTGCCGTCGACGGCCTCGGCTCCGCGCCCGCCGCGACTGTGCGTCGCCTTGTCGCGATCCGCCTTGGAGGCGTTCTTCTTGAACTTCACGAGCACCGTGTGCGGGTCGTGCGCCTGGTTCGTGTCTGGCTGACGCTTGGGCCTCGACTGGTGCTTGGTCGTCGGGCCGGGCTTGGCCTTGGGCGACGGGACCGAGGCTGCCGACGTGGTCGGCGCAGCGGAGGCGGTGGTGGTGGACAAGGCCGTGACGGGTGCGACGAGCGCAAGCGTCAGGGCCGCCGCAAAAGGACGGCGACTGAGCATATGGAGCCCCTGTGAGAAGTGGTCTGGCGAGCGAATCATGACAGACCGGAAGTCCCAGCTGACGTCTATGCCGGAAAGTACGAATCGGGGCCCGTTTGACGGGATGGTCGGTTGAGGACGCGGCGAACGCTGGCGGTGGCCCTACGCGCCGGACGAGACGCGTGGTGTCGTGCCCACCGGCTCCGGGACCGTGGAGTGAGTCTGCGGAGCCTCCGGTCCCGATCCCGCTATTGGGCGTGACGCCTCGCTCACCAGGATGGCCACGCCCACGATGACGTAGACGGCGGACAGCGCTGCCTTCCACCACGGAAAGGCGAGCTCGCCGAACGGTGTCTCGGTGTAGGTCATCCAGATGATGGGGTACCAGAAGAGGAACAGGACCACGGCCGCACGCCCGCGTTGACGACGCGCGACGAAGACTGCAAGCGCGACGATCATCCAGACCCAGTGGTGGCTCCAGGACACAGGCGAGCCGAGGAGGCCGCCGATCGCGATCCAGACGACGGCCGCGACCTCGGCGTCCGGCCCGTTCTCGCGCAAGCTGCGCCGTGCCGCTGCCGCTCCGAGTGCAACTCCGGCGACGGCCAAGGCGGCCTGCGCGGCGAGCGGGAGCTCCGGCCGGCCGAGCAGCCTGAGGGCCGCCGCCAGCAGCGACTGGTTGTCGGTGCCGACCACTGAGTCGGTGCCGAACTTGCCCAGGCCGAGGAAGCCGCCGCCCCAGAAGGACGCACTTGCTGCCGGCGCCAGGAGCCAGCCGATTGCCACGGACGCGGCGAACCCGATGCCCGTGCGTACGAGGGAGGCCCAGTCGCGCTTGAGGAGGAAGTAGACGATGAAGACGGCCGGGGTCAGCTTTATCCCGGCGGCCATACCGATGAGGAAGCCGCGCCAGCGCGCGGGGAGCACGAGGAGGTCGATCACGACCAGGGCCATCAGGATCAGGTTGACCTGGCCCAGAAGCAGGTTGCGCATCATCGGTTCGAGCGCCGCCGTCGCGACGACGATCCAGGCGATGGCGACCGGCCGCAGCCCGAGACGCCGCGATACGACGGTGATCACGGTTGCGAGGGCGGCCAGCGACGCGACGGTCAGCAGGAGCCGGGCGACGGCAACAGGTAGGAGGGCGAGCGGCACGAACATCGCCGCAGCGAAGGGCGAGTACGTGAACCGCAGGTCGACACTGCTCGCGACGGCGTAGAGGTCTCCTCCGTCGAGGAGCGTGCGTGCTCCCATGACGTACACGTCGAGGTCGACCCAGATGCCTTTGCTGATGCCCCGCCACTGCGCCCACCCGAACATGGCGGTCACCATGAAGGCGAGCGCGACCGTAAGGCGCTTCACCGGCCGTGACGTGACGTCCTGCATGCTCATCCCGTTCGTGAGGTGGCCGGCGGATCCGGCCCGGTCGTGTCGACCACCCCGGCCATTCTCGACGAGCAAACCTCGGAAATCCGCCCAATCGGCACAATCAGCCCACGGCTGCGGTCAGAGCTGGGCGAGGACCTGCTCGCCGACATGGCGCATTCCGCGCAGCACGGCCCAGACCGTGAGGTGGTCGAGGGTGGTGCCGGGGGTTGGGTCCCAGTTGGCGATGGCTGCCCACGTGACCGTCCGGTCATCGACGGTGACGGCACCGACATCGGCGCGCACGCCGGCGTCGGTGCCGGTCTTGTTCCAGAACGCCGTCGGCAGGGCGAGCGAGGCGTGGTGGGCGATCGGGTCGAGCCCGCCCTGCTCGACGAGCGCCGAGCCGACCATCGACTGGTCGACGTTGGCCGACAGCCACTGGCGAACCAGGTGATCCGCCTCGGGGCCTGCGGCGGTGCCGCTCGCCAGGCGGCTCATGAGGGTGCTCAGCTCGCCAGCAGTCCCGGTCGAGAGGGTCGCCGGATGGTCGGCCTCTCGCACGTCGCGGACCTGGTCGTGCAGGGCCGTGGCCCGGAGCCCAAGGGATGTGGCACGCGCGGCGACCTCGGCCAGCCCGACCCGACGGAGCAGGACGTTCGTCGCGAGGTTGTCGGAGACGGCGCCGACGAGAGCGGCCACATCGACCAACGGCAGTGTCTCGACCGAGAGGGTGTGCCAGAGTCCGGAGTCCCCGACCCAGAGATCGACGCTCCGAGTCAGGGGCTCGTCAGGGGACAGCTCGCCAGCAGCGATGCCCCGTGCCGTCTCGACGAGGAGGAGCACCTTCCCGACGGATGCCGTACGCATCGGCTCGTCGCTGCCGGCCACGCCCAGCGGCATACCTGATTTGTCACGTACGCAGACCGACCACGTGACCCCGCCGGCCTGTGGAAGCTCGAACTCCATGTCAGACAAGGGATCCGAGCCACTTGACGAGAGCGGCATTGACCTGGTCGGGTGCCTCCTCGGTGAGGAAGTGGCCCGCGCCCGGGACCTTGACCTGGTGGTAGTCACCCGGGACGAAGGCGCCCGAGCCGTGGGTCGCGGACGCGATGACGCAGCCGTCATCCGAGCCTTGGAGCTGCAGCACCGGCACCCTGATCGCGTGTCGGATGCGCCGCATGAAAAGGGGGCCGTCGGGCCGGACCGATGAGCGGCCGAGCCACCGGTAGTGCTCCGCGGCTGAGTGAGCGACGAACGGGATCATCATGGCGTCGCCGTAGCGCTCGACGTCCTCGCGATCGGGGAACGACCCGAAGGGCGAGGCCCACGCGCGCAGGAGGTTCTCGACGTAGTCGTGCGACTTGGCCATCTCGCGCTCGGGCACGAAGGGTGTCTGGAGCGCGCCGATCCACGAGGAGGCCCGGCGCTGCTTGGAGTTGGTCCACGTCGCGTGGCGCATGATCCGCGGGTGGGGCATCGACAGTGACGCGATCGCGCGCGTCACGTCGCGACGCAGCACGGGCATGCACCACGCCACCCAGCCACCGAGGCCCTGGCCGACGACGATGGCGTCCTTCTCGCCCAGGGCACGGATGACGCTGGCCGCGTCGAGGGTCGCCATGTACGTGTCGTAGCCACGTGGAGGCTTGTCGGAGGCACCATAGCCACGAAGGTCCATCGCGGCGACGCGGTAGCCGGCGTCGGCGAGCGCGACCATCTGGTGGCGCCAGGTGAACCAGAACTGCGGGAAGCCATGCAGCATGAGCACGAGCGGCCCGTCGCCCATCTCGGCGATGTGGAAGCGCGCCCCGTTCGCGGAGACGTACCTGTGCTCCCAGGGCCCGTCGATGTTGACGAAGGCAGCGTCGACTGGCATCGGAGGGGTCGGTCGGATCTCAGGCGTCGCGCGACGGATCGGGCTGCGCCGTTGGCGCCGTCGCCGTGGCGGGGATGTCCTTGCGGTCCCACTCGGGACGCGCGGCCGGCACGACGGTGCCGGGGTTCTCGGTCGCGGACTTGAGCGCGGCGACGGTCGTCTGCGCTTCGGCGATCGTCTTCTCGGGTGTCGGCTTGACGGTCTTCATCTTGCGGATGCCGAGGTAGGCGAGGAGCCCCGCGACGAGGAGCATGAAGACGGTGACGATGAGGAAGCTGAGCCACCGGGGGAGGCCGAGCGCCTCGATGCCCTCGGCGATCGTGATGAAGATGAAGTAGACGGAGTAGAAGACGATGACGCCTGCGGCCGCGAGCAGGCCGCCGCCGATGCCCGCCTTCTTGACCTGCACCGAGACCTCAGCCTTGGCCAGGGCGATCTCGCTGCGCACGAGCGTCGAGATGTCCTGTGACGCGGACGCGACCAGCTGGCCGAGTGTCCGCTCCTGCCGGGGATCCGTGCTCATCGGCTCACTTCCTCGGTTCTCGAAGGCGAATGTCTGGATGGCTACTGCGCGGGCGCGCCCACCGGTTGCCACCCTACTGCGAGCCCCGTACCCGAACGACGGTCGGCTCCGACTTGGTCGTGTGTGGACGATCGAGGCGATTTGTCCAATTTTGGAGAATGGACGCCCTGCGCGCTCTAGCCTGTGGCTGGGTTGCCGAGAGCTAGTGGGGGTTGGGATGCGTGACGGCCGACTGGATGACAAGCCGGACGTTCAGCCGCTCAACGCGGAGTCGCGGATGAGCCGCGTGCGACAGCACCGGGACCCTCCAAGGACCTCTGGGACGAGCGGATATATCGCATTTCCGCTGGCGGTCTTCGCAGCCACTCGCATCGTAGTGATGGTGTTCGTGGCACTCGCGGCCGGAAGGCAGGTTGCTCTCCCAACGGGTCTCGAGTTCATCTTCATGAACCACCCCAAACCCGCCCACCCGAGCTACTGGGAAATCGTCACGAACTGGGACGGCCAGTGGTACGAGTCGATCGCAGTGAACGGCTACCAAGTCGCATCGGGGGAGTCACTGGCTGCCCGTGACAGCCTCTGGGCTTGGTCGTTCCCCCCTCTCTATCCCATGGTTGTTCGGGTCGTAATGGCCCTGACCACTCTGCCGTTCGCGTATGCGGCTTCGCTTGTAAGCGTCGCTGCCGGCGCTGCGGCAGCCGTGATGCTGTACCGCCACCTGCATCGGTCCGGAGGGCGATCCCTCGCCCGTGTGGCCGTGGTACTCGTGTGTTGCTTCACCAGCGCGCCCCTGTTCCAATTTGCCTACACGGAATCACTCAGCCTCCTCCTCCTCATGGTGTTCTTCTGGGCACTCGCGTCGAGGCGATACATGTGGGGGATGGTCGCCGTGGTCGCCCTGTCTTTCACGCGACTCATCACTCCCCCATTGGCGATCGTGATTGCCGCCCACGCCTGGCAGCGATTCCGCCAGGAGGGTCGCGCGTTCACCGGAAACCGCCGCTCGCTCGCCCTCTTGACGGTGACTGGGGTGTATGCGGTGGCGGGAGCGTTTGCATGGCTGTCAATCGCGTCCGTCTTTGTGGGCGCGGAGTCGGGGCTCGCACGCACCCGGAGCCAACGATCACTCCACCTCGGGTGGTTCGGTGATGCGTTGGAGTACTCGGGCGTGGTGCTGCTGGCGCTGTTGCTGCTGATCCTTGTGGTTCTGCTGCTCGCCGCCTTGAGCAAGCGAAGTGAACCGTGGGGACTTGAGCTTCGTGCATGGTCATTCGCCTACCCCCTGTTCCTCAGCGTGGCCACAACCATGCATCCGGGCATCCTCAGGTACCTGCTGCTCTCCCCGACGTTCCCACTGCTCCTGGTGGGCAGCGTCACGAAGCCTTCTCGTGCCAAGCTCGCCTGGGTATCGATCGTCTGCGTGCTGCTACTCGCGAGCCAATACTGGTTCGTCAGTCACCTGTTGGTCATCGACCGACATGTGAAAGCCTTCGGCCCCTGAGCTCTGGGCTCCCGACGGATCGTTCAGGAGCGTGGCTTTTCCGAACCGTAGACGTCAGGCACTCCGTCGAGATCGCGGTCCGCGGTCTCGTACGCCTCGACCAGTCGGTAATGGCGGTTGCGCACTCTCAGTACGGCTGTCGCGAATACTGCGGCGATGAGGCTTCCGCACAGGACGGCAAGCTTGACGTGGTCGTCGCGCTCGGAGCCTGACCCGAATGCCAGCTCGCCGACCAGAAGGCTCACGGTGAACCCGACGCCCGCGAGCAGGGACAGGCCGAGCACATCGGTCCACGAAAGGTCCTCGTCCAGCTCTGCGCGGGTGAAGCGGGCAACCGCCCAGGTGCCGCCCATCACTCCGACGGCCTTTCCCACGACGAGACCCACCACGACCCCGATCGCGGCTGGGTCGCGCAGTGCAGAAGCGAACCCGCCGCCGACGACCGTCACGCCGGCAGCGAAGAAGGCGAAGACGGGGACGGCGAAGCCCGCCGAGAACGGCCGGATCCGGTGTTCGATGCGCTCGGCCAAGGAGTGCCGGTCAGGGTCGTCCTCGACCTCGCGGTTGACGGGGACGACCAGCCCTAGAAGAACCCCGGCGACCGTGGCGTGGACCCCGCTCGAGTGGACGCACACCCACGCGAGGAGGGCCGGAACGGCCAACAAGAACGGGTTCGTCAGCTTTCGCTTCAGCAGCAGGCGCCACCCTGCTAGGGGAAGTGCCGCAGCCACGAGCCAGAGCAGGTTCACCGACTCGGTGTAGAAGACGGCGATGATCGTGATGGCGATGAGGTCGTCAACGACGGCCAGGGTCAACAGGAACGAGCGAAGCGCGCTCGGGAGGTGGGTCCCGATCACGGCGAGAACCGCCAGCGCGAACGCGATGTCGGTCGCCGTGGGGATCGCCCACCCCCGGAGTATGCCGGCGGGGTCGGCCGCGACGCCGCCTCTCGACATGAGCGTGGCAGTGACGACGAAGAGCGCCGCGGGGAGGACCACACCGCAAACCGCGGCCGCGATGGGCAGCGCCGCCTTGCGGCGGTCGGCCAGGTCGCCGGCCACGAACTCGCGCTTCAGCTCGATACCGGCGACGAGGAAGAAGACGGCGAGCAGTCCGTCTGCCGCCCACGTGCCGAGGGACAGGTCGAGGTGGATCGCGGAGGGTCCGACGACGGTGTCCCGCAGTGTTGAGTAGCTGTCCCGCCAGGGCGAGTTAGCCCAGACGAGGGCTGCCACGGCTGCGATGAGCAGGATGGTTCCGCCGACGGTCTCTGCGCGTAAAAGCTCTGCGACGTACTTGGCCTCGCGCCAGGTGCCACGACCCAGCAGGCGGTCTCGCCGAGACGGGCTTCCGTCATGCGTGGAGTGTGTCGTCGGCTCCGGCCGCTCGGATGCCATGGAGTTCCCTTCGGGCGCGTGGGTATCGAACGCCGACCAGACTTCCCGGCACACCAGGCGCGCTGAGGTTTCTCAGGGCCGCCACCAGTGTATCGAGAAGCCTTGGGACACGGGCAATTCGGACTATCAGGACATCGTCCGTGAACGGCGGTCGACGTCCGTACATTTGGTGCCGGGGCGGGAGCAATCCCGGAAAATCACATAGTTGGGGGGATCGACATGAGTGCAAACACGGAGCCTGGGTGGTACTACGTCGGTAAGGGGCAGTTGCGCTACCGCGACGAGGTCGGATGGACGGCATACGAGATGGACACGCGCGACGTCCGCGCGGCGGAGTGGCCGCCGCCGACGCCCGCGGAGCTGTTGCAGGAACTGCGCGCTAATGGAGCCGGCCAGGCCTCACGCAAGTTCCCGAGCGCCATCCGACGCATCCGCCGAATCAACCGAAACGCCGGTCGCCACAGAAGCACGTGATTGGCTCGGCCTGAACCGGGCTGATGAAGAACTGCCGGGCCGACTTTACGGTCCGGCAGTTCTCGTTTGCGCTACGTCAGCGTGCGCAGTCGAGCACCGATAGGTCCGCTGCCTGACCGACCTCGGTGCAGCCTGTCGACACTGCCAGGCGGTGCGCCGGTGAACTGGGCGCGGCGACGACCAGGCTTGAACCGACAATGGCCCGACGGCCACCGTCGCGGCCGAGCCACACATCGAGGTATGCCGCTTGGTCTTCGGGTTGAAACGCGTCGATGGGGTTGCTTGCCCAGACGGTGACACCCGCCGCCGCGAGGTCCTCGGCCAGCGGCTCCGGTGCCAGGACGACACGGTGGCCGGCAAGGGACTTGATTGTGGCAACGGCTTCAACCGGTCCGCCCAGCGCGGCCCCACGACCCAGCAACGTGATGGCGGCGACCGCCGCGAGGCTGAACGTCAGCGCAGGAATCAGCAGGCGGGTTCGCGGTCGCGACTCGACCGGGCCCTTGTCTGCCCAGGCTGGGCTGCCGCCTTGAGCGTCGGTCGCCTCCGCCGTCTGACCTTTCGTGCGAGAAAGTCCCACGGCGCCAGGGCCCAGCAGGAAGAGCAGCAGCCACATTCCGTGCCTTGCGGACATGGTCGTGGCGGCGGCCATGCCGAGCACTGCCACGACCTCCCAGACCGGCAAGCGACCCTTGAGTAGGCCCGCCGCGCCGAGCGCGAGTGCCGCGAGCACCATGAGCAGATCGAACGTCGACCCGAGGTTCGGCCTCGCCCACAGCTCGGTGCCTCGACGTGCGGCTTCGTTGGACAGGACGCCGAGGTAGTAGTGGCCGGTTCGGAGCAGTGCGGGGTTGAGCCACACCGATGCGAGCGTGGCAATGCCAACGAGCAACGCGGTCACGGGAGTGGCGCGAAGGCGAGACATCGCCAGGTAGCACCCGGTGAGGGCGACTCCCACCAGCACTCCGCCATGCAGGTTGCCCCACAGCGCGATCAGGGGCACCACCAGCCAGACCCGCTTGGTTGGGTTGCGCGCCTCGCTTCGAAGAAGCAGGACCAGCAACGTAAAGGGCACCAGCGACAACATCTGTGCGCGCACAACACCGAAGGTGGGGAGCATGCCCGCCCCGACGAGTGCGACCGCGCCTGCGACCGCCACGGGGTGAGCCGCAGCCCGCGCGGCGTCGCGCGACAGGAGCAGCAGGGTCGTAGCGGTCAGGCCGAGCAGCATCACGGCCAGGCCGACGGTCGCTATGGAATGGACGGCGTACAGGAGCAGTTCGCCCAGGACAGGCACGTTCGCCCAGGCGCTCGTGTCTGCCGCTGCGAAAGGAACCCCGCTGGGCACCGTTCTCGTCGAGGCGACCCCGTCGCCGAGTGCCACCATCCACATTGCGTCGGCCCCGACGAGCAGGCGCGGGACCAGGTAGCAAGCAAGTGCCGCGACCGCAAGGCTGGGCAGCCACTGGGGGCTTTTCGATGTGGTGCCTGTATGTCGCGAATCAGACTGTCGCGCAACGGTGCTCGTCATGCCACTCCTCGCCCTGCTGGACTTGGGGCGAGTTGCGTGTGGATCGCAGCTCACCGACTGGCCCTAGCCGGCTAGGCCCTTTTGTGCGGGCACGACGCGTCTTGTCGCCGCGGCAACCCGCGGCCGCGGTGTCCGATTTGGACGGTACAGGCGCGGACGTCCTATAGGGGACTTTTGCGATTTCAAGTACGACCACCCTGTACAACCTTTACCTTCGCCTCGGGAGGGCTGCGCAAGGCGGCCCAAAAGGGAGGAAACGCACCATGACCAAGCTCGCTGCCAAGCTCCAGACGCTCTTGGCCGCTCGCGACAAGGGCGCCACCGCCGTCGAGTACGGCCTGATGGTCGCTCTCATCGCAGCCGTGATCATCGCAGGCGTGACGCTGATCGGTAAGAACTCGGGCAACACGTTCAACAACGTGGCAGGCGTCATCTGAGAAACCAAGTCGGGCGCGGGGGCGTCCTGCTGGCTTTCTGCAAGATTGCAAGAATGCTGCAAGACGGCTGCAAGGAGCGGGGGTTCCTTGCTCGTTCGAGTGGCTCCGACGGGGCGCAGTGTCCACGACTTTGTGGGGACTACGCCCCGTTTTGTTGCAATTTATCCGGCACAGATTTGCAAGGCGACGCGCCGGTTGATCGTTGCAAGACTTTTCGCCCATTCCTGAGACACGAGGTCACAAGCCCACCTACCTTCTGCGTGGGGGGCTCACACCGGGTGGCCCTCGCAACGTGAAGGGAACACCACAATGACCAAGCTCGCCGCCAAGATCCAGACCCGCCTCAACGTCACCCGTGACAAGGGCGCGACCGCCGTCGAGTACGGCCTCATGGTCGCCCTCATCGCCGCGGTCATCATCGCGGGAGTGACGCTGATCGGTAAGAACTCGGGCAACACCTTCAACAACGTCGCCGGCAAGATCTGACGACTCCGCCGAGGGAAGTTCAACCACAAAAACACCCACACGAGGGGAGGGGAGACACATGCGCACATCACCCAGGCCGCGGTCCCGAACGCAGCGATCACGTCGCGAGCGAGGGGCGGCCGCGGTTGAGCTGGCGATCGTGTTTCCCCTCCTCTTCCTGGTGGTCGCGGGGATCATCGACTTTGGTCGGGCGTTCTTCACGCAGATCCAGGTCACAAATGCTGCACGAGAGGGCGCTCGGGCGGCCGTACTGCTGGCGTCGAACGCCGACGTCATCACGCGTTCGACGAATGCTGCGGCCGGAGTGCCGTCGGTGACGGCGAGCGTGATGGCCTCGTGCACAGCCGGGGCAACCACCAACGCGTCGGTGCAGGTCAGGGCAAGTTTCAACTGGATCCTGCTCGGGCCAGCCATGTCGATGATCGGGAAGTCTTTCGGCGGCGGAAATGTCATCTCGTCGACGGGGGTCATGCGATGCGGTGGTTGAGCCGTGCGGCGTCGCGCCGAGAGCGTGAGAAAGGTGCCGTGGCCACCATCGCCGTCGTCCTGGTGGCGAGTGGTGTCGTCATGGCGATGCTTGCGCTTACCGTCGACGTCGGCAACATCGTGGCCGAGAGGCGTCAGTTGCAGAACGGTGCCGACGCAGCGACCCTCGCGCTTGCGCGCAGCTGCGCCAAGCTGCCCGTCCTGACCTCATGCAGCACCGCTGCTCTCGCCTCGAGCACTTTCGAGAGTCTTGCCGGCGCCAACTCGGTGGACGGACTGCAGTCACTCCCGGCCACTGACGCGTCGTCCCAGCCCCTCATCTGCGGCCGCAACGTTCCCACCCTGCCCGCCTGCACCATCTCGGCATCCGCGGCGGATCTCGCCGCGTGCCTACCGCTGCCGAGCGGGCTGGATGCCTCGGTGCCCTACGTCGAGACCCGGACCACGACGAAGTCCGCGGGCTCGACACCAAACGTCCTCACTTCCTTCTTCGCCAAAGCTGCGATCGCCGGTTACACGGACAAGCAGTACACCGCGTGCAGCCGGGCGGGCTGGGGGTCGCCAGCCGGGACCGGCAACACGCTGCCCATGACGATCGGCAACTGCGAATGGTTGAAGGTGACGGGTGACGGGACGAAGTACGCCCCCAGCCCCCCGTACTCACCGGCTCCTGGCACGTCGTCGACCAGCTTGCCCAGCAACATCAAGGCCGGAGGCTACGTCCTGGGCATCCAGTCGCACGCCGACGCGAACAACGTGGACGCGTCCTGTCGCAAGGCCAACGGGCAGTACTACCCGGGTGGCTTCGGCTGGCTCCAGGAGACCAACTGCGTCACGACCGTGGCTGCTGACGCCACGGTCACCGGCGACACCGGCGCTTCCGTCCCCAACGGGTGCAAGACCGCTGCGAACCTCGATCAGTACCTCGGCAAAGAGGTCTTCATTCCGGTCAGCGTCACGGCCACCGGGTCGGGAAGCAGCGGTTCCTACACCATGGATGGGGTGGCCTCCTTCTTCCTGGCCGGCTACTCACAACTGCCGGCCGGGGGCTCCAACGCTGTGTATAAGGACGAGCTGAACGTGTGCGACAAGAAGTGCATCTGGGGCTGGTTCACGTCCGGCCTGCAGCCCGTCGGCTCCTCACTCAGCACCGGGTCGAGCAAGGGCGCCAAGAGCGTCGTTCCGGTCGGATGACCGCCTCATAACAACCGTTTTCTGCATCGACCTGGGGGACCAGAAACCATGAACCGTCGAATCCTTGCCATCGCACTCGCGGTCGTACTCGCCATCGGTGGCGGAGCCATGGTCATCACCTATGCCCGCAACGCCGACGCTCGCGCGATCGCCGCCGAGTCGCCCGCCCGGGTCTACGTCGCGCAGAAGCCGATCCCTGCGGGCACGACGCTCAAGGACGCTGAGCGCCAGGAGATGATCGCCGAGACGGTCGTCGCCGCAAAGGCACTTCCCGTTGGCGCCCTCGAGGAGATCAACGCCGACAACAACAACCTCCTCGCTCTGTCTGACGTGCAGCCCGGGGAGTTCATCCTGGCCGCACGCTTCGGCTCGACTCCGGTGGGGGACAAGGCGATCGAGGTTCCGTCGGGCATGCTCGCGGTCTCGCTCCAGCTCAGCGATCCCGCCCGCGTCGGCAAGTTCGTGACGCCGGGTTCGAAGATCGCGATCTACCAGAGCTACCAGATCAAGGACCTTCGGGACACGCCCGAGGCCAAGATCCTCAACGACAACGACGTCCACGGCACGAGCCTGCTGCTGCCTGACGTCCTGGTCATCGGCATGGGCGACTCGCCGCTGTCGGCGCCCGTGAAGTCGACCGCAGAGGGTGAGCAGCCCACCGCCTCGGCGCAGTCGCAGGCCGGCGGCTTCTTGGTCACTGTGGCCGTCAGTCCGGATGACGCACCCATCCTGATCCACGGCATCAACAACCGCACTCTGTATGCCGCGCTCCGTGGTTCTGACGTCAAGGTCGACCCACGCCTCGAGGTGACCGACCTCAAGCTGCGGGCGGCGGTGACGACGCCATGACCATCCTCTGGGACGGCTCGGCTGAGGGCGCCGACTCATACCGGTTCGCCCTGGGTGGCGACGCCCTCCACCTGACCTCGGGGCCGCGCGTGAGCCGTGCGCTCGAGGAGGACCCGTCGCACGCCCTCGTGGTCATTGGTCCGGACATCGACCTCGACTCCGCCTGCAACCTGGCCGAGGAAGAGCGCGTGGCCAAGCCCGAGCTCGGGGTCATCCTGCTGCGCCACCGCCTCGACGTCACGGTGCTTGCCCAGGCCCTGCGGAGCGGAGTGCGCGAGGTGGTGGCCGCGGACGACCAGAACGCAATCGCCGAGGCGGTGCGTCGCTCAAACGCGCTGACCGCACAGCTTGTCGGCAATAGCGGTTCGCAGGCAGGTTCGCGAGACGGCAAGGTCGTCACGGTTTTCAGCGCCAAGGGTGGCGTCGGCAAGACCACCATCTCGACGAACCTCGCGACGTACCTCGCCTCGACGGGGGCCCGCACGGTGCTCGTGGACCTCGACCTCATGTTCGGTGACGTCGCGATCAGCCTCCAGCTCCAGCCGCCCGGCTCGGTGCGCGACCTCGTGGCCATGAGCGGACACCTCGACGCCCAGGGCGTCGAGTCGGTCGTCACCCGCCACGAGCCAAGCGGCCTCGATGTCATAGCGGCACCCCCGGACCCGGCGGATGCCGAACGGGTGCCGTCGCATGTCGTCGTGGAGCTGCTGCGAGTAGCCCGCGCCAACTACGACTACGTGATCGTCGACACCCCGCCGTCATTCACCGAGCACGTGCTCGCCGCCTTCGACCTCAGCGACCTCACGATCCTCGTTGCGACCCTCGACATCCCGGCGGTCAAGAACCTCCGCATCGCGATCAACACGCTCGACACGCTGGGTGCGTCGAGGGAATCGCGAACGATCGTGCTCAACCGTGCAGACGCCAAGGTGGGCCTGCGCGCCGATGACGTCGAGGCGGCTCTCAAACAACCCATCTCAGCCAACATCCCGAACACCTTGGCGGTCCCGGCGTCGGTGAACCGAGGCGTCGCGATCATCCTCGATGAGCCGCGGAGCCCGGTCGCCATGGCTTTGCGCGAGCTTGCCGACACCGAGGTCCGCCAGCGCTTCGGCGAAGACCTGCAGAACGGTGCCAAGCGAAGTGGCTTCGGACTCCTGAGGAGCAAGCGATGAGCAACCTTGCCGAGAGGCTCGACCGCGCGCGTGCGCAGCAGCAGGTCGTCGTCGACAACGGGGCGTCACAGGCCCGACCGACAGCCGGACCGGCGCCCGTTGCCAAGCGTCGCGCCGTCGACCCATTTGCCGGCGTCAAGGAGCGCGTGCACCAGGCGCTCGTCGAACAGCTCGGCCCGAGGCTCTACGACCCGCACCTCGCCGAGCCCGAGCTCGCGACGCAGGTTCGCACGACGCTCCAGGAGGTCATCGACCTCGAGCAGACGCCACTGTCGCACGCCGACCGCACGCGCATCGCCCAGGACGTGTCCGACGACATCCTCGGCCACGGACCTCTCGAGCCGTACCTGCGTGACCCGGAGGTCTCGGAGATTATGGTCAACGGGCCGGACAACATCTTCATCGAGCGTGCCGGCAAGCTCTTCCCCGTCGAGGCGACCTTTTCCAACGACGCCCACCTACGGCGCACCATCGACAAGATCGTCGGCCGCGTCGGTAGGCGCGTCGACGAGTCCAGCCCGATGGTGGATGCGCGCCTGCCAGACGGATCTCGTGTCAACGCCGTCGTGCCACCCATCGCGCTGGACGGATCGCTCCTGACGATCCGAAAGTTCTCTGCCGACCCATTCACCGACAAGGACCTCATCACGTTCGGCACCATCACGCCGAACATCCGTGACTTCCTCGCGGCCTGCGTCAAGGGCCGGCGCAACATCATCATCAGCGGCGGCACGGGCTCCGGAAAGACGACGACCCTGAACGTGATGAGCTCGTTCATCCCGGCCGACGAGCGCATCGTCACGATCGAGGACGCCGCCGAGCTCCAGCTTCAGCAGGACCACGTGCTGCGGCTCGAGTCTCGACCGCCGAACATCGAGGGTCGCGGTGCGATCCAGATCCGCGACCTCGTCAAGAACTGCCTCCGTATGCGCCCCGACCGCATCATCGTCGGTGAGATCCGTGACGGCGCAGCACTCGACATGCTGCAGGCGATGAACACGGGTCACGACGGTTCCATCACGACTGTTCACGCCAACACCCCCCGCGACAGCCTGTCCCGCCTCGAGACGATGGTGCTGATGGCGGGCGTGGACCTTCCCATCCGTGCTATCCGCGAGCAGGTGGCCGGCGCCGTCGACCTCATCGTCCAGCAGTCCAGGCTCAAGGACGGCACGCGGCGCATCACCGCGATCAGCGAGGTCGTCGGCATGGAGTCCGACGTGATCACGCTGCAGGACATCTTCCTCTTCGACTACTCTGCGGGGCGGGACGAAGCAGGCCGCTTCCTCGGAGGCATGGTCCCGACGGGCATCCGCCCGAAGTTCACGACCGACCTGCAGGACCTCGGTGTCGACCTCCCCGTGCAGCTCTTCTCCCGGATGGCCAGGTGACGTCGTGCTCAGCCGTCTGATCCGGACCGCCCTGACCGCAGGGCTCGCGGCCAGCGTTCTCGCTTCAGGCGCAAGCCCGGCAACTGCCGCCGACGCTGTCACCGTGGGCCTGAGTGGGGTCTCGTCGACGGCGTCCGGCTCGGGCTCATTGCTCAGCGGCGTGCTCACCCTGCGCAGCAAGTCCGCTGTGCAGGTTGACGCAGGCGCCCTGCGCGTACGCGTCGATGGCATCGTCTACAAGCCGACGGTCAAGCAAGCGCCCACCCGCTCGCGCAAGGCCATGCTCGTCATCGACACCAGCGGTTCAATGGGCGTCCCTGGAATGTCGACGGTGCGCACCGCCTCCAAGACGTTCCTAGCAACAGTGCCGACCGACGTTCTCGTCGGGGTCACCTCGTTCGCCGACACGGCCGGAGTCGACCTCGCGCCAACCCTTGACCGCAAGGCCGTCCAGGAGGTCGTCGACGGGTTGGCCTCGCGAGGTAACACGAGCCTGTATGCCGCCATGTCGGCAGCGACCAACTCTCTTGGGAAGACGGGGGACCGCAGCATTCTGCTGCTGAGCGACGGTGCTGACACCGTGGCGTCCGACGGCCCTTCCTCCCTGACGAGCACCGTTGAGAAGCTTCGTTCAGCTGGGGTGCGGGTCGACGTGGTGCGGTTCAAGACTTCCGACCCCGAAGCGGTGGCGGCTTTGAGTCGGTTCGTCTCAGCCAACGGTGGATCTGTGGTTCCTGCTGCAGACACGGCCGCAGTGGCGTCAGCGTTCCAGGCTGCGGCTAAGGCGCTCGACCAGCAGGTGCAGTTCTCCGTATCCCTGCCTGGCATCAAGCCGGGTCCACATCAGATCGACGTGACAGGGACCGCCGGGGGGAGTTCCTTCTCGTTCGCGAGGAAGGTCCAGGTTGACTTGCCTCTGCCGGTGTCGGCCCCGACCACCGCGGCGGCTCCTCAGGCCGGTGCGCAGGTCACCGCTGGCAGCTCGGTGGTTGACAGACTTGCAACGCTGACGAAGCCGAACTACACACCATGGATCGCTGCCGGACTCCTCGCGCTCGCCGTGCTGACGCTCGTCTTCGTGATGTCCGCGCCGACCCTTCAGACGCGGAAGGAGCGTCGGGTCGCCGCCATCGAGGGCTATGTCGTGGGCAGCCGAAGTGCCGCCCGCGAGGAGGCCCGGGCCGCCCAGCACAACATCACCGAGTCTTTGCTAGATCTGGGCGAGAAAGTGATGAAGGACCGGGAGTCGACGAGGACGACGATGGCGCTCATCGAGCGTGCAGACCTTCCTTTCCGGGCCGGCGAGTGGTTCGTCGTGCGCGCCATCGCCGTTGTTTTGGGCATCCTGGGAGGATGGTTGTTCGGTGCTGAGTCGCCACTCATCCCACTCGCGGCCGCGGCGCTGGTCGGGCTGGCTCTCCCACCGGTGGCACTGCGCTTTCTTGCCGCCAGGCGGGCAAAGCAGTTCGAGCGGCAGCTTCCCGGAATCCTCATGCTGGTTTCGACCAGCCTCAAGAGCGGCTTCGGGCTTGCGCAAGCG
This sequence comes from Terrabacter sp. 05T424, assembly GCF_056396225.1. Lineage (NCBI taxonomy): Bacteria > Bacillati > Actinomycetota > Actinomycetes > Micrococcales > Intrasporangiaceae > Terrabacter > Terrabacter sp. 05T424. The sequence goes on from NZ_JBFTLB010000005.1 coordinate 216,779, forward strand.
CTTGATGGTGTGGCAAAGGACACCGCCGAGCCGGCAGCGAAGGAGTTCAGCCGGGCACTGGCGGAAACGAGAATCGGCACCGACATCACGGAGGCCCTTGAACGGATGGGCGCTCGAATGGGCAGCGTCTCCATGCGCTGGGCCGTCATGTCGATCCGCATTCAACGAGACGTCGGCGGCAATCTGGCCGACACCCTGCGGACCACGGCGAACACCCTGCGTGAGCGCGAGTCGCTCCAGCGTCAGGTGTCCGCCCTGTCGGCCGAAGGGCGACTGTCGGCGTACATCCTGATTGCCATGCCCATCTTCCTGTTCTTCTACATGATGAAGGTCAACTACGAGTACGTCTCACTGCTCTGGACGGATCAGTACGGCATCTTCATGGCCATCGGCGGCATTTGCATGTTGCTCGTTGGCATCGTCTGGATGCGCAACGTCGTGAAGATCGAGGTGTGACGTGGCCGCTCTGTATATCGGTGCCGGGATGATGGCCCTGGCTATCGTCTGCGCCGTCCTGTCGATCGGCGTCAGCTCGGGCGAGCCGAGAGGTGTCGCCAAGTCCCTCATGCTGGTGGACGGAATGGTCGACCAGCGAACTGTGGTCAAGAACGAGCTGGGCTCGAAAGACCGCCTGCTCGTGCCCATCTTTCAGCAAATGCATGCACTGGCCGGAAAGTTGTCTCCTACAGGAGCAGAAGCGCGGCTGGCAACGCTTCTCGACCGTGCGGGGAACCCTGCCGGATGGTCTGTCGAGCGAATCATGGGGCTCAAGGGCGCGACTCTTCTGGTCGGAGGGCTGCTGGGAGCCGCCTACGGGGGGATGGAGGTCAAGGGCTTGTTGTTCGCCGTGATCGGGGCGGCGGTCTGCTTCTTTCTGCCCGACATGCTCATCTACAACCTCGCGCTGAAGCGGCAGGAGGAGACCGGCAAGAGCCTGGCCGACGCCCTCGACATGCTCACCGTCTGTGTTGAGGCGGGACAGGGTTTCGACTCGGCGCTTCTACAGGTGGCGCGCAACGTCGAGGGACCGATTTCCGGCGAGTTCGCCCGAGTGCTCTCCGAGATCCAGATCGGCAAGTCCCGTGGTGAGGCCTTCTCGGCGATGGGGGACCGAGTGACCCTGCCCGAGGTCAAGAACTTCATCACCGCGTTGGTCCAGGCGGACCGGCTCGGTCTCCCGATCGCCGGCGTCCTGCGCGAGCAGACCGCGACGATGCGACTGGCCAGGCGGCAGAAGGCCGAGGAGAAGGCACAGAAGGTGACGGTGAAGATTCTCTTCCCGCTGATGCTCTGCATCCTGCCTGCGCTCTTCATCGTCATCATCGGCCCGGGTGTCATCCGGTTGATGCACACCCTCCTCGGGATGTGAGCACCCAGCGGGGTCGTGTTGCGCTGGGCCGGCAGATCAGTCAAGCGGTCGAGCAGCCCGCAGGCCCCAGAACGCGGCGCGTATGGACCGGCGTGCTCGCGCCTGTGCTCGTGGTCGGCGTCCTGGCCACGCTGAGGCTGCATTGGTTGCATGCCCCCCTCGTCTCGCAGGACGAGGGCATCATCCTCGTGTACGCCCAGCAGATCCTCGACGGACGCCTGCCACACCGCGACTTCTACACGGTCTACGGGCCCGGAGCCTTCGGGCTCACTGCGGGGGCCTTTGCGCTCTTCGGTAGCGCGCTCGTCGTCGAGCGGATGGTCGGGTTGGCCTTGCAGGCACTCGTGGTTGCCGGCGTCTACCGGCTCGCCCTGGGCAGGCGCTGCGGCCGCGCCGTGGCGGTCGGGGCCTCGCTCGTGAGCGTGCTGTGCCTGACTCCACTTGGACTCGCCGCCTACGCTTGGGTGGGGGGCCTCGCCTGCATCGTGTGGGGGCTTGTGCTCCTGCAGGGGCGGGCTCGCCTCGTTCCTGCGTTCGCCCTCCTGGCGCTGAGTGCGTTCTTCCGCCCCGAGATGGCAGTGCCCGCTCTCGCGGCCGGTCTGCCCTTCCTTCGAACGTGGGGCGCCTGGCGTGGCGCCACCGTCGGGGCGATAACGGGTCTGGCTCCCTCCCTTGCGTTCTATTCCACCTGGGGTAGCCGTGCCTTCGACAACGTCGTACTCCAGCGTGGCCTGGTCAATGCGAAGCACGAGCTCGACGGCGCCGTAGTCGTCGTACTCGTTGCCGCGCTCGCCATGGCGGGGGTGCTCGTCTACGCCGTATGGCGCGAGCACAGCGCGAAGCTTCTCGTCGGCCGCACTGGTGATCTTCATGCTGCCTCAGCTCGTCCAACGAACGGATCTCGACCACTTTGCGTACGTGCGGGCGATCGCTGCGCCCTTGACGTTCCTTGCCCTCTCGAACCCGGCTTCGGACCCCACAGGGGCCACCATTCAGATGCGTCGTCTGGGGCTGGTCGTTGGCATCGCAGCCCTCGTCGTGCCAGCGCGGCTCTTGGTCCCGCTGCCCAAGACCGTCACGTACGAGGTTGCAGGTCGATCGATCGATGTCGAGTCCGATACGGCTCACGACCTGGATGCGTTCCGCCGTTCGGTGCTCGCGACCGTGCCTGCCGGGGGAAAACTCTTCATCGGAACGCAGGACATGAGGCTTCCATCGATAACCCCCCTCCACCTCTACTTCCTCTTTCCCGAGTTGCGGACCAACGCGTACTACCTGGAGCTGCCGATCGGCATCTCGGACACCGTTGGCAAACGGATCGCCGACGACGTGCGCAACGCGGATGTGCTTCTGCTGTCACGCTTCCCGGAGGATGTGGCCCGCCGCCTCAACCCCTATGTCCCCCTGGGCCCGAGCGACGCCGACGAGGCCGTACGCGCGAACTTCTGCCCAGCCGGTGGGTCGAATGACCTGAAGATCATGGTCAGGTGCGCCCCTGCTGGGAGGGGTCCGCAGTAGGGCGGACCATCGGGCTCGCCAGCACCGCCCTCAGGGAGTGATGGCGTCGGCGATCCGCTGGAGCTCGACCACGAGCGGGTCGCTCGGATTGATCGGGTGCTCGCACGACGTCATCGAGCGGGTGACGCCGCCAACAGTCCAGGCGTATCCGACCGACGTTCCGTCGTGGTTCGCTGCGCAGTCGGAAGTCCCAGCCGCGAGGTGCAGCTGCGTGACCCGAGCGGATCGGACGAGCACCTCGACCTGTTGCCTCGAGAGCGCGCCCTGGGTGATCTTCCCGTCCGAGTGCAGAACCCACGCGCCGGAGGCTGGGATCACGAGCAGGGTGCCGCATGGACCGGCCGCACACATGCCGCCCCACGTCCGACGCTCGACCCAGAAGTCGGCCGGGATGTCGGCGGGGATGGCGGCGGGGATGTTGGCCGGCACGGTTGGACTACTGTTCACAGGCGGATCCATGAGAACCACACCAGCGCCCGTCGTGACACGCGAATCCGATTGCGGCGCAACCGCACTGCCGCACCCGGCAAGCATCATGACCGCCACGCACACGGCATACGCCCTCGGACTGCGCACGAGCGCGCGCCACTTCACACCAGCAAGACCCATCGTGCGCCCCTGTCGCTCACCAACGTGTCTGCTGATGGTGGCATCAGAGCAGGCCGGCGAGGGCAGGATCCGCAGAACGCACTCGCGGGCGCGTCGTTCTCGACGCGCCCGCAGGGCCCGACCGAAAGAAGGCCGGGAGGAAGAGAGAGGTCAGCCGGCGCTGACGGAGTCGAGGTCGGTGACCTTGGCGCCGAGGGCCTCGAGCAGCCAGGCCAGCTCGGTGCGGCGCTCGGCCGTGACGTCGAGCTCACCCTCGGGCGAGATGTCCTGCGTGAAAACGAGGCCCGTCGATCCGACGACGTCGGCCTTGACGTGCTGGAGCACCCTGGTCAGGTCGGCGGTCGCGTCGGACGCGCCGGTCCAGCCGTAGCCGACGAGGGCGATCGGCTTGCTGTCCCACTCGGCGAAGAGGTAGTCGATGGCATTCTTGACGGGCGCCGGGAAGCTGCGGTTGTACTGCGGCGTGACGACGACGATCGCGTCGGACACGAAGACCTTGGAGGCCCAGTCCTTCGTGTGCGGCTTCGCGTAGTTGCCGTTCTTCGGCATGTCCTCCTCGTCGAAGAAGGGCAGGGTCGACAGGTCGAGCAGCTCGACCTCCCACGCGTCGGAGGGGGCCTGGGCGGCCACCCACTCGGCGACCTTCGGGCCGATGCGGCCGGGACGGGTGCTGGAGACGATGATGCGCAACTGGTTCACGCTTCAACTAACTATCACGGGCGGCTGGGCATTTCCTGACGGGGCGTGCTCGCGTTGTGGCCTCTGTCACACGAAGATTGCGTATGCCGTCCGCCACGTGGGCGTCAGTCGCGAGGCCCCTTGCGGTGACCCGCACCGCCCCGCGGGGCACGACGACCCTCGTCGAGGGCGAGCTCGATGAGCTGCCCCGAGATGCGAGTGCCCCGCAGCCGCTCCCAGGCGCCCGCGGGCAGGTCGGCAGGCAGCTCGACGAGCGAGTGGTCGGCGCGGATGTCGATGTGACCGAAGTCCGATCGCCCGAGGCCGCCCTCGTTCGCGATGGCCCCGACGATCTGGCGGGGCTCGACGTGCTGTCGACGCCCGACGGCGATGCGGTAGGTCGCGAGTGGGCCGCTGGACCCGCCGCGGCCGCGTGAGTCGCGTCCGCCACGGCCGTCGCGGTCGCCCCTCCCTCCGGGGGAGCGGTCGTCTCGGCGCCGGTCGCCCCGCTGCCCGTCGCGCCGGTCCTGCCGGTCGTCCCGGTCGAAGCTGCGCCGGGCCGGGCGCTCCGGCTCGGGCTCGAGCAGCATCGGCTCGTCGCCCTGGAGCACGACGGCCAGGGCCGCGGCGACGTCGGCCTCGGGCACGTTGTGCTCGTTGACGTAGTGCGCGATGACGTCGCGGAAGAAGTCGACGCGGTCTCCCGAGAGCGCCTCTGTGATCGCGTCGTCGAACCGGGTCAGGCGCGTGGCGTTGATGTCGTCGACGGTGGGCATCGTCATCGGCACCAGTGACTGGCGGGTGGCCTTCTCGATGGCCTTGAGCAGGTGCCGCTCGCGCGGGGTGACGAACGAGATCGCGTCGCCGCTGCGCCCGGCCCGGCCGGTGCGCCCGATCCTGTGGACGTAGGACTCGGTGTCGGTCGGGATGTCGTAGTTGACGACGTGGCTGATGCGCTCGACGTCGAGTCCGCGGGCGGCGACGTCGGTGGCCACGAGGATGTCGAGCTTGCCGGACTTCAGCTGGTCGACGGTGCGCTCGCGCTGCGCCTGGGCGACGTCGCCGTTGATCGCCATCGCTGAAAAGCCTCGCGCGCGAAGCTTTTCGGCGAGCGTCTCGGTCTCGTTCTTGGTGCGGACGAAGACGATCATGCCCTCGAAGTTCTCGACCTCGAGGATGCGCGTGAGGGCGTCGACCTTCTGCGGGTAGCTCACCGTGAGGTAGCGCTGCGTGATGTTGGGGGAGGTGGTCGTCTTCGTCTCGACCGTGATCTCCACCGGATCGTTGAGGTACTTCTTCGAGATGCGACGGATCTGCGCCGGCATGGTCGCCGAGAACAGCGCGACGTGCTTGTCGTCGGGAGTGTCGGCGAGGATCGTCTCGACGTCCTCGGCGAAGCCCATCTTCAGCATCTCGTCGGCCTCGTCGAGCACGAGGAAGCGCAGCTGGCTCAGGTCGAGCGTGCCCTTCTCGAGGTGGTCCATGATGCGGCCGGGCGTGCCGACGACGATGTGCACACCGCGGCGCAGCGCGCTCAGCTGCACGCCGTAGGCCTGGCCGCCGTAGACGGGCAGCACGTGCACGCCGGGCAGGCGGGCAGCATACCGCTCGAACGCCTCGCAGACCTGCAGGGCGAGCTCGCGCGTCGGGGCGAGCACGAGGGCCTGCGGTGCCTTCTGCCTGAGGTCGAGCTGGCTGAGGATCGGCAGCGCGAAGGCGGCCGTCTTGCCGGTGCCGGTCTGTGCGAGGCCGACGACGTGGCGCCCTTCCAGCAGTGCCGGGATCGTCGCGGCCTGGATCGGCGACGGGTGCTCGTAGCCGACGTCGCGCAGTCCCTTGAGCACGCGCTCGTCGAGGCCGAGGTCGGCGAACGTCACCTGCTCGGGCTGGTCGGTCTGGTCAGGCTGTTCGGTCTGGTCAGGCTGCTCGGGCTGACTGCCTTGATCGCTCACCCCCCGACGGTAGTGGGTCGGGGCGGGTGGGCGACATGGGCTGGGTCGCCCACGCCTGCTTGCGTATGCCGTCAAGCCACTTGCGTATGCCGCCACCCGGCTGCCATCGACTGCTCAGTGCTCGGCCACCCACCTCTCGAGCGCCTCGATGCGGGCGGCCAGGCCGGCGACGAGCTGCGCCTCGAGGGCTGACAGCTGATCGCCTTCGACCGCTGTCGATTCGGGTTGCCTGGATCGGCTCGACCGGCGTGACGGGCCCGACGCTGGCGAGCTGCCCGTCGGCTCAGACGCCCCAAGCGCCAGGGCGCTCCGGACAAGGGTGCGGGCCAGGGTCGAGGGGCCCACGCCGACCTCGGTGGCCCGAGCAGCGAGGGCGTCGAACTCATCGCTGGTGAGGCGGACGGAGAGGACCTTGGTGCGGTCGGCGGCCTTGCCGGTGTCGGGCATCTGACTCCTTCATGTGTGACGAAGTAATGCGTTGTCAGTGGTCGACTCTACAGTGATTTCCATGAGCACAGCAGCAGCCGTCGAGACCGAGAGCCTGGTCGATGTGCTGCGCTCGATGGCCGACACTCTGCTCGACCTGACCCGCGACTTCCCGACGTGGTCGCTCCCCGAGTGCGAGGTCGGCGAGGTCATCGGCCACGCCCAGCAGGTGCGCCGGCTGAGCCAGTCGCTGACCGCCGTGCTGGCGCGCGAGGCCGACTCGCGCGGCCTCGGGGCCGACGACGGGCTCTCGCGCGCCGACTGGCTCCGCGCGCAGGTCGCCGGCGATCTCGACGGCCCCGAGGCTGCGGCGGTCACCCGGGTCGGGGCGGCGATGAACGAGCCGCGGTGGGCCCGGCTCGCCGAGCGGGTCGCGGCCTCCGAGGTGCCGGTGGCGCACGCCGCGGCGATCGTCCGCTTCCACGACGACGTGGCGCGCATCGCCGACCCCGACCACCTGGCGGGGATCGTCGACTCCATGGTCGAAGCGTGCGACGTGCTGAGCCGTCGCGAGCTCGCGCGGCTGATCGCCCATGCCCGCGCCACGCTGAAGCCGCCGACCGAGGCCGAGTCGGAGGAGGCCGGGTTGCGGCTCGGGCGCTCCTTCCGAAGGGTCCGGTCGTGTGCCGGCTTCTCCGTCTTCGAGCTGCGCCTCGACCCCGAAGGGGCCGCGATCGTCGAGTCCGCTGTCGACGCCCTGTCGCAGCCGCGTCCCGACCTCTGCCTCGACGGTGGCGTCGGTGAGGTCGACCCGCGCTCCCCGGCCACGCGGCGTGCTGACGCGCTCCTCGAGATCGTCGGCCGAGGCGTGGCTGCTCCCGAGGGCGTGACCCGCTCGCCACGCACCACCCTCGTCGTGACGATGTCCCTCGACGCCTTGCTCGAGCAGGTCCGTGGTGCCGGCATGCTCGACAGCGATGCCGCCCTGTCGCCGTCCGCGGTCCGACGTCTCGCCTGTGAGGCCGGCATCGTCCCGATGGTGCTCGGGGCGCGGTCCGAGGTGCTCGACCTCGGCTACACCCGCCGACTGTTCAGCCCTGCCCAGCGCCGTGCCCTGGCCGCGCGTGACGGCGGCTGCTCGTTCCCGGGCTGCACGGTCCCGCCGATGTGGTGCGAGGCGCACCACGTCATTCACTGGCTGCACGGGGGCTGCACCGATCTGTCAAACGGCGCCCTCCTCTGCGGACGTCACCACACCGTGGTGCACCAGAGGGGGCTGACGGCCGCCGTCACCGCGACCGGCGTCACCTGGCACCTCTAGCTTCCCCGCCCCAGACCCCGCCGAGGAGCGCGGGGCGCGAGGCATGTCCGCCTCCGGCGCCGAGTCGTGCAGAGGCGCGCAGACAGGGCCCCCCGATCGAAAGAACAATCCGTCACCAGTGGGCCGTTCAGAGGTGCAGGCCCCACCCCTTGATCGAAAGAACAGCCCGTCACCAGTGGGGCGAGGTGAGCGGGTCAGCCCGCCACGTAGACCGCCCACCTCGCAGCGGGTGCGAGGTGGGCGGCATACCTGCTCGGGTGGGTCGGTGGGGATCCGCTTGGTCAGTCCTTCGACATGCCCGTCTTGATGAGGTCCATGACCGAGCTGTCGGCCAGCGTCGTCACGTCGCCGACCTCGCGGCCCTCGGCCACGTCGCGCAGCAGGCGGCGCATGATCTTGCCGGAGCGGGTCTTGGGCAGCTCGCTGACGATCATGATCGAGCGCGGCTTCGCGATCGGGCCGATCTCCTTGGCGACGTGGTTGCGCAGCTCCTGCACGAGGTCCTTGCCCTCACCCGGCTCGTCGGCCTCCTCGACCGCCTCCTGGCGCAGGATGACGAAGGCGCACACGGCCTGGCCGGTCGTCTCGTCGTTGGCGCCGACGACGGCCGCCTCGGCGACCTTCGGGTGCGACACGAGCGCCGACTCGATCTCGGCCGTCGACAGGCGGTGGCCCGAGACGTTCATGACGTCGTCGACGCGGCCGAGCAGCCAGATGTTGCCGTCGGAGTCGTACTTCGCGCCGTCGCCGGCGAAGTAGTACTTCTCGCCGAACCGCGACCAGTAGGTCTCCCTGTAGCGCTCCGGGTCACCCCAGATGCCACGCAGCATCGACGGCCACGGCTTTGTCAGCACGAGGTAGCCGACCTGCTCGGGGGTCGTGAACGGCTTGCCCTCGTCGTCGAGGATCTCGGCGCTGATGCCGGGGATCGGCTTCTGGGCCGAGCCGGGCTCGAGCGTCGTGACGCCGGGCAGCGGGCTGATCATGATCGCGCCCGTCTCGGTCTGCCACCACGTGTCGACGATCGGGGCGCGACCGCCGCCGATGTGCTTGTGGTACCAGAGCCAGGCCTCGGGGTTGATCGGCTCGCCCACCGAGCCGAGCAGGCGCAGCGAGCTCATGTCGAACTTCGCCGGGATGTCGGCGCCCCACTTCATGAAGGTGCGCACCGCGGTCGGGGCTGTGTAGAGGATCGTCACCTTGTAGTCCTGCACGATCTCCCACCAGCGGCCCTGGTGCGGGGTGTCGGGCGTGCCCTCGTACATCACCTGGGTGGCGCCGTTCGTGAGCGGCCCGTAGACGATGTACGAGTGACCGGTGACCCAGCCGATGTCGGCGGTGCACCAGTAGACGTCGGTGTCGCGGTGGACGTCGTGGACAACGGCGTTGGTGTAGGCCGCCTGCGCGAGGTAGCCACCGGTCGTGTGGAAGATGCCCTTGGGCTTACCGGTCGTGCCCGACGTGTAGAGGATGAAGAGCGGGTGCTCGGCCTCGAACGGCTGCGCCTCGTGCGTCGGGGCGGCCTTCTCCAGAGCCTCGTGCCACCAGACGTCGCGGTCATTCCAGACGGTGTCCTGGCCGGTGCGCTTGACGACGAGCACGTGCTCGACCGACGTGTCGCCGTGGTCGAGGGCCGCGTCCACGGCGGGCTTGAGCGCTGACGGCGCGCCGCGGCGGTAGCCGCCGTCGGAGGTGATGACGACCTTGGCCTGGGCGTCGTTGATGCGCGAGTGCAGGGCCTCGGCGGAGAAGCCGCCGAAGACGACCGAGTGCGGCGCGCCGAGGCGGGCGCAGGCGAGCATCGCGACGGCGGCCTCGGGGATCATCGGCAGGTAGATCGCCACCGTGTCGCCCTTGCCGACGCCGAGGTCGGCTAGCGCATTGGCCGCGCGCTGCACCTCGGCGTGGAGGTCGGCGTAGGTGATGTCGCGGGTGTCGCCCTCGGGCTCGCCGACGAAGTGGATCGCGACCTTGTCGCCGCGGCCGGCCTCGACGTGCCGGTCGACGGCGTTGACGCACGCGTTGAGCTCGCCGTCGGCGAACCACTTCGCGAAGGGCGGGTTGCTCCAGTCGAGCGACTGCGTGAAGGGCTTGCTCCACGTCAGATAGGTCCGCGCCTGCTCGGCCCAGAAGCCTTCGTGGTCGGCGGCCGCCTTGTCGTACAGGTCTGCCGTGCCGTTCGCCTGCGCGGCGAAGTCGGGCTGGGGCGGGAAGGTCAGCCCCTCGTGGACGAGGTTGTCGAGCGTCTCTTCGCTCACGGTGTCACCCTTTCGCATCGACGATGAAGCGGTCGCACCGACCCAGCGCTGATGGCCGGGGGTACCTGCGACAACTCAAACGCAGGCTAGTTCGCCCTTCAAGAGCGCAGTGAGGCAGGTCTCATCCCTACCGACCAGTAGCCCGCCGAACGGTCAGCGTCTGCGGCCGAACGGTCACGTGCAACGTTCACCCGTCACGCTCAACCCGATCGAGAGAACACTCCGTCACGCTACGGAGTGTTCTCTCGATCGGCGCGGCCTTCGGGTGGCATGTGGGGTGTCGGGCCATCCGCTGGGACTCGTGGCGTCGAAGATGAAGTGTGGCCGAACGGACCTACCGACTCGTCATCGCTGCTGCACGCGCGGGCTTCGCAGCGCTTGGGCTTCGCATCGACCTCCGCGGTGCCGAGCACCTGCCGCGCACGGGCGGTGCGGTGCTCGCGAGCAACCACGTGAGCTCTGCCGACTTCCTGTTCGTCGGGCTCATCGGCCGCGAACGTGGTCGCTACGTCCGCTTCCTCGCCAAGCACGGAGTCTTCCTGCCACCCGTCGTCGGTGACGCGATGCGGGCGATGCGACACATCGAGGTCGACCGAGGGCACGGCGAGATCGCGCTCCGTCACGCGGTCGCGGCGGTGCGTGCCGGCGAGGTCGTCGGCATCTTTCCCGAGCGGACCATCTCGCACTCGTGGGAGCTGCGCCCGTTCCGTCCGGGTGCGGCCGCGGTCGCGACGTGGTGCCAGGTGCCGCTCGTCCCGGTCGCCGTCTGGGGCAACCATCGCATCGGGCGCAGCGGTCGGGGAGGCCGGTTGGGTCTGCGCCGCGGCACTCCGGTGACCATCGTCGTCGGCGAGCCGCTCCTCCCGCCACTCGATGCCGACCCGTATGCCGTCTCGGAGCAGCTGCGGGCCCGCGTGGCCGGGTTGCTCGGCCAGGCGATGGACGCCTACCCGGACCGCCATCGCGATGACGGCGACCGTTGGTGGCTGCCGCGGTCGCGAGGCGGCACGGCGCCGAGCGTCGAGGAGGGTCTGCGGATCGACGAGGAGGGTGTGCGACGCGCCGACCTCGCCGCCGAACGGCGAGCCCAGCGCTCGCGTAGGCGAGCCCGCGCCGCGGCGCGCCAACTCCGCCGGCGCTGAGTCGGCGCGCGGATCGGAACCCCAGGATCTTGCGAGCCTCGCCCGGGCTGAGTCGGCGCGCCGATCGGAGTCCCGGCAGCCCGCGAGCCTCGCCGGGGCTGAGTTGGCGCGATCAGTAGCTCATGCCCATCACCGCCCGGACCGTGGCGAGGGTGCGCTCGGCGACCTCGTTGGCGCGCGCGTTCCCTTCGTGCAACACCGAGGTGACGTATGCCGGGTCGCGGGCCAGGTCGGCACGCCTCGCTCGGTGACCCGCCAGTGACTCGTTGACCGCCTCGGTGACGACCTGCTTCAGCACCTTGGCGCCGCCGTCACCGACGCGTTCGGCCACCGACTCCGGGGACTCGTCGAGGAACAGGCCTGCGATGGTCAGCAGGTTGGCGACAGCCGGACGGGCCTGGGTGTCGAAGGTGATCCGCCGTTCGGAGTCGGTGCGTGCCGACCGGATGCGGGCAGCCGTCTGGTCGGCGGTGTCACGCAGGTTGATGACGTTGCCCTTGCTCTTGCTCATCTTGGTGCCGTCGGTGCCGAGCAGCAGCGGCACGTCACTGAGCAGGGCCTCGGGCTCTGGGAACACACTGTGCCCGGCGGCATACCTGGTGTTGAAGCGACGTGCGATGGCTCGTGTCTGCTCGAGGTGTGGCAGCTGGTCGCGGCCGACGGGAACGATGCGGCTGTGGCAGAACAGGATGTCGGCCGCCTGGTGCACCGGGTAGGTGAGCAGCAGGCCCGAGAGCGGCCTCCCGTCGGAGAGGGCGAGCTCGTCCTTGACCGTCGGGTTGCGGCGCAGCTCGGCGTCGGTGACAAGGGACAGGAACGGCAGCATCAGCTGGTTGAGGGCCGGCACGGCGCTGTGGGTGAAGATCGTCGTCCGCGCCGGGTCGAGCCCTGCCGCGAGGTAGTCGAGGACGAGCCCCTGCACGTTCGCGCCGATCTCTCCAACCGAGTCGCGATCGGTGATCACCTGGTAGTCGGCGATGACCACGAAGGTGTCGACGCCTTTGTCCTGCAGTCGAACCCGGTTTCGGAGGCTCGCCAGATAGTGCCCGATGTGCAGCGCCCCGGTGGGCCGGTCGCCGGTGAGCATGCGGAAGCGCGTCGGGTCGGTGGCGGCGTGCTCGTCGATGAGCGCGTCGAGCACGGCACTGCGGTCGCGCGCCACGGCATACGTCGCGCTCTCGTCGTCGCCGCTGACGGGGGAGGTGTCGGCTCGCTGGGCCGTTGAAATGGTGGTCATGGTGGGTCTCCTTCGTGGGGGTGCCCACGGGTGGACCGTTGCCGCATGTCGACAGCGTCGAGACATGCGAAGAGCCGCCCGCGGGCGGCTCTGTGTGGTTTGACGCGTCGCGTCGGAGGGCCGCCTCAGCTGGGCAGCCACCACTGACGGGTCATCGGACGCATGTCAGTGAGGGTACTCACGCCCGCAGAGGCTGTCGAACGGTCCGAAGGGCGATGAGCCGCTCCTAGGCTGGACCGGTGCCAGACGCGACGCCCGCCCAGACCGCCCTGCTCGACCAGCTCGCCGCGTTGACCGAGCTGCCCGACGTGCGCGGCCGGGCAGAGGCCGCCCGGGAGGCGTGCACGAAGCTGCGGTTCCACGAGGCCCTCCGACGACGCATCCCCGAGGCGGCCGCCGAGTCGCGCGTGCGGGGGGCGCAGGCCAGCGCCGCACTCGACGGAGCCGAGCTGCCCGTCGATGTCGTGCGTGAGCTCATGAGCGGCGCGCGGGACTGGCCCGCCGACCTCGACCCCGGCCTCCGCACGGTCAAGGGAGCCGTCGCCGCGACGGCCGAGAGCGAGCGCGTCGTCGCGCTCGTGCGCACCGCGCCGCTGCAAGCGTTGGCCCGTCTCCACGTCGCCGCCGCCTCACCCGTCGTCACCGACGACCGGCTCGGCCGACCCCGAATCGGCGGCGAGGACTGCACCGAGCTCGTCGACCTCGGGCCGGCTCCGGCCCCGCCGGTCGTCGCTGCGCGGCTGGCGTCACTCTCGGACCTCGTGGTCGCGGCGGCGGGAAGCAACCGGGTCCCGGCCGCGGTCGTCGCGGCGCTCGTGCACGCCGAGATCGCCTCGATGCGTCCCTTCGTCCACGGCAACGGGCTGGTGGCACGCGCCATGGAACGTGCGGTCGTCCAGGCCCTCGGGCTCGACCCGACCGGCGTCGCGGTCCCCGAGGCCGGCCACGTCGGTGGGGGCGGCCCGGCCTACCTGGGGTCACTGGCGGCGTACGCCCGGGGTGACGCGGCGGGAGTCGGGCTCTGGCTCGCGCAGGCGGGGGAGGCGTACGTCCGCGGTGCTGCGGAGGGGGCGCGGATCAGCGACGCGGTGCGGGCGGGTCGGCTGACCTGAGCGACTGTCTATCTTGCGCCGGCCCCCGCCCCGTCGGCGGGCGGGTGCAGGCGTTTCGTGCGGGATGTCCACGATGCTGGACAGTTTCTGTCCCCGATCCGGACGTTGCATGAGGTGAGGGGTGTCGCCACGCCGAGGCCGTGGAGTACAACGGTTTCAGGAACCACATCGCCGAGAGGCGTAGATCCGGATCCACGCAAGACAGATGTCACGAGAAGACACCGAGTACCCACGCGAGAGCAGTTCCCTTGGAACAGTCCACCTCCGGGCGCACAACCGGAGCGACACTTCGACGATTGCACGCTTGGTAGCCCGGACTTCTCTGGAGGCCCCTCGACCGCGGTCAACCGCGGTCGAAGGGCCTCCGCCTGTGTGGGACCATTTCACGGTTGAGCCCTTGGGATGGAAGCGCTTTCCGGACAATTCGGACGCGTCTTGTCGTGTCGTGACAAATCCCGAGAAACGGCCGCGTGTCGCGACATCTCGGTTTGCATTCCGGGGGTCGAACCTCCACGATTGACGAGGCGCTCCCCTCACGGGTCGAGCGCCACGCGATCTGGCTCCTCCCCCCCGGTGCCAGTCTCGTGAGGGTGGCCTCCGTCTTCCCCCGGACGGAGGCCACCACATTTTCCGGCCCGTTGACGGCAGGGTGACGCCTTCCCCTCCTCGCGTCTGTCCACACCCCCTTGGGCGCGTGGCCCGTTGTCCACCGGCCTGCGTATGCCGCTGGGCCGGCTCGAGCGCCCGCGTGAGGGTTGGCACATGGGAACCGTCATCGCCTTCGTCCCCGCCTCCGGCGGTCTGGGCTCGTCGACGCTCGCCGCGGCAGTGGCCGTGCGGGCCGCGGCCGCCACTCGCTCGTCCGTGCTCGTCGACCTGGACCCGTGGGGCGGTCCGAAGGACGTGCTCCTCGGGCTCGAGCAGGAGCCGGGTTGGCGCTGGCCGGAGCTGACCGAGGTGGCCGGGGTCGTGGACGGTCAGGGGTTGGCCGACGAGCTACCGATGGCGTGCGGGGTGCCCGTGCTCACGAGCCCCGGCGCCGCCGTCGCAGCAGCCGGGAGCGCCTGGCACGCAGACGGATTCGATGCGTGGGTCGACACGGTGCCCGACGTCGTCGCAGGCTTCGCCGACGCGCACGAGATCACCGTCCTCGACCTGCCGCGCGACGACCGGGTGCTGACGTCGGTGGCCGTGCTCGTCGACGCCCTCGTCGTTCTGGTCGGCTCCCAGGTCCCCCAGCTCGCCTCGGCTGCGGCCGTGGTCCCTGAGGTGCGACGACTGCTCGGCAGCCTGCGCGAGCCGGTCGTGCGCTCCTGGGACGAGGCCCCGCTGCTGCCGATCGAGCCCTGGGTGGTGCTGCGCGGCAACCGGGTCGAGCACGAGCTCGAGAGCCTCGTGATGGACCAGCTCGACGTGCCCCTGGTCGCCACGATCGGTGACGACCGCAGGGTCGTGGCCGAGGTGTCCGAGGGCCTGCCACCGGGCGCCCGCGGCCGCGGTGCCGTCGTCCGGGCGGCCGACGAGCTGCTGCTCCGGCTGGTGACGCAGGCGGTTGCGGCATGAGGGGCCGGTGGCTCCGATGAGCCTCAGCCCCGCCGTCTGGCAGCGAGTGCGCGAGGGCGTCTCTCCTGACGGCAGCGCCGTCGCGGCGGTGGCCGCCCAGGAGCAGGGCGCCCTCGGGACCGTGCGGGTTGCGGCGACTCGTTCCGCGCTCGCGGCTCGCGTCCTCGGGGCCGGGCCACTCGACCCCTGGCTCTGCGAACCCGGCGTGACAGACGTTGCCGTCAACGGCGACGGCTCCGTCTGGGTCGATCGCGGCCAGGGCATGGAGTGGGTCGGCGAGCGCCTCGAGCCTGAGGAGGCACGGGGTCTCGCGGTGCGCCTTGCAGGCCTTGCCGGCCGACGGCTCGACGACGCCAGCCCGTGGGTCGACGGCCAGCTGCCGTCCGGCGCACGACTCCACGCGATGCTGCCTCCCCTCGTCGCAGGCGGTCCGCACATCACGATCCGCGTGCCGCCGAGCGAGACCGTGTCGCTCGAGGGGCTGTGCGCCCGCGGCATGATGCCGATCGAGTGGGAGCCGGTGCTGCGCGCGGCCGTGGAGTCACGCCTGGCGTTCGTCGTCTCCGGCGGCACCGGCGCCGGCAAGACCACTCTGCTCGCCGCTCTGCTCGGCTGCATCGACCCCGTCGAGCGGCTCCTCGTCGTCGAGGATGTCCGCGAGCTGTCCGTCGACCACCCGCACCTGGTGCGGCTCGAGGCGCGGCCGGCCAACGTCGAGGGGGCCGGCGAGGTCACCTTGACCACGCTCGTCCGCCAGGCCCTGCGCATGCGCCCCGACCGGATCGTCGTCGGTGAGGTCCGGGGCGCCGAGGTGCGAGAGCTGCTGGCCGCGCTCAACACCGGCCACGAGGGCGGCTGCGGAACGGTGCATGCCAACGCGCCCGTCGACGTCGTCGCGCGGTTCGAGGCGCTGGGCGCGCTGGCGGGTCTTGCACCCGAGGCCGTTCGCGCCCAGCTCGCCGCTGCCATCGACCTCGTCGTGCACGTGACGCGCGACCGCGGGCACCGCCGCATCTCGTCGATCGCAGCCCTGTTCCGTCGCGACGCGTCGCCGACCGTCGTCCCGGCCCTGGAGTGGGATGGGCCGGGTCACGCGCCGCGCACCGGTCCGGGCTGGCCGGCGCTCGCCGCCCGACTCTCCCTGCCCGTCGAACCGCCGTCGTCAGAGCCCGACGTCGAAGTGGCCGAGACGGCCTCGCCGCCGCTCGGGCACTCCTTGCCGGAGGCATCGTGAGGGTCGGTGGGGCAGCGGCCGTCGCGGCCACGCTGCTCGTCATCGCGGTCCTCGTGTGGCCGCCGGTGCGCCGGAGTGGGGGAGCCGCGGCTCGGGACTCGGTGTGGTCCGTTCCGCCAGCACCCGTTGGACGAGCCGATGCCGACTCGCTGAGCCTGTGGCACCAGGACCCTGTGGAGCTGTTCCGTCGATGGGCGCTTCGGCGCCGATCGAACGAGCTGACCGACGACGTCCTCGACCTACTGCGCGGCGTGGGGCCGGCGCTCGACGCCGGGCTCACACCGACACGGTCCATCGAGCTCGCCGCCTCCGCGGCGTTGGGCGCAGAACGGGTGGCTCTGGCTCGCGAGGCCGCCGAACGAGCCCGGCGAGGGCCGGGTCGACGTCGCGGCTCCCAGCGACGGCAAGGGCTCGGGCGAGCACTTGGGCGAGGTTCTGGGCGCGGTGGTGGGAGGGCTGGTGGGCGCGTGGGCGGGAGGCGGCCGTGGACCTCGACCGCTTCCCGTGGCCCGGTCAGTCACGACATCGACCTGCTCGTCGGCAGCCTCCTCGCCGCGGCGGAGGTGGCCCGGGCCCTGTCGCCGATCTGGTCGCAGTGGGCCGTTCGGAGTGGATCCGCCGACCTCGCGCTGGTCGCGGCTGCCTGGCAGCTCTCCGAGACCACGGGTGCGCCGCTCTCCTTCGCCGTCGACCGTGCCGTGCGCGGGTTGCTCGATGCCCGGGCGCGGCGCCGCAAGGTCGCCGTCGCGGTGGCTGGCCCTCGCGCCACCGTCACGGTCCTGACGGTCCTTCCCCTCACCGGGCCGCTGTTCGCCCTTGCGGTGGGCATCGACCCTCGCGACCTCTACCTGGGTTCGTCCCTGGCGACCGTATGCGTCGCCGCGGGCCTCGGTCTCGTGTGGACCGGACGGTTCTGGTGCACCCGCATGGTCCGTCGAGCGGTGCGGCCATGAGCCCGTGGTCCTTCGTCGCGGCCGTCCTGCTCGCGGTGGCCGTCTTCGTGCTGCTGGGTTCCGACGACCGCCCGCGCGAATCCGGGGGCCGGGGCACCTCGGGCGGTTCTGTCGAGCGCGAGGGCCGCGCTGACTCCGAGGGCCCGCCTGAGGGTGGTTCCGGGTCACGTCGCACCACCTCCCCGGAGGTCGGCGACCGCGACGTGTCATCGGCTCTTGCCCTGCTCGTACTTGCGTATCGGTCGGGCCTGCCCACGTGGGACGTCCTCGAGGCAGTGGCCGCCGGACTCGACGGGGCGGCTGCACGAGACCTCCGCCAGGTCGCCGCGGCCCTGCGGTGGGGAGCGCACGAGACCGAGGCCTGGGCGTCCGTCGGACCCGCCTGGGCGCCGGCTGCTCGCGCCGTCGCCATCGCACACAGCGCCGGCGTCCCGCCCGGCGCGATGTTGCTCGCCGCCTCCGACGACCTGCGCGACGCCGAGCTGGAACGCCTCGAGCTGTCGGCCGCCAAGGTCGGCGTTCGGCTCGTCGCTCCTCTGGGCCTCGTCCTGCTGCCGGCCTTCTGCCTCACCACCGTGGCGCCGCTCGTCATCGCCCTCGCCGGGGACGTGCTCCGTGGATGAGCAGAGCCAGTCTTGCGGACTGATGCCACACCGACGGGAGACAACGCGAGGCGCGGCAACGACGCGCGCCGCAGGCCCAGAACGTCTCGAGCACCCGGCTCGGGAGGTGGGAAGGAGATCGATGAAACGGCAAGAACAACGACAGGAGAACCCATGTCCCGCAGACTGATTCGTCGTCTCACGTCGATGAGGCGGGAGGTCGGGATGACGACGGCGGAGTACGCCGTCGGCATCATGGCCGCCTGCACGTTCGCGCTGGTGCTGCTCGGTGTCGTGAAGTCCGACGCGGTCCGCAGCGCACTGACCGGCATCGTTCAGAGCGCGCTGGGGCTCGCCGGGTGACCCGACGCCCTCGCCTCGCTCGGGGGGAGCGCGGGATGGTGACGGCCGAGCTGGCCGTCGCCATCCCGTCCGCGGTCATCGTCCTGGCTCTCTGCCTCGTGGCCGTCAACGCGGCAGTCGACCAGATCCGATGCATCGATGCCGCCCGCATCGCGAGCCGCGCGGCGGCTCGCGGCGACGACGCAGATCGCGTCCGGTCCCTTGCCGCCCTGGCCGCACCCTCGGGTGCACGCGTGGCGGTCACCGGATCGGGCGGCTCTGTGCGTGTCACGGTCACGGCGCGGACCGGCGGTTGGGGTGCTCTGCCCGGCTGGGACCTCGAGGCATCGGCAGAGACTCCTGTCGAGGCCGAGCCGTGAGGGCTGCCGGCGCTCGCGCACGTCGCTGGACGAGGGCGGGCGCTCGCCACACGGGCGGTCGCGACGCCGGTGCTCGCGACACGGGCGCCCGCGACGCCGGTGCTCGCGACACGGGCGCCCGCGACGCCGGTGCTCGCGACACGGGCGCTGCCACTCTGCTGGCGCTGTCGATCGTTGCCGTCGTCCTGACGCTCGCGACGGGCGCACTCATGGTCGGCTCGGTGGTCGTCGCGAGCCACCGTGCACGGCTGGCCGCCGACCTCGGTGCCTTGGCCGGGGCGACGGTGGCCCAGGACCGTCCGGGCACGTCGTCCGCCTGTGTGGCTGCGAGTCGGGTTGCCCGGGCGAACGGCGCTGTGACACAGACGTGCTCGGTCGACGGGGGCGACGTGGAGCTCACCGTCGCGGTCAGTTCCGCTCTGTGGCCGGCGCCGGCGACGGCGCGCTCTCGGGCGGGACCTGAACGATGACGCTGGTCAGTGGCTCGGCCAGGGGCCCGCGCGCTCCCGGTGTCCCGGGTGACACGGGAACGATGAAGCGCCGGTCAGCGGTTCTGCCAGGCGTCCGGCGCACTGAGCAGCTGCCGCACTCGATCGGGCAGATCGCCGGTGCGCAGGTCCTCGAGCGAGGTCTCGTCGAGCACCTCTCGCAGACTGGCGCGAACGGCGACCCACAGGCTCGGCAGGTGCGAGGCGACCCCCTGGTAGGCGGTCTCGTGCGGGCGGAGGCCGCGCACCTCGGCGAGCGGGCCGTCGACGGCGCGGAAGATGTCGCCCACGCTGATGGCGCCGCGTTCGCGCGCGAGCACGTAGCCGCCGCGGGCCCCGCGCCGGCTGAGCACGAGGTCAGCGCGTCGGAGGTCCGCAAAGATGGCCTCGAGGAACTTCCGCGGCAGCTCCTGCCGGGTCGAGAGACTGTCGATGCTGATCGGTGCAGAGCCCTCCGCATCGGCCTCGGCGAGGATCAGCATGGCGCGGACCGCGTAGTCGACCCTCGCCGAGATGTCCATCCGAGCAGTCTGCCGCACCGCGACTGACCCGCGCACCGACCCAGCGCTGCGAGCGTCGGCGCCGTGAGCGGCAACGGTCGGGCGACCGGCGCCCGAACGGGGCGTCGACTGTGGGGTCAGCGTCGGGACGTGGGCACTCGACTGACAGGAAGGTCGAGTGCCCACTGTCGGACGTCGGGAACTGAGCACTCGACTGACGTGAACGTCGAGTGCCACTTTCCGACGCGAGGAAGTGGGCACTCGACTGTGGGGTCGGCTTCGGGACGTGTGCACTCGAGCTTGTGGTGGGCACCGGCTCCGAGGTGGGGGCGTGGCTGAGGCGGCGAGGTGTCGTCCCCTCGCCGCCTCAGTCATTCGGTCGCTCGGTCACCCGAGCCACCTGCGCCCGTCGCGCGGCGACGGGCGGGCTTCCCGGCATACGGTATGCCGTCGTCCCAGAGTCTGCCGGGCGGTCTCAGCGGGTGCGCTACCTGACACATACCCGCTGGGGACCGACCTGCTGACGAGACCTGCTCAGATCGCCAGAGCCGGGTCGATGTCCACGACGCTCGACCGCGCGATCGCGCGAGCATGCACCGACTCACCCTCGCGCAGCTGCAGCTCGGCCGCGTCTCGCCGCGTGATCTGGGCCGCGAAGCGCTCACCGGAGTCGGCCCGCAGGTCGACACGCACCTCGAAGCCGAGGGGCACGACCCGCTCGACAACTGCGTCGATGACACCGGGGGAGCCGGCGACCTTCGCGTCGAGGGCGAGCGCCGTGGCCCGGTCGCGTTCGAGGACGATGTCGTGCGGGCGCACCAGCTGGTCTCCGAAGTGAGCGACGGAGCCGAGGAAGCCCATCACGAAGTCGTTGGCGGGGCGCTCGTAGAGCGTGACCGGGTCACCGACCTGCTCGATGCGGCCCTTGTTGAGCACCGCGATGCGGTCGGCGACGTCGAGCGCCTCCTCCTGGTCGTGGGTCACGAGCACCGTCGTGACGTGCACCTCGTCGTGGAGGCGCCGCAGCCACTGGCGCAGGTCGGTGCGCACCTTGGCGTCGAGCGCCCCGAAGGGCTCGTCGAGCAGCAGCACCTGGGGGTCGACGGCGAGCGCGCGCGCCAGGGCCATGCGCTGGCGCTGGCCGCCGGACAGCTGCGCCGGGTAGCGGTGACGGAAGCCCTCGAGCCCGACGATCTCGAGCAGCTCGTCGACCTTCTTGTCGGTCTCGGCCTTGGGGCGCTTGCGGATCGTCAGACCGAACGCGACGTTGTCGCGCACCGTCATGTGCTTGAAGGCGGCGTAGTGCTGGAAGACGAAGCCGATGCCGCGGCGCTGCGGCGGCTCGTTGGTCACGTCGCGGCCCTGGATCGTCACGGCGCCCGAGTCGAGCCCCTCAAGGCCGGCGATGGAGCGCAGCAGCGTCGACTTGCCCGAGCCGCTCGGCCCGAGCAGCGCGGTCAGCGACCCGCTGGGGATGTCGAGGCTGACGTCGTCGAGGGCGGCGAACGACCCGTAGTTCTTGCGGGCGTTGGTCACGGTGATCATCGGTCGCTCCTCTTGCGGTCGAGCACGGTCATGGCCAGCAGCACGACCAGTGCGATGCCCATGAGCAGGGTGGCGGCGGCATACGCGCCGTAGGTGTTGTGGTCGTCGATGTAGCGCGAGTGCACGAGCAGCGTCAGCGTCTGCGAGACCCCGGGGAACCCGGACGACACCATGATCACGGCGCCGAACTCGCCGAGGGCGCGGGCGACCGTGAGGACGATGCCGTAGGTCAGGCCCCACCGGATGGCCGGCAGCGTGATCCGCCAGAAGGTCTGCCACCGGTTGGCACCGAGCGTCGAGGCGGCCTGCTCCTGCTCCTGGCCGATCTCGTGGAGCACCGGTTCTACTTCGCGGACGACGAACGGCAGCGTCACGAAGAGCGTTGCGATGACCATGCCGGGCAGCCCGAAGATCACCTTGAAGCCGGCGTTGTCGAGGCCACCGAACCAGCCTCCGGCGCCCCACAGCATGATCAGCGCGACGCCGACGACGATCGGCGAGACGGCGAACGGCAGGTCGACGACCGCCTGCAGGAGTCCCCGGCCACGGAACCGTCCCCGCACGAGCGCCAGCGCCGTGGCCACCCCGAAGACCACGTTGAGCGGCACGACGATCGCCACGATGAGCAGTGACAGGTTGATCGCCGACTGGGCCGCAGGCGTCGAGACCGACGCGATGAACTCGCCGAGGCCCGGTGAGAACGTGCGCCACAGGATGACCCCGATCGGCACGGCCAGCAGCGCGAAGAGGTAGCCGAGCGCGACGACGCGCAGCGAGATCCGGGTGCCTCGGGAGATCCTCATGCGTCACGCTCCTCGCGTCGCTGGGTGCGGCTCGAGAGCACCCGCAGCACGAGCAGCGTCACGAACGCGATGGCGAGCAGCGCCACCGACACGGCGGCGGCGTTGAGCGGCCGGTCGATCTCGATCTGCTGCTGGATGTACTGCGAGGCCACCTGCGTCTCGCGGGGGATGTTGCCGCCGATGAGCACGACCGAGCCGTACTCGCCGATGGCGCGGGCGAAGGCGAGCCCGGTGCCGCCGAGGACGGCGGGGGCGAGGGTGGGCAGCACGATGCGGCGGAACGTCGTCCAGTTGGAGGCGCCGAGCGAGGCTGCTGCCTCCTCGACCTCGCGGTCGGCCTCGATGAGCACCGGCTGCACCGAGCGCACGACGAAGGGCAGCGTGACGAACAGCAGCGCCACGACGAGGCCCCAGCGGGTCGCGTTGAGCTCGATCCCGATGGGGCTGTTCGGGCCGTAGAGCGAGAGCAGCACGATGCTCGCCACGATCGTCGGCAGCGCGAATGGCAGGTCGATGAGGGCGTTGACGACGCGCTTGCCCGGGAACTCGTCGCGCACGAGGACCCACGCCACGAGCGTGCCGAGCACGGCGTTGACGACGGCCACCACGGCCGACACGAGGACCGTGACCCACAGTGCGGCGAGCGCGGTCGGCGCGGTGACGGCGTCCCAGAAGTCGGAGAAACCCTCGTCGAACGAGGCGGCCGTGAGGGCCGCGAGTGGCAGCAGCACGATGACGCTGAGCCACAGGGTCACGACCCTGACGCCGAGGGGCCGGGCGAGGCCGATCCTGCGGCCCGGTCGGCTCGGCCGGCTCGGTGCCCCCGGACCACCGCCCTTCGTGTCGTCAGAACCAGACAGGGGGCGTATGCCGTCCTGCCCATTGGTCTCGAGCGCCTGCTCGTGCGCGTCCTCGGCAGTGCGCTGCTCGTCGGGGCGCTGCTCGGCCGCTCCGTCACGCGCGCCCGGGCGCGCCGGCAGGGGCGCCGCGGCAGCGGCACCCCTGCGCTGGTGGATCCTGGCGGTCACTGGGTCGCCTGGTCGTAGATCTTGGCGATGTCACCCACGTCCTTCTTGAACAGCGTGGAGTCCACCGACTTCCAGCCGCCGAGGTCCGCGATCGTCCAGAGCTTCGTCGGCTCCGGGAACTTCGAGGCGAACTCCTTGGCCACCGTGGCGTCGACCGGGCGGAAGCCCGCCTCGGCGAGCAGCTTCTGGGCCTCCGGCGTGTAGAGGTAGTCGTTGAAGGCCGTCGCCTTCGCGAGGTTCTTGCTGCCCTTGAGCACAGCGGCCGGGTTCTCGATCTTGAACGTCGTGGGCGGCGTGACGTGCTGCACCGGATCGCCGTTCTTCTCGACGAAGAGGGCCTCGTTCTCGTAGCTGAGCAGCACGTCCCCGCTGCCTTGGAGGAAGGCCTCGGTGGCCTCTCGACCCGACTTCGGCTGGATCTTGACGTGGTTCTTGACCAGCGAGGACACGTAGGCGAGACCGGCAGCCTTGTCGGCGCCGCCCCCGCTCTTCGCGGCATACGGCGCGAGCAGGTTCCACTTGGCCGAGCCCGATGAGAACGGGTTGGGAGTCACGACCTCGACGCCGGGCTTCAGCAGGTCGTCCCAATCCTTGATGCCCTTGGGGTTACCCTTGCGGACGACGATCGTGACGACGGATCCGAAAGGAATCCCCTTGTGCTCGTTGGCATTCCAGTTGGGGTCGACGAGGCCGGCGTCGACCAGCCGGGTCACGTCGGGCTCTACCGAGAAGTTGACGAAGTCGGCCTGGGCACCGGCGGCGACCTTGCGGCTCTGGTCGCCCGAGGCGCCGTAGCTCTGCTGGAACTGCACGCCCTTGCCGGCGTCGGTCTTCTGGAAGGCCGGGATGACGACGTCGAAGCCGACCTTCGGGACGGCATACGCGAAGAGGTTGATGGTGCTGGTCGCGGCTCCGGCTGCGGTGGAGCCGGGCTGGTCCACGGTGTCACTGGCCCCGCCGCCGGCACACGCCGACAGGCCCAGGATCGCGGTGGCGGCGATGGCGGCGAGGGCGATGGGTGGACGTCGCATGGACGGGCTCCTGAGGGGTGGGACGGTGGAGGTCGCGTGGGTGGTGCGGGTCACGCGGCGTGGACGTGTCGTGCCCAGGGGAGAGCGGGATGCTTTCCTATCTGTTGCATGGGAGTTTCGAATAGGCGAGCGTTACTGGTCAAATAACTCGAGATTATGTCTCAGAGTGTGGTCGTGCTAGTGCTCCGACGTGTCGGTGTCAGCTCTCGGCCGACAGCGAGCGGACCCGCAGGACGGGCCCGACCATCGAGGTCGTCGCCACGTCGGTGGCAGGGTCGCCGCTCACGGTCACCCGGACGCCGGGCTCGCCCTCGAGCGCCCACCCTGCCGGGAGCAGCAGCTCCCACGTCGTGCCGTCGTCGGCGTCGAGGACGATGGGGTGCATCTCCACCTCGGCCCGCCGCAGCGTGCCACGAACGACGATTGTCGAGGCAGGCCCGGGGGTCGAGCCCCTCATCAGTCGCCGCAGCTCCTCCGGCACATCCAGAGGCGGAAGGCCCTCAGCCTCAACCGCTTCCGTCGCGGCGTCGAGCGCGCTGTCCTCAGCTCGAGGTTCCTCGTCGGGCAGCTTAGCGTCGCCGCGCCGAGGCGGCCGGCCCCCGCCCGGACGCCGAGCGGGGAGGCCCCGGCGGCTGCCGGGACCTCCCCGTCGTTCGGGACCTGCAGGCCCCCGTGGGTTGCTCACCCCTACGGCACGTCCACTCGAACGAGGGTCGGGTTGGGCAGGCCGTCGCTTCCGGCGTAGGCGACCGAGCCGAGCCACTTGCCCGACGTGAGTCCGGCGAAGCCCAGCGAGATCGTGCCCGTGGCGCCCGTCGTGGCGGCAGGAGGCGCGGTCACGGTCATGTTGCCAGCGCTCGTCGAGCCGAGCAGCCACGTGTGCAGCTTGTACGGCGAGGACACGTCCACGCCCCAGCCCTGAACCACGACGGTGTACGTGGCGGGGGCCGGGTCGACGAGGTTGACCTCCTCCGCCGAGGTGCCGGAACCGCTCGACCCGACCGGCGTCGCCCCGTTGAAGACGCACATGTCGATGTCGCTACCGGGCTTCACGTCGGCGTCGAACAGCGCGAACCGGGCGTACGTCGTGCCGGCCGGCACGGTGACGTCGTGCTTCTGGGCGTTCGGCGAGCTGAGCGAGCACGTCGAGTCGGTCGGGTCGTCGAGCACCGTGCCCGCCGTCAACGTGGCCGGAACCAGGCCGCGAGGGGTGGCGCTGAACGACCCGGTGTAGCCGAAGGTCACGTCGTAGGAGGTGCCCGCCGCAGGGGAGGTGACCGAACGAGGAGCCGCGAGCGCTACCGGCCGCACGACGATCGGCGAGCGCACGAGGTGCTTGCCGTCCTTCCACGTCAGGTTGCCCGCCGTGTACGCGTTGACTGCCGCGGTGGTTCGCTCCAGTCGCACCGTGAACGTGCCCGTGGCGCCAGGCTCGAGCTTGAGCCGGGACGGTGAGACGGTCACCTTGAGGCCGGGCACGTTGGCGTCAGCCTTGTAGCTGCCCTTCTTGGTGCTGACGTTGGTGACCTTGCGGGTGACCGTCTGGACGCCGGCGAGGTCACCGACGGCGATCGATGCCCCGTTGAAGTCGCTCGCGTCGGTTTTGTAACCGGCAGCCGTGAGGGCCGAGCAGGTCGGGGGTCCGACGGCGCCCGAGCTGCCGCACAGGAAGGCGAGCCAGTCGTTCCAACCGCTGTCGTAGACGAGGCCGGGGTCGGCTGCTGCATTCGGCTTGACGTGACCGGCGCCCTGCGAGAACGCCTTCGCGGCCGGCGACGAGCTGTCCAGCACGTCGTACCCCGTCGTCATGAGCGCGCTCTTGACGGCCATCGGCGACCACGTCGGGTGCAGGTCCATCAGGAGCGCCGCAAGGCCGGCGACGTGCGGCGCCGACATCGATGTGCCTGAGAGCAGGTTGAAGCCGTAGCCACGGTTCGTCGACGGTGACACCGCGGCGAGGATGTCCTGACCCGGCGCGATGACGTCGGGCTTGAGCAGGTCGCCGCCGCCCGCGAGGAGCGGTCCACGTGAGGAGAAGGAGGCTGTGAACGGGGCGGGCGCGTTCGTGACCAGCGTCGCCTTGTTGATCGTGGCGCTGGCTCCTGCCGTGGCAGCGTACGCCTTGACCGCCGCGCGGTCGGTGTCGGCGAGATGCACCGTCGGCACGACGTGCAGGTCGGCGTTGAGGGAGTTCGGCGACGTGTTGAGCAGGATCATGCCGACGCCGCCGGACTCCTGGACGGCAAGGCTCTTGTTGGTGCGGCCGGTGACGCCGCGGTCGCAGACCACGATCTTCCCGGCCACCTTCGCTGGGTCGAGCACGTTGCCGCCGTCGGCGCTGGAGAAGCACAGGGCCACCTGGGCAGGGTCTGCCCCAGCCTTGCCCACGGCAGTCGAGTCGACGAGCGGAGCCGTGACTGCATTGGCAGCGATGCTCGCCCCGTTCAGGGTCGAGCCGTTGCCGAGGGTGACCGACCCGCGGGAGTCGCGGTTGTGCGTGCCCGCTGCGACGGTCGTGATCCACGGCGAGGGGTGCGCGACCGTCGATGCAGTCGGGCCGCTGTTTCCCGCGGAAGCCGACACGAAGATGCCGGCCCGGGCTGCAAAGAGGAACGCGATCTCAACGGGGTCGGCGAAATTGGTCGACGTGCCGCTGACCGAGTAGTTGATGACGTCGACGCCGTCGCTGACAGACTGGTCGATGGCTGCGACCAGGTCTGAGGTCGTGCCCCCGGCAGTATCGCCGCTCTCGGTCGACCACAGCGCCTTGTAGGCCGCGATGCGGGCCCGCGGCGCGATGCCGCTGATCCCGTTGGGCGCGAGGCCGGCCGCAGCGCCGGTGACCGGCACGGCGTGGTTGCCGCCGGAGGTGCTCGCGGTGTGCGTGCCGTGACCGTTGTAGTCACGGGGCGAGTTGAACTCCCACGGCTTGTCACGGTCGATCGCAGCGTTGCCGCCCTGCCCCTCGTTGAAGTAGCGGGCGATGACGAGCTTGTTGTTGCAGTTGTTCGCGGACCAGTCCTCGCCTCCGACGCACGGCCCGGCGGGGGTGGCTGCCGGCGCGCGGTAGCTGACCCTTCCGGCGGGGGCCGCGACCGGGACGGCCTTCGCGTCGACACGGTCGGTGAACGACAGGGACTCGGGCCAGATGCCCGAGTCGATGACGCCGATCGTGATGTTCTCGCCGGCGTGCTTCGTCCCGCCCAGCTGGTTCCACAGGCCGCGCTTGTCGGTGAGGCCGAGGAAGCCGGGCGTCGTCGACGTGTCGACCGTGTAGGTCTGCTGCTTCGTGACGGCGAGCACGCCGGCCGCGGAGCGCATCGCCTTGGCCTGGGCGCCGGTGAGCCGGGCCGCGAAGCCGTTGTAGGTGTACGCGTAGTCGTAGATGCGCTTCGTCGCTCCCACGGAGCGAAGGGCGTTCCCGTGCTTGCTCTTGAGGTTGTCGGCCCAACGGGTCGCGGCCGCCGACCTGCCGTCGACCTTCTTGCCCTTGGTCGGCCGCGTGGCCGCATAGCCCGCGGTCGAACCGTCATAGGCGATGACCGGCAGGTCGGCCATCTGGACGACGTAGACGCCATCCGAGTCAAGGCCGTCGGCTGCTGCCGACACGGCAGCGGCGGTGGTGGAGGCGGCGTCGGCCGCGCCCGTCCCGGCGACGCTGAGGGCGAGCGGCACTGCGGCGAGCGCAGCAAACCATCGACGATTCATGGTTCTCCTGAGGTGTGTTCCCCGAGCCGGCGCATGGGCGGACTGCTGCACCCGTGTGAGATGGACCATAGCCGCGGAGCGCCTCTTTTGGGGAGGCCTCTGCACCGCCGACTTTTCCGGCGCGCGGGCCGGGAGCCGCACGTCAGGGCCGGTCAAGGGCCGGCGAACCGACGTTCTTGCGTCTGCGCGACCGAAGTGTCCGGTTCGCCGGAGTCGCTGGAGTCGCTGGAGTCGCTTGGGTCGCCGGCGTGAGCCAGGGTCAGGTCGAGCAGGGCGATGGCACCGGCCTTGTCGAGGGGCTCGTTGCCGTTGCCGCACTTCGGGGATTGCACGCACGACGGGCAGCCCGACGCGCACTCGCACGCCGCGATGGCCTCGCGGGTGGCCGACAGCCACGCCCGGACCCGCCGGTAGCCGCGTTCGGCGAAGCCGGCCCCGCCCGGGTGCCCGTCGTAGATGAGGATCGTCGGCAGCCCCGTGTCGGGGTGCAGGGCGGTCGACACGCCGCCGATGTCCCACCGGTCGGCGGTCGCGAAGAGGGGGAGCATGCCGATCGCCGCGTGCTCCGCCGCGTGTGCCGCACCGGGTATGCCGGCCTCCTCCACCCCGGCCGACGCGAGCTCCTCCACGGGCATCGTCCACCACATCGCCTTGGTGGCGAGCGACCGTGGGGGCAGGTCGAGGGGGTGCTCGCCGAGCACCTCGCCGCCGGGCAGCCGGCGCAGGAACGAGGTGACCTGGTTGCGCACCGTCACGTGCCCGAAGGAGCAGCGGAGCGGTCCCCACTGCTCGTGCTCCACCTCGTGCACGATCTGGAAGTCGCTCACCGACTGCGCCTGCGTCGTCCAGCCGGGGTCACCGCGTACGGCGAAGGCGGCGTGGTCGTCGAGCTGCAGCTCGGTGACGACCCACGTCTGGCCCTGGTGCAGGTGCACCGCGCCCGTGTGCACCTGCGCGTGGGCGGAGGCCTCGTCGACCGTGCCGACGACTCGACCCGTGCGCGTCTCGATGATGCGCACCGGCTCACCCGCGCCACGCAGCGACAGGTGGTCGGCCGGCCGGTCCTCGCGCCCCCAGAACCAGCCCCGGGGTCGCTTGCGCAGGATGCCACGGTCGACGAGGGCGTCGAGCAGCGACCGCGTCTGGTCCCCGAAGACCGCGAAGTCGGCCTCGGTGAGCGGCAGCTCGGCCGCCGCGGCCGCAAGGTGCGGCGCCAGCACGTGCGGGTTGTCGGGGTCGACGACCGTCGCCTCGATGCCGCGCCCGAAGATCGCCTCGGGGTGGTGCACCACGAACGTGTCGAGCGGGTCGTCGGCCGCGACGAGCACGGCGAGAGAGCGCTCGCCCGACCGCCCGGCGCGCCCGGCCTGCTGCCACAGGGACGACAGCGTGCCCGGCCAGCCGGCGAGCAGCACGGCGTCGAGCCCGCTGACGTCGACGCCGAGCTCGAGCGCGTTGGTCGCCGCCAGGCCGAGCAGCTCCTTCGAGCGCAGCGCCTTCTCGAGCTCGCGGCGCTCCTCGGGCAGGTAGCCGCCGCGGTAGGCAGCGACCCGGCTCTCGTCGGTGACGGACACGCGCTCGCGGGCGATGCGGGCGACGACCTCGACCCCGGCGCGCGACCGCGCGAAGGCGACGGTCTGCACCTGCTGGCGTACGCAGCCGGCGAGCAGCTCCCCGGTCTCGGCCACGGTGCTGACCCGCTTGGGCTGGCCGCTCTCGTCGACGAGCAGCGGGGGCTCCCACAGGGCGAAGGTCATCGACGCCCGAGGGGACGTGTCACGCGTGACCGGTAGGACCGGCATACCGAGTAGTCGCGAGGCGTGGTCCTCGGGGTCGGCCACGGTGGCGGACGCGAAGACGAAGGTCGGCTCGGACCGGTAGCGGGCCGCGACGCGCCGCAGCCGCCTCAGCACAGCGGCCAGGTGGGCGCCGAAGACGCCCTTGTAGACGTGGCACTCGTCGACGACGACGTAGCGCAGGGCGCGGAGGAACGAGCTCCACCGCTCGTGGCCCGGAAGGAGGGAGTGGTGCAGCAGGTCGGGGTTGGTGAGCACGAGGTTGGCGTGGTCGCGGATCCAGCGGCGCTCGTCGGTCGGGGTGTCGCCGTCGTAGGTCGCGGGTCGCACCTGGGGCAGCGCGAGCGCGCTGATGCGGCTCAGCTGGTCGGCGGCCAACGCCTTGGTCGGGGAGAGGTAGAGCGCCGTCGCGCCGCGGCCGTTCGGCGCGGCGGCACCGGACACGAGGTCGCTGAGGATCGGCAGGTGGTAGCCGAGGCTCTTGCCAGAGGCGGTGCCCGTGCTGACGACGACGTGGCGTCCCGCGTGGGCGGCCTCGGCCACCTCGACCTGGTGCACCCACGGCGACTCGATGCCGGACGCGAGCAGGGCCCCGAGCAGCGTGGGGTCGACCCACTCGGGCCACGGTGCGTGCACCGCCTCACGGGCCGGGACCTCGTGCACGTGGACGAGGCGTTCGGGTTGGTCGCCGACGAGCGTGCGCAGGAGGTCCTCGGGGGACGGTCTCGGCACGGTCGCAGCTCGGACGGGTGCAAGGGAGGCACGGCGCGCGGCGGGCGACGAGCCGTGGCCGGACGATTCCGGCACGGATCCGCGGGGCGCTGGCTCGCCGTTCATGTGGAGCAACCGTATGTCGTCGGGGTACGGTAACCGACGTGCGGGGCATGTTACTGCGCGGTCAGTCACGTCGGGGAATCGTGACCGTCGCGGTCCGGTCAGCACGACCACCAGCACGAAGGTCAGCACGAGCAGCACGACGACAGGAGCGGCTCGCCCCACCCCGGGGCGGTCGGACGCATCACGAGTGTGGGGACAGGAAGGGGCACAGGTGGATCTCTCGATCACCCGAGCCGACCACGGCGACCAGACCGTGGTGCACCTCGGCGGCGAGATCGACGTCTACACGGCGCCGCTCGTTCGCGAGAAGCTCGACGAGCAGATCCAGGGCGGTCGCACCCGGCTGGTGGTCGACCTCACCGACGTGACGTTCCTCGACTCCACGGGCCTCGGGGTCCTGGTCGGGCGGCTCAAGCTGGCCCGCTCGCGCGGTGGCTCGATGCGGCTCGTCGGCAAGGACGACCGTGTCCTCAAGGTCTTCTCGATCACCGGTCTCGACAAGGTCTTCGAGATCCACCCCGACCTCGACTCGGCCCTCGCGGCCGACTCGGCGTCCGCTGCCTCCGGCCTCTCCCAGGGCGAGACGTCCTGAGCGACACTCCTGTCGTCGACGAGCGCCTCGTCGCGCTGCTTCGCGACGACCTGTCGGCGGCCGGCTTCACGGTCGACGGTGTCGCCGCGCGGCTCGGGCCCGTCGCGTCGGCGGCCCTGCACCGTGAGCAGCCCCTGCCCGCGCTCCTCGCCACCGAACCGGCCACCGCGTCCCAGCCGGGCGGGGCAGTGCAGGCGTCCCAACCTGACCCCTGCGGCACTCTCGTCCGCCTCTTCACGCTGGGCCGTGCCGTCCCCGCCTCTGCGCTCGCGGAGGCGCTGCCGACGCTGGACGTCGAGGGCGCCGTGGCCCTCGGTCTCGTGCGCCTCGAGAACGGCCGCGTCGGCTTCGGCGCCGACCGTGCCGTCTCGGGCCGTCAGGCGGTGGCCACCTGCGACCTGCGTCCCTACGGCGACGACGCCCACGACTGGTGGGTCGCCTCCGACCTCTCCGAGCTGGCCCTGGGCGGTCCGCTGCGGGCCGACCACGTGCTCGGCATCGGGGGCGCCTCGACCACCCTGGCGTCGTGGACCGTGCGCCGCCCCGCCGACCGGGCCCTCGACCTCGGCACGGGGTGCGGCGTGCAGGCGCTGCACCTGACCGCCCACGCCGGGTCGATCGTCGCCACCGACATCTCGCGACGAGCCCTCGCGTATGCCGCCTTCAACCTCGCGCTCGCCGCGCCCGATCCCTCTGGTGCCGTGCCCCCTGTCGAGCTGCTAGCGGGTGACCTGCTGGATCCCGTTGCCGGGCAACGGTTCTCGCTCGTCGTGAGCAACCCGCCCTTCGTCATCACACCGCGCGACCAGGGGCTGCCGCTCTACGAGTACCGCGACGGTGGTCGGTCGGGCGACAGCATCGTGCGCTCGCTCGTGCGTCAGGTCGGCGACGTGCTCGAGCCCGGGGGGATCGCGCAGTTCCTCGGCAACTGGGAGGTGCCAGCCGGCCGCTCCTGGCGCGATGTCTGGGACGACTGGCTCGCCGAGCAGGCCGCCCACGGCGCCGCCCTCGACGCGTGGGTCATCCAGCGCGAGTCGCAGGACCCCGCCGAGTACGCCGAGCTGTGGGCCCGCGACGGCGGCGCCAGCCCGGGCAGCGAGGCCCACTCCCAGATGTATGCCGCCTGGTTGCGCGACTTCGCCTCCCGCGACGTCGAGTCGATCGGTTTCGGGGTCGTGACCCTGCAGCGTCCGGCCACCCAGCGGCCGCCGTGGCGCTCGCTCGACGAGGCCCACGGACCGGTGGCGGCTCCGATGGGCCCGGCGGTCGATGCCGGTCTGCGCGCGCGGACCTGGCTGGCGGAGCACTCCGACGACGACGTGCTCGAGATCGCCTGGTCCTGTGCCCCCGACGTCACCGAGGAGCGACACGGCGTCCCCGGCGCCGACGACCCGACCGTGATCCTCGTCCGTCAGGGCGGCGGGCTGGGACGCGTCGTTCGCGCCAGCACGCTGCTGGCGGCATACCTCGGCGTGGCCGACGGTGAGCTCACCGCGCGGGCTGCGCTCGACGCGATCGCGACCGTGCTCGAGCTCGACCCGGCGCAGGTGCGAGCCGAGCTCGTGCCCCAGGTCCGCGACCTCGTCGCCGACGGCCTCCTCGTCTGACCCTTGCATCGAGAAAGCGATCCGTCCGCACCCCATCGAGAAAGCGATCCGTCCGCTTCTCAGGCGGACGGATCGCTTTCTCGATGATGCTGGTGGCGTAAAGGGGTTGTGAGTGAGCACTCACTCATTCAGAATGGTCCGGTGCGACAGCGAACAGGGCGCGCCGCCCCCATGCACCCGGACGACCGACGTGAGGCTCTCATCGGTGTCTTCCTCGACCTCGCGCACCGCCAGGGACATCCTCCGACGACGAGCGAGATCGCCCGTGAGGCCGGCGTCGCCGAGGGCACGATCTTCCGCGTGTTCGCCACGAAGGACGCCCTGCAGGACGAGGCCGTGCAGACCGCCTTCTGCCCGGCCCCGGTCCGGCAGTCGATCGCGGCCATCGGCACCGACCTGCCGGTGCGCGACCGGCTCGTGGCGTTCACGACGATCATGCAGCGGCGCTTCACTGACGTCTTCGGGCTGATGGGCGCGCTGGGACTGACCGAACCTCCGAACCGTGGGCCGCACCTCGCCTGCTACGCGGCGGGCCGGCACCTGCGGGGCGCGTCCGACCAGGGCGCCGAGGACTGCGAGCCCCACCAGCCGCTCCTCGACACCATCCACCAGCTGCTCCTCGGCGAGCACGACGCGTTCGTCGTGCCGTCCCGCGACGTCGTGCACCGCATCCGGCTGCTCTGCTTCTCGGGCAGCCACCCCGGGATCGCCGACGGCATGACCCTCACGCCCGAGGAGATCGTCGACACCGTCCTCTACGGGGTCGTCGCCCGCCCCGCCCCGCCGAGCGGCGGCAGCGGACTCGGCATCGCCCAGCTCTACACCCAGCTGGGCGGCGACCCGACCGGCCTTCTCGGAGAGGAGCACCGGCATGGAAAAGCCGTTGACCCTCACCCGGCGTGAGGCCCTAGCGTCCTCCACCGGGCCGAACATCACCGACCACACCCACCGAAAGGCATCCGCATGCTGATGCGACTGCTCCGCAGCCACCTGCGGCCCTACGGGGGCGAGATCTCGCTCATCGTGCTGCTGCAGCTCGTGAGCACCCTCGCCTCCCTCTACCTGCCCAGCCTCAACGGCGAGATCATCGACGACGGCGTGGCCAAGGGAGACACCGGTTTCATCCTGCGCCACGGCGGACTCATGCTCGGGGTCAGCGTGGTGCAGATTGCCGCCGCCGTGGGCGCGACCTACCTTGCCGCGAAGGTCGCCATGAGCATGGGCCGCGAGCTGCGGGCCCACATCTTCGGCACCGTCGTCGACTACTCCGCCCAGGAGGTCGCGAAGTTCGGCGCGCCGACCCTCATCTCGCGCAACACCAACGACGTCACCCAGGTGCAGATGGTGACGTTCATGGCGTTCGCCCTGCTCGTCACGACCCCGATCATGATGGTCGGCGGCGTCATCATGGCGCTGCGCGAGGACGTCGGCCTGTCCTGGCTCGTCGCCGTCGCCGTGCCGCTCCTCGGACTCTGCGTCGGCCTCATCATCTGGCGGATGGTGCCGTGGTTCGGCCGCATGCAGACCTCGCTCGACGGGGTCAACCGCGTGCTGCGCGAGCAGATCACCGGCATTCGCGTCGTCCGGGCCTTCGTCCGCGAGGGCCACGAGGAGGAGCGGTTCTCCGAGGCCAACGCCACCCTGACGGAGGCCGGCCTGCGCGTCGGCCGGCTGATGGCGTTCGTCTTCCCGATCGTGATGTTCATCTTCAACCTGTCGTCGGTCGCCGTGCTGTGGTTCGGTGCGCACCGCATCGCCACGGGTGACATGCAGATCGGGGCGCTGACGGCGTTCCTCAGCTACCTCATCCAGATCCTCATGGGCGTCATGATGGCGACGTTCATGGCCACGATGATCCCGCGCGCCGCGGTCTCGGCCGGGCGCATCCAGGAGGTGCTCGACACGACCTCGTCGGTCGGCGAGTCCGTGCAGCCACTCCACATCAAGGTGGCCAGGGCCGGTGTCGAGCTCGTCGACGTCGACTTCCACTACCCGGGCGCCGAGAACGCCGTGCTCCACGACGTCTCGTTCACGGCCGAGCCCGGCCGCACGACCGCGATCATCGGGTCGACCGGCGCTGGCAAGACGACGCTCGTCGGTCTCGTGCCGCGCCTCTTCGACGTCTCGTCAGGCCGGGTCAAGGTCGGCGGAGTCGACGTGCGCGACCTCGCGCTCGACGACCTGTGGTCGCGCATCGGCCTCGTGCCGCAGAAGCCCTATCTCTTCAGCGGCACCGTGGCAACCAACCTCCGCTACGGCAACCCCGAGGCCACCGACGAGGAGCTCTGGGACGCGCTGCGCATCGCGCAGGCCCAGGACTTCGTCGAGAAGATGGACGGCGGCCTCGACGCGACGATCGCCCAGGGCGGCACCAACGTCTCTGGCGGCCAGCGTCAGCGCCTCGCCATCGCGCGTGCGGTGGTCAAGCGACCCGACGTCTACCTCTTCGACGACTCGTTCTCGGCGCTCGACCTCGCGACCGACGCGCGGCTGAGGCAGGCCCTGCGGCCGGTCACGCGAGAGAGCGCCGTCGTCATCGTGGCCCAGCGCGTCTCGACGATCGTCGACGCCGACCACATCGTCGTGCTCGAGGACGGCCGCGTCGTCGGCCAGGGCACCCATGACCAGCTCCTCGACTCCTGTGAGACCTACCAGGAGATCGTCGAGTCCCAGCGCAGCGCGGAGGAGGCGGCCTGATGGGCGAGGGAGTCAAGAGCGCCGAGGAGAAGGCCGCCGAAGCACGTCGCGGCCCGACCCGCCGCGGCGGACCACCACACATGCAGATGGGCCAGCCCGGCGAGAAGTCGCTCGACTTCGGCCCGTCGGCCAAGCGCCTGCTCGGCCTGCTGCGCCCCGAGCGCACCAAGCTGGTCGTCGTCATCACGCTCGCCGTCGTCAGCGTCGTGCTCAGCTCGATCGGCCCGAAGATCCTCGGCCGCGCGACCGACATCATCTTCGCCGGCGTCATCGGCAGCACCGTCAAGGTGCCCCCGGGCACGACGAAGCAGCAACTCGTCGAGGGGCTGCGCGCGAACGGCCAGACCACGTATGCCGACCTGCTCGCCCACGTTGACTTCACCCCTGGGGTCGGCATCGACTTCGAGGCCCTCAAGGGCGTCCTGCTCCTCGTCATCGTGCTCTTCGCGGTCGCTTCGCTGCTGATGTGGGTGCAGGGCTGGATCCTCCAGGGCCTGCTCCAGCGCACGATGTTCCGGCTGCGCCAGGACGTCGAGGCCAAGCTCAACCGCCTCCCGCTGCCCTACTTCGACCGGCAGCCGCGCGGCGAGGTGCTGTCGCGCGTCACCAACGACATCGACAACGTCTCGATGGCGCTGCAGCAGACCCTGTCGCAGCTGCTCACGTCGCTGCTCACCGTCGTCGCGGTCCTCGGCATGATGTTCTGGATCTCGTGGATGCTCGCGCTCATCGCGCTCGTCACGATCCCGATCTCGGTGATGGTCACGGCAGCCATCGGCAAGCGCTCGCAGAAGCTGTTCATCCAGCAGTGGCGCAACACCGGCGAGCTCAACGGCATCATCGAGGAGACCTTCACCGGCCACGGCGTCGTCAAGGTCTTCGGTCGTCAGAAGGAGGCCGAGGCTGCCTTCGAGACGAAGAACGACGAGCTCTTCGGCGCCGCGTTCGGCGCTCAGTTCATCAGCGGCATCATCATGCCGACGATGATGTTCGTCGGGAACCTCAACTACGTGCTGGTCGCCGTTGTCGGCGGCCTGCGCGTGGCGAGCGGCACGATGAGCCTCGGTGACGTCCAGGCCTTCATCCAGTACTCCCGCCAGTTCACCCAGCCGCTCACCCAGGTCGCCTCGATGGCCAACGTGCTGCAGTCGGGTGTCGCCTCGGCCGAGCGGGTCTTCGAGGTGCTCGACGCCGAGGAGCAGCAGCCCGACGCAGGCAGCCCGGCCACGATCGACGACCCGCACGGCGCGGTGGCCTTCGAGGACGTCTCGTTCAGCTACGTCGCCGAGAAGCCGCTCATCGAGAACCTCGACCTGTCGGTGAGCCCCGGCCAGACCGTCGCGATCGTCGGTCCGACCGGAGCCGGCAAGACGACGCTGGTCAACCTGATCATGCGCTTCTACGAGCTCGACGGCGGGCGCATCACGCTCGACGGCGTCGACATCCGCGACCTGACGCGCCACGGCCTGCGCTCGCGCATCGGCATGGTGCTGCAGGACACGTGGCTCTTCGGGGGCACGATCCGCGACAACATCGCGTACGGCCGTCCGGGCGCCAGCGACGAGGAGGTCCTCGAGGCGGCACGCGCGACCTACGTCGACCGCTTCGTGCACTCGCTGCCCGACGGCTACGACACAGTGCTCGACGACGAGGCGAGCAACATCTCCGCCGGCGAGAAGCAGCTCGTCACGATCGCCCGGGCGTTCCTCTCCGACCCCGCCCTGCTCATCCTCGACGAGGCGACGAGCTCGGTCGACACACGCACCGAGCTGCTCGTCCAGCAGGCCATGGCAGCACTGCGGTCCGACCGCACGAGCTTCGTCATCGCGCACCGTCTCTCGACGATCCGCGACGCCGACCTCATCCTCGTCATGGAGGACGGCCGCATCGTCGAGCAGGGCTCGCACTCGGAGCTGCTGGCCCGGGACGGCGCGTACGCGAAGCTGTATGCCGCCCAGTTCGCGGGTGCTGCGGCCGACCTCGACGAGGAGGCCGGGGCGCTCCCCGGCCCCGGCGGCATACCAGAGCTGGCGGGTGTCGGGGCGGGGGCACCCGGTCCGGCCGGAGGCCCCGGTGTGCCCGCTCCCGACTCGGCCACGACCGCGGACCCGACCGCGGACTGAGTCCGCCCGGAGGTGCCGCAGGAGGCCCCGCCGTCTCTGAGGACGGCGGGGCCTCCGTGCCTTGTTAGCGGCTGGTTAGGGGCCGCCGGGACTCTGGTTCCACGCCCCTCGGGGCGCGCCGGTCCGAACCGGTCGGCCAGCCCGATCACCTGCCACACAAGGAGATTGACCATGAACACTCGAGCCCGGAAGGCCACCTTCCGCACTCTCGTCACCACCTTCGCCGTCGCCGTCGCGACCGCTGGCGTCATTCCTGTCGGCGCGGTGTCGTCGGCCGACGCCGCGAGCGCCATGGTCACGCACGCTCGCAACTACATCGGGACGTCCCAGGGGCAGTGCAAGGTCTTCGTCCAGAAGATCTACGCGGAGGTTTATCCCAACACGCTCGGCACCGGCTACTACCAGGCCTACGTCAACGCCGGCTACCACCGCGTGAACAAGGCCGACGTCGTTCCCGGCGACATCATCCAGGAGACCGACTCCGGCTCGCACACGACCGGCATCCACACGGCCATCGTCTCGGGCGACCCGGCCGGTGCAGACATTCGCGTCATCGACTCGAACTTCGTGGCTCCCAACAAGGTCGGCGAGCACTCGTACAACCCGACGACGCACGCGGAGTCCCACGGCGGCGTCGCGTACTACTGGCACAAGGGCTGACGGCACGCCGCCCGACGGAGCGGGGCCTGCGGACACAGACCGAAGGTCCACCGTGTTCGTCGGAGCGGCGGCACACGAACGAGGGCCATGACGCCCCTGCGCGTCATGGCCCTCGTGGCTCGAATGTGCCGGGCTTCACGCCCCCGCGATGTACTCACAAGGCCCGTTGGCCGAGGGGGCCCTCCGGCACCAGGCGTCGTCCGGTGCCGACCCGGCGTGGCCGGCGGAGGCCGCCGCGAAGCCGAGGATGGCGGTGACGGTGAATGCCGCGGCGATTCGGATGATGTGCTTCATGGTGACGGTCCCCTTCGAACGTCGAGGGCAGAGGAGGCCTGCCCCGCTGATGAGCGCAATCTAAGGGCGCGCCGCCAACAAATCCCTAACAACCCGCGGTCGATGCGCACGGTGCGGTGGGCGGGAGCCGCAGCGCCGCCCGGCCCAGTCCGAGACGGCGCAGGATCGTGCCCACCTCGTCAGCGTCCGCGGCGCCGTCGGACTCATGGCGGGCGTCCTCGTCGACCTGGTCGTCAGCGGCCTCAGCGGCCTCATGAGCGTCGTCTGTGGCGCCGGGCGGGTCGAGCTGCACCCTGATGCGGGCCAGTCGAGCGAGGTCGCTCGCGAGCTGCAGCTCATCCCCCTCCGCCCGGCGCGCGGCCACGAGTCGGTGCGCCTGCTCCTCGCCCTCGAGCCAGCGGCCCGCCGCGACGTCGAGGTCCACCGCGAGGCGCAGGCACTCGAGGTCCTCGCAGTCCACCGCGTGCGCGTCGAGCTGGGGTCGGGCGGCCTCAAGCTCCTCGTGCGCGCGCTCGATCGAGCCCCGGAGCAGCTGCGCCCGACCGAGGGCGAGCCGGCAGTGGGCCGCGCCCAGCTCATCGCGCAGGCCTTCGGCGATCCCCAGTGCTTCGGTGAGCAGTTCTTCGGCAGCGTCGACGCGACCGAGGTCGAGCAGGCCCTCGGAGCGGGTCACGAGCCAGATGCAGGTGCGCCGTGGCGCGCCGTCCTGGCGCGAGGCCTCGACCATGGTCGCGAGCAACGGGTCCCCTTCGGCAGGCCGGCCCATGTTGCGCAGCACCACGCCCCGCTGGCCCACGGCAGCGACCTGGCCGGCCGTGTCCCCGCGCCGCTCCGCGAAGGTTGCCACGGCGGCATACGCGTCGAGCGCCTCGTCGAAATGGTTGAGGACCATGGCAGCCCACCCTGCCTGGGCCATCGCGGCCTGCTCGAGGGCGGCGTCGCCGAGCGTGCGAGCGGTGTCGAGACGCCGCGCGGCAACCTCCGGGAGCTCGTCGAAACGCCGTTCCTGCGCGATGACGCCGAAGAGGGCCCCGAGCAGCTGGGCGAGCAGGCCCTGGTCGCAGGTGTCGGGATAGTCGTCGAGCGCGAGGCGCAGGACGCGTTCGCGCTCGTCATCGTAGGCGCGGATGGTGAGGAAGGTGCGCAAGGCCAGGGCGAGCTGGGCTGCGAGCTCGCGCTCCTCGAGGGCCACTGCGCCGAGCACGGCGGCGGTCAGGTTGATCCACTCGGCCTCGAACCAGTCGCTCGGGGCCCGACTCGGCGCCGAGGTGAGTGGCGCCCCTGCGACGTCGCCCGAGGCCTGCGGCGTTCGGGTCGTCGCAGTCGCGGCCCGTGCAGTCGTCGCCGGTGGCGCCCCCGCCTCGCCGAGATGGGACTCGGCGACGTGGGCGAGCTCGAGCCAGGCACGGTGGAGACGGAGGGCAAGGGCGTCCCTCGCGGCGGGGCCCTCCTCCGCGAGCAGGCGTTCGCGAGACAGCTCGACGACGAGGCTGTGCACCCGAAAGCGTGCCTGTCCTGCCGCGTCTCGTCCGCTCGGCTCGACGAGGTGCCGGTCGATGAGCTGGTCGAGTGCCTGCCGAGCCTCGGCACGCGATGCGCCCTCACCCATGAGCAGCCGCGGCACCCACTCGGGCCACTCGCCGGACGTCACGCCCAGCCGGGCGAAGAGGAGAGCCGCGGGCGTCGCGAGGTCACTCACCGACGCGCCGATGCTCGCTCGGACGTCGATGTCTCCGACCGAGAGCTCGTCGAGGCGAGAGTGCTCGTCCATCAGCCGGTCGCGCAAGTCGTCCAGCTCGAGGTCGGCGTTCGTCGCGAGCTTGGCGCCGGCGACGCACAGCGCCAGGGGGAGGTGGCCGCAAAGGCTGCTGATCTCCGCGACGACCGCGTCCTCGCCGGTGGGCCGTTCGGGGCCGGCGAGCTCGACGATGAGCCCCGCAGCGTCCTCGGGGGACAGCCGCGGCACGGTGTGGCGTCGCACGCCCACGAGCCCCGCCAGCTTGCTGCGAGACGTGACGATGGCGCCCGAGCCCGGACCGGTCGGCAGAAGGCGCCGGACCTGCGCCTCGCTCACGGCGTCGTCCAGCACGACAAGCAGGCGTTTGCGATCGATCGTGCTGCGGTAGAGCGAGATCCGCTCATCCGGACTGGCGGGGATGGCGGACTGGTCCACGCCGAGCGCCCGGAGGAAGCGTGCGGCGACGTCGTGCACGTCGGCGGAGCCCCGCGGCCCGTGCCCCAGTGCGGCATGGAGGGTGCCGTCGGGATAGGCCTCGCCCAGGGCGTGCCCCGCGGCGAGGGCGAGGGCGGTCTTGCCGACGCCGCCGACTCCGACGAGGACCACCACCGTCGGACGGCCGGCCACCGCCGGAGCCGCGTCAGAGGAGGCCGAGAAGGCGACGGACGCTCGGGAATCACGGGTTCCGGCAGCGTCGGGGGTGGGCGTGCCGCCGAGCTGCCGCGTCAGGGACGCCAGCAGGTCGTCTCGCCCGACGAGCGTCCAGGCGAGGGCAGGCAGCTCGCGAGGCACGGGCCGGGACTGCGGAGCCACGGGGGGCGTGGGCGTCGTGACCGCGCGCCCTTCGAGGATCTCGACGTTGAGGGCGGCGAGCTCCGC
The DNA here is from genome assembly GCF_056396225.1 of Terrabacter sp. 05T424. NCBI lineage: Bacteria > Bacillati > Actinomycetota > Actinomycetes > Micrococcales > Intrasporangiaceae > Terrabacter > Terrabacter sp. 05T424. The sequence goes on from NZ_JBFTLB010000005.1 coordinate 257,801, forward strand.
CCCGGGCTCGACCCCGAGCTCGTCGAGGAAGGTGCGCCTGAGCCGGCGATACTCGTCGCCCGCCTCACTCCGTCGGCCCGTCGCGGCCAGGGCCCGGAGTCGGTGGGCGTGGAGGCGCTCGTTCCACGGGTCGTGGTGCAGCTCGCCCGACGTCGCGGCGAGCACCCGGTCGTGCAGGCCGGCCGCGGTGAGTGACCCCACGAGCAGGTCGATCGCCCCGACCCGCTCGTCGTTCAGGGACTGGACCAGGGCGGCGATCTCGGTGTCGGAGCTGGCTCGTGCTGCGTCGCTGAGCGGAGTGCCCCGCCAGAGATCGAGGGCCAGGACGAGTGTGCGGGCGGCCGCGTCGGGCTCGTTCGCGTCGGCCAGGGCCCTCGCCTCAGCGACGAGGCGCCGGAACTCGAGGATGTCGAGCCGGTGCCTGCCCATCCGCAGCTGGTAGCCGAACGGTCGGGTCGCCACGAGGTCCTGGTCGTGGGACGCGAGGCGGCGCCGAAGCCCGGCGATGAGGTTCTGCAGCTGCTGCTTGGCGGTGGGGGGCGGCTCGGCCCAGAGGGCGTCGATGAGCCGTTCGCTCGGCACGAGCCGGTCTGCACCGAGGAGCAGCATCGCGAGGACCAGGCGCTCGCGACCGCTGCCGAGGGGCACCTGTGCCACGTCGTCGATGAGGACCTCCACGGGCCCCAGCACCCCAAACTGCACGGGTCCATTGATACCCGATGACGAGCGTCGCTTGGCAAGCCGAAAGTCCGTGTCTTCGGGCGCCGGCCGACCGCGTCTGCCACGTCACCGGCCGGTCCACGCGCGCCTCGGCGAGCCCAGCCGCGGTTAGTCGAATGTTAGCGAGGCATCGAATTCTGACTGGGCGACATGCACTTTCGGTCACGGAAGGCGTACGTCCGCGCCGTTGTCGAAAAGACCGGCCGAAATGGCTCGGCCCCCTAACACCGAGGAGACACCATGAAGACCCAGCCCACCCGCCGCGCCGTCCTGCGCTCGGCGCTCGCCACCGCGGTGCTCTCGACCGCTGTGCTCACGGCCGGCCCCGCGCTCACGGCGCAGGCCGCCCCGAACGACCCGATCAGTCGCGCCGACGTCATCGCCCGAGCGAAGAACTGGTTCGACCGCAACATCCAGTACAGCCAGTCCGGCACGGCGACGGGCCCAGACGGTGTCTACAGCTGGCGTCGCGACTGCTCCGGGTTCATCTCGATGGCGCTCAAGCTCGGCCCCACGGGCCTGAGCGCGCCGAACACGACGGCCCTCGCCGGCTCGACCTACAGCTCCGGCATCGCCAAGGCCAACCTCAAGGCCGGTGACTACCTCGTCGACGCCGGCAACCACGCCGTCCTCTTCGAGAAGTGGGCGAATGCAGACCACACGCAGTTCTGGCTCTACGAGGAGTCGAACCCCACGACCGACATGGAGCACCGCACCGCCAGGCTGAGCAGCTACTCCGGCTACCTGGCCCGACGCGCAGACAACATCCGCGACTGATCGACGTCGCACGCCGGCGGCGCCCGCCCCGACAGATTGGGGTGGGCGCCGTCAGGTCATCTGCGGCCGCGACCGTGCCAGCGACTACCAGCCCGTCCGTTCGAGCGTCTGGCGGATCGAGTCGCGAATCGAGACCATGTCCCAGTTGAACGGGTCGGTGCGGCCGGTGGTGCTCGTCTCCTTGTGCGCCCGGACGAAGTGGTGGTCGTGCCCGAGCGCCCCGACGATCCGGGCCGCGGCGACGACCGCGACGGACTTCTGCATGCTCGTGGCGTACTGGGTGGGCTCGGCCGACGTCGCGGCATACTCGATCTCCACCCCGACGTAGAGCGCGTTGGCATCGCCCTCGGGCACAGGACCGCTCGCACGGGCAGGTCCCGCGTGATGGGCCCGTCCCGCCGCCACGACCCAGCACTCCCCGTTCCGGTCGACGAGCACGTGGCAGCGCCTGCCAACGGCCGGGGCGCCGTCAGTGCCGATCATCGCTGCGAGCGACGGCGCCGGCGCCTCCGGCGTCGCGAGCACCCCGGTGTGGTGGAGGAGCACGCCGACGGGGGAGAACGGGCCCGCATCGGCACGCGATCGCCATCCGTGCGCCTCGTGGACCGTCAGCCCGGCGCCGGACAGGACGTCGGCCAGCCAGCCGAGCGCCGGCCCAGGCTCGAGGGTGTCGGACGTGGTCGTCCCGGGCGTCCTGGGCGACCCGGTCGGCCCGGGCGTCCTGGGCGACCCGGTCGACCCGGTGGCCTGGTGCACGTCCGGGGACGAGGGTGGCGCCGGCCGCTCCCCAGCATGCGGCGCAGTGGGCATCTGTACCTCCTTCGGTCACATCCGGGCGATCCGGTCGTGACCGAACACTGACAACCGCCAGTAACAACGCCCTAACCGTGGGCGCGCGAGGTCAGGGCTCGAGCTTGTGCGCCCCCGGCCCGAGCGCTGCCTGCCAGTCGGCCGTGTTGTTGAGGGCGCACGTCGTCAGGCTGAGGCAGCCACAGCCGATGCAGCCGTCGAGGTCGTCGCGCAGCTTCTCGATGCGTCGGATCTGCTCGTCGAGCCGCGTCCGCCACGCGCGCGAGAGCCGTGCCCAGTCGCGGGCCGTCGGGGTGCGTTGCTCGGGCAGGGTCGCGAGAGCAGCGCCGATCTCGTCGAGCGACAGCCCCACCCGCTGCGCAGCGCGGATGAACGAGACGCGCCGGATCGTGACCCGCTCGTAGCGTCGCTGGTTGCCCGTGGTGCGCACCGCCGTGATCAGCCCGAGGTCCTCCCAGTAGCGCAGCGCCGACGTGGCCGCACCCGTGCGGTGCGCCACCTCGCCGATGGTCAGCGCCGACATCTCAGGCGATCCTCGCCTCGCGCAGGCGGGACACGATCTCGGTGACGGTCTCGTCGGGGGTCTGCTGCGAGCTGTCGAGCCAGAGCCCGATGTGCGGCGTCTCGGCGCGCACCTTGAGGTCGAAGTCGCGGATCGACCACAGGTCGCCGTAGCCGACCTTGGTGCGCTCGGACTCGCGTCGCATGACCGTGCCGACGTCGGGGGCGAGCATCACGAGGCTGAGTGGTCTGGCCGTGACCTGCTCGAGGAAGGGCATCAGGCTCGTGCCGACGAAGAGGTCCTGGACGACGACCGTGAAGCCGGCGTCGGCGTACGTGTCGGCGGTGCGCGCCGTGATGCGGTGGCGCAGCGCCAGCTGTCGCTCCGCCTCGGGGTCGCCGTGCGGCGACATGTCGACGCGGCCGCGCACGACGACCCGGCGGAACTCGTCGCCGCGCAGGTGCACCGCGCGCGAGAACCGCTCGGCGAGGAGCTGGGAGACGGTCGACTTGCCTGCAGCCATGACGCCCGTGACGACGATGACTTGCGGGAGGTCGACGTCGGTGTGGAGGGACCGGTCGCTCACAGTCCACAACCCTAGGGGGCGGTGGGCGAAATGTCGCCAGACTTCAGGTGAAGTTCAAGTCGAGTGCCCAGTTCCCCACGTCGGGAAGTGAGCACTCGACCTGAGACCGGCGTCGAGTGCCCAGTTGCCTACGTCGGGAAATGAGCACTCGACCTGGGATCTCCGTCGGGGAAATGAGCACTCGAGCGGGCGCTCTCGTCGAGTGCTCGCTTCTCCACAGGCTGATGCGCCCCTTGCGTATGCCGCAGGGCCTCGTCAGGCGTACGCGTCGACCTCGTCGGGGGTGGCGCGCCGCACCACGACCCGCGTCCAGGCGCCCACGTAGAGGCGGTCGTCGTCGTCGAGCTCGGTCTTGGGTCCGACGGAGATCGCGCGGTCGGGCAGGGGCCCGGAGGCCGGCCCCACGAAAGTCCCGTTCGAGCTGCCGAGGTCCTCGACGAACCAGCGGGAGCCGTCGGTCGTCAGCTGCGCGTGACGGCGGCTGACGCCAGGGTCGGACGACAGGTCGATCTCGGGCTTGGTGTTGCGGCTCGTCGAGACGCGGCCGAGCAGGACGCTGCGGTGGCGCAGCGGCATGATCGTCGGCAGCCCGGGCGACGGGCACGGGTCGTCGGCCTCCTGGGTCTGGTACCAGTCGGGGTCGACCCACACCTCGGCCAGCCACTCGAATCCCGTGCCGTTGCTTCCGGCCTCGGTCGAGGCGGACCCGGCGGCGCCGTCGCCCGCGATGGCAGCGTCACCCGCGGCGGCGCGGGCCGCCTGCGCCTCGTCGGCCGTGACCGGGTCGCCGTGCGGCTGGGTGTCCTCGAGGTCGCCCGGTCCGGCAGCGGGGTCGCGGGGCATGGCGCCGGTGGTGAAGTCGTAGCCGCACGCCTCGCAGAAGAGGGCGCCGTCGGGGTTCTCGGTGTGGCAGTTCGGGCACTCGAGCGCCGTCGGCGCTGCGGGGGTCGAGCCGGCCTCGAGAAGGTCACCCGTCGCACCTGCGGCACCGGACGGCATACCCGGTGGGTCGAGGTCGAGCGACGAACCCGATGTGCCAGGGGAATTCGACGGGCCGGCCCCGGCAGCTGCGGGATCGCCGACGGCAGCCGGGGTGCCCCCGCCTGCAGGCTGCGCGCTCGCGTCGATGGGCGAGCCGCACGTGTCGCAGTAGTCGTCGGCCTCGGACGTGTGCCCGTTGGGGCAGACCGCGCTCACCGGCGCACCCGGCTCGTCTTCGTCGACGCCGTGTCGAGCGACATCTCGTCGATCTTCGAGGCGCCCTTCTTGAGTCGCACGGTGCCGGTGTCGGCGTCGTCGATCTCGACGACCTTGCGCAGGCGCGAGGTCATCTCGTCGTTGCCGGTGAGGCCGGCGAGCTGCACCGCCCGGCCGAGCTTCGACGTCGCGACGTCGTCCTGCCCGGCAGCCTTGGCGGCCAGGCCTTCCTGGATCACCGTCGCGAGCTCGGCCTGGCCCGTGTAAGCGGCGACCGCCGGGTCGATGCGCGTCGTCAGCGAGTCGTCGTTGCTCCACTTGGCCTTGACGAGCGCCTGCGCGACCGGGTCGCCACCGAGGGAGAACTGCACGCGGGCCGCGAGCTGCTCCTGTCCGAGCGTGCGGGCCGGCAGACGTACGGCGACGTGGTAGTCACGGCTCTCGTCGGACCAGGCGCCGGTCGGGTAGGCCCCGGTCAGCGGGTTGACGACCGTGCGCCGCGACGTGAGGTCCTCGAGCGTCGGCGACACCTGCTTGACGAAGAGCAGCTCGGCGCCCTGCGGCACCCACACCCGAAGCTCGGAGCTCGCGATGCCACGCGACATGGAGGCGCGCATCATCGCCTGGAACTCTGCGGCCATCTCCTCGGGTGCCGGGATGAGGTCGACCGTGCCGAGCAGTGCCGAGGCGATGCCGCGCACCTCGTCGACGCGCCACTGGTCACCCACGCCACGGCAGTCGCACTGGAACGATCCGACGCAGCCGCGGACGGCAGCCTGCAGCGACGCGGGCGTCTCACCCTCGTTGACGCCGTCGGTGAGCAGGATGGCGTGGCGCTTGGTCACGTGCGGGACGGTCTCGAAGATCTGCCGCGCGAGGGTGAGCCACGTGCCCATGGCGGTGCCGCCGTTGGCACGCAGCCCCTCGATGGCGCGGTTGGCCTCGCCTCGGGTGTGCGACGACATGGGCACGAGCGCGCCCTGGTGGCTGTACGGGTAGATGATCTGGGCGGTGCCGTTGCCCGACACGATCGAGAACAGCGTGCCGTCGACGATCTCCGCCAGGGCGGCCTTGGCGGCCTCGCCCGCCGCCGCGACGCCACGACGGCCCATCGAGCCGGACGTGTCGATGAGGATCACCTCGGCGGCCGACCCGGGGTCGGCGAGCCCTGCGCTGCCGGCTGAGGCTGCGCCCGCGGAGGCGCCCGTCGAGGTGACGCGGACGATCGCGTGCACGTCGGTGCCACCGTCGGGGAGGAACTCGTTCTGGAACACCTCTGCCGTGAAGTCAGCCATCGATCGCGTCCCCTTCCGTCGGCGCCGCGGTAGCGGTCGCCTCGCTCGTCGTCGATCCTCGCCCAGCAAGTCTGGCGAGGGCAACCGTGATGTTGTCGCGTCCACCCTGCTCGTTCGCGAAGGCCACGAGGGCCTCGGCCAGCGCCGTCGGGGTGGAGGTCGCGCTGGTGGCCGTGCTGGTGCTGGTGCTCGTGGTTGTGGTCGTTGCCGACTCGGCCGCCGCGTCCGAGCCGGTAGAGGCTTCGAGGCGGCCGGCCGCCTCGTGGAGCAGAGTGCGCAGGTCCTCGGCATCGGAGCAGTAGTTCCAGAGCCCGTCGGAGCAGACCATCAGCCATCCCGGCCCCCGCTGCCCGGCCGGCAGCGTGGTCAGGTGCGGGGTGAGGTCGTCGGGCGCGTCCTTGCCGAGCCAGCGGGTGATCGAGTGCGCGTGCGGTCCGTTCTCCGCCTCCACGCGCGGCACGCCTGCGGCCATCTGCTCCTGGGCGAAGGAGTCGTCGCGGCCGAGCTGCAGCGCCGGCTCGCCGGCGGCGTCGGGCAGCCAGTAGACGCGGCTGTCGCCGACGTTGCCGGCGACGACGACGTCGTCCTCGACGACCGCGGCCACGATCGTGCACGAGGGCGGGTTGGGCACGTCCTCCTCGACGCACGTGGCGACGGCCTCGTTGGCGCGGGCCACCGCGATCGTGAGGGCGCGTCCGGCGGTCGCGGCCCAGGCCTCCGGGGTGCCGGCACCCTTCGGGAAGGGCTGGTCGAGCACCGCCCGCGCCGCCTTGGCTGCGGCGAGCGAGGCGATGTGCGAGTCGGTGGCCATCGAGACGCCGTCGCAGACCACGAGGACCGCCCGGGAGCCGGGGGCCTCGGTGGCGCTCAGCGACATGGCGTCCTCGTTGCGGGCGTGGCGCTTGCCGATGTCGCAGACCCCGCCGACCCACGTCGCGGGTGACTCGACGAAGTGGTCGCGGGGGTTCGGCGGCGGGGTGCCGCACTGGTCGCAGTAGCCGTCGACGATGTGGCCCTGCCCGCACGCGCGGCAGAGCAGGTCGTCGACGGCGGCCGGTGGCACGGCAGCCGACGGGACGGCACCGGTCCAGCCGACGTCGAGCGGCGACTCCTCGCCGGCTGGTGCGGTCTGTGGCGTCGCCGAGGTCAGCACCGTGCCGTCGGAGGCGGCAGGGCCGGCGGCGGACGCCGCAGCCGCCGCAGATGTGGCAGACGGGGGCGTCGCGCCGGGCCCGGAGGTTGCCGTGAGCACGACCAGGTCGGCGCCGCACGCCTCGCAGAAGCTCGACTCGGCTGGGTTGACCGTGCCGCACGCGTGGCAGGTGCGGGAGGCCGCTTCAGCGACATGCGCCGTCGCCTCGGGCTGCGGGGATCCCGTCGTCGGGGTGTCGGTCACCAGAGGCTCCAGGGTCGGATGGCGTTGGCCTCGTCGACGAGGGGCACGCGCTCGGACAGGTCGGGGGTGCGCTTGGCCAGCTCGCGCAGGGCGTCCTCGAGCCCGACTCGCAGACCGTTGGGAGTGCCCTTGTGGGTGCCGAGGCGGATGTCGGCCTTGTTGCCGGTCTTCTCGACCGTCTCGAGCGCCTCACGGTAGATCAGCGTCGTGAGCTCGGCCCGGCGCCGCGCCGACAGCGAGGTGTCGTCGAGGGTGCGCAGCGCCTCCGCGAGGTCGGGGAGTCCGCGGTTGGCCTTGGTGAGCAGCTCGGCGAGTCCCGCACGGGCGGTGCGGTAGGCGCTCGACTGCGGGGGCACGAGCCGGTATGCCGCCACGGCGCCGTCGACGTCGGAGCGGGCGGCGCGGATGCGCGCGAGCCCGAAGGCAGCCATGGGCACGTAGGTCGCATCGGTGCGGGCGCAGGCCACGTAGAGGTTCTCGGCGACCGCGTCGTCGCCGGCCTGCTCGCAGGCCTGGGCGAGTGCCAGCTTGGGCGCGAGCTCACCCGGCACCTGGCCGTAGACCGCGTTGAACGCCGCCTGCGCCGCACGGGCGTCGTTGCGCTCGAGGGCGGCGAGGCCCTGGATCCAGACGGCGCGCCACTCCCACGGGTCGGCGGCGAGCAGCTCACCTGCCGTCTTCTCGGCGACGTCGCCCTTGCCCGCCTCGAGCGCGGTGCGCGCGGTGTCGAGGAGGACCTCCGTGGTGCGCGCTGCTGCTCGGCTGAGCACGCCGAGCCGCTCGGCGGGCGTGCCCGTGACGGTGCTGAGCCAGCCGGTCTGCGGGTCGTGGGGGTCGCGCCGCAAGGCCGGGAGGTTGCGCCAGTCGTCGGGCTCGACGCCGGGCGTCGGCACGTCGAAGAGGAGCGAGCTCACGGTCGTCGCGGCCGCGCCCGAGCCCCGGTCGAGGGCGACGACCTCGCGCAGCACGCCGACCATCTGCGAGCGCAGCTCGTCGGCGGAGACGAAGCGGTCGTCGCGGTTCGGCGCGCAGGCCTTGGCGACGAGCCGGTAGAAGGAGTCGTAGCGCTGGAACACCGGCACGGTGTCCTGCGCGGGCAGGGTGTTGAGGTAGGTCGTCTGGTAGCCCCGGAACTCCATCGTCAGCACGACGAGGGTGCGGCCGATCGTGTAGATGTCCGAGGCGACCGAGACCCCGAGCTCGGCGACCTCGGGTGCCTGGTAGCCGACGGTGCCGAAGATCGCGGAGTCCTCGTCGTCGGCCCGGCGCACGCCACCGAGGTCGATGAGCTTGACCTCGTCGCCGACCTGGATGATGTTGTCGGGCTTGAAGTCGCAGAAGACGAGCCCGAGGTCGTGGAGGTACTGGAACGCGGGCAGGATCTCGAGCAGGTAGGCGAGGGCCTGGTCGACGGGCAGTGGGTCGTACTTCCCGGCAGCCTGTAGCCGCTGCTTGAGGATCGACTTGAGCGACGTGCCACCGACGTACTCCATGACGATGTAGCCGGCATCGTCGTGCGTGACGAAGTTGTAGATCTCGACGATGCTCGGGTGCGACACCTGCGCGAGGAAGCGCTGCTCGGCGATGGCGGCGGCGAGCGCGTCGGGGTCGGCCGAGTTGAGAAGGCCCTTGAGCACGACCCAGCGGTCGGAGACGTTCTTGTCGCGGGCGAGGTAGATCCAGCCGAGGCCGCCGTGCGCGAGGCAGCCGGCCACCTCGTACTGCCCGGCGACGAGGTCGCCCGCCTTGAGCTTCGGGTCGAACGAGAACGGGTGGCGGCAGTTGGCGCAGAAGCCGGTCGTGCGACCCGGCTTGCCGTCGCGGCCGCGACCGACCGGCTCGCCGCACTTGGGGCAGAAGCGCTTGTTCTCGGGAACCGTGGGGTCCTTGAGCAGCGCCTTCGCCGCGTCGATCTCGGGGGCGGGCCGCACCGTCGTGATGCCGCCGCCGAGGCGGGCCGATCGCAGCCGCTGGGAGCCGCCGGTGCGACGGGTGGCGACAGACCCCGACTCGCGGGCTCGCTTGGACCCCAAGGCCGCCGACGCGAGGTTGCTCGACGCCGCCGAGCGCGTGGACATCTCGGGCCCGATGCCGGCCGTGCCGTTGCCGGCGCTGCCACTTCCGCTGGCCCCGTCGGGGTCGGGAGCCGGGGAACCGGCGTATGCGGCGACGCCCTGCTGGTCTGCCGGGGTGCCGCAGACGTTGCAGTAGCCGGCCTCGATGGTGCCCGAGCAGCCCGGCTGCAGGCACGCGCCACCCTCAGCGATGCCGGCCGCAGCGGACGGCGCGGGCGGGACCGGCAACGACGCCGCCACCGAGCCCCCCGATGCCATGGAGCCAGACCCCCCTGCGGTGGCCCTGGAGCCGCCGGCACCGGTCGAGCCTGCGGTCGGAGCGGTGACACCGCTCGCCGCACCGGCGAGCGGTGCCGGGGTCGAGCCCGCGGCCATGCCGCAGACGTCGCAGTAGCCGTCGACGATCGTGCCGGAACAGCCCGGCTGGGTGCAGGTCATGGGCGGGGCCTCTGCGTTCGGGGTGCGGACGGGCGGGCGGGGCTGGGCGAGCGGCGAGCAGGTCTGGTGACGGCTTCGACGTACGCCTGGTACGCGGCAGCGAGCGCACGCGCGCGCCCGATCGGGAGCGGCTTGGTCGCCAGGGTCTCATCGAGCCGGGCGCGCAGGTCGGCCACGTCGGACTGCGCCTCGGGCGCGAGGGTGGCCGCGGCGGCCATCGCGCCGACGGCGCCGGCGAGACCGACCACCTCGTCGCGCTCGGCGAGGCCGGCGGCATACGTCTCGTGGGCGAGGTCGAGGGCCCGCGAGACCCGCTCGAGCTTGTCCCGGTATGCCGCGAGCTCGGCCGCCGCCTGCGGCACGGGTCCCAGCGCGCGCACGTTGGGGATGGCCAGGTGCGGCGCGGGTGTGATGGCCTCGAGGCAGGCCCGCTCGAGGGCGCGGATCGCCGCGGCGCGGGCGTCGAGCTCCTCGACCTGCTGCTGGGTGCGCACCCTGCTGCGGGCTGCCGAGGCGCGCTCGGCCGCAGCGACGATGAGGTCGCGCTCGAGCATCGCGACGTCGATCTCGAGCGGCCCGATGATGCCTCCGACGTCGGCACCGCGACGGGCCCGCTCGACGAGGTCGTCCATCCGCCGGTCGAGACGGGCGAGCTTCTCGGTGGCGTCGTCGCGCTGGGCGCCGGCCGGAACGAGCGGGATCTGGTCGCGTGTGCGCTCGACTCCCGCGCGTACCAAGGTGATCCGCTGGGTGGCCTCGGCGGCCCCGGGTGCCAGCGACGCGCGCGCCTGGAGCGTGCGCGTGAGCGAGTCGAGCAGCCGACACGCCTCGGGCAGGCTCACCGCGAGCGACCCGCTCGAGGGCAGCGACAGGTGCTCGGTCGTGTTGGAGTCGAGCCGGCCGTGGATCAGGGTGGAGAGGCGCTCGGCCTCGACCGGGCCGACACGGCCACCGTCGAAGGTCGTCTCGAGCAGCGTGAGCCGATCGCTGACGGCCTTCCAGAAGGTCAACGCCACGGTGAGGTCGTTGGTGATCGCGACCTGCTCGGCCTGCGAGAGCTTGAGCACGGCGCGGTCGACCTCGCCGAGGTCGGCGCGGCGCTGGGCCACCCACTCGCGCAGGGCGTTCAGGTAGGTCTGGGCCTCGGGCGCCTGGACCGGCACACCGAGCCGTCCGGGGGCCGCGGGTGCGACCGCTCCGGGGTCGGGGTGGCTCTGCGGCACTGCTGTCATCGCCCGTAGACCGGGGTCGGGGGCGCCGGCGCCGGGCCGAGTGGGGCAGCGAGCCAGCGGTTGTAGATCGCCTTCCACTCGCCGTCGGCCTCGAGGTCGGCGATGACACGGTTGACGTAGCGCGCCAGGTAGGTGTCGGCCTTGTTGAAGCCGAGTCCGTAGGGCTCGACCGTGATCGCCTTGGCCTTGGTGATGACGGTGTTGGGGTCCTGCGCGGCGAGGCCTGCCAGGACGGTGTCGTCGCCGGTGATCGCGTCGGCCTTGCCCTGCTGGAACAGCACGAGGCAGCCCGTGTGGTTCGGGGCGGTGACGACCTCCGGGCCGCCACTCGTCTGCTTGGCGACCTGCTCGAGCTTGGTCAGGGAGGTCGTGCCCGTGGGGGCGCAGACCTTCCTGCCTTTGAGGTCCGCGAGTCCGAGGTTGGCGGCGTCGGGGATGTTCTTGCCGACGAGGACCTTCTGGCCGGAGCGGTAGTACTCGGCCGAGAAGGCGATGTCGTTCCACCGGTCGCAGGTCATCGACATGTTGCGCGCCACCATGTCGACCTGCTTGGCCTCCAGGAGCGGCAGTCGGTCGGCGGCGGTGATGACGCGGAACTGCACCTTGCTCGGGTCGCCGAAGATCGCCTTCGCGACCGCGTGGGACATGTCGATGTCGAAGCCCTCGAGCGTTCCCGTGAACGGGTCGCGGGCGCCGAAGAGGTAGGTGTCGGCTGACACGCCGACCGTGATGAAGCCCTTCGTGTAGAGGTCTCGCATCTTCTGGTCGGTGATCTCGCCGCGGCTCGGGAGGCTCGGCAGCGGGTCGTAGGACTGGGTCGCGTTCTGGCACGTGGGCGCAGGAGCGGCGGGCGCGGCCGTGGCGGGCTTGGGCGCGACGGTGGTGGGCAGGGGCGTGTCGGCGTACGTCACGCCCGAGCAGCCGGCGAGCGCCGCGAGTCCCGCGACGGTGGCGAGGGCGCCGACCCGACGACGCCACTGGTGCAGGCCCGGACGGCTGGTGGTCTGCGTGCTCATCGGTACTCCTCGATCCGCTGGCCGACTCCCCGGACGATGAGCCACGACGCGGCCAGCGCGGCGAGGGCCACGAGGACGGCGAAGAGGGGTGCGCTGCCACCGAGCCCCTGCAGCTTCGTGACTGTGGCCTTGGCGGCCGCGTCGCGTGCTTGGGCGACCTTCTGGTCGAACTCGTCGAACGTGCCCGCAGCCCCGGCGGCGGTGGTGTTGGTCGAGGCCTTGACGGCGTCGTCCCACCGGCCGCCGTCGTCGAGCTTGCGCACCTGGACGTGAGCGCCTGTGTAGGCGTTCCACAGGCCCGTCAGCTCGGCCCCGTTGCTGATGCCGCGGAGCCCGTTCTCGACGGTGGTGCGGTCGGTCTTCCATGACGCCTCGTTGGAGGCTCCGGAGCCGCGGCGGATCAGGGTCAGGCTCTCGTTGGCGCGGGCGTCGTTGGCGGCTGTCGTGATGTTCGCCAGAGAGACGGCCTGCTGGTAGTTGCCGCGGGCGACGTCGCCGGTCGCCGTGCCGATGCCACTGATCTGCGTGGCCGCGACGAAGAGCGCCACGAGCAGCAGGGCGATCGCGCCGCTGAGCGAGCGGTTGAGGTAGCGGTGCGTGCGGCGGGCCAGCCACACGGCGAGGGCCACGAGCCCGATGAGCGAGACGACGCCGACGAGCAGCTGCAGGCTCGAGTTGCTGCGGTCGAACTCCGTGCGGGAGCGGTCCTCGTTGGCCGCGACGATCTGCGTCACGATCGGGATCGCGTCCGCGCGCAGCCCGGCGCTCGCCTGGGTGAGGTACTGGGCGCCGACGGGGAGCCCGAGGCGGTTGTTGGAGCGCGCCTGCTCGACGAGGGCGGCATACGCCTGGACCTTGACGGACAGGGCGCCGAGGGCGTTGCCGTCGGCGGGCTGGGCCGCGGCTGCCTTCGCGAGGCTGGTGGCGACGCGCGAGAGGGCCTGTTCGTACTTCAGCCGCGAGTCGGCGGACTCGAGACCGCCCACGAGGAAGGCGTTGGTGGCGACGGCGTCGGCGCGCAGCAGGTCGACGTGGATCGACTGGACGCGCACGACCTGGTCGGTGTTGTTGGCCGCCCGCTGGACGGCGGCCTGCGAGGCGAGCAGCGCGTTGGCGCTGATCGCCCCCAGGATCACGGCCGCGAGCACGCCGAGGAGGCCGAAGAGCCGCATGCGCCCGGGTGTGCCGTGCAGCAGCCGGCCGGCGAGGGTGCGGGCGCTGGGGAGGCTGCCGGCGATGGTGCGCGGCTGGCCCTGTTGGCCGCCGGACGTGCTGGACGTGGCCCCAGCCGGGACGGCGACGGGGATGTTCGTCGTCGGTGCGCTCATGCAGTGTCCTCGTCGCTATGGTCGGGCTCGTCGTCCGAGAGTGCCTCATCGATTCCGGCCGGACCATCAGGGTCTGCCCTGACCGCCACCGGGTCGGTCCCCGAGGTCTCGGGTTCGTCGTCGTGCTGGTGGTCGGGCTGCTCGTCTGGCTGGTCGGTGAAGTCGCTCGCAGTGAGTAGACGCAGGTCGTCGCGCGTCGGCTCCGTCGCGTCCTTGAGCCGCCAGGCGTGCCGACCGACCGCGTGCTCGAAGAGGTTGCGGGAGAAGCGGCCGTTACCGAACGCCGGCGTGCGCGGCGCCGCCTCGAAGACGTGACGTACGCGCTCGTGGGCGTCGTCGGTCAGCTCGTAGTCGCTGCCCTCGGCGATGGAGTCGAGGATCGCGAGCAGCTCGTCGTCGGAGTAGTCGTCGAACTCGATGGTCGTCGTGAAGCGGCTCGCGAGGCCGGGGTTCTGGGCGATGAAGCCCACCATCGGGTCGGGATAGCCGGCCACGATGACGACGAGGTCCTCGCGGTGGTCCTCCATCTCCTTGACGAGGGTGTTGACCGCCTCCTGGGCGTACTGGTCGCCGGTGAGGGCGTACGCCTCGTCGATGAACAGGACGCCCCCGCCGGCCTTGGCGCAGACCTCGGCGGTCTTCATCGCGGTCTGGCCGACGTAGCCGGCGACGAGCTCGCTGCGGTCGACCTCGACGAGCTGGCCCTTCGGCAGGAGCCCCAGGGCGCGGTAGATGCCCCCCACGAGGCGCGCCACGGTCGTCTTTCCGGTGCCGGGGTTGCCGACGAAGATCAGGTGTCGGCTCATCTTGGGCGCCTTGAGCCCGGCCTCGGTGCGCATCTTCTCGACGGTCAGCAGTGCGACCTGTCGGTGGATCTCCTTCTTGACCCGGTCGAGCCCGATCATGGCGTCGAGCTCGGCGAGCAGCTCCTCGACCGACCTCTCGGGCACGGCAGGCTGTTGCGGCTCGGTCTCGGCAGGAGCGGGCTGGGCCTGGGCGACGGCGCCGTCGGACGGGCCACCCTGCGCCACAACGGGGTCCATCGGTCCGGGCACGGTGGGTCGCATCGTGTCGGGGGATCCGAGCCCGAAGCCGGGCGCGCCCGGCACGTCGGACAGCCCAGGCCTCCCAGGTATGCCGGGCATCCCGGGCAGGCCGGTGCGCTCTGCCCCGGGGAACGCGGGGATGGAGGGGACACCGTGGGCCGACACCCGCGCGGCTGCGAGGTAGGCGCCCGAGGCGGCCGAGGCGTTCGCGATGACCCAGATCGGCGCGGTGCCGAGCATGACCGCGGACGAGGCGACCTCGGTGAGCGCCTCGGCGTACTCGTCGGCGAGGTCGTGGCGCGCGGCGACGAGCGACTCGAGCAGGTCGGTCGGGGCGGCGCGCCAGCGGCGCCCACGCGAGGCCGCGTCGAAGAAGGCCTCGTTGATGCGGCCGAGGTCGGTGACGCCCGGGTGGGCGACCTCCGCCCAGGCTGCGGCGGCGCCCGGCACGGCCTCGGCGAGGGCGGCCGCGACCCGCAGCCCCTCGTCACGAGCAGCGGCAGGGTCGAGGCCGGCCTCGGCTGCGACGTCGGTCAGCAACTGCAGGCTCTCGGCGAGGCGGGACTCGTCAGTGCTCGTGGGGCTCATGGGCGTTCGGGGATCCTCACTCCGGTGGGGCCAGCCGGCCGGGGGACGCCGCGTTCGTCGCCGCGTTGGTCGCACCCGCCGGGCCAGTTGTGCCAGTCGGTGGTGCTGACGGTGGTGGTGGCGGGGCGACCTGGACCGGGTCGGGCCCGAGGCCCAGCACGCCTCCGGCAGAGGCGTGCCCGAACTTCTCCTCGAGGAAGGCCCCGTGGATGATGATCGCCTCGGCGTCGGCGCGGTTGACGGCGTCGTAGACCTTGTCCATCGTCGTGCCGAGCAGGTCGAGCTGGTCGACGAGCAGCATCACCGAGCTCTTGCCGGCGGCGATGGGCCTGGTGTCGGCCCAGTCGCGGGGGAGGCGCAGGTAGTTGCCGATCGCGACGGGCAGGTAGTCGGTGACGGTCGCCATGACGCTGAAGCCCTGGCTGCTGCCGAGGCCCAGGTTGGAGAGCCGGGGGAGCGCCTGGCGCACGATGCGCGTGACGCGCAGCAGGCGGGAGAGCACGACGCCCGGCACCTTGCCGTCACGGGCCTGCTGCTCGATGGCGTCGAGCGCCTCGAGCAGCTGCTCCGTGGTCGGTGGCCCCTGGCGTACGGGCTCGGGTGCCTCGGGCTCGCCCAACCCGAACCACGACCGGATTCCCACTGCGTTGTCCCCTCTGGTGTCGGCGGGGCCGACCGCCGGCCGGCCCCGCTCATCCTGCTGCACGGGTCGCGCATCGGCGACCCCGCCTCACCTCACCGGCGCGTCACGCGCCGGCCACCTCGCACTCTTCTGCCGTCGGACCCCTCTCAGCGCCTCTCAGGGCTCTCAGCGGCCCGAGCCGAGGTCGAGCAGTCCGGGGGCGGAGTTCTCGGCGCGACGTGCGTCCTGCTTCGAGACGCGGTCGAGGTAGCTGCGCGACTTGGAGACCTCGGTCTCGAGCGTGCCGATGGTCGCCGCCATGTTGTCGAGGGCCCGCACCTTGAACTGGTCGATGGTGTCCATCGTCTCGTAGATGTTGGCGAAGGCCTTCTGCAGCGACTCGATCGACAGGGTCGAGCTGGCCGACTGCTCCTGGATGCGCGCCGAGTTCTGCTTGAGCGCCTCGGACGTGCGCTCGACGATGCCCGACGTCGTCGTGTTCAGCGCCGTGATCTGGTCGAGCACGAGCTGCTGGTTGTTGAGGGCCTGGGCCACGATGACGGCGGTGCGCAGGGCCGACACGGTGGTCGTCGTGGCGCGGTCGACACCCTTGATGAGCTCGATGTTGTTCTTGATGATGATGTCGATGGCCAGATAGTTCTGGATCGAGACCGCGAGCTGGGTCAGCAGGTCCTGGTGCTTCTGGCGCACGTAGAACAGGACGTCCTCGCGCAGCGCCTTGGCCCGGTCGGGGTCGCTCGCCTCGAGCGTCGCGACCTGGGCCGCGAGCTTGGCGTCGAGCTTCTCGGCGACGTAGACGTACTGGTTGAGCCGGCCCATCGACTCCCAGAGGTTCTTCTTCTCGAGGTTGAGGGCGACGTTGTCCTTGACGAGCTCGTCCTGGCCGCTCTGGAGCGAGTGCAGGATGCCGTTGAGGTGGCTCTGCGCCGACTGGTACTTGCGGAAGTAGTCGGTGACCTTGTCGCCGAACGGGATCATGCCGAGGAACTTCTTGGCGCCGGTGGCCTGGCCCGGGTCGAGGTCCTCGACGGTGCGGCGCAGGTCGAGCAGGGTCTTGCCGACCTTCGAGTTGCCGGAGAGCCCACCCTCGTTGAGCGCCTTGACGGGCATCTGCAGCATGCGGTTGCTCGACTCGGCGGCGAACTTCACCTCGTCGTTGCCCATCGACCGAACGTCGGCGGCCTTGTGCTCCCACTCGGGGGAGCGGGCGGCGGCCTTCATGAGGGAGTCGAGGTAGGTGTCGACCTTCGCGTCGAGGCCGGGGAGGGCTGCCTCGGGCACGGCCGGGGCCATCTTCGGGGCCGCGGTCTCGGCGACGGCCGCGGTGGGGGCCGGCGCGGTGAGGATGAACGCCTCGCCGGGTGGCGGCTCGAGCGGGGCCACCTGGGCGGGTGCGGCTGCCTGGGCGGCGGGCTGGTCTGTCATCTCCAACGGGTCCTTCCCTCGCGTGCGGTCACGTCGGCGACGCGACCGAAGTCCCCACCCGTCGAGACGCACCCGGGGGCTCGTCCCGAGTTGCTCCGTGCGTGCTCAGGGCGGTGGGGCGGTGCACTGCTGGGGTGAACCGCACACGCCTGCGGCGCGCTCGTCGGGCGTACGGCCACTCTACGTGCCGTGCGCCTGCGACGGGATGGCGATCGCACCGGTTCCGACGCCGACGAACGAGCCCTCGAACGTGCTCTCGAACGGGTCGGCGACGTGCCGACAACCCGCCGACAAACCACCGACGGACGGGAGACGAGAGTGCGACCGTGGCGCGGAGTCAGGGGAGGTTCCGTGCCACGGCCGCTTCGTGGGTACCCACACCTTGGGAACGGGTGGGGTTACCGGCGGGTTCCCGGAGCGACGCCGCGTCCGACCCCGCGTCTGACCCGGCGCTCGACCCAGGCGCTCGACCCCGCGTGCGACCCGCGCTCGCCCCCGCGTTCGACGCGCACTGAGGTCGTCCTCAGCTGAACTGCCAGGACCGCTTGGACAGGCCGAACCAGAAGCCGTCGATGACGCTCTTGTTGTCGAGGCCGCCGGACTCGTAGGCCGCGCCGAGGGTGACGAAGAGCGGCGCGAAGTGCTCGGTGCGCGGGTGCGCCTCGTGCGCGGCCGGAGCCTTGTCGAGGAAGTCGAGCAGGCTGTCGACGTCCTGGGCCTTCATGGCCTCCTGGGCCCAGTGGTCGAACTCGGCGCTGGCCTTGGGCGGCAGCGCGTCGGCGCCGGCGCGCGGGTTGAACCAGCGCAGGTTGTGGGTCGTGAAGCCGGAGCCGACGATCATGGTGCCCTGCTCGCGCAGCGGCGCCAGGCGGCGGCCGATCTCGAAGAGGCCGCGAGGGTCGAGCGTCGGCATCGACATCTGCAGGACCGGGACGTCGGCCTCGGGGAACATCTCCTTGAGCGGCACGTAGGCGCCGTGGTCGAGGCCGCGGGCCTCGTCACGGTGCACCTGGTGGCCGGGCCACGTGAGCAGCCTCGTGACGTCGTCGGCGAGGCCGGGTGCAGCCGGGGCGTCGTAGGTGACCTCGTAGTACTTCTGCGGGAAGCCCCAGAAGTCGTAGGTGAGCGGGGCGCCGGTCGTCGAGCCGAGCGTCGTCGGGGCGTCCTCCCAGTGGGCCGAGACCATGAGCACGCTCTCGGGCTTGGGTAGGTCGGTGGACCACTCGGCGAGCTCGGCCGTCCAGCGCTCGTCGTCGGCGAGCGGCGGGGCGCCGTGGCTCAGGTAGAGGACGGGGGCGGTGGTCATGGCGGTCCTTCCGAGTTTTGTTGAACAATAAACTAACACGTCCAACGCGGCCTTGCTCGCCATCATTCCCCACCACGTATGCCGTCCGGCAGCCTTTGCATCGCCCCCGGCGCACTCGACCGACGGCGGGGCGACGGACTCCGGGAGGGCGGCATACGCCCTCGGGGTGGGCCCGCCCGGCGGGTCGGGGCGCGGATGTCTGGGCGCCCTTCCCGGCGCGGGCTGTTACCGTCGGTCCGCGTCCACGCAGACGCAGCGACGAATCCGCTGCTCGTGAGATGCGGGAAGTTGAAGGTGCACCATGGCCGCAGGAAAGGGCCGCAAGCTCGTCATCGTCGAGTCGCCCGCCAAGGCGAAGACCATCGCCGGCTACCTCGGCGGCGACTTCGAGGTCGAGGCGTCCGTAGGTCACATCCGTGACCTGCCGAACCCGTCCGAGCTGCCGGCCGACATGAAGAAGGGCCCGTTCGGCAAGTTCGCCGTCGACGTCGACAACGGCTTCGAGCCGTACTACGTCGTCGACCCCGACAAGAAGAAGAAGGTCGCCGAGCTCAAGCGCCTCCTCAAGGACAGCAGCGAGCTCTACCTCGCCACCGATGAGGACCGCGAGGGCGAGGCCATCGCGTGGCACCTCCTCGAGGCGCTCAAGCCGCGAGTTCCCGTGAAGCGCATGGTCTTCCACGAGATCACCCGTGAGGCGATCCAGCGCGCGGTCAACGACACCCGCGAGATCGACACTGCGATGGTCGACGCCCAGGAGACCCGGCGCATCCTCGACCGCCTCTACGGCTACGAGGTCAGCCCGGTGCTGTGGCGCAAGGTCCGCCAGGGCCTCTCGGCCGGTCGCGTGCAGTCCGTCGCCACCCGCATGGTCGTCGAGCGTGAGCGCGAGCGCATGGCGTTCGTCCGCTCCTCCTACTGGGACGTCGAGGGCGACTTCACCCCCGACAGTGCGAGCCAGCAGTTCACCGCGCGGCTGTCGTCCGTCGACGGCACCCGCGTGGCCACCGGTCGCGACTTCGCCGACGACGGCCGCCTGACCGGCAAGGGCGTGGTGCACCTCGACGAGGCGCTCGCGACCCGTATCGCCGAGGCCTGCCTCCCGCAGCGGGCGCGCGTCACAGACGTCCAGGAGAAGCCGTACACCCGCCGCCCGTCGGCCCCGTTCACGACCTCGACCCTCCAGCAGGAGGCGTCGCGCAAGCTGCGGCTCTCGTCGAAGAACGCGATGCGCGTGGCGCAGCGGCTCTACGAGAACGGCTACATCACCTACATGCGTACCGACAGCACGACGCTGTCGGACGCCGCGACGACCGCCGCCCGCAGCCAGGCCCGCGACCTGTACGGCGCCGAGTACGTGCCCGACAGCCCGCGCCGCTACGAGAAGAAGGTCAAGAACGCCCAGGAGGCGCACGAGGCCATCCGCCCCGCGGGTGACCGGTTCCGCAGCCCGGCCCAGGTCGCCGGGTCCCTGCGCGGCGACGAGTTCGCCCTCTACGAGCTGATCTGGAAGCGCACGGTCGCCTCGCAGATGGCCGACGCCCGCGGCTCGACGGCCACCGTCCGGCTGGCGGTCGACACCGCCGTCGAGGGCGCGCAGACGGTCGAGTTCAGCGCCAGCGGCACCGTCATCACCTTCAAGGGCTTCCTCGCCGCCTACGAGGAGGGTCGTGACGACGAGGCCGCCGCGCGCGCCGACGCCGCAGCCGAGGAGCGCCGCCTTCCGAAGCTGAGCGCCGGGGTCGCGCTGGAGGTCGTGCGCGCCGAGGCCGACGGCCACGAGACGAGCCCGCCCGCCCGCTACACCGAGGCCACCCTCGTCAAGGCGATGGAGGAGCGCGGCATCGGCCGACCCTCCACGTATGCCGCGACGATCGGCACGATCCAGGACCGCGGCTACGTCTTCACCAAGGGCCAGGCCCTCGTGCCGACGTGGCTCGCCTTCGCCGTGACGCGCCTGCTCGAGGAGCACTTCACGAGCCTCGTCGACTACGAGTTCACCGCCTCGATGGAGGAGGACCTCGACCGCATCGCCAACGGCGACGAGGGCCGCGTCAACTGGCTGAGGCGCTTCTACTTCGGCGAGGAGGCCTCGAGCGGCGCCGGGCTGAAGAGCCTCGTCGACGACCTCGGCGAGATCGACGCCAAGGAGATCAGCACGATCCCGATCGGCGAGGGCATGGTCGTGCGCGTCGGCCGCTACGGCCCCTACGTCGAGGAGGTCGCGCCCGCCGGGGTCGACCTCGCGACCGGTGAAGTCGCCGACGGCGCCGACGTCTCGAGCACTCCCCGCCGCGCGACGATCACCGACGACATCGCGCCTGACGAGATGACGCCCGAGAAGGCGCGCGAACTGCTCGAGGTCGCGGCCGACGACGGCAAGGTGCTCGGCCAGGACCCCGAGACGGGCCGCGACATCGTCGCGCGGGCCGGCCGCTACGGCCCCTACGTCACCGAGGTCATCGACGACGACGAGGCGCCTGCCGCCGACAAGCCGAAGAGCCGCAAGGCTGCCAAGGTGAAGCCGCGCACGGCCTCGCTCTTCAAGGACATGGAGCTCGCGACGCTCACCATCGACGACGCACTCAAGCTGCTGTCTCTGCCACGCGTCGTCGGCGCCGATGCCGAGGGCGTCGAGATCACCGCGCAGAACGGCCGCTACGGCCCGTACCTCAAGAAGGGCACGGACTCGCGCTCGCTGACCACCGAGCAGCAGCTCTTCGACATCACGCTCGAGGAGGCACTCGCGATCTACGCGCAGCCCAAGCAGCGTGGTCGGGCCGCCGCGACACCGCCGCTCAAAGAGCTCGGCGCCGACCCGGTCAGCGGCAAGCCCGTCGTCGTCAAGGATGGCCGCTTCGGCCCGTACGTCACCGACGGCGAGACGAACGCGACCCTGCGCAAGGACGACGACCCCGAGGCGATCACGCCGGAGCGCGGCTACGAGCTGCTCGCCGAGAAGCGCGCCAAGGGCCCAACCACGCGCAAGCGCGCCGTGAAGAAGACCGCGAAGAAGACGGCGAAGAAGACAACGACGCGCAAGACCGCCACCAAGAAGGCGACCACCCGCAAGGCCTGACTCTCGATCGCAGCGCGGCGACGGAGTGTTCTCTCGATCGCCGGGTCCTGTTGGCCCATTGCGTATGCCGTCGAGTGGCCCTCCCGCTCGCCCGGTGCGTCGCGCTAGCGTCTGGTCGTGATCACGACCAGACCCCTCGAGGCCGACGACCGGGAGCGGTGGGAGCAGCTGTTCCGCGCGTACATGACGTTCTACGAGCGCGAGCTCGACCAGACGGCATACGACCGGGCGTGGCGTGAGTTCACCTCTGGCGCAAGGATGCACGCCTTTGTGGCGGTGCTCGACGGCGACGTCGTCGGCCTGACCCACTTCCTCGTGCACCCCAGCACCTCGGGTCCTGACGTCTGCTACCTCCAGGACCTCTTCACCGCGACCGAAGCGCGTGGCAGGGGCGTCGGCAAGGCGCTCATCGAGGCGGTCGCGGAGTGGGCCCGAGACCGGGGGTGCAGTCGGGTCTACTGGCAGACGCACGAGACCAACGCGACCGCTCGACGGCTCTACGACGACGTGGCGGTTCGTGACGGGTTCCTCGTCTACCGCTTGCCGCTGTGAGCGTCGGCGGACAGTGAGAGGCTGACGACATGGCAACCGTGGTGTTCGTTCATGCCCATCCCGACGACGAGGCCTCGCAGACGTCTGGGTCGATGGCCCGCGCCGTCAGCGAGGGGCACCGCGTCGTCCTCGTCGTCGCGACCAACGGCGACCACGGTGACGCGCCCGACGACCTCGCCGACGGCGAGACGGTGGTCCACCGGCGCCGGGCCGAGGCGGCAGCGTCCAACGCGGTCATCGGTACTCACCGCGTCGAGTGGCTCGACTACGCAGACTCGGGCATGACCGGGTGGGCCCAGAACGACCACGAGCTGAGCTTCACCCGCGCCGACACGGAGGAAGCGGCCCAGAAGCTCGCTGCGATCCTGCGCGACGAGGCCGCCGACGTCGTCGTCGGCTACGACTGGCACGGCGGCTACGGCCACCCCGACCACGTCAAGGTGCACGCGGTGACGAAGCGCGCGGCCGAGATCGCGGGCACGCGCCGCTACCTCGAGAGCTCGATGAACCGCACCGCGATGATCCGCTCGCACCAGGCGGCGCTCGCTGCTGGGCTCGACGTCGGCGACTGGGACCCGGGTGCGCCCATGGACGACGGCAACCCTCTCGGCAGCACCGAGGAGGAGCTGCACTGGGCCTGCGACGTCGGCGAGTTCCTCGAGGTCAAGCGTTCGGCGCTCAAGGCGCACGCGAGCCAGTCGGACGCCCAGGGCATGCTCCAGATGCCCGAGGCGTGGTTCGCCGAGGGCTTCTCCTGGGAGCACTTCGTCGAGCCCGGACGCCCCGACGGGATGGTCACCGGGTGGTTCCTCGACGAAGAGACCGTCCGGTAACCTACTCGCGGTAACAATGCCGTTCTCCACCGGAGGGACCACCATGTCCGACATCGACTTCACCACCGCCAGCGCTGACGAGCTCGCCGCCGTCGAGCCGGGTGAGTTCATCCGCATCGTCAAGGAGATGTCCGACAAGGACGTCAAGCAGGTGATGGAGAGCGCCAACCGCGAGCCGATCATCGCGGCGATCTTCTCCCGCATGCCCGACCTCTTCCGCGCCGACCGCGCCGGCTCCACGACGGCGACGACCCACTGGAGCATCAGCGGTCGCCCCGACGGCGGCGCCGACAAGTGGACCGTGCGCTTCGCCGACGGCTCGTGCACGACGCTTCCCGGCCACAACGGCGACGCGACCCTGTCGCTCGCGATGTCGCCCGTCGACTTCACCAAGGTCATCACCAAGAGCGGCAACCCGGTGATGATGTTCATGACCGGCAAGATCAAGGCCAAGGGCGACCTCGGACTCGCCGCCAACATCGCCAACTTCTTCGACATCCCCAAGGCCTGAGGCGCCGGTCGTGGCCGAGTTCTCGCTTGCCCTGAACGACGACCAGACCGAGATCCGCGACTGGGTGCACGGCTTCGCCGCCGACGTCGTGCGCCCGGCCGCCTCTGAGTGGGATGCGAGGGAGGAGACGCCGTGGCCGGTCATCCAGGAGGCCGCGAAGAACGGCCTCTACGGCTTCGAGTTCCTCGCCCAGTGCTGGTCCGACCCCACCGGAATCTCGATCAACCTCGCCAACGAGGAGCTCTTCTGGGGTGACGCCGGCATCGGCATGTCGATCTTCGGCACCACCCTGGCCGTCGCGGCGATCTACGGCTCGGGCACGCCCGACCAGATGGTCGAGTGGCTGCCCCAGTGCTACGGCGACGCCGACGACCCCAAGCTCGCCGCCTTCGCGACCACGGAGCCGCAGGCCGGCTCCGACGTCGGTGCGATGCGCACGCGGGCGCGCTACGACGAGGCGGCTGACGAGTGGGTGATCAACGGGCAGAAGGCGTACATCACCAACGGTGGCATTGCGAACGTCCACGTCGTGACGGCCGTCGTCGACCCCGAGCTCGGGTCGCGTGGGCAGGCGGCGTTCGTCGTGCCCCCCGGCACGCCGGGTCTCGAAGGGGCCAAGAAGCTGCGCAAGCTGGGCCTGCGCGCGTCGCACACCGCCGACGTCTTCCTCGACGACGTGCGCGTGCCCGGCTCGTGCCTGCTCGGCGGCAAGGACAGGCTCGACGAGCGCCTCGCCCGGGCCCGCGAGGGCGGCGCCTCGAGCGGACAGGCGGCGATGCGCACGTTCGAGATCTCGCGGCCCACGGTCGGGGCGCAGGCGATCGGGATCGCCCGGGCGGCATACGAGTACGCCCTCGACTACGCCAAGGACCGCGTCGCGTTCGGCCGCCCCATCATCGAGAACCAGGCGATCGCCTTCGCCCTCGCCGACATGCGCACCGAGATCGACGCCGCGCGGCTGCTCGTCTGGCGGGCGTCGTGGATGGGCCGCACCAACCAGCCGTTCACGGCGGCCGAGGGATCGATGAGCAAGCTCAAGGCCGGCGAGGTCGCGGTGGCGGTCACCGACAAGGCCGTGCAGATCCTCGGCGGCGCCGGCTACGTCACCGACCACCCGGTCGAGCGGTGGTCGCGCGACGCCAAGATCTACACGATCTTCGAGGGCACGAGCGAGATCCAGCGCATCGTCATCGCCCGCGCCATCAGCGGCGTCCGCATCCACTGACCCCACCCCGCCCCGCCCGCCCCGCCCCCCACCTCCTCAACCGTCGAAAGGCCAAAGTTCGCGGCCTGCGACACCTCGAAAGGCCAAAGTTCGCGGCCTCTGCGAAGTCGAAGGGCCAATCCTCGCGACGAGGATTGGCCCTTCGACATCAGGGACCCAGCGAACTTTGGCCTCTCGACGGTTGGGGTTGGGGTTGGGGTTGGGGTTGGGCGGGTCAGACGACGAGGTTGAGCAGCAGGACGAAGGCCAGGCCGGTCACCGACAGGATCGTCTCCATGAGCGACCACGTCTTGATGGTCTGGCCGACCTTGAGTCCGAAGTACTCCTTGACGAGCCAGAAGCCGGCGTCGTTGACGTGCGAGAAGAAGACCGAGCCGGCGCCGATGGCGAGGACCATGAGCGAGACCTCGTTGGTGGACATGCCGGCCGCGAGGGGCGCGAGGATCCCCGAGGCGGTGACCGTGGCCACCGTCGCCGAGCCGGTGGCGAGACGGATGAGGACGGCCACGAGCCAGGCGAGCAGGAGGATCGACAGGCCACTCCCAGAGATCCAGTCGGCGACGAGCTGACCGATGCCGGTGTCGACGAGGGTCTGCTTGAAGCCGCCGCCGGCAGCGACGATGAGGATGATGCCGGCGATCGGGGCGAGCGAGGACTCGAGCGAGGAGCTGACCTCCTTGACGCCCATGCCGGCGCCGCGACCCAGGGTGAACATCGCGAGGATGACCGCGATGAGCAGCGCGATGAGGGGCGTGCCGAGGAAGTCGAGGACGGTGCGGGCGAGCGTGCCCTTGCCGGCGAGGATGTCGGCCAGCGCCTTGCCCATCATCAGGACGACGGGAGTCAGGACCGTCAGCATCGTGACGGCGAACGACGGGCGGGGGCCGTTGTCCGACTCGCGCGCGTCGAACAGGTCAGGTGCGGGGACGTCGACCCACCGGGCGGCGAAGCGCGCGAACCACGGGCCGGCGATGGCGATCGTCGGGATGGCCACGAGGATGCCGAAGCCGAGCGTGACGCCGAGGTTGGCCTTGAGGGCGTCGATGGCCACGAGCGGGCCGGGGTGCGGTGGCACGAGGCCGTGCATGGCCGAGAGGCCGGCGAGGGCGGGGATGCCGACGCGCACCACGGACTGCTGGGAGCGACGTGCGACGAGGAAGATCACCGGCATCAGCAGGACGAGGCCGATCTCGAAGAACATCGGCAGGCCGATGATGGCGCCGACGGCGGCCATGGCCCAGGGCAGCGAGCGGGTGCCGCTGCGGCCGATGATCGTGTCGACGATCTCGTCGGCGCCGCCCGAGTCCGCGAGCAGCTTGCCGAACATCGCACCGAGGGCGATGAGGGTTCCGACGCCGGCGGCGGTGCTGCCGAAGCCCTTGGTGTAGCTGTCGAGCACGTCGGCCATGGGCACGCCGGCGATCGCACCGACGGTGAGCGCGCCGAGGGTCAGCGAGAGGAACGGGTGCAGCTTGAAGCGCACGATCAGCACCACGAGGACCGCGATGCCGATGAGCGCGGCGGGGACGAGGCGCGCGGCAGGGATGTCGGGCAGTGCGTCGGCGGCGAGCGCCGAGGAGGGCAGCAGGTAGAGCAGGTCGGCGGTCATGGGCGGGTCGCTTCCGGGTCGCGGGCGTTCAGGAGGGTGAGGGACTGCGTGACGAGGTCGTCCACCGGCTGGTCGACGTCGAGCACGGAGCCGTGCTCGTCGGACCCCAGCGGCTCGAGGGTCGCGAACTGCGACTCGACCAGGGCCGCGGGCATGAAGTGTCCCGGGCGGCCGGCGACCCTTGCCGCGATGACCTGCGGGGTGCCGTGCAGGTGGATGAAGTACGCCTGGGGCGCGGCGGCCGTGAGGACGTCACGGTAGGCACGTCGCAGGGCGGAACAGCTGACGACGCCGCCGGTGTCGGCGTGCGAGGCGAGCCACGCGCCGATGATCCCGAGCCACGGGCCGCGGTCGTCGTCGGTCAACGGGATGCCGGCGGACATCTTGTCGATGTTGGCCTGGGGGTGGAAGTCGTCGGCGTCCGCGAAGGGGACGCGCAGGCGCTGGGCCAGAGCCGCGCCGACCGTGGTCTTCCCCGAGCCGGAGACGCCCATGACGACGACCAGTGGTGGGGGGTGGTGCTGCAGGTTCGAGGACATGCTCCGTGACTCCTTCGTCCGGCTCGATCGCTCTCATCGTCGAGTCGCGAGAGCCAGAGTGCAGCAAGAAGGGCGTCTTATCAAGTCATTGTTCAAAACAAATCAGATTTATTCGAGCGCCCGCCGAAACACAGCGGTTGTGTGACAGGCTGTCGCCGTGCCAGCAGCCCGCCGCCCCGCCCTCCATGCGAGCGTCCTCGACACCCTGGGGCGTCAGGTCGTCTCGGGTGACCTGGCGCCCGGCACGGTGCTGCGCATCGACCAGCTCGACGAGCGCTACGGCGTCTCCCGGTCGGTGGTGCGCGAGGCGATCCGGGTGCTCGACTCGATGGGCCTGGTCGAGGCGCGCAAGCGTGTGGGCGTCCGCGTGCTGCCGAGCTCGTCGTGGAACGTGTTCGACCCGCGGG